>JAZDCZ010000398.1:0-152140 GCA_036679605.1 Gemmatimonadota bacterium
GTTGCGTCCGAATGGCAGAGGGCGAGAGCCCCGAACCAGCCCGTCTCGCACCATGCCCCATCGGTCCACACCAGAAAACATGCCTAGCATTCGGACTGGCGTGCCATCCAAGTCCATCACCCCAACGGGCATGCTTGGTCGGTGAAGCCCCGGCTCCGGGTTGCCCCGGGGCCACCCGGCAGAGAGGAAGTATCCGTCGTTCGAGCAACTCGAGATCCCATATGGTAGGGTGTTGTCCGGAAGCATGAGAGACCCCATGCGTATGAACCTGCCGGCCTCGTCGAATACGGTGATCCGCCGAGTGCCGATGTCGTATGCGTAGACGGAGTCTGTGCCGCAGCGGACTGTCCATGTGAGGTACTGGAACTCACCTGGCCCTTCACCTTCGCGGCCGGCGGCGCTGAGAAAAGCGCCGTTATCTGCGTAGTAGCGCAGCTCGTAAGTGCTCCTGTTGGCGATGACAATTCGGCCGTCGGAGAGGCGGTGCGCGCCCTCAACCTTGTATAGAAACGTAAGTGAGTCACTTTCGCTGCCGATTTCGAGCAGGGGTGAGAGCCGCCACACCGCGACATCGCTGAGGCTGTTCTCCACGATCCGCACACCGGCGCTGTCGCGAATCACGGCCGACGATCTCGATGAGCTGTCGCTGCCACAGGCCAGAGCCAAGATGGCGAGGAATGTTGCGGGTGTGCGTGTCATGATCGCGATTCCCAAGCGGTTATTGATTTACCAGCCGCCCCCCGTCCACCAACACTGAGCTTCCCACGCTCACAAAGATAATGTGAGCGTTATGAGTTGGGGAACTATCGGAGGACGGGTTGGCCCTGGCGGGTGGGGCTTTATCGCTGTATTGTTGTGGCGCTTTCTAATCGAGAATGGGTGTCGTGGCTAAGAGATCCACTAGAAGACGTGCGCTGGCCGACCCGAAGACTCAGTTGCCGACGGGTCTTGATAATGTGTTCTTTAGATCTCGATTACCGTACGCTCAACTCAAGTTCAAAGCACTCTGGAATGACTCCAAAGGCCGATTGGGTTTTGTACGACGTGATGAAACCTCGTTGCGTGGTGTATTGTCGGGGGGCAAGAGTTTTCCTGATTTTCATGCTCATATCTCGATAAGACTGATTACTGCGCGGCCGAAGAAGTGGCATGTGGTTTATAGTCTAGTTGCGGGGTCCATAGATACCCCGAGAGGAATCGCACAGTTATCTGGATACCTCCAGTCTTTGCGGAAATATCTAAGAGAACCTGAACGGATGTTCCCTGGAATTGTTGGTGCCACGTTCGAGTTAGATTCTACTCGATGGAACCCGGTCATACCGCTGCCGTTTAGTAGTGTGAAGGAGATACCTGGATCACCTTCAATCGCTGGAGTAGATTTCTTGTTTCCAGGAGGGAGTGACGACCAGTTGCATCGTGCTTTTATCGCGGTGTATCCCGAATCCGAGGAGCTTAGGGTAAGATTCTTGGTCCGTCGGTCGATGAAGCTAGATGGTAAGCTCCCTCAGGAGTTGATCGGGGAAGCGAGTCAGCGTTTGCCGATCTTTGCGCAACATTCAAGGGGTGTCCAGTAATGTCGACTGAGTTGCTTCGGGATCGGGTCAGGTTTGAGGAATCTCATGAAGAAGAGAGGTACTGGCATGTTCTTCACAGGGGCACGACGCACGATGTCCATCTTATCGATTGCAATGCGGGGCGTGACTGGCTCCGAGGGCTGACTTCGCAACGGCAGACAGCAATCGGCCCAACGAGCCCGCAGCAGGAATTACAGCAACAGCTTGAAAATGTCTTCCAATCTTTTTCCGCTGAACTTGGTGGTGGGATACAGCTAGATGAACTAGCTGCGGTCGTCAATGAACTAGCGACGGTAAAGAGCCGTGAGCGATCCCTGCGGGCAGAACTGAGGAGTTTGCAGCTTCAAATGGCTACCTTGGCAAAATCTGTAGAATCGGTTGTGGCTGACGGTGCGGAACCAGAGGTGGCACTAGAGGCCATTCGAGAGAACGTTGGTACACACGTGGAGAGCATCAGGGCGAGCGCTTTGGCTGCGTTTGGCGAGCCAGCAGACATAATAGTGACGGAGGCGCCAGACAGCGAATTGCCGATCTCGGTTAACATCGACCTAGGATCCGCAAATAAGGAGTTAGTGGACCAAGCTCGCGAGTCCGGTGCGCGCTACAAATTCTACTCCGATATTACGCAAAATATTCCTGCTGAAGTATTGGATTACGTAGGATTCGCTTTCCTCTTTCCTCAATAAGCCCTTCGCGATGTCTGGTTTCGATCCGTCGGAGTTCCTGGCGCTGGCCGAGGTCATTGTAACGGATGGAGGATCCAACAAGGCAGCGCGGAGGCGTACTGCGATATCCCGCTCATATTATGCTGCATTCTTGACTGCCCGTGAAGGGCTCCGGAAGATCAAGCACTACAAAGAACGAAAGGGTAAGCAACACACTCACCGGGACGTGTGGATTGCACTCAAGAGGAGCGACAGCACGGAACTCAAAACAATCGGAAGCGCTCTATTTGACCTCCTGGCGCTGCGAGCGGACTCAGACTATGAGCTGAACAAGACAATCGATTCAATTGATGTTAGTGAGGCGATCGATATGGCGAAGAATATTGTGGCCGATTTGGAGACCGCGGACATGTCTAAATGTGCGGATCCTCGAACGGCATGAAATGGATTCCCAGTCAGTCGAGGGGGAGATGTACCGCACGATGAAAATCCAGAAATATTGGAGGCCCGAGGAATGAAGGTGTCCTACGATTCCCAGACCGACACACTGAGTATGGTATTCAGGCCTGATGTCCCTGTGGCCGAATCAGACGAGCCCGGGTCGGGGATCGTAATCGACTACGACGAGCACGACAATCTGGTGTCAATCGAAACCCTCGATGCCTCCGAGCGGGTGGCCGAAGCAGATCGGGTCGAGTTCCAGTCAGTGTAAACCGTCTGCGATCATGGCTTTGCTAGCTGCAGGTATACGTGTCACGATCGCGTCTCCGAAACGGTCATTGATTCACGAGCCGGCCACCGTCCACCAACACTGAGCCGCCAACCCTGACGGTAGCATCCGTGAAGAAAAACCACCGCACGCCCTCGCCGCGCACTTTCCCTCCCAACTCGGCGTTGTTGCCGAGGCTGAGGCGCACGACTCCGGCACCGTACCCATAGTAGGGAAGCCATGGCTCGTTTGCCGGCTGGACGAGCCGCGGATTGAAGCCGAGTCCGAACTCGCGGAAGCTCTGGAGTGCCGATGCTGCGTTCAGGGCCTCCCGTGCTGCATCCTCACCACTTTCCGCCGAGATCTGCGCAACGCGTCCTTGCTGGATGGTGAGACGGAGATCGGTGACACGAGTGTTTCCAAACCGCGCCCACGGAACGACGATGGTGCCCGAAACGGTTTCTTCGAGTGGTGCCACCCGGATGACACCGGCCGGTAGTTCGGTCTCGTGGTCGATGCGAATACGCGCGCCCGCAGCGGAACTCTTGGAGGCGTTACCGTTCTGCTTGTTGACGGGTCGCTCGCCGATACGGAATCTGATGTCGGTGCCGGCAGGCGTCGTTACGTGGACTTCGCCCGATCGCAGTAAGTCCACTGCTGTCGATTGGGTTCGATCCAACTCTGCGTAGTCGATGTCGAGCGCCGCCGCATAGATCGAGTCATAGGTGGGCGAGTGGTCTCCGATTATGCCGTCGGTTCCCATGGATCCACCTCCCCAGTGGAAGTGGATCTGCCGGCCGGCTCCCGTATCGAGCCAGCGGCCGAGCAGCTCGGCCTGGCTGGCGGTAGTCAACGCGTTGTCGCCCGCTGGAAGCCAAACGTAAACCTCGGCCCGCTCCAGACGTCGTTCGAACTGCGGTACGTGTCCGTATGGCATGAGGTCGACGTTCGCTCCACGCGTGTCCATTGCGCGTGCCACGACATCCGGAAATTCCGCCATTGTTTCCGGATCGTATCGTAAGATCACGTTCTCTTCACCCAAGTCGAGCGCGTCCACAATGCGCTTTGCCATGGCGTCGTAGTCGAGCGATACGGTCGTGCTGGGAAACAGCGATCGATCGATTCCCGGGATTATCCTAAGGGCATTCTCGTAATAGACCTTACGAAGCACTGAGTCCGGTAGTTCGAGTCCGTAAAGGCGCCAGAATGCATGACGCTTTCTGTAATACTCGAAGTATTCGTCATCGGTCTCGAGTTCTCGAAAGTACACGTGGTATTCGCTGGGGCCCCATGCGTCTTTGCCGAACAGTACACGGTCCTGATACTTGACGAGCCAATCGTGTGCCGCTTTAGGTTGGCGGCCGAGTTCGGCTAGGACAGCGCCGAGTTCGGTGTGCATATTGGGCATCTCGTCGAAGAGTTTGCCGAGTCGATCCAGGTCGCCGCCGAGCCATGAGAGGTGAGCCGAGATGAACTTCGTCTCCGGGTGCTTGCGGATGATGTTCCACTGTTCCTGCATGATCGTTTCCCACGGGGGAAAACGGTCTGGTGGGCGAATGCGGCGGGGGCGTTCCTTCAGTTCGAACCAGCGTTCGTTGTTCTCGTCCTGCGGTTCCCAAAACTGGTGTGGGTCGCCGGTGTGAATTAGTACGGGTATGCCCAACTCTCCGGCTTTGTCCCATACCGGATCGAGTCGCGGATCATCCGTACGAAGGCGGTCGCCGTTTCCGTCTTGCGCCGTCATACCGAGGTTCTTGAAGATCTTTAGTCCCGATGCACCCGCTGTGACATCTTCTTCCAGTTGCCTCACCGCCTTTTCGGTCCAATCGGGGTCGTCCAGGGTTCTGAGGTTGAGGTTCGCAAAGACTACGAACCGTCTGGGGTACCGTCCCTTCATGTTCTCGATGATTTGCCTGAGCCGCTCGCCCTGACGACCGCTCAGGTTAACCATCACACCCATGTTCATGGCGTCCATCGCCTGGACCAACTCGTCCAGCGAATCGGCCGACATTGTACCGCGTGGGTGTGCGTGCGCATCGATGAATGGAAATCGGCTGCGGGTCAGTGGGTGTACCGGCACGACCAGGGTAGAGCGAGGGCTGTACTCGTCCACGGACATCTCCTGGGCGAGTGCCGGCGAGGCGATGGCCGGCGCTAGCGCAGCGAGCAAGAAGCGGTATTTCATTCTTTGGGTCCCGTCGTGAGATCAGCGGAGCAATTTAACGGACTGTCACGTAAGCTGCCTTTCGTCTATCCGCCGTTGCCGTTACGATGATTCATGTTCCTTCTGGTTCTCGCGCTCATTACTGCAGATACATCAAAGACGGTTCACATCACGGTTGCGCCGGGAGAATGGTTGACCGTGACGACTGTGGGTCGAGGGGCACCGGTAGTGCTGCTCCCCGGTCTTTTCGGATCTTCTTATGGCTACCGTCATGTTATGGAGCTGCTCGACAGTGCCGGCTACCATGCAATCGGGATCGAACCGTTGGGAATGGGAACGTCCGCCCGACCGGAGGATGCTGATTACTCGCTTGCGGCTCAGGCTGACCGGGTAGCGGCGGTGCTGGATACGCTGGCCATTCGCCAAGCGGTTTTGGTAGGTCACTCACTGGGTTCGTCGATAGCCCTACGTGTTGCGTATAAGAACCCGGAAGTTGTGCGGGGCATCGTATCGCTGGAAGGAGGGGCGGCCGAATCGGCTGCGACGGCGGGCTTTCGCCGCTGGATGCGCTTCGCACCGCTGCTCCGGTTATTCGATGGACGCCAGATGTTGCGACGAACAATTTACAGCGCGATGAAGCGCGTGTCGTTCGATGACTCATGGGTGAACGGAGCCATCGTGGCGGCATATACGACCGGGCCTGCTAATGATTACAAGGGGACACTAAAGGCGTACCAGAGCATGGCACGGGCGAAGGAGCCCGAACTCCTGCGCGATCACCTTCGGGAGATCTCCTGTTCCGTGGTGCTCTTGGTGGGTCAAGCGGAGCACCAGTCCGGGCCCTCGGCGGACGAGTTAGCGTTGCTCCGCGAGCGACTGCCGTCGTTCACGGTCGATACGATTGCTCGGTCTGGGTACTTCATTCAGGAAGAACAACCTGCGGCGGTGGTCAGTGCCGTGAGTGGGATTGGGGCAGAGAGTTGTAGTCCGGGAACCGCCCTGCGCGAGCAATCCTTGCGTGATATGTATTAAATATACATATTGATACATATGAAAACGACATTGAACATTGATGACGATTTGTTGGAAGAAGCACGACGATTGACCGGGGTACAGCAAAAAACCGCCCTGGTGCGGGAGGGGCTCGAAGCCTTGATTGCACGGGAGAGCGCTTGGCGCTTGCAGGAATTGGGCGGCACCGAAAAGCAGTTGCGAGAAGTCCCGCGTCGGCGTCTACCTGGAAAACGCACGCGGTGATCCTTGTAGACACCTCCGTGTGGGTGGATCATCTACGACGGGGGAACCACCGGCTGGACGAGCTGCTGCAAGCGACACGGGTGACTTGTCACCCGTTCATCGTTGGTGAACTTGCCTGTGGCAACCTGAGAAAACGCGATCAGGTCTTGGGGAGTCTTGCCCGCTTGCCCCATGTGAGCTTGGCGGCGCACGACGAAGTAATGGAACTCGTCACGAACCGCCGGCTCAGTGGCACTGGAATAGGTTGGGTCGATGCACACTTGCTGGCGGCTTCGATGATTGCGGGTGTGTCGCTCTGGACTATGGACCGTGCGCTTGCAGCCGTCGCTCGGCGGCTGCATGTTGCCGCGGATACGTGACTCGGCGGGCGTGGGATTGAGGTCTAGAGTTCAAAACGGCATCTGGTCGTCACCGAGCCCCATGTGGTGTCCCAGTTCATGGATCACCGTATGGCGGATTTCCTTTTGTATCGCCTCGACGGTGTCGCAGGAGCGAAGGATCGGACGGCGGTAGATGACAATGCGGTCGGGCGGGCCCGTGTGCGAGGCTCCCCTCTCCAGCAATGACATGCCTTGGTAAACGCCGAACAGTTCGTCGCGCTCGGGGTCGATGCCGAGTTCGTGCAACTCCGCCTGGTCGGGCTCCTCTTCAACCATAATCGCGACGTTCTTGAGCGTGTAGTGGAACTGTTCCGGGAGGCTCTCGATTGCATCGCGGACGACTGCTTCAAAGTCTGCGCGGTCCATGGGCGGACACCTCTAGCTCATTGCTCTAGAGTCGCCACACACTCGATCTCCACCCTGGATCCAAGGGCGAGTCCACTGGTGCCGAACGCACTCCGGGCGGGCTTGTTGGTGGGAAAGAACTCGCGGTACACTTCGTTCATTGCGCCCCATTCGGCCATGTCCGCGAGCATCACGGTGCATTTCACCACCCGGTCCATCGATGAGCCATGACGCTCCAGAACTGTTTTGATATTCTCCATCGTTTGCCGCGTCTCAGGCTGGATGCCGCCTTCCGCTAGTCCTTGACCGGTTACGGTCCCGATCCGGCCGGAGAGGTAAAGCATGTCTCCTACGCGGACGGCATCGGAGAACGGTAAATTGGCGGTCTCTCCGCCGGGGGAACCCAAGTATTCCGGTGCTTGGGTTGTGCTCTCAGGGTTCGGTTGTGGTCGGCATGCGGCGAGGAACGCCAAGGTGGCGGCTCCAAAGACTCGCATAGTCGTCATCGTAGGTCTCCTTGCATCGAAATATCGCTGGTAAGGAGTATTATATGACTCTGCACTGGTTCTACCAGGTGTCGAGTACAGGACTCTTTCGGATCACTCGCCAAGTCGAGGCGTTGCGCCCATCTTCTTGATCACATGTTAAGAACCGCCACAGGCTCAATTGGGATAGCGTCCGCTATCACCCTTGCCGTATTTGCTGTTGGCGTGGGAGTCCAAGAGCCGACCCTCAAACCAATCGTGCCGGTCGTTTTGGATTCGGCAACATGGAAAGAGTTGCTGGCGGCAGAGGATGCGCGAGCTGCGACGCCGGAACAACTCAGAACGCTGGTAGCTGGTACGCGATCGGGCGACGCCGCAGTTCGGCGCATCAGCGTTCGAGCGCTTGGTAGACTCGAGCGCCCAGACATCGTCCGCCAGATCCTTCCACTCCTAGAAGATGTATCCGATACCGTTCGTGCCGAGGCGGTAAACGCACTCGGCCAGGCTGTGTTCAGCGCAGACCCAGGCGAGGTAATAGGACCTTTGCTCGTGCGCCTTACGAGCGAGCGTGATCCATGGGTCCATGGCGTAGTTGCCCAAACTCTGGGTCGACTTGCGTATTTGTCAGTGGACACGATAGGACTCGTGACCGCCGCACTTCTCGATGCATCGAGCGACGTCGCTGTAGAAGGAATTGTCGGGTTCGCTCGTGGATTCGAATCCATTGTTCGACGGCAGAGCGGCAAGGAGCCACTCACGGCTCAGTTCGTAGCACGGTTGCGCGAGTTGGCCCGATTCGACTCACCGAACGAGCGCAGCGCGGCACAGGTTCGCCGCCTGGCGGTCGCGGCTTTGGTGGGCAGTGGTCAGGTCGACTCAACATTTCTTCTCGCGGTGTTGGACGATGCGGACGCACAGGTTCGACGACTCGCTGTGCGGGCAGCAGTAATGCTTCGAACGCTTGAGGGAAGGGAAGGGGTGATGGCGCGCGGCCTGTCAGATCCGGCGGCCCCAGTTCGCTATGTGGCGATCCAGGGATACGGACAGCGGATGTCGAATAGCTCGGTGTGCGATCTTGTTCGCCAGGCGACCGACGACAACAACATGCACGTTGCGCTGTTGGCGATCGACAAATTGGCCGCTTGCCGGAGAGATCCGCGAACGGTCGACCTGCTGCAATTGATCGCCGGTCAGGAGGTGAGCGAGGAATCATGGCACCGGCCGGCGCATGCACTTCTGGCTCTCGCAGGAGCAGCGCCCGGTCGGTTAACCCCGTTTCTAGATCGGGCCTTTGAGTCGGAGAACTCGTGGGTGCGCCTGTATGCGGCGCGCGCCGCTACAACGATCGGAGCCCGCGGTGTCCTCGAACGGCTGGCGTTCGATGCTGACGACAACGTGCGTGAGGCCGCGGTGTCTGGCCTGCTCGAACTGGCCGGCCATGACGCAGACAGCGTTTACATCGCCCAACTCGATCGATCCGGCTATCAATTGATCATTATGACCACGAATGCGTTGGCAGAGACGCCGCTTGGGAAGGATGCCGTGTCATCGCTGTTCGGGGCGTTAGACCGCATTACTGCGGAGCACCGTGAGACATCACGCGATGCTCGGAGCGCGCTGCTTACGCGGATCGGCGAGTTGGGCGATGCACAGTTCGCCGAACGTTTGCGCCCCTACCTTGCCGACTTCGATGTGGCGGTAGCGAATCAGGTTGCTGCGGTCTTGACCGATTGGATGGGAAGGGAGCATGTGGCAACTCCGACGGTTTTCCCAGCCCAGCCGTTGCCCACTCTCAGAGAGATTCGCGAGTTGGCGACAGCCCGACCGATTCTACAAATGCGCGCCGGCGGGGAGATCGTGTTGCAACTATTGCCGTATGAGGCACCGACCAACACCGCGCGTTTCGCAAAACTTGCCCGAGAGGGATACTTTGACGGACTAACGTTTCATCGCGTCGTAGCGTCGTACCGGGGTTCGTGATCCAAGGAGGTAGCCCCGGTGCCAATGAGTTCATTGGGGACGGTCCGTATACCCGCGATGAGCTGACGGTGCGATCACACCTAAGGGGGACTGTCGGCGTGTCGACCCGTGGCCGCGATACGGGGGACGGCCAGATTTTCGTCAATCTGGTGGACAATCCGCGGCTCGATCACAACTACACTATCTTTGCGGAGGTGGTGGAAGGCATGGACTTCGTAGACGATATTTTGGAAGGTGCGATAATCGAGCGGATTGTCTGGAGATAATCACAAGGGAGGGACCATGAAATTAGTACGGATAGCATTGGTGGCAGCGGCGGGTGGCTCCGTTGCGTTCGCAGCGTGCGGTGGAGGCGAGACTCGTGACGACGCGTCCGAGGAACCCTCGGCCTCGGTGACCGCCGCACAGCCGGACACGACTGGCCCGGGCATGTGGGCACATATCCAGGCAGCCGCCTACCAGTCGAACTGGGGACTCTGGCCCGACAAGGGCGAATTGTACACCGGACAGGTACCGCACGGCATGTTGCTGACCTCGTACTTGAATGAGGCTGCCATGGGTGCGCTGACGAGCCACGCGGGCTCAATGCCGGACGGCGCGATCGTCATCAAAGAGAACTATATGCCGGACAGCACATTGGCGGCGGTGACAGTGATGTTTAAGAAGTCGGGCTACGACGGTGAGCATAACGATTGGTTCTTTGCCAAGTACCTTCCCAGTGGTGAGTTGGACAAGGCGCCGAACGGGATGGCGATGGCCGGCCGAGTACCGGGGTGCCAGAACTGCCATGGCGGTGTGAAGGCGAACGACTACCTCTTCACGTCATCGCTCAGCGAAGCCGGTCAGTAGATGCGGTACAACGGGGCGGTGGAGACCGTCTAACCGCCGCCCCGCATCCACGCTAGCAACAGAGCCATTCCCGTCAAGATCATCGCGCCACCGGCCAGCTTGCCCACCATTGGCGCGCGGGGAATTACCTTCTCCAACAACACGAAGATCGCAATAGCGGCGATCCAGAGCAGATTCATTACGCCGCCCACGAAGAGAAGTCCCATCAACAGCCAACAGCAGCCCAAGCAAAAAGCCCCATGGACCAAACCCATCCGGAACGCGCCAACGGTTCCCGCTCGCCAATGCTGGGAGATGAAATATGCGGGAGAGCGGCAGTGCTTGAGGCAGGCGGTTTTGGCAGGGGTCAACTGGTAGATGCCGGCGGCTACGAGCAGACCGGCTCCAATTTTCGGGCTTGTTGTCACCAGCATCGGGGACAGCAACGCCGCGCGGTCGAGTCCCCACTGCGCCAATGTCGCCACGACACTGAAAAGCGCCCACATGGCGATGTAGCCCGCCACAAATGTTACGGTGGGTGCCACCATCGCCCCGTCACGCGCCGCCTTCCTAGCTACAGCCGCATATATCATTGTCATCGGTGCGGCGGTAGGTACCATCATGCCGATCATCATTATTGCCCACATCAGGAAGACAGCAACGAATTCCACCGGGCCCCAAGAGTGGATTTGCGCCATCTCCATTGGCTGCGACGAACCCACCATGCGGGTTGCCGACCAGAACAAATAGGCCCACGCAAGCGCGGTAACTCCTGCCAGCGACGATAGGACGGCCCAGCGATCGTTCCGCCCCAGCGCAGGTAGGGTCACTGTTTCGGGGTCAGGCATCAATCGCACTTTGGAGCGTCATGCTTTGCGGCTCTGCTACCGGATCACGCCGTCCTGATTCATGTGGAGAATGTTGAACTGCCCGTACGTGTCATTGAGGTCGAGTTCTATGGCGCCGGTCGCCTTGGTCGATGCCGTGGCCATCTCGGCAACGTTGTACTCGAACCCGTTCGGGAGCTGGATACGGGCGCGCTGCTCGGCCCCGGTATTGGGATCGATGATCGGTGATCCTGTGGATTCGACGATACCGGGAATGTTGAGATGTGCTCTACGAGCGTCGACGTCGATCTCGAGCGCTATAGGCTTGTAAAGGGTTTCTAGAACTTCGGACATCGTGCTGTTATAGACGAAGAAGTGAGTTGCACCCGGTGCCGTGTCTTCACCGTGGAGAATCTTGCGCAACGCCTCCCGTTGGGCATCGTTCGCCCGCTCGTCGATGATTGCCTGTTCCTTTCCGTTCCCCTCTGCTACTTCACCCGGCCAGTAGACTAGGAGCGCCCAGTTCAGATCATCAAGAGGTGTGTCGCCGAAATGACCCTCCTTGATGTGTCCGCAGATTACGGCCTCGCAGTGGCCGTACGTGGTTGGAGAGTTGAACTGGCAAGGGCAGCCCCAGGCACAGTTGCAGTTGTCGTACGAGGCTCCGCGGATTTCCCATTGAACTCCCATCGATCACCTCCTGGATGTGCAGAACGACGACGAGGACCGCCATGGAGCGGTCGCCCGGGCCAGTAAATATATCGGCTTTTTCAAGCCGTGTGCTGCTCTATACACTCCACCACCTTTTCAGGCTCGATCGGCTTGGCGAGGAAGGGATAGCCGCCGATCGTGCCTCCTCCGGAATCGACTTCGTCCTTCTTCACCAAGGCCGTGAGAAACACTATTGGTGTGGCGCTAAGCGCGTCGTCCTCTCTCATTTGGGCGGCGACCTCTGGGCCGTCGATGTCGGGCATCATGATGTCCAACAGGATGAGATGGGGTCGAAACTCCCGTGCCGTCTGAACCGCTTTCGTGCCTTCGTTCTCAGCAACCACCTCGTAGGCACCAGTCGCTTCCAGGTAGAGCTTCAACGTGCGCGTGATGATCGCCTCATCGTCAACAAGCATAATCCGCTTCTTTTCCATTTCTAAGTGTCCTCCTCAGGAACGTCGAAAACTATAGTGACCCTGGCTCCGCCTTCTTCCCGGTTTCGGATGTCTATGGTACCGCCGTGCATCTCGATG
This sequence comes from Gemmatimonadota bacterium, assembly GCA_036679605.1. Lineage (GTDB taxonomy): Bacteria > Gemmatimonadota > Gemmatimonadetes > Gemmatimonadales > GWC2-71-9 > JAZDCZ01. Next base: position 12,459 of record JAZDCZ010000398.1, read on the forward strand.
ATCTGGCGAGATACCGAAAGACCCAGACCCGTCCCCTGGCCGGTGGGCTTCGTGGTAAAGAACGGATCATAGAGCTTGATCAACTGGTCCGGGGGGATCCCGCTTCCCGTGTCATCCGCTTCGAGCACCACCATTCTTCCGCCAGTTGCGAACGGATCGTTGTCCGGATCCTCGGCCTCTCCTGCAATGGTTCTTTTCCTCTTAACGTAGGTTCTTGCGGTAATCGTTCCGCCTGCGGGCGTGGCGTGAGCGGCGTTGGTAAAGATGTTGACGAGAACCTGCTGCGTCTTCAATCCGTCCAGTTCGAGCTTCGGGAGGTCGGGAGTTAGATCCTTGACGAACTTCACGTGACTTTTGGTGAATTCGTGTTTTACCATGAACGCCGATTTCTCAATGAGATCATTCAAGTCCTGTGGCGAAGTTTCAAGCTCGTGCGCCGAGGAAAAGTCGAGTAGCCCTCGTATCACTGTGTCCGCACGGTGCACCGCCGTACGCATGTCATCGAGGACACCCTGCAACTCGTCGTCGTCCTTGAACCGCTGCGCAAGGTATTGGACCGCGACGATCAGCGCCATTAGCGGGTTCTTGACCTCATGCGCGACCCCTGCGGCGAGCTGGCCCACTGCCTCCAGCTTCTCGACCTCGATGAGCTTCCACTGCGCGAGCTTTAGATCGACGTGTGATTTCCGGAGGTCGGTATGGACGCGCCCCAAATTTTGCTCGGCGCGTTCACGCTGGGCTACCTCCGCGCGTATCTCCGAAAACCATCCGGCTCCGAGAGCCAATCCTATGTAGGCCGAAAGAGCATAAACGAAGAACGGCCAGTCTCCCAATTGCCACGATAGGAGCATTCCCAGTAGGTGAGCGAGCACGAGTACGATCATTCCAACGGCGAGAGCCACGGTTACACGATGCCATCCGCGATACGTGCAGAGCAAGAATGCCGGCAGAAGAGCCAATAGCCACATCAACGACCCGTACTCAGCCAGTGATTCCCTGAAGAACAGCGCCCCCGCGACCGAGACGGCCAATGCGAGAAAAGATAGTGCCAGCGCTCGTGGCGGTACCGCATAGGTATACCGCTGAAAGTCCTGCGGGCCTGGCTGCTTGCTGAGTTCAGTCAGCTCTCAATACCTCGTCGACCATTGCCAGCAGTTCGTCCGGCGCGAACGGTTTTGGGAGGGTGCGGATCGCCCCAAACCGGGTTGCGATGTCCAATACCTTTTCGTGATCTACCACGCCACCGCCGGACGTTGCGATGATCTTAGCGTCCCCGTGGCTCTGCCTGAGTCTGATGATCAGCTCCATTCCGTCCATACCGGGCATGAAGATGTCGACTATGCTCAAATCCACATCGTGCTGTTTGAACAAACCGAGCGCGCTATCTCCGTCGGAAGCCAGTAATACTTCGTGGCCCGCGTGAATCAGCGTTCGCTCGATCGCCCGCTGCATCGAGCTGTCGTCTTCGGCTACTAGAATTCGGGCCAAGGGGAGGTCCTGGAAGCGTTGTCGAGGAAGAGTATATCGTTTCAATCTGATAGTGTAAAGCAGAACCGGCAAGTGGAGAATAGTGGATACCGGTTGACCATCTCCTGCCCTTAAAGAATGATTCAGAACTTCTTCATACTTGCGCTCCAACTTCTGTTGATCGAGACGCGCCCGTATAACACCTCAATGGAATCGCCAATGAAGACCATTATCGAACCGTTTCGCATCAAAGTCACCGAACCTCTGCACATCATCTCCAAAGATGAACGGATCGAGGCTCTCAAGCAGGCTCATCACAACGTCTTTCAACTGGATTCCCGAGACTGTTGCATCGATCTGTTGACCGACAGTGGTACGGGAGCGATGTCGACCCAGCAGTGGGCCGCGATCATGTTGGGTGATGAGAGTTACGCGGGAAGCCCTTCCTGGAAGAAATTCGAGTCCACCGTCAAGAACATTACCGGAATGAAGTACATCTTCCCGACACATCAGGGGAGAGCGGCAGAGGGAATACTTGCAACGACTCGGCTCAAACAAGGAGATGTAGTTCCCAACAATAGTCACTTCGATACCACTCGGGCGAACATCGAGTTCGTTGGTGGTAAGGCGGTAGACCTGCTCGGTGATGAAGGGTTGGACAATCGATCGGAGGCACGGTTCAAGGGTAACATGGATCTCGCCAAGTTGGAGCGGTGCATTCATGAGAATGGCAAGGAGAACATTCCCTTCTGCATGATTACCGTTACGAACAATACGGGAGGTGGTCAGCCGGTTTCATTGGAGAACATTAGAGGTACGAAACAACTTCTAGAAAAATACGGCATCCCGTTAGTACTGGATGCGTGCCGGTTTGCTGAAAACGCATATTTCATTCAGCAGGGTGAGACCGGCTATCACGACAAGTCGTTGCTCGAGATTGCACAGGAGACGTTCTCGTATGCAGACGCTGCTACGATGAGTCTGAAGAAGGATGGACTCGTGAATATTGGTGGCTTCCTTACCTGCAACGAAGATCGGTGGGCGGAGGACTTTCGGAACGCTTTGATTCTGAGAGAAGGGTTCCCGACATATGGTGGGATGGCTGGTCGAGATCTCGAGGCGGCGTCCGTCGGTTTGATGGAGGCATTGGAGCAGGACTACCAAGAGTATCGGCATGCCACGGTCTGCTACTTCGCGAAGCGGTTGGAGCTGCTCGGAATTCCCTATGTTCGTCCGGTTGGAGGACACGCTGTGTTCCTGGACGCGACGGCGATTCTCCCCAACATCCCACCGTTGCAATACCCGGGGATCGGGCTGGTCAACGCACTCTACGTGGAAGGTGGAATCCGCGGTGTGGAACTGGGCAGCGTCATGTTTGGGAGCTTTGACGATAAGGGAAATGAAATTCCATCTCCTCTTGAGCTTGTTCGCCTGGCGTTCCCCCGAAGAGTATATACCCAAAGTCATTTCGACTATATCCTGGAAGTGATTGAGACTGTTTGGAAGCAGCGCGATAGAATAAAAGGCTACAGGATTACGTATCAGTCCAAGTTCCTAAGGCACTTCACATGTAGGTTCGAAGAGTTGGCGTAGACGGTACTCCCGCGGGGCGACTCGCCATCGGGGTTCGTTACCCATATCTTTTGCACCATGTCCGACATGTTGGAGCGCCTGAAGGGGGCCGTCGTCGCCCGTTATGCTGTCGAGCGAGAACTCGGTGCGGGCGGTATGGCAGTGGTCTATCTGGCGGAGGATCGCAAGCACCACCGTCCCGTAGCGTTGAAGGTGCTGAGACCCGAGCTGGCTCAGGCGCTCGGCCCCGAGAGATTCCTACGGGAAATAGAGTTTGCTGCCCGGCTGACCCACCCCCATATCCTACCGCTGTACGACTCTGGTGAGGCCGACGGCTTCCTCTACTATGTGATGCCGTTTATTGAAGGCGCGTCCCTCCGCGACCGACTTGACAAGGAGAAGCAACTTCCCGTCGATGAGGCACTGCGAATCACGGGAGAGGTTGCCGATGCGTTGGATTATGCCCACGCCGAGGGCGTGATTCACAGGGATATCAAACCGGAGAACGTGCTCTTGTCCGGGGGACACGCCTTGGTCGTGGATTTCGGTATTGGCAAGGCTTTGAGTGCGGCTGGCGCGGACCAACTGACACAAACGGGATTGGCAGTGGGCACTCCGGCCTACATGAGTCCCGAACAAGCGGCCGGCGATGGCGAGTTGGACGGGCGGAGCGATCTCTACGCGCTCGGCTGCGTGCTGTACGAGATGTTAGCGGGGGAGCAGCCGTTTACGGGGGCCACCGCCCAGGCCGTGATCGCCAAACGATTCACGGAATCGGTGCCGGCTGTTTCTTCTCGCCGGGACACACTGCCTGGAACGCTCGACCCGGTGGTGAGCAAGGTCCTCTCCAAGATTCCCGCCGATCGTTTCACCACTGGGGCTCAGTTCGCCGCGGCGCTTGAGCTAGCGTCAACGATGCCGGTGCCTCAGAACGTCACACCGGTGCCTCCGCAGGAAGGGACGGCGGAAAAATCCATTGCCGTGTTACCGTTTGCCAATATGAGCGCCGATCCGGAGAACGAATATTTCAGCGACGGAATCACCGAGGAGATCATCAATGCGTTGGCACAACTGGAGGATCTACATGTCGCCGCACGCACGTCGTCGTTCTCGTTCAAGGGCAAGTCGCCCAGCATTGCCGAGGTGGGTGAGGAACTCAAGGTGACGACTGTATTGGAGGGCAGCGTACGCAAGGCCGGCAACCGTCTGCGCATCACCGCGCAGTTGATCAACGTGGCCGACGGGTATCACCTCTGGTCGGAACGCTACGATCGGGAGATGGACGACGTGTTCGCCATTCAAGACGAGATCGCCACGACGATAGCCGACAAACTGCAAGTCACTCTAGCGGGCGGGTCCGACCGGCAACTCGTCAGGCCGTCCACAGAGAACCTCGACGCCTACCAGCTCTATTTGAAAGGCCGTTTTTTCCTTTATCAACGAATTGGGGCGTCTCTCCAGAACGGGCTCGAGTGCTTCGAGCAGGCGCTCGCCTTGGATCCCGACTACGCCTTGGCCCATGCCGGCAGGGCCGACGCATACGGTCTACTCGGCTTCTATGGTGTCCTGCGGCCGCATGCGACCATGCCCAAGGCCAAGGAGGCCGCACTGAAGGCGATCGCGCTGGACGATACGCTGTCGGAGGGTCACTGCGCACTGGCCTTGGTGAGCGGTCTGTACGACTGGGACTGGGATACCCAAGCAAGAGAACTCCGGCGCGCTCTCGAACTCAACCCGAGCAATGTCCAGGCACGGACTTGGCATGCGTTTTTCAAACTTGCGTTAGTTGAGGGGCGGTTCGACGAAGCCATAGTTGAAGCCCGGCGCGCAGTTGAACTCGATCCGCGATCCAGCTACACCAACTCAATGCTTGGATTCGTTCTCGCCATCGCGAGTCGCTATGAGGAGGCTGTCACTCACTTGCAAACGGCAATTGAGCTGGAGCCGAACTCGTACCTCGCATGTCGTGGCCTCGGACTGGCGTCACGTTGGGGGTCGAGGTATCCGGAAGCGATCGCCGCATTTGAGAAATCTTTATCACTTTCCGGGCGCCACCAATGGGCGCTTGGAGATACGCATGCGGTGTATGTCTTGGCAGGCAGGATGGAGGAAGCTGACGCGATGTTCGATGAGATGGTCGCACGACTCAAGGATGGCTACGTGCAATCCAGCTTCTTTGCTATGGGACTGGCCTTGCGAGGGAGGAAAGACGAAGCTTTCGAGTGGCTCGAACGGGCATATGAGGAGCGAGATCCCTTAATGGGGATTCTCAAGTACTGGCCGGATTTCGATCCCTTGCGCGATGATCCACGGTTCGATGACATGCTGGCGCGAATCGGACTAGCGTGAGGAGAGATTCTACGGAGGACATCAGGAGTTTCCTACCTTGTGGCATCATGAGTCCTTTTCTGGCGATAGTAACTGCTTTGTGTATTGCGGTGCCTACCGGCACCTTGTTTGCACAGACATCGCGCAAGCCGCTCATAGCTTTCGACAAGTACCATAGCCTCGAAGAGATCGAGTCGTACCTCGATGCGATCACGACCCAACACTCAGCGCTCACGACGCTACTCGAGATCGGACGCAGCCGCATGGGCCGACCGATGTTTGCGGTGGAGATCAACAATCCTGAGACTGGTCCGGCCGATCAGAAGCCGGGGTTTTACGTGGACGGGAACATCCACGGTGGTGAGGTCTTAGGCGGAGAGGGCGCACTGTATTTCATCGATTACCTACTCGACCATTACGGAACCAACCCAGATATTACGTCACTGATCGACACGCGGTCGTTCTATGTCGTACCGATCGTCAATCCGGACGGACGCGCCATTTCGGTAGACAGCCCCGAGAATCATCGTTGGAACGTTCGGCCCGTGGACGAGGACGGCGACGGTGCACTCGATGAAGATCCCCCCGAAGATTTGGACGGCGACGGGCGCATCCTGCAGATGCGAGTGCCGAATTCCGAGGGCCGCTGGAAGATTTCACCGGACGATCCTCGCATGATGGTTCGGAGAAGGAGAGGGGAATCCGGCGGAACGTATTTCGATATGTTCACTGAGGGGATCGACAACGACGGCGATGGCTCGTACAACGAGGACCGTGTAGGCGGAGTCGATCTGAATCGTAACTTTCCGGCGAACTGGGATCCGGCACAGTTCGCGTCTGGTCCGTATCCGCTTTCGGAACCGGAAACCCACGCCCTCGTCGAGTATATCACATCGCGTCCCAACATCGCGGCGATCCACACGTTTCATACCAGTGGCGGACTTCTGCTGCGCTTTCCAACTCTCTTCGATCAGAACTGGGAGTTCCCGCAAGCCGACCTCGAAGACTATCGTGCGATCGCCGAGGACGGCGTAGAGATTACAGGCTACTCGAACTACGCGTATTCGAAACAAGAGATAGTAGACCTCATGCATCCCGGCCATGGTGTCTTCAATGATTGGGGCTCCAAGGTATTCGGTGTGCTTGCAATGACGACGGAAATGTGGCAGCACGGCACCATGGGTGACCGTGAGTCGCAATTCAGATGGAACGATGAAGTCCTAGATGGAAAAGGATTCATCAACTGGTATCCCTTCGACCACCCACAACTCGGCGCTATTGAATTGGGCGGGTGGGATCGTTGGTCGATAGCGAGCCCGCCCGAGCAAATGATCGCGGCCGAACTCGACCGCAACGTCAGATGGGTGGTGACCTTCGCCGAAAAGTTGCCGCAAGTCGCGATTCTCGACTACTCGGCAAAATCCCGGCAGGATATATCGAATACCTTTGATCTTAGTGCCACCATTGCCAACGTCGGCTGGATGCCGACGGCGACTACCCACGCCAAGGAACTTCTCAAAATTGCCAAGCCCGTGCGCGTCACACTGTCACTTGTGAACGCTGAGCTACTGAACGGAGATATGGAGCACACGCTGGGAGTGCTGCCCGGAGCCCGGGAGAGTGGTCCCCACAAACGCAAAATCGCTTGGCACGTTCGGTTGCTCGATCCGATGCGCTCCGCCGAGGCTGTTGTCACGGTGTGGTCGCAGAAGGCTGGACAGGTTACCAAGCGGGTTGAGCTGACGCCGAGGTGATTGTAGCAGTAGGGGCGACGCATGCGTCACCCCTACTGCTCGTGGTCGTCCAACCTTGATCTATACCCTAAATGGCGGTATGTTTGTGGTATGAAGATCAAAACTTCGATTACCCTGTCTAGTGGCACCGTTGAGGCCATTGATGAGATTGCGGGGCAACATTCTAACCGCTCTCGCGTCATCGAGCAGGCTGCGGTGGAATACGTTGAGCGCTACCGCCGCCGGCTCCGCGAAGCCAGAGATCTAGAGATTCTCAATCGCGCAGCCGAAGAGTTGAATCGAGAGACCGAAGACATTCTGGCCTACCAGAGCGAGCCATGAAGCGTGGGGATCTCTACCGCGTCCGCCGACCCGGTAGCGGTGATCCCAAGAAAAGCCGTGTCTTCCTCATCGTGAGTCGCCAAACCCTGATCGACTCCCGGTTTTCCAGCGTCATTTGTGCACCTGTGTATACCCGTCGTGAGGGACTCGCCACTGAGATTCCCGTGGGGCCGGACGAGGGTCTGAAACACGAGTCGAGCATCTTGTGCGACGCGCTCGTCAGCATTCCCAAATCTGCTCTCACCAATTTTATCGGTGGACTTTCGGCAGCTAAGCTCCGAGCGCTCAACGCGGCAATAACTGTAGCCTTGGCTATCGAGGGAAACCCCACCGAACTCTAATGAGCATGCCGTAAAGGCCGCCGTTTTTCAGCGCGACGGCGTCAGCAGGTCGATAGCAGCGATCTCGGGTCCGACGAACGTCGGAGTCCCGTCAGGCACCTCGAGCACGGTACCGTTGAAGACGATCGCTTCCTCTACCGTGGGCCCGTCCCGGGCAACCGGACCCGCACGCGCTGGTAGCCCATACCGGATTCGGGTTCGCGGGCGAGGCGTTCGGGCCAAGGTGGTTCGAGGGTTAGTTTCATTCGTTAGCTAGGTGGACCGGTTTGGCTACGGAAGGGGATCCAGCCTGCGGAGGGCGCGTCCGGCCTGTGCTTCTTCCCAGAGTTCGAGCAGCTTGCCCTCGCGCTGCGCACCCCACTCGGCCACCAACCCCCTGGCTCGGGGTGGCAGGCTGCCCCTGATGATTGCCTGAGTTCGGATGTCGAACACGCCCTCGTGTTCCCCGTACTCGGCGTGAAAGTGAGGTGGCGCATGATCGTCGAAGAACATCTTGATCACGATGCCGTAGAACCGACAGATCTCAGGCACGAGCGCCGGATTGCTGGAGCGCTGGGAACACCTCTTCCGGGCGTTTCCCCGTGAGCTTGAGATACAGCGCATCGCCGCAGAGGTCCACTTCGGTTCCCCAGACGACCTCTCCGTGCTTCCCTAGACGAACCGAGTCAAAACCGGGCTCATCATCCCACGCGTGGAACACACCCTTCCCGGCCTTGTCGGAGAGGTCGACCTCTCCTTCCGAACCATCCGAGTAGCGGAGCCACAACCGATACTTCCCCCGGGGTTCGACATCCGTCAGCTTGAACATTGGTTCCTCCTGCGTTCATTCTAATGCACTAGTACACCTGCCGCTCAATCTAGGATAGTGTGTGCGGCGTCCATCATCGAAACAACGCGCGCAGTGACGAGCTAACGCTTCGTCGCCTCCTCCACGATCCGGATGTCCTTGTCCGTAAGGCCGTAGAGTTCGTAGACGAGTTGGTCGATCTGGCGGTCGGTGGCATCGACTTGGCGCTGGACGACCGTTCTATCGTGTGCAGTGCTGGCAGACTGAAGCTCGATATTGGAGGCAAGAATTTTTTGCACGAGTTCGACCAACCGGTCGTGGATACTGACATCTGCTCGATCCGACTGATTGATTCGGCGGATTGGCACTTGCTGGAGGAACTGTGTGAAATACCGGAAGTATCCTCCTCGCAATACGGTGCTTACACTCTTCAGATACATATCGAGGAGCCTGCTGTTGAGGAGCCCAAGCACGAACTCTGGAGATGCTCCGATGTTGTTTCGCAGTACGATGGCGTATCCGCTAGTGAAGGTGTACTTGCCCTCATCGTCGAGCGCAAAGGAAGCACCAGAGGCTATATCTGGAACAAGTATCTTTGGAAGGCGCATAACTTCGATGTTCTTGGGGTATACGTAGCCGTACCATCGCTTACCTCGCATTCTCCCGTTTTCACGCGCTTCCAGCGCTGAGCGGTTGCGTGAGAGATAATGGTAGGTTTGCGGGAACGTCGTACGGAGTTTCGACTCACTAACGAGTTCAGCACCGTGTCGGGCTGTCCCGTAAGGCATTATGACAGCCTTGCCCGACGGTGACAGCAAGTATCGATTGATCTCTCTGCCGAGCAGGAACGGTCGTACCAATGTCGATTCGAGTTGGACCTGCCCATCAAGAGCCTTCGAATAAGCCTGCAGCAGTTCACCCGCCATTGCCACATCGTGCAGAACGTAGACGCCGTTGCTGCTAGTACGAATACCTTGTGCTATTCTATCGGCGATGTCCCCCAACGTGGCAGAGGAGTCGCTCAGTTTCTTCAAGAGACCAGAAAGGTGATGGCTGGCAAGATTCCAAGAAGTAGATCCGAGAAAACCTGTTGGAACGGCATGTTCTTCGGCTTTTCGTGTGTTCTGCCACTCGTTCAGGTCCCTTACCACCTCCAGGTTGAGAGCCTTCTTGCCGTCTTTGCTCAAGAATAAAAGGCACGTATAGGTTGAGGCATCGGCAAAAACCTGTTGATCGCCGAAGTGGACGATCTTCTGGACATGCGCTCCCGCAGCGAGGAGTGTTCTGAGCGGCTCACCATATGCAGCATTCATGAACTTGTGGGGCATGATGAAGCCAAGGCCTCCACGCTCGCTCAGAAGGCCTAGGGCTCTCTCCACAAACACGACGTAGATGTCGTAGTTACCCTTTTTGGCCGACTCATAATGTGCTGAAAAGTAATCAGCCTGTTCTGGTGCCCACTGTCGCAAGTGCTGAATCCGCACATACGGCGGATTTCCAACCACCACATCGAACCCTGCGCTACGCCTCTGAAAAACAGATGGGAACTCGGCCTCCCAATCAAACACGTTGATTCGATACCGCTCTTCCTCGTCCAACAACTCCATCTGCATGTCGTCGTAGAAATCCGGTCCGATCAGGCTGTTGCCGCACTTGATGTTGTTCCCGAGATCCGGCAGCGCCCGCTCATGAAACAGTCTCAGCGTCGTCTGGATCGTCTCGTCCGACTCACCCTCCAACACCTTGAGCAGCAGTGACAGCTTCGTGACCTCGACCGCCTGAGCGTCGATATCCACGCCATAGACGTTGTTGAGCAGGATCCGCTTCTTCTCGGCGGTGGTGAGACGCCACTCGCCGCCCGGGCCCTCGTAGAGCTGTTTCTTGGAGCGGCCCGGCCCTTTCTCGACGTAATAGTCGCGGTGCCAGTTGAGCAGCCTCTGGTAGGCGCCGAGTAGGAACGAGCCGGAGCCGCACGCCGGATCGAGAATCTTGAGCTTCTCCGCCTGCTTCGGGGTCTTCCCTTCGAGCAGCTTCCCCACCGTCTCCTCTATGATGTAGTCGACGATGTAGGTGGGTGTGTAGTAGACGCCGCCGGCCTTCTTAACCTCGGGCTTGTCCTCCACCACCGCACGGTGGCCCTTGGTGAGTCGAATCACCTTGCCCAGGAACTGTTCGTAGATCTGGCCCAGGATATCGGCCGGCAGGACGGAGAACTCGTACGGGCTGTCAGGATAGTAGAGGTGACCCAGGATCGGCTTCAGGACCTTGTCGTCCAGCGCCAGGCCCAGCGTCAGCTCGTCGGGTGGCGTGTCGCTGCCACGTTCCTTGCGGAAATGGAACAGGCCGGAGTTGTACCGCGCGTCTGCATGCTCGAAGAGTTCACACAGCCGGCTGTAGAGATTCCTTCCATTCAACAGCCCCTGGAGTCGTCCATAGTCCTCGATCCCGCGATCCTCACAGATGCGCAGGAAGATGATGCGGTCGATGGTGCGTTGCACTGCGAAGTTCAGTTCGCGCTGTGTGAGATCGGGATTCCGCAGCGCGAAGTTACGGGCCAGCGTGTCACGCCATCCCTCGATCTCCTCGAGAAAAACGTCGTCCACCTCGGCGGTACCACGCTTCTTTCGGTTCGACTCGACGTACTTGTCGAACGAGCCCTTGAGCACGGCCTCGCGTGAGAAGACGCCCGCGATCTCGTCCCAGCGGTCTGGATACTCGTTGAACTCCAGGTAGTTGACCCGGGCGTTCGACGCCTTGTCACGGCGGTCGGGCTTCACCCGGCAGTCGTAGACCGCGAGTTCCTCGAAATCGGTCAGGATCGAGAGCGGCAACTTGGCCGACCACGCGTAGCGGCGGAGCTGGAAGGCGGGGTGGATGTCGCCCTTGATGTCGACCGAGGGCTTCTTGGCCTCGACGAAGAACTTGCGCACGCCGCCGATCCGGAACGCGTAGTCGGGCGCCTTGGTGAAACCCCCCACCTTCACCGCGTCCTCGTGCACCACATCCTTGTACGCCTCGGCGTAGCCCTGCTCGTTGTCCACGTCCCAACCGAGCGCCTTGAATAGTGGGTCCAGGAACTCACGCCGCACCTGGGTTTCGTTGTAGCGGCCGGAGCGATACGCGTCCCGGTGTTGGGCGAATCGCTCGACGAGATCGAGAACTTCAGAAGGTGCGGTCATGCAATCGGGTTATGGGTGGACACCTAAGCTATGTCCAACTCCGGGCGCATCATAGGGGGTATAGCGATGGTACGGTGATCGATTGAGAGACCAAAGCCGAGGGGGATCGAGTCGTTTTTCGCCAACCTATGGCGGGACGTTGGTCGGGAATGTAGATGTCAAGAAAGCTGGGTCCGCCCAGCCAGGTGTTGGTCTAGGCCCGAGCGCCGGTCTTCGAGCGAAGGTAGGCGAATGGGCTACCGTAGATGACGGTGGGAAGGTCGGCTTCGACAAACTGCCACAGCGGGCATGCCTCCCGGCCCCTGCCCAGCTCAGTGAGGGGGCACTGGCCGCTGGAGTCCTGGCATTGATCGACGCAGAATGTTCCTGCGCTGGATGCAACATTTTTCGAACTTCGGGGTGCGAGAAACGCCAGCCCTTCGATATGTGAGATCACGAAGGTGAGCAGCAGGAATAGCGCAATGATTGCTAGAACTGCCGCCAATAAGGTGACGGTCTGCATGAGAGCCTCCGGTATGCGCGTCTGTTGCAGCGTGCTCCGATGTGCATTAAGAGATGATGAAATTCGTGTTAAGGAACAGCCCGCGCTTCCTGGGCCCTCCGAGAGCCGCCGAACGTCCCGTCGTTACTACTGATTTTCGCGACAGATTCAGCGCTGTAAGCCGGACCGTTGTTCATGCCCGGGCACTCGTTCGCCTCCTCAGCCCAGCGCTCGGGACTACCCACTACTGAGCGCCACATTGGCCACGTCCGGCACTGACGGGGTCGGTGCGCGTACACGGTGCAGCCTGCCGTGCTCTCGTAGAAGATACATTCGAGGTTTGACTTGTCGCGAAGGCTCAGCTCATTGACGTTGACGCGGCGTGTGTAAACTCCGAGAAATTCCTCCTCCAGCATATCGAGATGCTTTGCGAGTACCGACGCTTCGTTCCGACTGATGCGTACGGTGCCGGGCGCACCGCCGCAGCAGTTGCCACAGCGTGTGCACTCGAAGCGCAGTCCCTTGCTATACCAATGCTGCCGACCCTGTTTCACGCGGTGCTGGGAGCGGCGTCCTCCAAGAAGACCGGGCTCACCTTTGGATGCCTGCTCCAAATCCGCGCACCCATGGTGGCCACCGCAAGCCCGTTCGCGATCAGTATCGCCCACCAACCGATCTCCTCTAGTACCCAACCGCTGGTAATTACTACTGTGCCGAAGAAGAGACTCTCCATCAGCACAAGCATCGTAACGGCCTGAAGCCAGAAAGCGGGAGCACGTGCGGTTCGATTAGCCAGCCAAACAAAAGCGATCCCAAGAAGTACGAATGCCACTATATGCAAGAACGAATATGCACCGATGATACCGGGGTTCAGCTGCACGTCGAGCGGACCTGCTGCCCCTAGCAAAATCGCGGATCCCAAAGCAGCTGGAGTGTGTAGCGGAGCATTCCCAACCATATCGACCAGCAGGAACCAGAGGGCGACAGCGCCTCCTCCCCAGAGACCTGTGATTAGGCCGTCATACAACAGCGGGTGTTGTTTCAGTACGCCCCAGCCGAGGGGAGACTTGGCACCCTGTGCACGGTGCAGGTAGACCATCATCAACATGCCGCCGGCTAGGTTCGCTGCCAAGACATGAGCCACGGGAACCACCGTCAAGAGATTGGTTCCTGTGACCATCAATCCGGCGTAGTGCACGGCGTTCAAAACGCCAAGGCCGAACACAGCCCCAACCGTAAGCCCCGGATCCACATCGATCGTGCTCAGAAACCACACGCTGATCACTCCTAGCGATATGAAGATCCCGAAGTGGAGTATCGTGAAGACTGCGATGAGCCGTGGCCAGGGGCCCTGGAACTCTTCACCCAAGACGATACCGGCCAGACGGGCAGGCGTGTGGAACGGCTCGCCTGCTGCCAAATCTACGCCTAGAAACCAAGCCGTTACCACGGCTCCGGCGATGATCCCGCCAACAACACCGTGAACGACAAGATCAGGTCCGGGTCGCTGCATGGGAGCTCCTCCTTGAGGGGGTGGAGGGATGCTTATTTCAGATAACAATGCAACTTGGCCAAAGGATCCACAAGGTTCGGGGATCCTGGCGTTGTTGGCGGGTTATGCTGTAAATTACGTCGTACGCACTGTCTAACCCGTGGTTTGCCCGGTGACTAAGGATAATAGCGCGACGACTCCCGTACGCGGCCCTACTGCCCGACTCAACGCCGAGGAGAAGCAGATCTTGCTTCGTCTGGCGCGGCAGACGCTAGAGGATTATCTGAGCCACGGCAAGGCTCCGAAACCCGATACGAGTTCACCGACACTACTGGAACATCGAGCCAGCTTTGTAACGCTCACCGAGCGGGATTCGGGCGAACTGCGAGGTTGCCGCGGGGAGTACCGTGCGTGTCAACCGTTGATAGAGTCGGTAGCGCAAATGTCAATCGCTTCCGCTACTGACGATCCACGTTTTCCTCCGGTCACGCTAGAGGAGCTGGGAGCGATCCGGGTCGAGATCAACGTCCTCACTGAACCAGTATCGATACTACCGGATCAGATTGTGGTAGGCCGTCATGGACTGCTAATAAAAAGCGGATACCACTCGGGTTTGTTACTTCCCGAAGTTCCGGTGCAATATGGTTGGAATAGGGAGGAGTTCCTTGTTTGGTTGTGCCGCAAGGCAGGACTCCCCGAGGACGGTTGGACTGGTCCAGAGGCCCAGCTTTTCGGCTTCGAAACGGAAGCATGGGGTGAGTAGTGGATAGTAGGTTGTGACACAGAGTTTTCCCGGCGCGGTCGTATCGACCAAGTATTGGCATGAACTCGACGACGGGCGCGTACAATGCGATATGTGTCCTCGCTATTGCAAGCTACGAGAGGGACAGCGGGGACTGTGCTTCGTTCGAATGTGTCAGGACAGTAAGATCGTACTGACGACATACGGGCGTTCCAGCGGCTTCTGCGTCGATCCCATCGAGAAGAAACCACTCAATCATTTTCTACCGGGCACACCTGTGCTGTCGTTCGGGACCGCCGGCTGCAACCTCGGGTGCAAGTTCTGTCAAAACTGGGACATCAGCAAGTCACGTGAGATCGATACGCTGGCAGATTCCGCATCACCCGATCGTCTAGCTGAGACAGCCGAACGTCTCGAGTGTCGTAGTGTCGCGTTTACCTACAATGATCCGGTAATCTTTCACGAATATGCGATCGATGTAGCGGCAGCCTGTCGCGAGCGTGGTATCAAAACCGTTGCGGTAACTGCAGGGTACGTATGTGACGAACCACGCCGCGAGTTCTATCGCTATATGGATGCGGCGAACGTCGATCTGAAAGCGTTCACGGAAGATTTCTACTGGCAGGTCACAAAGGGACATCTGCAGGACGTTCTCGATACTCTCATTTATCTCAAACATGAGACCGACGTCTGGTTCGAACTCACCAATCTGGTGATACCGGGCAAGAACGACTCCGATGCGGAGTTCGACAAGATGACGACATGGGTGGTGCAGCAGTTGGGGCCCGACGTTCCAATGCACTTCACGGCATTTCACCCCGACTGGAAAATGAGAGATATCCCGGCGACTGAGCCGGCAACGCTCTCTCGTGCGCGTGACATCGCTCTCGGTAACGGCGTGCGCTATGCGTACACGGGCAACGTGCACGATATCGAGGGCGGAAGCACCCACTGCCATGTCTGCGGGCAAACTCTGATAGCACGTGACTGGTACGTGATCCACCAGTGGAATCTGACTGACGACGGTTGCTGCACCGAGTGCGCGACTGTCTGCGCCGGTGTATTCAGTGGTGCCGCCGGACGTTGGGGTGCGAGTCGGTTGCCGGTGCGGATCGGCGGGTAGTTTCATATGATAGGTATTTAGAAACCAGAGCGCCCAATCTCCCGTACTGTTCACATATGAGCCGTTCTCCTCGAGTGGTCTCAGTACCGACAACGGGAATGTGAACATGGCAAAGCGAATCATCACTCTGGCTGCTGTCCTTCTTGTAATGGGTGCCCTTGCCATTCCAATCGAGGCCCTCCTGAGAGCCCGCATCGATGACAACAGTTTGTTTACCCCAACCCGATTCTATGCCAGACCAGTAGCGTTTCGTCCTGGAGTGACCCTTGATAAGGCGAAAGCCCAACGCTCGTTGGAGGACCTGGGATACCGTCGTGTGCGGAGGTCGCGGGTCGGCATAGGTGAGTACTACTTGGGGTCGCGAAAGCTGGTCGTTGGTCGGCGGGCGTTTCGCCATTTCGACCAGTTGGATCCCGGCGGAGTAGTGACGGTAAGAGTCGGATATGGCAGCGGCGTCATCGAGATCGAGGATGCTAGGGGTCGGAGGCTTCGCTATCTGGCGCTCGAGCCAAAGTTGATCGGTGCGATTTACGGTCCAAGGAGTGAGGATCGCCTACCAGTTCCGCTGTCGCAAGTGCCGCAACAATTGGTCGATGCCGTCCTTTCGATCGAAGACCAACGATTCTTCGAACACGGTGGCATCGACGTACGGCGTATAGCAGGAGCCGCGATAGCCGACATTCGTGCCCGCCGCATCGTGCAGGGAGCGAGCACTATCACACAACAATTGGCCAAGAATCTTTTTCTCTCTGCGAGGCGGTCTCCGCTACGCAAGCTGAGGGAAATCGCAATGGCTATGACGCTCGAACACCGCTACAGCAAGGCCGACATTCTCGAGGCCTATCTGAATCAGATCTATCTCGGACAGCAAGGCGCTCGTGCGATCCATGGAGTGGGAAGTGCCGCGCGGTTCTACTTCGGCAAGGACGTGAGCCAGCTTCAGTTGAGTGAGGCGGCGCTGCTGGCTGGAATTATCCGCGGCCCAAGTCTCTATGCGCCGTTCCGCCACGTGGATGCAGCAAAGAAACGCCGCAACTTGGTGCTCAGCCTGATGCACGAGCGGGATGTCATCTCCGATCGAGAGTACGGTAGGGCCAAGCGTGCATCTGTTAGACTAGTGAGCAGACGAAAGACAAGACATACCGGACGGTACTTTGTTGATTTTGTGAAACAGCGAATGGCAGCCACCGACGAATTGTTGGAGAGCGGTGCCGCGGTGTTCACCACTCTGGACGTCGATCTGCAGCGTGCCGCGGAGAAGGCAGTCCGAAGCGGCCTGGAAAGTCTGAACAGCCGTTATACTCGGCTCAAGAAGCAGGAGGCGCCACTACAAGCGGCGCTGGTGGCGATCGATCCACGGACAGGCGAAATCCTTGCGATGGTTGGGGGGCGCGATTATGGCACGACCCAATTCAATCGTGCGGCGTCTGCGCACAGACAGCCGGGGAGTTCGTTCAAGCCGATCGTCGCATTGGCCGCGCTAGCCTCGGGCGACGATTTTACACTCGCGTCCGTGCTCGAGGACAAACCGCTGTCCGTGGAGACTCGCGCCGGACGGTGGGAACCGAAGAACTACGATAATGTGTTCCGTGGACCTGTGAGCATGAGAGATGCGCTGGAACACTCGCTCAATGTCCCGTTTGCTCGGCTGGGTCTGGCGGTCGGACCAGAACGCATTGTACAAACCGCACGTTCACTTGGAATCGAGAGCCGGTTGCGGGCTGTTCCCAGTCTTGCTCTTGGATCGTCGGAGGTCACGCCGCTGGAGATGACGCGGGCGTTCGGCGTTGTGGCGGCAAATGGTTTTAGAGCTGATCTGCAGACGACCTTGGGCGTCATGGATCGCGCCGGAGAAATCCACGGCCGTATTGATCTGGACGGTGAGCAAGTCTACGATCCCGCCACTGCGTACTTGATTACATCTGCGCTGCGGGGGGTCGTGGAGCGGGGAACCGGCAAATCTCTGAGATCTTTGGGCTTTAGAGGATCGGTGGCGGCGAAATCGGGCACGACCAACAACTTTCGCGATGCCTGGTTCATCGGATATACACCGTCGCTAGCCGTTGGAGTTTGGGTCGGTTTCGACGATGGCAAGAGTATCGGCCTATCGGGTTCCAGAGCGGCCCTACCGATATTCGCCCGGTTTCTGGTCGACGCGGTCGGTCGTTACGGCCGTGAGGAATTCTCTCCACCTCCTGGTCTCGAAGTGGTGGAGGTGAACCGAGCCAGCGGGTTGTTGGCGGGTCCGGGTTGCCGTGGGGAAGCGGAACTATTTATTCGAGGTACGGCACCACGGACAAGTTGTTCACGCTTTTGGACGTACGAGAGTCGCGGGCGCTCCAGGCGTAGGTCACCTCGGGAGAGGGATCTTGTAAGGACGCTCGAGGAGACACGTCGCTGGGGAGGGAGACGAGAACAAAGATAGTTTGGTGGTGAAATCGCCTCCGTCTGGTTTATTTCATAGTGACTCTCAACCGACGTACGCCAGAAGGCAGATGACAGCGAATGAAAAGACGTCAGTTCCTCGGGGCGGCTGGTGGTGCGGCGCTTGCACTCGGCGCCTTTTCAACGACAAAGCTGAGCAAGGCCTCGCTGGCGCTGAAGAACTGGGTTTGGATCAGCGGTGGCGGCGCGCGAACACCGGAAGAGTGGCGTAACCGGTTTGCTCGGTTCAGTGAAGCCGGAATCCGCGGAGTGCTGGTTTCGGGCGGAGATGTAGCTACCCTCTCCGCCGCGGCACACTCACAAGGCCTGGAATTTCATCGCTGGATCTGGGTCCTGAATCGCAACGGAGATCGCTGGGCTCAGGAGAGCCATAGGGAATGGTTCACTGTCAGCCGCAACGGAGACTCCAGCCTCGATAAGCCGCCGTATGTAGGCTACTACAAGTGGGTGTGTCCTACTAGACCGCCGGTCAGGGAATACCTCAGCAAAATCGTCGGCGAGATAGCGAACGACCGCAACGTCGATGGCGTACATCTGGATTACATCCGTCACTCGGACGTTATCTTACCAATTGGTCTCTGGTCCAAATACGATCTCGTGCAGGATAGCGAACATCCCGAATTTGATTTTTGTTACTGCGACGTTTGCCGAGAGACATTTCGGGAGTTGACAGGACAAGATCCGATAGCCATGCTCGACCCGGCGCAGAACGAGGCTTGGCGTGAATTCCGCTGGAACAGTGTCACCGAGCTGGTGACACTCCTGGCTGAAGTGGTGCACGATCGTGACAAGCCCATATCGGCTGCGGTTTTTCCAACGCCCACGATAGCTCGTCGTTTGGTACGCCAGGACTGGGGCCGCTGGCCGCTCGACGCGTTCTTTCCCATGGCCTACAACAAGTTTTACAACAAGGGCGTGGATTGGATTGGTACGGCGACGCGGGAGGGGGTGACAGCGCTGGCCGGTGAAGCTCCACTATATAGTGGATTATATGTTCCTGATCTGTCGCCCGGTGAGCTGTACGATGCCGTGCGGTTCGCTCGCCGCGAGGGCGCGGCAGGCGTTTCGCTCTTTGGGACCGGACAGCTCACCGACGAACACTTGACTCGGTTTTCAGAGGCGATCGCCGAGTAGGTTGCTCTTGTCAGAAACTCTGAGCGTCGACCACCTGGTCTACGCTGTTCCCGATCTCGATCGTGGCACCGAAGCCGTGTCCCAACTACTTGGAGTAACCCCGACCCTCGGCGGTTCCCACAAGGGCTTCGGTACGGCCAACATGCTGATTGCACTTGGAAGCCGGTGTTATCTAGAAATCATCGGACCAGACCCCGCTCAGAAGACCCATACGGGTGGGAGACCGTTCGGAGTAGACCTGGTCGACGATCAAAAATTGGTGACCTGGGCGGTGAGGGAAGCCAAGCTCGAGGATCGTGTAGTATCCGCCCGGGCTGCCGGATACGACGCCGGTAGCATCATTGCCATGAGCCGGTCGCGTCCGGATGGTTCGAGACTAAGTTGGCGTCTCGCGATCGCCGAGTCTGCGCTGGCGGGAGGGTTGCTGCCAGGAGATGGCCTTGTGCCGTTTCTGATCGACTGGGGAGACTCACCCCATCCGGCCGGTCAGATGCCACAGGAGTGTAGCTTGGTGTCACTCCGTGCGGAGCATCCTGAGCCGAGGTTCTTGGAGCCCCTGCTTGAGGCGTTGAACGTAAGACTGGATGTCACGCTTGGCCCGTCGGAGCAACTGATTGCGGTGATCGATTCACCGCAGGGCCGGGTGGAACTTCGCTAAGATGACGGGTTACTCCCTTCGCTCACTTGACTCGGGTGAGCCCATGATCAACTTCCCACTATGATCATGCACGGAAAAGACGAGCGGGTCGGCGTCAAATCGTTCTACGACGGGCAGGAATTTCTATATCGCCTCGTCCAATCTCTGGTGTCGGGGCCAACATCTTGACTGAAGGAACTCCGTTCCTCAAGACCAGCAATGGAGACATAATGAGAATTGCAACCGTGGCAGTAACACTGACGATGCTTGCGTCTGGCCTCGTCGCTCAGGAACAGAAACGACCGGTAGACTGGAAAGTCCGCTTCGACAGGGCGAACGCGAAGGACGCAGACTTGTCCTTCGTCGATATGGCTCCCGGCTGGCATATTACGACCGGACCGGCGGGAATTCTGTACAACCCGGCGAACGCATCCGAAGGTGAGTTCCGCATCAAGTCTAAGATCTTTCTGTTCGATCCTGGCAGACGGCACCGCGAGGCCTACGGAATTTTCTTCGGCGGTCAGAACCTCGATGGTGACGGACAGGCCTATTCCTATTTCCTCATTCGAGATACCGGCGAGTTCTTGATAAAGGTGCGTAAGGGAGGTACCACCGAGACCGTCGTAGCGTGGACGGCGACTGACGCGCTTGCAAGGCACCCGGGAGGTGATGCACGAGTCGAAAACTCGATCGCGGTTGAGTGCGGTTCCGAAACGGTGGACTTTTTTATTAACGGTGAAAAGGTGACGAGTGTACCCCGCAGGAATCTGGATGTAGATGGAATCGTGGGTCTACGAGTGAACCACGCTCTCAACCTACACGTTGCCGAACTGACAATCGAGAAGATGTAGCTACCTTCAATGCCTCAAACCCTGATATCGAAGGTTCGGATCCTCGGCCTAGTCGTAGTGCTAGGGGCCGCGCCGGCTGTCGGTTTGGCACAGCAAGCTGGCATTCCAACTCCGGAGTCGGTGCTTGGCTTCGAAGTCGGTGCCGATTTCAAGCTCGCCACCTATGATGAGTCGCTAGAGTATTTCCGCCGGCTCGACGAGGCCAGCGATCGTATCCAGCTCGTCGAGGTTGGCCGCACGTCCAAGGGGCGTGAATGGTACTTCGCGCTCATCTCTACCCCCGAAAACCTTGCCGCGGTCGAGCGATATAGGGAAATAGCCTTGCGCTTGGCGCACCCCAAAGGTTTGACCGAAGAAGAAGCGCACGCGCTCGCGAGAGAAGGAAAGGCGTTGGTGCATATTGACGGTGGGCTGCACGCCTCAGAGGTAGCCGGTGCACAACACACCATACAGCTAGCATACGATCTAGTTTCAGGTGCTAGCGACCCCAAGATCGCAGAGATCCTGGACAATGTAGTTGTTATGGTGTGGCCGTCACTGAATCCAGACGGACAAAACATAGTTGTCGACTGGTATCGATCTAACTTGGGGACTCCCTTCGAAGTATCGGGCCTGCCGGTGCTCTATCAGGAATACATCGGACACGACAACAACCGCGACAGCTACATGCTCAACATGGTTGAATCGCGTGTCATTGCGAGAAGCTGGCGCCATTGGGAACCGCAGATCATCTACGTGCACCACCAGACTTCACCGTTCCCTACTCGAATCTGGCTTCCACCGTTCGCCGAGCCGATCGCGTCGCAGGTGCCGCCATTGATGTCGCGAACGGTCAACATGATCGGAATGGCGATCGCACAGGGGCTCGAGTCCAATGGACAAGTCGGTGCAACGCACATGGGAACGGGTTTCGACGCGTGGTATCCGGGGTATGTGGACTACATGCCCATGTTGCAGAACGTGGCTGCATTCTGGACAGAGACGGCATTGTACAGGTACGCGACGCCGCATTTCTACACGCTCAATGACTTCCCCCGAGCCAACAGAGACCTTCGACCTGAAACCCTGTATCCCAGTCCTTGGCAGGGTGGATGGTGGCGCCTCAAGGACGCCGTCGATTACATGCGCACGGCGTCGATATCGGTTCTCGAGTACGCTGCCAAGTATCGTGAGACTCTGTTGTACAATCGCTATCAGTCGGGTAGCGGAGTGATCCGCAAGTATCAGAATGAACCGCCGTATGCCTACCTCGTCCCCCAACAGCAACGCGACCCGGTAGCCGCAGTCGAACTACTGCGACGGCTCGCATTTAGTGGCGTGAGGGTGAGCCAACTGACACGCGCCGCAAGGTTCGGGGGCAAGGAGTATCCGTCGGGCACGTGGGTCGTCCCAATGGATCAGGAATTTGCGGAGCTAGCCCGCCAAGTGCTCGATGTGCAGACGTATCCCGATCTGCGTGAGTTTCCCAAAGGGCCACCGGAACAACCGTACGACGCAGCGGGCTGGACGCTGCCGTATCAGATGGACGTACGTGTGATTCCTGCGGCAGAACCCCTGACGGATGAGATTCGAGCAGCGTTGCGTCCGGTCAAGGGAAGTGCCACCGACTGGCGTGCCACAGGCGGTGAATCGTCTGGTGGCAGTCCGTTCGATAGCCCGCCAGGCGTCGGCTTTGATACCGACTCGGTGGCTGTGGCGATCGTGCCACCCCAGGGCAACGCGGCCGGCTCCGGATCGGCCTTAAGGGTAGATCCGGCGCAGAATAACGCCTTTCGGGCAATCAACAACGCCTTGGCAGCCGGTGGCACGGTACGATTCGAGGCGGGTGAGAACGGAAGCGACGGGAGGCTCGCGGCAAGCGGCAGCTACGTGATCGATGGCGTGTCTCGAGCGTTGCAGACACAGTGGGTGAGCGAACTGGCTCTTCGTGCGACTCGTACGAGTGGTGGAGCTGGGATACCTGTCAGGCGTCGCATCGGTCTGTACCGGCCGTGGCGCCCGAGCATGGATGAGGGATGGGTGCGCTGGCTGTTCGAGCAGTACGGCTTCGATTTCACCAACGTTCGCAATTCGGATGTGCGGGCCGGTTCGCTGAGAGATCGATTCGACGTGATCATACTGCCATCGGAGCGGCCGCAAACGATTCTCGGTGGTTATACAAAGGGATCAGTGCCTGCCCGGTACGCAGGTGGGGTGGGTGCAGTCGGCGTTCGCGCTCTAGACCAATTCGTACGCGCAGGCGGCACGTTGGTCTGCCTGAATTCATCGAGCATGTTCGCGATCGAAGAACTCCACCTGCCTGTGAAGAACGTCGTCGACAGCCTTGGGCGCGACGAGTTCTTTGTAAGCGGATCCATACTCGAAGTCACGACCGACCCAGCACATCCGGTGATGGCTGGAATGCCTACTAGGGCCAAAGTCTTCGTGGATCGAAGCCCAATCTTCACGACGCTGGAAGGCTTCAAGGGGTCAGCGTTGGCGAAGTACCAGAAGGAAGGCTCTCCCTTGTTGTCTGGGTACCTGTTGGGCGAAAAGCATCTACAGGGATATGCTGTCGCGCTCGACGTGCGACATGGCGAAGGTCACGTGATACTTGTCGGATTTCGACCGCAGTGGCGGGGGCAACCGTTCGGCACATTCCGCGTACTATTCAACGCCGCGCTCTTTGGCAATCGCCTTTCGGCTAGTGATCACGGCACTCCCGAATTTTGGGAGGCGCCAGAAGAGAAACAGGAGGAGAAGCAGGACAAGAGTCGTGACACCGGAAGGTGAAGGACGATGACGGCCGGTGGTCGGAAGGGCTGGGGTCGGAGCGGATTTCGGTGTGCGTCTCTGGCTCTGTCAGCATCTGGGGCTTATTGTTACAAGCTAACGTAACTGGAGACTACGTCGATTGTCCGAAGACATTGAGCGCCTAAGATCGGCGCTGGCTGGCCGCTACTCCATCGAGAACGAGATAGGCCGTGGTGGGATGGCGACCGTCTATTGCGCAGAGGATCCAAAACACCATCGGAAAGTGGCGGTCAAGATTCTGCGGCCCGAAATCGCCTCTACCCTGGGAATCGAGCGATTTCTCCAGGAAATAGAGGTGCTCGCCTCACTCCAACACCCTCACATACTGCCGCTCTACGACTCCGGCCAGGCCGAAGGGTTTGTTTACTTCGTCATGCCCTTCGTGGAAGGCGAATCCCTCCGTGCCAGGCTCAGCCGAGAACGACAGTTGTCCCTGGCAGACGCAATTCAGATTACTCGAGAGATAGCCGTAGCCCTCGATTATGCGCATAGCCGAAATGTAATTCACAGAGACATAAAGCCTGAGAACATCATGTTTTCAGGCGGCCTCGCGGTCCTCGCCGATTTTGGAATCGCACGAGCGGTGAGCGCTGCGGACCAAGGAAGGCTTACCCAAACTGGCATGGCGGTGGGAACTCCGGCATACATGAGTCCGGAGCAGGGCAGTGGGGATGTCGAGGTCGACGGCCGTAGCGATATCTACTCACTCGGCTGTGTCCTGTACGAGTGCTTGGTTGGGGATCCGCCACATACTGGGTCGTCAGCCCAGGTAATACTCGCGCGGAAATCCGTGGAGCCAGTTCGCAGTCTCAGAGTTGTGCGTGAGACGGTTCCAGAGTCCCTAGAGGACGTCGTGATGATGGCACTCGCCAAGGCCCCGGCAGATCGGTTCGCGACCGCATCCGACTTTGCGGCGGCACTGCCACTAATCCAAACCGGATCCGGCCCAGCAATTCCTCACCATGGTAGGGCGATCAACAGAAGGCCGTCCGGTCGAACTGTCGGGTACCTGGCTGCGGCAACAATCGCGTTGGCTGCGGTGGCCTTCGGGATGCTGCGAGCCCCGGGGTTTGGTGGGTCCGACACCACGAGGCTGACGGTACTGCCGTTTGAGAATCGAGGGGCTGTCGAAGATGAGTACTTCGCAGATGGTATCACAGATGAGGTTGCTACCCGTCTTGCCGGCGTGCCCGGACTGTCGGTCATCGCGCGTCAGAGCGCCATTCAATACAAGGACAGTAAGAAAACTGCGCGGGAAATCGGGGATGAGCTGAAAGTGGATTACCTCCTGGAGGCCACTGTCAGCTGGCAACATTCGGCGGACGGTTCGAGCAGGGTGAGAGTGAGGCCTCAGCTCGTCAAGACCTCCGATGGAAGCACGATTTGGGGACAAGTGTACGACGAAGACCTGACAGAGGTTTTTGCGGTGCAGACGAGTATCGCGAAGCAGGTTGTCGACACTCTTGGTATCACGCTGCGGGACACACACCGCAAAGACATCGAGTTGAAGCCCACAGACGATCTTGCCGCCTACGCTTTCTATCTGCAGGGCAAGGATTTCTTCAACCGGCCGATCAGTGAGGAGAATCTTCGGTTTGCTGAGAGTATGTACTCGCGGGCGTTGGATCTCGATCCAAAATTCGCGTTAGCAGCAGCGGGGCTTTCTACGATCCATTCAAGGATCTATTGGTACTTTTTCGACCGCACGCCGCAACGGCTCTTGAAGGCGAAAGCCGCGGCCGACAGCGCGTTGGCCTTGGCTGCGGATTTACCAGAGGCCCACATGGCAATGGGTGAGTTCCACTACCGAGGCAGTCTCGATTACGATCGAGCCCTGCGGGAGTTCGCGGTGGCAGGCGAACGGCGACCGAACGACAGCGAAGTGCTAATGAACATTGGGTTGATCGAGCGTCGTCAAGCAAAGTGGAGTGATGCGAAGGACCATATCAACTTGGCATCTGAGTTGGAGCCTCGAAGTACGACCAACGCAGTACAATCAGCGTTTACGTACTTCTTCATGCGCGAATATGGAGAAGCAAAGCGTCACATAGAGAGAGCGATATCGTTTGCACCCGACGAACCTCGGCCTCACGTGATGGAGGCACTTATTCAAGTTCATTGGAAGGGAGACACGGCACAGGCAAGGCTTGCTCTCGAGCAAGCTGAGAGAGTGAACACTCGGGCCCTGGATCCCCAGACATGGCTGCATTGGGGGCTCTACCGAATACTCGAGGCCGCCTCGGAAGTGTCTCTCTCCCGTCTCGAGGCATTCAACACTGAGCGTGCGTTTTACTATTTGGCTGCTGCCGATGTATTCCGGATCGCTGATCACCCCGACCTGATGACTAGCTACTACGATTCAGCACGAGTGATTCTCGAGACTGAACTAGGAACCCAACCTAATGAGGCTCGTTTCCACAGCGAGCTAGGTATCGCTTATGCCGGTCTCGGCCAGCGTGAGAAGGCTATTCGCGAAGGAGAGTTGGCGGTCAAGCTGCTGCCCATATCCAACGAAGCGATCTTGGGTCCGGATATGGTGAGAAACTTGGCCCAGATATACCTAATGCTCGGCATGTATGATGAATCTGTCGACCGACTAGAAGAGTTGCTTGAAGTGCCGTCATCCATGTCCGCCAACTGGCTCCGGTTCGACCCACTATGGCGTGATCTCCGCGATCATCCAAAGTTTCAGCGATTGGTCGCGAGCGCGAACTAGCGGGCAACATGGTATGCGCAGGCATGGACCCGCCACTTGAGAGTTCCCACAATCGCGGCGCAGACCAGATCAAGAAGATAACCACCACTAGGGCCGGCATAATCAAGCAAACCGGCGAACCGTTTGAGTGCCATTTCAGCTTCCTGAGCGCCGTGGACATCGATCGGATATGTCAGCTGCAGTCGGATGTCCTAGCGGTGGCGCCGAGTCCGCTTCCACTCTACGTGCGTGACCACGACTTTTTTGCAAAGTGTATCGAAGACAGAGGCTGTATAGTCGGGGCAAAGCATGAAGAGAATCTCATCGGATACGCGGTGCTTTGCATTCCCGAATGCGATGAAGAGAACTATGGTGTGGAACTTGGGTTCGCACAATCCGAGCTGGAGCACGTTGGACACCTAGCTGGTTCCGGCGTTCACCCTGACTACCGTGGGAACGGCCTACAATCTTGCCTGGTCGATCTGCGAGGGTCCTACGCATTGAGCGCGGGCTACCATCATCTATGCGGCGAAGTACTTCCTGGAAATGCTGTCAGCATTCAGAACCATCTTTCCAACGGATACTTTCTCAAGGGATTCAAGATCGATCGCTTTGATCTGTCGGTGTACATCCTGCACAGTGATGTGCGAGTCGAACCGGAACTCGCTGCTGATAGCAAGACTACGGAGGCTCCGATCCACGACGTGGCCACATACAGAAGAATGATGGACGCAGGGCTCTGGGGTTTCGGGGTGACCGACCGAGACGGTATACCCCATATCACTTACGGCAAGTTCGTGCAAAAGTGAACTGGGCTCTCAAGCTTCTCAATATCAGGTCTGAAGAGAAGAACGTATCAGGCGCACTGTTCGTCTTCTCGTTCGTGATCGGCCTAGCTCGTGTCTTCGCCCTCAATGCATCGCAGGCGATCTTCTTGACCCACTTCGATGCCGGTGACCTAGCGTACGTATACGTTATCGCGTCTTTGGCAACGATGCTTGTGAGCGGCGTGTACTTGCGCTTGAGCAGAATTCTCTCTCCGCGTTCATTAACCTTTGTCAACCTTGCGTTCGTTCTCGGTTTCACGTTGCTGATCAGGCTAGCTCTAGGTATGAGCGGCGCCGGTTGGCCTGCCATGGTTCTTGCGGCTTGGTACTACGCCCTCTTCCCCCTCACGAATCTCGCTTTCTGGAGCACCGCTACCAAGTTGGTGGATATTCGGCAGGGGAAGCGTCTGTTCCCGGTCGTTGCCACGGGCGACGTGCTGGCGTTTTCGGTCGGTGGATTTGCGATTCTAGGGATGGCGAAGGTAGTGAGTAATTCGAACCTACTAGTAATCTCGGCAGCGGCCACCGTATTGGCTCTGTTCATGTTTTCTTTTCTTCTCCGAACGCACGGCTCGAAGTTCGTTCAAACGGACTCGGCTCCGCATCAGAGTCAGAGAAGGAAAGCTGTGACTTGGTCGAGTTCCTACCTGCGTCTGATGATCGGATACTTCGTTTTGAGCACCTTCGTGTTCGTGTTCGTTGACAACGCATTCAACAATGTCGTTCAAGAACAATACGACCAGGTTGCGAGAACGCGGTTCTTTGGCACGTATTCGGCCGTTACTGCGATCGTCAATTTTTCCTTCCGTTCACTTGGTGCCGGCAGGCTGATCGGGCGATTCGGAGTGATCGCCGGGTTGCTGGGAGTTCCTGTCATGGTTCTCATCGGCTCTTCCGCAATGGCGGTCAGTGGGTCAGTGTGGGGTGCCCTGGCCTTAGTGTTTTGGCTCATGACGTTCACTCGGATGTCAGACAAGGTGTTCCGTGGTGTTCAGACGTCTTCCATGGCGACGCTGTACCAGCCTTTGATGGACAAAGGCCCATCGGTTCAAGCCACGATGGAGGGGATAGTGGACGCAGCCGCCATGGGATCGGCGGGGCTCTTCCTGTTGCTACTTCACAAGTTCTTCGATGTTGGCGCAGTTCAACTCGGGTTTTTTCTCATTGTGTTCTGTGTGATCTGGTTTGGTGTAGCAGTCAGGCTCAAACGGGAATACGTAGGCATGCTTGCAAACGCCCTGTACCGACGGCGCATCGGAGCCTCGTCGCTGACCATAACCGATGATGACGTTCTGGGGCTAGTGACGGAGCAACTCGAGAATCCCTATCCGGAAAACGCGATCTATGCGCTGGACCTTCTCGAGCGGTCCGGGCATGCGTCATTGCCATCCGCACTGGTCAGACTGCTCGATCACGCTTCCGATAGAGTCCAGGTCGAGGCCATGCGACGAATCGAGAAACACCGGGTACGGTCTGCTCTGGCCGCCATCCAGAAGAAAATCGACGATGACTCATGCTCTGACGATCTCAGGGGTGAGGCCATGAGAGTATTTTGCGCGCTGAGTGAGGATGGTGTCTCGGAAGGGATAGCGGCGCTGGACCACGAGGTCCGTAGAATCAGAAGAGGGGCCCTGGTTGGCTTGCTACGCTCTGGGTCCATAGAAGGGGTCGTATATGCCGGGGCCGAGTTACTTCACGATGTCCGGTCGACCGATACCCGCAAGAGAATTTTTGCGGCCGAGGTGCTGGCAGAAGCGGAGATATCGAGCTTCTATCGCCAGGCCCTCCAGTTGCTGGACGACCCCGATGCTGAGGTACAGCGTTCGGCGCTGGTGGCGGCGGCGAGAATGGATAGCCCGGAGTTGTGGCCAAAAATAGTGGCTTCGCTGCAAGATCCGAAACTGAGATCGGCGGCGACCGAGGTGTTGCTTCGAGGAGGGAAGGCTGCCGTCAAGGATCTTGTGTTTGGATTCTCCGATTGTACAACAGATCGGCAGTTCAGATTGGGAGTCCTCAGGATCATGGGTCTGATACGCGGTTCGGAAGCTGCGGAGGAACTGTGGAAACTGGTGGAACTAGATGATCCCGAGGAACGCCACGCCGTCTTGGTCGCCCTCTCAAACTGCTCATTCGAGCCGACGTCTGAACTCACTCCCCAGCTCAGGGATCTGCTCCGGCGAGAGGTTCGGGACGCAACGCTGCGATTCGTGATCCTCGCAGCCTTGGCTGGCGAGTCACCTGCCGATCTCCTCAAGAGTAGTCTGGAATACGAGATATCCCTCATCCGGCACAGAATCTTTCTTTTGTTGTCTTACTTGTATCCGTCCAGCGATGCTGTAGCAGCGTGGGACAACTATTCTGCTGTCGACCGGACAAGAAGGGCATATGCACTCGAACTGGTAGAGAACTTCGTATCGAGTGACCTCAAGGTCACATTGTTCCCGGTTCTGGACGAAGCCGATATCTCGGAGCGAGTTGCTCGTCTAACCGAGAGTTTCCCAGTCGAGCACAACGGGGTTCGCGAGTGGATTTCGTACATACTGGCAGATGGAGAGACTGGCTTCAGTAGCTGGACGCAGGAGTGCGCGCGTCATGCCCTAAGGCGACTGGAGCCCCATGCCGAAGCCCAGGTCGAAGACTCTTCCGTTGTTGCTCGCACAATGCGTCTCCGATCAGTCGATTTGTTCAAGGAGATGCCTGAGCCGGTGCTTGCCCGACTTGCGCCGAGACTTGTGCCTATCCGGCTCGGCGAAAGTGAGGGTGTCTTCCGCAAGGGGGAGGTGGGAGACAGTCTGTATATAGTAGATGAGGGGAGCGTCAGGATCGAGGACGATGGCGTAACGGTCGCGCTCCTTGGCGAGAACGCGGTATTTGGTGAATTCACAGTCTTGCAGTCAGCACCACGCACGGCTTCCGCTACGGCGGCAGTGGAAACCCGGCTACTCCGATTCGATCAGGCCGATCTGTTCCAACTGATAGCGGAACAGGTTACTGTGGCGAGGAGTATGATCCAGTTGATCCTCAGGAGGCTCGACGAGAATCGAGAAGGTCGGGAGAGTACCGGCAGATTGTCCAGAATCAGCATTTCGCTAACTCCGCTGGGTTAGGCCAAGCATGCTGCCTTGGATGAGGGCACGCCGGGCGTGGCTATTGCCCTACCCGGCGGTTTTGGACATTTTTGAGGTGGCCCAAAAGTCGTTCGGAGGTTGACATGCGCGTGGTTCTATCTGCTACTGTGATCGCTGGCATGGTGCTGTCCAGCGTTTCGTCCCTCAACGCCCAAGTTATAGAGGGACTCGTCATCAACGCCCTAAATGGCGATCCCCTCGGAGACGTATCGGTCGTACTCATCGACAAGAATGGGGACATCAAACGTGGTTATCTGACGGACGTTGATGGGGTTTACACCCTGGCCTGCCCCGAACCTGGGACTTACAAGCTGAGGATTGGCGGTGCGGGATTCCCGACCTGGGATTCTCCGCCCCTGAAAGTTGCAAAAGAACAAACCGTCGATTTCACGGTTAGGCTGGTGCCCGAGGGCGAAGAGTCTGGCCTAGCCGGGTTCAAACAGCGCATGAAGGAAGGAAAGGGCGTGTTTCTTTCCGAAAAGGAGATTCGCAACAAGGGCGGTTCACGCTTTACAGACGTGTTGCTCAACGTAAAGAGTGTGAAGGTGATCCGATTCGATCCGGATAGCACTGTTGCGCCGGGCTTTGGCGAAGGCCAACGCATGCTGCCTACGGTAAGCACGCGTGACCAAGATGCTCCCAGTTTCAAGACGAGTACCACATATAACACGGTGAGGGTGACAGGTTCACACAGCGGATCGGAGAACGTAGGTGCCCGCCAGGGTGGAGAACCGTCGGCCCAGTGTCCTCCGGTGCTGTTTGTGGACGGGAAGTGGTGGGGCAAGATAGACAGAGTCGGCAGAAATGGACCGGACTACGAAATTCTTCCGAGTGAGTTGGTAGGGCTAGAAATTTATACGCGTCAGCTCGTGCCGCAACGGTTTGATACGGGTCTCGATTCTCAGTGTGGTGTCATCGTGGCATGGAGGAAGCAGTCGAAAAAATAGGCTACTGAAACCGCTCCAGCAGGACGCTGATGATACCGCGAGAGACGGCTGCATTGCCGGCCATGACCTCGTATAGTAGGTCTTGATCGAGGCGCAGCAGGCGACAATCCTCCCTGGCCGTTGCTGAGGCCGAACGCGATTCGGAGTTGAGGACAGCCATTTCACCAAAAACGTCGTTGGGGGCGAGGGTAGCTAGTGTTTTCTCGTGGTCGTGGATCCGAATCGTTCCGTCGACCACTATGAACAGAGACTTCCCAATATCTCCTTTTCTGAAGACAATATCGCCTTCATCCAGATTGACCTCCTCGAGATAGGTCGCGAGGCTGCTGAGGACGTCGTCCGGTAGGGCCCCAAAAATCTTGGTTCTCTTGAGAATGAACAAGCGCTCTATCATGATGGAGCAAATGGTTCACTTCAGCGGCCCCACAGTCAAGGACCCGGTCGACATTACCGTGCCCATGGCATGGGGGTTGCATTCCTAACCCCAGCAGACGCAATCAATCGCGAACGACCCGCACTGGTGAATGGAGACTACCGTGCTGACATTTGATCCGAGCGATGTGAGGAGTGCCAGTCACAACGCACGGCTGGCAATCGGCTTTGCGGAGAGTCCGTCCGAATGGATCGATGCGACGGCAGAGTTTTCAGAGGGCAGGCTGTCCATCCACGGTCACCCGGTAATGGAGGACTGGGAGACACCGTACATGAAGCGGCTTGCCGGCATCGTTGCAACTAGGGGCGAGACCGTGCTCGAGGTGGGCTTCGGCATGGGGATCTCGGCCCAGCATGTCCAGCAAGGGTCGGTTGGGCGCCATATCGTGATTGAGGCCAACCGGGATGTGTTCCGTTGCCTTGAGGAATTTGCCCAGCGGGCACCGGGACTTGTTGTGCCAGTGTTCGGTTTCTGGCAGGACGTGCTGCCTACCATAGAGAATGAGAGCGTCGACGGCATCTTGTTCGACACGTATCCGCTCAAAGATGAGGAAGTGCACTGCAATCACTTTCCGTTCTTCGAGCATGCACACCGCATTCTTAAGAAGGGCGGTGTCCTCACCTACTATTCAGATGAGATCTCGGGCTTTTCCACTGCCCATCGAATGTCCTTGTTGGACGCTGGCTTCACCGATATCAAACACGAAATCTGCCGGGTCAGGCCCCCGGATACTTGCGTTTATTGGCATAGTCAAACCATTATTGCGCCAATCATAACGAAGTAACGCAGTCTCTCGGGAGCAGCAATGGACCCGTCCGAAGGACCTCAACGGGATTCCGCTTCACCAAAGTCCGCATCTGGACAAACCGAGCCTCATTTTTCCTGGCCGCCACCGGGCCTAGAGTCCGTGCAGGGGAAGCTATGGTCCGTGATCGCGGTCTTGGCGGTGGGCGACGTAGCGTTGGTCGCTCCGCTCTTGTGGTCGGTGACCACGAACTACGAGTTTTGGCGCCTGGGGCCGTTCGGGAACAACTGGTGGATTCCGTTGGCGATGAGCGGTGTTGGTATCGTCGTCGTCTTGGATGGTTGGGGGCGTCTGCTTCGGCTGCTGCGGGCGGGATCCCGGGCCGGGAAGCAAGGGCATCGGTGGATGGTGTTCCTACAGACTGTCTCTGACCAGAGGCGCGACACCGGATTTCTAATTCAGGGCGCTCGGTATTATTCGCGCCTATCACCCATTGAGCGTCGGACACTTCTCTTAGTGCGCCTTGCCGGCTCATGGTCATATCTCGTAGCCGTACTCTGGGCCCCCCTCGGATTTGTCTTGGCTACCCTGGCGGGCGCTAGGGGGTGGATCGAATCGTCGTCGGTTGTGCCGATGGTGCTGGTACCTACGGTGGCATTCTTCATCTTGGGAGCGGGCGCACGATTGCTGGCGAACCTGCTCGTTAGATCAAGTCGTTCGGACGGTGGAATTCGGGCGGAGGTCGAGGAAGATGTTCGTTTGCAGGTTGCCGAGTGGAATGAGCGAGCCGCAGGCAAATGGAGTGAAGTCGGTTTCCATACACTGGCCCACATGGGTTCGAAGGGCTTCGATTGGATGACTGCCGGGGTCATCGGGTTGGCGATGCTGGTGTTGGTTCCGGTGGTAACCATCACTCTCACAGGTGCTTTGGGAGCCGTAATTACGTCGATTGCCGTTCCGAACTTCAGCCGCACTCAGGCCAGGTTCGCAGTTTCGGAGCTGCTGAGACCGTACGCCGCTGCGTCCGATGACACCGTGTCTCCACAAGAAGCAGGGCTAGCTCTCCAATCGCTGACATGGGTTTCGGTCGAATTCGACGGCGCAGGAATCGAGCGTGCCCCGCAACGCCGATACCCAGGCCGCTGGTTCCCGGCCGACCACGACAGTGTAATGGATGGTGGGAGCTTGTCGCGCCGGAATTGGGCGATCGGACTGTTCGGCCGGATCGGAAGTTTGGGCGCGACGGAAAAGTCATATCTCGAAACGGTGGCTTCGCACCCCGCACATCAGGAGTTCGAAATCCTTGCGAAAGGGCCAGAGACGGACATCGTGGGCGCGAGATTCAAACTGCCGCTGCCGGATACACTATCCCGGTTCGCGCTGCCGATCCCGAAACTTGCCGGCCTCAGCGAGGGAGCTTGGGCGCACGTTGCCCAGGCTGCGTGGGAGTTCTCCAGAGGGAGGTCGCGGGAGGCGGAGCAAAAGGTGCGTGAGGTGATAGCCACCGGGTTTTCGTTGATCGATGAAGGTCCTACTCTATTCGATGGCCTAATTGGTGTCCGAATTGTAAAGGTGGGAGGCGACGCGCTAGAGCAACTGTATCGGGCGATGGGGCGGAGTGCCGATGCCGAGGCGTTGAGTCGAGTGCTCACTGGAATCAATGAGATACCGAAGCGGGCGGTGTTGGCGAAGAGGGCCGGTCCGGACCTAGAGCACGAGTTGCGGACGATCCAGTATGCAATAACAGATGAGTCCGCAGCGCGCGGTATCCGCTGGGAGTACCTCACCTTATTTGCTACGCTTGCTCCCTGCGTGAACCTCCAAAGGGTAGTGTTTGGGCCGGGCGAATCTTACGAGCGCTGGCTGGAGGCTGCCGAGCAATCTCTTGTGAGGCGTCCTAGTGACGCTGCAATGTTCGCATTCTTGAAGACCGGTTTGTTCGGGTCCCGCGAGCGAGCTTCGGGCCCGGTGTGGATGAGGGCCCTCGTAAGACTGACGTTTGGGTCGGGTCGTGGTGGCAGTTGTGCGGTACGCATCACGCAGCTAAGTATCTAGCAGTAGACGGCCAGTGCACCCTCCGGCCGCAATCCTACAATCACATCAATAGTCCCAAGTCCCACATCACGGCGACCGTGGAGCAACACCATGTCACAACCAATAGTAGATCTCACCGCATCAGTTGAAGGAAACGAAGGAATCAGCGTAATCAGAGGGAGTGAGATTTGCCGCGGGTGGAACGGCATAGAATATAAGTTGGGGATGTCGGCAAAGAACGTCGGGGCCAAGAAGCTGTCCATGAACGTTGCCACCATCCCTCCGGGCGGCGTAGCCTATGCGCACATACATGTGGACTTTGAGGTGATGTTGTACATCTTGGCCGGCAATGTCCGGCATGAATACGGTGCTGGTCTCAAAAAGACGGTGGAGAACGAGGCCGGCGACTTCATTTTTATTGAGCCCGGAGTGCCGCATGAGGTGTTCAACATGAGCGACACGGATCCGGTTGTAGCTGTGGTGGCTCGCTCGGATGCAGATGAATGGGAGCACATCGTCACCTACGACCGCAACAGCGAGAGCTGACGAACAACCGCTAGTTAGTTGTTCTGTTTTACCATGTAGATTGTTTGGGAAGGGAATGCAAACTCGATCCCTTCCTCCTCGAACCGTTCGTGAATCCTCAGATTGATAGCCTGCTGGACATCCATATAGGCAGCAAAGGCCGGCTTGATCACATAGTAGGCGGTCTCGAAGTTGAGCGAAAAATCTCCGAAATCCTTGAAGTGAGATCGATCGAACCTGGTGTTCTCCTGAGACTCTATCGCCTCTCTAATAATATTGGGGATCTCGATCAGTTTCGCGCGCGGCGTGTCGTAGGTGACTCCAATCCCAAACAGTGCACGGCGTTCGAACAGTCTACCGTAGTTGCGGATACGGCTCCCAAGCAGGTCCGCGTTGGAGAGTATCAACTGTTCGCCCGACAGGCTCCGCAAACGTGTCGTCTTGAGGCCTATGTGCTCGACGTTTCCCTTGTAATCGTCAATGATCAGGAAATCGCCGATGACGAACGGCTTGTCGAGCACGATGGTAATCGACCCAAACAAATCGCCAAGAATGTTCTGTACCGCCAGTGCTATGGCCAAACTCCCGACTCCGAGGCCCGCCACCAGCGTGGTGATGTCAACGCCGAGGTTGTCGAGTGCGAGCAGAAGGATGACGGTCCACAAGAGCAAACGGCTGACGAAGCCCAGCGCGTTCATAGTGGTAACGCTGGCAGCGTCCTCCCCCATCTGCTGCTTGGTGTATCGTACGATCAGGAAAGTGATGATCCCGCTTATCCAGATCCCACCTTGAATGAGAAGAACGATGACCACTAGGCCGTTCACTAGGTGGACGACTCCGGTCGGTAGAGTGAGCACCAATGTGCCGACGAAAGCAGCTGTGCCTGTCAAGAACAGCAGTTTGGTGCGTCCCAGCACCTGGGCTACAAGGTCATCCCAATCGGTGACTGTTCTCTCGGCAAGGCTGGCGACACGCTTCGTTGCTATCCGTACCAGTTGCTTGAGGATGCCCAACGTCAGAATTCCAAGTAGAAGGGCTACGATCCATGTCTGGATGGAATTGCCGTAGATCTCTGTTTGTAAGAATGCCATGTTGGTTTTCTCTGAGTGCTGTTTAGCGCCGAACCCCGTTCCCCAGCTTCACACGACTACTAACCAACCGCAAACGATGGCGTTGCGTCAAGTGTAAGTAAAGGCCGCTTTGCCGGGCGGTCCGCGTAAAGGAGAGGCAGGTGGGTCGTTTCCGCTCGGCCACCTGCGGCGTACCACGTTGGCAAATAGACTGCTAGCACACTACTCTAGCACCGTCTATGTGGTCAATTCCAACAGAAGTTATGGAGAGAGATATGCCCAACGACTCATTGCAGGATAGGGTGGCGATAGTGACGGGTGCTTCCAGCGGAATCGGTAGCGCGACCGCAAGACTGTTGGCGGCTGACGGTTGTGCCGTCGCCGTGGCAGCGCGGCGCTCTAGCCGTCTAGACAGCCTAGTTGATGAAATCAACGGGCTAGGGGGACGGGCCATGGCGATTACTACGGACGTGACCGACCGGCAACAGGTGGAACGAATGGTTGAGAAGGTATTGGAATCATTCGGCAAGCTCGACATCCTCGTCAACAATGCGGGTATTATGCCTCTCTCGCCAGTGCGACGGCTGCTGGTGGACGACTGGGATAGAATGATAGATGTGAATGTGAAGGGTCTCCTATACTGTATAGCAGCTGGCCTTCCGACAATGCTTGAGCAGGGCGGCGGTCACATTCTCAATGTGGGCTCGGTAGCCGGCCGGCGATCGTTTTACGGCGGGACGATCTACAGTGCGACGAAGTTCGCTGTGCGTGCGATCTCCCAGGGGCTCAGAATCGAGCTGTCGCCAAACGACAACATTCGCGTGACCGACATTGAGCCTGGAGTCGTCGATACGGAGTTAGCAGATCACATCACGGACGAGGAAACTGTGACCGGATTCGCGCAGCGTTGGGGGGAGAAGAAGAAGCTCGATTCCGAAGATATAGCGCGAGCCGTCCTTTACGTGGTGACACAGCCGGAGCACGTGAACATAAACGAGCTGCTGGTTAGGCCGACTGAGCAGGAACAGTAAGAGCAGAGTTTCTAGTTCTCATTTGGGATACAATCGTCCGAATCCATGGACATGGCGCCGGACCGAGCCGGAGGGAAAACCTATGTAGGGCGCCGGAATAGGCGGTAACATGGTTTCGATTAGGAGGGGCACGATGTATGCCTCTCCGGCCGGATGACTCGAGGAACGGAAGTGCGCTGTTGAAGCTGAGTCAAGAGTCCGAAACCAGGGAGGGACAGATGGGACGCATTTCCCGGCTGCAGGGGCGGGGACGGAACTTGGAAGATCAAGTTTCGCGCATGGTGGTTGTAGAAGAAGGCGGCACCGAGGTCGGTGAGATCCTTGCTCCTGTGAACGAAGAACCGTTCGGCTATGGCAAAGAAAGTGTTTATCTGAAACCTAGGGGTGGCTAGAGCCACCGGGATTTGCCAGCGCCAGGCCCTAGGCCGCCGACACGGTTTCGGCTCGCACAGTGAGGTCGTCGATTCGGTCGAGTTCCACAGTGACGCCGATCCCTGGGCGATCGCGTGGCACGGTCATCATTCCTTCCGAATCGATCTGCCACTCGGGTGTGACTATGTCCCGCTCCCAGTAGCGTGAACTCGGGCTAACGTCTCCGGGAATGGAAAAATTGGGCAGCGACGCGAGCGCGACATTGTAGGCGCGGCCTATTCCACTCTCCAACATCCCCCCGCACCAGACCGGCACGTCGTTTGATAAACACAGGTCGTGGATTGCCTTTGCTTCGGACAGTCCACCTACGCGCCCCGACTTGATATTGACGATCCTTCCGCTACGCAGGGCTAGCATTTCTTCTACCCTGCCGACGCCTGTAATCGATTCGTCGAGACAGATGGGCGTATCCATGATCTCTTGGAGTCGTGCGTGTTGGATTAAGTCGTCCCACGCTAGTGGCTGTTCTATCATGATCAGCCCGAGCCGATCGAGTTTCCGCAGATGATCGAAGTCGGCAGGCATGTACGCGTTGTTGGCATCGACCATGAGCGGGGCATCCCTGCCCAGTTCCTCGCGCACTGCAGTCACGTACTCGACGTCAGCACCGGGTCGAATCTTGAGTTTGATCTTGTGGTATCCGGATTCCAGCGCGTTCCTGGCCTTGGAAACCAGCGTGTCCGGATCGGGCTGAATTCCTATCGATATTCCACTCTTGATCTGGGACCGTGTGCCGCCAAGCGCTTCCGACAGAGATTGCTTACCTCGTTCGGCGGCGAGAGCCCAACTACCCATCTCGACTGCGGCTTTCGCCATGTTGTGACCACGGAAGTCGTGAGAGAGAGCAGCACTAACGTCCAAGGGTTTTTGGAACTCCCGTCCTACCACACGTGGCGCCACCCATTCCTTTATCGCGAGCCACGATGTTGCGATAGTCTCGGGTGAATAATTTGGTTGCTCTCCTGCCACGCACTCGGACCAGACCGACACTCCGTCAGCGTCGGTCATTTCGACCAACAAGATTCGCCGGACATCCACCACTCCTGAAGAAATCCGGAACGGCTCTTTGAGTGGCAAGGTGATTTCGCGCAGCGTGATGCTACCGATGCTAAAACTCATTGGACCTCACGTCGTCAATACGTAGTAACAGCGGCGAGTCTCAATGTCGCGATAGAACGATGTTACGGAGTAACCGCGATCCAGATACCAAAGGAATGCGCGCCGCGTTACATCTCTCCACGCGCGACCTAACTCCATCGAGCGAGACTTGATGAGCTGTACGTCTTCGGGGATCTCTATCCGTATTACCTGATTGCCAAGAGGTTCACACAGCTGCGGACGCCCGTCTTCATCGATGTTGACGATCGGTACAGTTGCTCGAACGTCACTGTCGTCGCATTCGTTCGAAACGGCCCGCTCGACTCGCGAACTCAACAGTTCCCATCGAACGACGATGCGATCGGTCCCTAGTCCGCTGTGGAGTTCACTGCCCGTGCTTTCGCCATACATGTCAGGGACGTATCTGTCGACGTCAGCACCGAGCTTGTTGAGGTTGAGGTGGGCATTGCGCGCAACCAGCGGGTCATAGGTCCAGAACGCGACCTCGATGCCGCTTTCAAGGAGGAGTTCGCGCTGGTAGATCTTTAATCGACATCCTAATCCCGCTCCGCCGAGATGCTCCTCCACCGCCAACATGTGGGACCAGTGTGCAAGACGCCCTTCCCGCACACCGCTTATGCCGTACACAAAACCAACCAAATGGTCCGATCTATCGAATGCGCCGGCGGAGACTCCACCGACCTTCTGCCCGATCATGAGCATTGCCGGAGGAACAATCTCAGTGAAATCCCGCCCCCATGTTTGCATTTGCAGCTCGACACACTGGGTGTAGTCGCTCTGCGTTTCGAGCGGTCGGAGAGTGATGTCGGAAGGAGTGGCTGATTGATACATACTTGTCGCATGCTCAATGAAGTTTCATATAGTCAAGACGGCCCTCCAGCAACCGGCAGGAGATTTGCCGCCGATAATAGGGGGGAGTATGTTGTTCAAATGTCTGACGAGCAAGATCTAGCCGTATTCTTGGCCGAGCTGGTTGGTTTGATGAAAGGCGGGTCAGCTGATGCCGTCGCGCAGGAGGCGGCGGTAAGGTCGCTTGCTGGACTCACCGGACGGCGTAGCTGGACGATCGGTCTGGAGGGAGATCGCATGGCTGTAGAGGGAGTAGCGGTACTCCCCGGTAAGCTGCTGCCCGATCTGATTTCACAGCTCCGCATGCATGGCGTAGCCGAGATCCAGTTCGCATATCGGACCTCGGCTGCGGATATCAGGCATCTTGCTGAGACCCTAGCACTGCACGGCGCCGGGTTGGAGCAGGCCCAGGACCGCTTGCGGGCGGCTCAGGTTCGCAGGATCTGGGTCCTGGGACCAGAAAGAGATGAGACGCCTACGAGCGTGAAACCCGAGGCCGACACTGCTGATGCAGAGCCGGCAACACCAGCCCTGCGGCCGATGGAGAAGTCGGAGTACAGTGAATTGATGCAGAGTACTCGGGCCGGAAAGATCTCGCTGTCGGCGGCCGTCAAGCGGATGCGCAACATGATTGGCGGTCCGCAGCTGTCGCAGGGTCTCAATGTTGTAGCAGAGGGCGTATTTGATGCGGTTCGCTCGAATCGAGTAGAGGGGGCTCTCGATGCCGTGGCGATCACGATACGGCAGGAGGCCGAGGCGACTCAGCACGATGTGCAGTTGTGCTACGGAGTTGTGGTGCGGCGCATGCTGAATCCGGACGTGGTGCGTCCTTTTGCGAAGTTGTTACTGGATCCACTCTACTCGGAAGACGTGATGGTCGTGATAAGGCGCGCCGGAGCCAATGCTACGCAGGTGTTGCTCGATCTACTGGTTGCGGCTCCGACCTTTGCAGAACGCCGTGCGTTTCTCGCGGCTCTCAGAAAGATCGAGGAGGGGACGGACAATATCGTCAGAATGCTGGATCACCACGAGTGGTATGTTGTTAGAAACGTGGCTGATCTCATTGGGGAACTAGGCCTCGAAGACGCTGTTCCTGGGTTGGGACGGGTCGTGGAGCACCAAGATGTCCGTGTCAGGAGGTCTGTTGCCATAGCCCTCACCAGAATCGGAAGTCCAGCCACGATCCGACACGTGCGGACGGCGCTGCGAGATCCTGATCCTGAGATCCGAATGACCGTGGCGAAGGGCA
This sequence comes from Gemmatimonadota bacterium, assembly GCA_036679605.1. Classification (GTDB taxonomy): domain Bacteria; phylum Gemmatimonadota; class Gemmatimonadetes; order Gemmatimonadales; family GWC2-71-9; genus JAZDCZ01. Next base: position 52,990 of record JAZDCZ010000398.1, read on the forward strand.
TAGGTGGCGCTGGTCTTGGCGCGCTCGTGATGCCAATCGTAAATCAGGCGGACTCGGAAGAGGAGGAAACGATAAGGGCAGAACTCTACCGGGCCATGGGCCGAATCGGAACGCCCGATGCAGTGCAGGCATTGGACAAGGTGTCACGTAAGAGCGGAAAGCTTTTTGGCCCTCGACTCTCGGAGTCCCGCCGTGCAGCTGTCGAGGGTCTAACGTTGGCCGGTGGAGCGGCGGCGGCTACGGCGCTGGAGTCTCTCAGCAAAGATCGGGACCGGGCGGTGCGTGATGCGGCGCGGCAGGGACTGCAGGACCTTAGTTCAAGTAGCGAGCGAATGTGAGGTTGGTCGGCGGAGAGGGGGACGGAATCGGCATCATTTGAACTGCTCGCAATAGGCTTCGCCGGGGGTGGGTTGGGAGCGCTGCTAGGTGTCGGTGGCGGTGTAATCCTCGTCCCGGGTTTGTTGTTGGTCGCCGGTCTGGAGTTTCGCAATGCGGTGGCGGCAAGTCTGGTCTGTGTGGTAGCAACCTCGGTTGCGAGTTCCATCGTCTTCGTGCGGCGCGGTACTGCGGACCTTCCCTTGGCAACCGAACTGCAATTCTTCACGGTATCCGGGGCCGTGGGCGGTGGCCTAATTGCAGCCTACATTCCTCCGGCTCCACTGTATCTCGTCTTTACTGTACTGCTGACGTATCTGGCCATTCGCATGTGGCCCGGAGCGAAGGCGACGGAGGAAAAGCGCGACGAGGGCTCAGCCCCGGAGCGCCGGACCCAGGCAGCCGCTGGCTCGGTTGGAGCCGGCATGGTCTCCGGGTTGCTGGGCATCGGTGGCGGCGTGTTGAATATTCCGGTGCTGCATCTATTGTTGGGACGGACTTTCGATGAGGCGATTCCGACCAGCTCCTACATGATTGGACTAACCGCGGCGGCCGGGGCACTTGTATATCTGGTGCGAGGAGATGTACCTACCGACATAGTGGGCCTGGCAATGATCGGTACGCTGGCGGGAGCCCGAATCGCCGCTCGGGTAAGGGATCGATTCGATCAGCGAAGCCTCAAAATATTGTTTGTATTCCTGCTACTCTACGGTGCATACCGAATGGGGATTCGTGGCGTCGCGCAGTTCTGACGGAGCGGAAGAGCGGTACCGAGATCGACCTGCGGCAGTTGCGTTGGCCGTTCTGGAGGGAGTTGCCGTAACTTTGGTAATCTCAGCGATCGTCGTTGAACACGCTGGTGTCTCGGGTGCAATGTCATCGTGGTCTGAGAAGCTCATGTTGGGTGGCATAGTTTCACTATTGCTCGCCCCTGCGGCCGCGCTCGCTCATCTGGGTGTGCGATTCGCCCTTAGAGGATCTTCGCGCTGCGCATGGTTTGCCTTGGCTACTCTGGGGGTGACCATATTGGGTATTTACTTGGCTTGACGAGGTAAAGTGCTACCAGACACACTCGGCGTAATCGGACTGGGAGCGATCGGTGGTTCCGTAGCCTGGCAGGCAGCTCGATCAGGGGTGAAGCGCATAGTGGGGTTCTCTCCGGTGCCAAGAGAGGGTACCTCGGCAATCAGGGTGGGTGCCGTGACGGAAATCGTGGCGGATGCCAATAGAGTTGTCGAAGCGTCCGACCTGACTGTTATTGCCGCCCCGGCCCAGGCGACTCTGGGACTCCTTGATGAATTGGCAAGTGTGCTCACCTCTCGTGCGGGATACTGCACAGATGTGTCGAGCGTGAAGGCCCCGGTGGTGGAGATGGCGGGAAAGCTGGGGCTCGCCGCACGATTTGCCGGGTCACATCCACTGGCGGGCACACACGAAAGCGGGTTTTCGGCCGCCACGTCAGATCTTTTCCACGGCAAGGTGATATATGTGACTCCAATCCCGGGAGGCGAAGTCGCGGCCAGGGAAGTTGCAGATTTTTGGGAGCGAGTGATGAGCGCAACAGTAGTCACGGTGGACGCAAGTGATCACGACGTTGCTTTGGCCTGGACTAGTCATCTGCCTCAGGTCGTAGCATCGGCACTTGCAGCTGCGTTGTCCAACAAGGGTCCGCGTGGAGCTGCCGTTGGTTCGGGAGCGCGCTCTACCACGAGGCTGGCCGCAAGCAACGTGGAGATGTGGACCGACATCCTCCTACTCAACAAGAACAACGTGCTTGGTGCGCTGGACGGAATGGATCAGGAGATCCAAGAACTTCGGAGGGCGATTTCCAGTGATGATGCGGATACCATAGGATCGTGGTTGGAGGCCGGTCGTAAGTGGCGCGCACATCTCGACGCGTGAAAGTCGGAGGAGTAATCCGGCCACCCGGCGACAAGAGTATTACTCACAGAGCACTTATTGTCTCTGCACTGACGCACTCATCCGTAAGTATCACTGGCTCACTCGACTCAGCTGACGCACGACGCACCGCTGTCGTTCTACGGCAACTCGGAGCTGAGATAGATTCTTTCGAGCGGGGCCGTGCTGTGCAGGTCCGTGGTAGACAGTGGACCGCCCCCTCTTCCACACTTGACTGTGGTAATTCCGGCACCACAGCCCGCCTCATGCTGGGAGCGCTAGCCGGTCACGATTTCAGAGCCCGGCTGACCGGCGATTCTTCGTTGCGTCGTCGGCCCATGCTCAGGGTTACCGAACCGCTCGCAGCGATGGGCGCATCCATCAGCGATCGAGATGGTGACGGAATGCCTATCGATATCCAGGGCGGCAAGCTGCGTTCGATCAGCTACGAGAGTCCAGTGGCAAGCGCGCAGGTCAAGAGCGCTATTCTACTCGCTGGTCTCACTGGCGGAGTGCCGGTGACAGTGATCGAGCCGGTGCGATCCCGTGATCACACCGAGCGCCTGTTCAAGTTCCTGGGTTTCGATATTCGTGTAGAAGGTACGACAGTTAGGCTGCATGGCGCGACGGAGAACTGGCCCCAGATCGCGAGCTTCGATTTGACGATCCCGGGTGATCCTTCGTCTGCAGCTTTTCTGGTTGGTGCAGCTGTGTTGGCGGAGCACGGCGAATTGCTCATCGAGTGTGTTGGAGTGAATCCGACGCGCACTGGATTTCTCGCCGTGCTGCAGAGGATGGGGGCGCAGGTCGAGCAACTCAACCTACGTGAGATGGCTGGCGAGCCGGTCGCCGATCTCATGGTAAAGTCGCATCCGTTGACAGGTACGGAGATAGTGGCGGATGAAATACCTAGCCTGATAGACGAGATACCGTTGCTCGCTGCATTGGCAGCACGTGCTCACGGTGAGACCACTTTCCGGTCTGTTGGCGAGCTTCGCGTGAAAGAAAGCGACAGGCTCGCGCTCATTACCGAGAATCTCAGGGCAATAGGGGGGACGGCCGAGATTCAGGGTGAGGATTTAGTTGTGGTTGGTTCGCGTCAGCCGTTGAGGGGCAGGGTGGAGACAGCAGGAGACCATCGACTCACGATGAGCTTTGCAGTCCTAGGCACGACCCCGGCGTCAGATATCGAACTTTCGGAGAGTGAATCAGCTGGAGTGAGCTACCCAAACTTTTTCTCTGACTTGGACCGGTTGTTCACCGATGCCTAGTCGGGTCATCGCGATAGATGGTCCGGCGGGCGCGGGGAAATCGACCACCGCACGTGCCGTGGCCGAGCAATTGGGTATGTGCCATCTAGATAGTGGGGCTCTGTATAGAGCCCTAACCCTAGCTGACCTGGATGCGGAGGACGAACTGTCGGGCCAGCAGATAGTTGGGTTGGCCCGGTCACTGCCGGTCGGACTACGCCTTACAGAGCTTGGGTTTCTACCGGAGGTTGCCGGTGTGGATGTATCCAATGAGGTTCGCTCTCCTCGGGTGACGGCACGAGTGTCCGAAGTATCGGCTATTCCGGAGGTACGTGATTGGGTAAACCAGGCGCTGAGAGAGGCAGCGACCCTCCATCCCAACGGCGTCGTAGTCGACGGGCGCGACATAGGAACAGTGGTATTTCCGGAGGCTTCCCTCAAAGTGTTTCTCACGGCGGCTCCGGAGGAACGCGCGCGTCGTCGTTTGCTACAGGAAGGCAAGCCTATTGATCCCGCAAACGTTGCCGAGATCCTGGAGGAGCAGGAAGTGCGAGACGCGGCCGACTCCAGCCGGTCGGTTGCCCCCCTTGCGGCAGCTGCAGATGCCATCGTGATCGACACGTCTGCGATGACCTTTGAAGCGCAGGTCAATAGGATTGCCCAAGAAGCTCGGAAAGCGTTCTCCTAGCTTGACATAGGTATGGCCCCGCTCTATGCTTCATGGCTTGTCGCCTTCCGCATGGGAAAGCGGCGTTTGGCTATTAACGGAGTGTTTTGGAACCACCATTTACATGGCAGACGAGTCGCAAGAAACCACAACCGCTTCCAGTGCTGGACCATCCGTCCTAGCTGACGAGCCCACCTCCCTAGCTGACGAGCCCACCTCGCTTCGCATACGTCCGGATCTCTATGACGAGGACTACAGTGATGAAGAATATCAGCAGATGCTCGATTTGTACGAAGGTACGCTTCAGAGCATTGCCGAAGGCGAAATTGTCACTTCAAAGGTTCTCCGGGTTACAGACACACATGTAATTCTGGACGTCGGATTCAAATCTGAAGGTGCCGTTTCCATAGAGCAGTTCAAGTCACCCGAATCGATCAGTGCGGGAGACGAGGTCGAAGTATTCTTGGAGAAGCTGGAGGACGAAGACGGCGCGGTAGTGCTGTCCAAGAAGAAAGCCGACTTCATGCGGGTCTGGGAAAAGATTCGGGAGGCGTACGAAGGCGACGAGGCGGTCAAGGGCAGTCTGCAGAAGAAAATTAAGGGTGGGGTAGTGGTAGACCTAATGGGGGTCGACGCGTTCTTACCGGGTAGTCAAATCGCTTTGCGGCGCGTTCCAAATCTCGACGAGCTGTTGGGTCAGGAGCTTGAGTTCAAAATTATCAAGCTGAATAAGCGACGCCGTAACATCGTTGTCTCCCGCCGGGTCATTCTTGAGGCCGAGCGCGCTAACAAGCGCGAGGATCTGATCAAGGACCTCGAAGTCGGCCAGGTTCGTAAGGGCGGCGTGAAGAACATCACCGACTTTGGTGCGTTCATCGATCTTGGCGGTGTGGACGGTCTCCTACACATCACCGACATGAGTTATGGCCGAGTGTCGCATCCATCTGAGATCGTCGAGATGGGCCAGGACGTCGACGTAAAGATCCTCGACATCGACTGGGACAGGGAACGGATCTCCCTTGGACTCAAGCAGCTACAGGAATACCCCTGGGAGAATGTTGCCGAGAAGTACCCGGTGGGAGCACGGGTCCAGGGCAAGGTCGTAAGTATCACGAACTACGGCGCTTTTGTGGAGCTAGAGCCGGGGATCGAAGGGTTGGTACACATCAGCGAGATGAGCTGGACACGCAACGTGCGCCATCCTTCGAAAATCGTGTCGATTGGTGAGACGATCGAAGCTGTGGTCTTGAAGGTCGATTCGGGCGAAGAGAAGATATCTCTTGGAATGAAGCAGACTGAGCAAGATCCCTGGTTGGTTTTGCCGATGAAATATCCCCTCCAAACGCGAATCACTGGCAAAGTCCGCAATCTTACTTCGTTCGGCGCATTTGTCGAAATAGAACCCGGCATAGACGGCCTTATCCACATTTCAGATATGTCGTGGACGAAGCGAGTCCAGCACCCGTCTGAAGTGTTAAAGAAGGCCGACTCTGTCGATGTGGTGATTCTAAACATCGACACCGAGAACAAGAGAATATCCCTGGGGTTGAAGCAGGCCCAAGAAGATCCGTGGCTCAAGATCGGCGAAGACTACCCCGTTGGGACCGAGATGGACGGGCATATTGTGCGGTTCCAAGAGGGAGGAGTGGTAGTGGATCTCGGCAACGACCTGGAGGGGTTTGTACCTGAAGCGCAGCTACCAATTCCAGAGGGAAAGTCTGTCGAGAGTTGTGTTCGTGCCGCGCAGGCCGCGTCGCTCAAGGTGATGGAAGTTGACCCCATACACCACCGCATCATGCTGGCCGTGACAGAGTTGGGCGAGTTGCCGGCCATCGAAGAGGCTGCAAGCATCCCCGCAATTCAGGGCGACGAGACGATTGGGGACGATTATGAAGCTGCTCTTGCCGAAGCAGCCGCCATTGAAGAGACCCCAGACACAACAGCATCAGCCGTCGCCAAGGAAGAGGCTGAAGTTGAGGTGGCTGAAGTTGAGGTGGCTGAAGCGGAGGTGGCTAGCGTTGAAGGGGGCGAGGACGGAACTCCGGAACCAGTAGACTCCCAGACGCAGGACGCGCCGGAGGCAAAGCACGAGGTCGACGCGCGCCCGGAGTGAGGGACCGAGCGCGTTTGATTCAATAGATCCTATCCTCTCTCACCGTACCGGTCTGTGACGATCAAGAAAAAACTCGAGACATTTAACCAACTTTCCTCACAGGCGGAGTTGGGGGGCGGTACCGATCGCATCGAGCAGCAGCATGCGAAAGGCAAGCTCACGGCGCGCGAGCGTCTCGATCTATTGCTCGATGACGGGACGTTTGTAGAGCTTGACCGGTTTGTCACCCACCGTTCGACCGATTTCGGACTGGCCGACAACAAACCACTGGGCGATGGAGTGGTTACCGGATATGGACGGATCGATGGTCGGCTGGTTTACGTGTTCTCACAGGACTTCACCGTGTTTGGCGGATCTCTCGCGGAAGCTCACGCAGAGAAAATCTGCAAGATCATGGATCACGCTGTAAGAAACGGTGTTCCGCTCATTGGGCTAAACGATTCGGGCGGTGCGCGGATCCAGGAAGGCGTCGTGTCCCTAGGTGGCTACGCCGATATTTTCCTCCGCAACACAAAGATGTCCGGAGTCGTGCCGCAGATTAGCGCGATTTTGGGACCCTGCGCTGGGGGGGCTGTGTACAGCCCTGCTATCACCGATTTCGTTTTCATGGTTCGTGGTATTTCCTACATGTTTGTCACGGGTCCGAACGTAGTAAAGACGGTGACGCACGAGAACTTGACAGCAGAGCAACTCGGCGGCTCGGACGTGCACGCATCGATTTCGGGCGTAGCGCACTTCGCTCACAATTCCGAAATCGAATGCATCAACGAAATACGCCGCCTACTTTCGTTCGTACCGAGCAACAATTTGGACAGTCCGCCCGTCTCTGAATCCGATGATCCTGCCGAGAGGTGTGACGAAGCCCTATTGGAAATCGTACCCGACAATCCCACCAAGCCGTATGACATGGGCGATGTTATAAGTCATGTCGTCGACGACGGTGATTTCTTGCAGGTACATCGCGACTTCGCAGCGAATATCATCGTGGGATTTGCGCGATTGGGGGGGCATCCTGTTGGGGTCGTTGCGAATCAGCCAGCTTTCCTAGCGGGAGTCTTGGATAGTAACGCGTCTCTGAAGGGCGCGAGATTCATTCGTTTCTGTGATGCGTTCAATATTCCACTCATCACGTTCGAGGACGTGCCCGGATTTCTCCCGGGTGTGGAGCAGGAACACGGAGGCATCATCAAGCACGGAGCCAAGCTCCTTTTTGCGTATGCCGAGGCTACTGTTCCGAAACTGACCGTGATCACGCGCAAGGCCTACGGAGGAGCTTACGACGTGATGAGTTCGAAGCACGTGGGGGGTGACTTCAATGTTGGCTGGCCCAGCGCCGAGATAGCGGTAATGGGTCCAAAGGGGGCGGCGGAGATTCTATTCAAGCGGAAAATTGCGGCGGCGGATGATCCCGAGGCCAAACTCGAGGAACTCGTCGTCGAATACAGAGATAAGTTTGCCGACCCATACCACGCCGCGTCCCGCGGTTTTCTGGACGACGTAATCGATCCGAGGCAAACGCGACCCCGTCTCATCTCAGCTCTGAAAACCCTTCTTACGAAGCGAGACGCGCACCCCCCGAAGAAGCATGGGAATATTCCCCTGTAAGGAGTCACAGGTACGAGGTGTGTGTTGACTGAGTCTAACAAGCTGAGGCGCGTTCTCGTTGCGAACCGGGGGGAAATCGCGGTCAGAATCATCCGCGCCTGCCACGAAGAGGGATTGGAATCCGTGGCAGTTTACTCAGAGGCAGACAGGTCGAGTCTCCACGTCCAACTCGCGGATCAGGGCTTCGAACTTGGTCCAGCTCCGGCAGCTGAATCGTACCTCAACATCGAGCGGTTGCTAAAGGCGGCAGATGAAACGGGAGCAGATGCTATCCACCCCGGATACGGCTTCTTAGCCGAGAGCGCTGATTTTGCCGAAGCGGTGCACAGAGCCGGCCTAACCTTCGTCGGTCCTTCTGCGGACGCCTTGCGCATAATGGGCAACAAGACAGAGGCACGACTGCAGATGGCTCGGGCCGGCGTGCCGGTGGTACCAGGTTCTGCGGGACCGACCGGTACGGTGCACGAGGCGTTGGATGCTGCTAGCGAGATCGGGTATCCGGTGTTGCTGAAGGCAGTCGCGGGAGGCGGCGGCAGGGGCATGCGTAGCGTCGACTGCTCTGAGGATCTTGAGCGCGAGTTCGAGCGCGCTTCGTCGGAAGCCCGATCAGCGTTTGGCGACGGAGCCGTCTATGTGGAGCGGCTGATAGAGCGACCTCGCCATGTAGAGATCCAGGTGTTGGGAGATCGGTTTGGCAATGTCCTGCATTTGGGAGAGCGTGAGTGCTCCATTCAGCGACGCCATCAGAAATTGATAGAGGAATCCCCGTCGCCGGCGGTGGATATGGATCTACGAGCCGCCATGGGTAGAACAGCGGTCAAGGCGGCAGTGTCAGTTGGCTACTGGAGTGCGGGAACCGTCGAATTTCTACTCACGCCCAATGGCGAATACTATTTCCTCGAGATGAATACGCGGCTGCAGGTAGAGCACCCAATCACTGAGATGGTGTATGGTGTTGACCTGGTCAGGGAGCAGTTGAGAGTAGCGGCGGGACTGCCCACCACTTTGCCGGGTCGGCCGATGGTCCCCCGCGGCCATTCGATCGAATGTCGCATCACAGCAGAGGATCCATTCAACGGATTTCTTCCTGCGACCGGAGTTGTGGAGTACATGCGTGTCCCATCCGGTCCGGGAATCCGCTGGGACGGCGGCATCGATTCGGGTAGTGAGGTGAGTCCTTACTACGACTCACTGATTGGCAAGTTGGTGGTCTGGGCCGAGAATAGAGAAAACGCGATAGTCCGAATGCGCAGGGCTCTTGATGAACTCGTCATCGTTGGGCTTCCAACGTCACAGCCGTTTCATCGGCGAGTGATGTCAGAACCGGCATTTACGAAGGGCGACTACGACATCGAGTACCTCGACCGAGTGGGCAGCGACCTGCTTGCCGAACAACCCGCGGAGAGCGAACTCGAAACGGTCGCTATCGCAGCCGCTCTGTCAGAGCACGCGGCCCGGAACAGACGGGTTAGAGCAGCACCGAACCTGGCAGGTCATTGCGATAGCCCCTGGTTGATAGCGGCGCGCCGCGGCGGGTTGCGATGACCGCTACCGTCGAGATCGACAGGATCGCGGCGGGCGGTGACGGTGTCGGGCGGATGAGTGATGGACTGGTAGTGTTCGTCCCACGGACCGCGCCAGGCGACAAGGCTGAAGTAGAGTTGTTGACGCGAAATCGCAGCTTTGCCCGTGCAAGACTGCTCGGTCTTGCTTCGGAGGGTCCCGACCGTGTCGAACCGACATGTTCTCATTACCGGGTGGACAATTGCGGGGGCTGCCAACTTCAGCACCTCTCACCGGCAGCACAACTCGAAGTCAAGCGAGCGCTGGTGGGGGATGCTTTACGGCGCATAGGACACCGTGATGTTGCAGATCCATCAATCATCAGTGCATCTGAGCCGTGGCGTTATCGTTCGAAAATCACCCTATCAGTGTCGAATGGACATCTCGGACTGCACGTGCAGAATCGACCCGATCGCATTTTCGATTTGAAGGACTGTCTGATCGCCGGCGCACGGATTATGGAACTGTGGGCAGAATTGAGAAAACACGTCAGACTGTTTCCATCTGGCATGACTGGACTCGTGTTGCGGGAGGATCGAGAGGGCGGACTGCATGTCGTTTGTCTAGGCGGCGAGGCCGTGTGGAACGCGAACGATTTGGTGGCGGCGTTGCCCGATCCCGCCGTATCGATCTGGTGGCAGCCGGAGCGCGGTGTCCCCAGGGTGGTGGCAGGGAGACAGACGACTTTCCCTGCGGTTGCGTTCGAGCAAGTAAACATGGAATTGGCTGCACGAGTTCGGAGCGAAGCCGTTGATGGGCTGGGAGAGATTCGGGGCTCTGCGGTTTGGGACCTCTACTCTGGGGTGGGAGACGCCGGGGAGTCACTCGCAGATGCTGGAGCGCGGGTCTGGTGCGTAGACTCCGACCGGAGTGCGGTGCGGTGGGGAAAGAGACGCCATCGAACGGGGAGCGATGTACCGAGGTTGGGTAGCCTCACTCGGATTTGTGGACGAGTGGAGGATGAACTGGCTCGCCTTCCTGAGCCCGAGGCGGTAGTTGTCAATCCGCCGAGGACCGGGATGCACAGATCGGTGTCGCAGAAACTAGAACGATGGGCCGGAGCGAAGCGCGGTCGGTTGCTCTCCTACGTTTCCTGCGATCCGGCCACTCTTGCCCGCGATCTCAATCGCATGCCGTCATTGGAGATCCGTTCTGTAAGGGCCTACGATCTCTTTCCACAGACCAGCCATGTCGAGACGCTTGTGGTTCTGGAGAGCAAGTGAAGTACACGGTTACTGTCGAGGGCAAGGTATTCGAGATCGAAATCGACGCAGAGCGTGTCCGTCTGGATGGGTGCGAGGTTTCGGCAAAGCTGATTGCGGCTCCTCGGCTCCCGATCCGGAGGCTGGTAATCGGAGATCAGTCGACCATTCTCACCATGAAACGCGAGCAGTCCGGTTGGTCTGTCTCAATGGTCGGAACTACCCGCTCTGTGACGGTTGAGGATGAACGTGCCCGTCGGCTTCGAGAGGTGGTGTCGGACGGTGAATCAGCAATAACAGGCGGTACTGTCAGAGCCCCGATGCCGGGATTGGTGCTACGGGTAGAGGTTGAGGAGGGTCAGTCCATCGATGTTGGAACCGGGCTCGTGGTGCTCGAGGCCATGAAGATGGAGAATGAGATAAAGTCTCCGGCCGGCGGCAGGGTCAGTTCAATCCAGGTGACAGCGGGCCAGGCCGTAGAAAAAGGGGCTGTATTGGTCGAGGTAGACGTTCAGGGTTGACCCCACTAAAAAGCCGAGGTAAGTTAAGTGGCTATACGCGTTTGCGCATCACCTGTAACCTGAAGAACTCGCTCAGCGAGGCAAATGAAGACCTATTCTCAAAAGAAGAGCGAGCTGGAGCATGCCTGGCACATCGTCGATGCCGACGGTGTGGTTTTGGGCAGGCTAGCCAGCAAGGTCGCTCAGTTAATTAGAGGCAAGCACAAGCCTACGTTCACGCCGCACATGGACGGAGGCGATTTTGTGGTCGTAATCAATGCCGAGAAGATCCGGCTTACCGGAAGGAAGCTCGAGCAAAAGCAGTATTTCCGCCACACCGGTTACATAGGACACGAAAAATTCACGTCGGTTTCTGATATGTTGCGAAAGCATCCTGAGCGGGTAATACAAAAGGCCGTTTTCGGAATGCTTCCGAAGGGCACTTTGGGAAAGCAGGTCCTCCGGCAAAAACTGAAGGTCTATGCCGGTGGCGAACATCCGCACGCCGGTCAGAGGCCATCTCCAGTCGATTTGGGGTTGTAGAGAGATGACTACGAAGGAACAGCCGGAAGATAGGTGGCATGCTGTCGGGAGGCGAAAGACATCCGTGGCACGGGTGTACCTCACGCCAGGATCGGGTAAGTGGAACGTCAACGGTCGAACACTGGGTGACTATTTCCCGCGCCGCTCCCTAATTCAGCACATTCAACAGCCGTTCGTTGTGACCGACACGTTAGGCGCATTCGATGTCAAGGCACGGGTGTTCGGTGGCGGTATCACCGGGCAGTCCGGCGCCATTATGCTTGCCATATCACGGGCACTAGTTGTGGCCGATGAAGAACGTCGTAAGAAGTTGCGTTCCCATGGTCTGATGACTCGCGATCCCAGGGCGGTCGAGCGCAAGAAGCCGGGCCAGCCTAAGGCGCGCAAGCGGTTCCAATTCTCGAAACGGTAGGACTTTAGCGAAGAATTTCTCACACCGTTGGATTCGGCTCGGGGTGTCCGTAGTAGCAGCGGATCGGAGCCGGAGATGAAGACGGTGGACGAATAACCCAAGGACTAGCATTAGATGGCACAACCAGAACTCCAAGATTTGCTTAAGGCCGGCGTACACTTTGGGCATCAGACACGCCGCTGGAATCCCAAGATGCGCCGTTTCATCTTTGCCGAGCGCTCGGGCATCTATCTCATAGATCTTCAGAAGACCCTCAAGCAACTAAAGATCGCACAAGACTTGATTCGTGACGTGCTCATGAAGGGTGAAAGCATTCTATTCGTTTGCACCAAGAAGCAGCTCAACATGATCGTGAAATCCGAGGCAGAGAGATGTGGTGCGCAGTGGGTTACTGAGCGTTGGCTTGGTGGCACGCTGACGAATTTCCATACGATCAAGAAGCAGACTAGGCGGCTTCGGGAACTCGAGCAGGGGCAAGAGGACGGAAGCTACGAGTTCTTGATCAAGAAGGAGAGGCTCCAACTCGATCGCGAGCGCCAAAAACTGCATCGCAATCTCGAGGGCATCAAGAACATGGGGCGGCTTCCGGGTGTCATGTTTGTCGTCGATGCGAAGAAGGAGCGCATCGCGATTGCTGAAGCCAACAAGCTTTCGATCCCGGTCATTGCGATCGTTGACACGAACGCAGATCCAGATTTGATAACAGTCCCGATACCCGGGAACGACGATGCGATCCGGTCCGTATCCGTCATCACGGAAGCAATTGTGGATCTTATTTCCGAAGTCCGCACACAGGTCCCGGCGCGAGACGTGGCGGTGGAAGCGGAGCCGTACAGCACCTACAGCACGGACAGATTTGAAGGAGATGCAAGCGATTCGCGGCGGCGGCCCCGTAAGAGACGACCAAAACCTGAGGCTATTGCAGCGCGACTGAAGACCGACGTTCCGCCGGAGCAGGCGGCAACTTCCCCCGAGCCGACGGTGGAGGTCGGCGCTGCTGAACCCAGCAAAGAAAGTGTCGCCCCGGTGGAATCGAGTGACGCTGGTACCGAAGGGCAGGACTGATCCCAACTGTTGAGGAATCGGGTCCTTGCCGCCGCTGCCGACCACCAAAGGTGTCGACGGCGGCGGTTCTCACATAAACGACTCATAGAGTTTGACTAGGATATTTTTCTGATGGCAACAAAGGTTTCCGCCAAAGAAGTAAGCGCCTTACGTACCCGTACCGGTGTGGGCATGATGGAGTGCAAGAAGGCACTCCAAGAGACCGACGGTGACTTAGAGAAGGCAGTGGATCTTCTGCGGCAAAAGGGTATGGCAAAGGCCGGCGGGCGAGCGGGAAGGATAACGAGCGAGGGAGTGATCGGTAGCTACCTACACTTCAATGGCCGAATTGGAGTCTTGGTCGAGTTGAATTGCGAGACCGATTTCGTCGCCCGTACCGACGATTTTCGTGACCTTGCCAACGACCTGGCAATTCATGTTGCTTCAGCGAACCCAGTTTCTGTATCGACAGAGCAGGTCCCTGAGGATATCGTGTCTCGGGAGCGGAATATCATCGAGAAGCAGGTGGCCGACTCCGGTAAACCCGAACAGGTCAGAGAGAAGATGGTAGAGGGCAAGCTCAAGAAGTTCTTCAAGGAGCGAGTTTTGCTGGAGCAGCCGTTCGTCAAGGACGACAAGATGAGCGTGGGCGAACTGGTGACCCAAGTATCTACCAAGGTCGGTGAGAATCTGGTGGTGCGTAGGTTCGTGCGGTACGAACTAGGGGAATAGTAATGAGCGACATCCGCTATCACCGTGTGCTACTCAAGTTGTCAGGCGAGGCACTTGCAGGTGACCAAGGATTTGGAATCGATTTCGGCGTTGTGGAGCGACTGGCCGACGAGATTAAGGACGTGCGAGCCACCGGGGTTGCTCTCGGTGTAGTCGTCGGTGGTGGCAACATTGTCCGCGGTGCGGTAGCGAGTCAGCAAGGAATGGATCGTGTGTCAGCCGACTACATGGGTATGTTGGCGACCGTGATCAATGCCTTGGCCATTCAAGATATCCTAGAGCGTAAGGAAGTCGACACTCGGGTGATGACGGCCATTAGGATGGAAGAACTTGCTGAACCCTACATTCGTCGCCGGGCGCAGCGTCACCTCGAGAAGGGCCGCATCGTCCTGTTCGCGGGTGGGACTGGAAACCCGTACTTTTCCACTGACACTGCAGCGGTGCTGCGGGCTCTGGAGATAGAGGCGGATTTGCTCATCAAGGCAACCAGCGTGGACGGCGTCTACGATGCCGATCCAAAGAAAACCCCGAATGCTGAGTTCATCCCGGAACTGAGCTTCCAGGACGCGATCGTTCGCGGCCTCGAGGTGATGGATGCTAATGCCTTTGGCCTTTGCAAGGAGAATTCCTTGCCTATCATCGTCATGAACGTCAACCAGCAGGGTGCTATCTCGCGCGTTCTAAAGGGCGACCGGGTCGGCACAATCGTACGATGAAAACACTGCAAGATGTTTCCAAGGAATCGAAGCGCCAGATGCACAAGGCGATCGAGAACACCAAGCGTGAACTGGCCACCATCCGAAGCGGCAAGGCTACGACGAGTCTGCTGGACACAGTCAGGGTCGATGCATACGGGCAGCAAGTGCCGCTGAATCAAGTAGCGTCCGTGGCTGCACCTGAGCCACAAATGCTGACGGTCCAGCCGTGGGACAAGACACTCATTGGTGCTATAGAGAAGGGAATACTCACGTCAGACTTGGGCCTCAACCCATCGAATGACGGAACCCTGATCCGCGTGCCGCTACCTCCGTTGACCGAGGAGCGTCGAAAAGATCTCGCCAAGATCGTACGGAAACTGGCCGAGGAGGGGAAGATTGCGGTGAGGCATGCACGCACGGAGGCGATATCCGGTGTCAAGAAAATCGAACACGTATCCGAAGACGACAAGCATCGGACCGAGGTAGACATTCAAAAGCATCACGACGATGCAGTTCAACAGCTTCATTCGATTGTTGAGGCCAAAGAACGGGAAATCATGGAGGTCTGACTCCTCTATCGTTATGACCCCTCGAATGTCGTGATCTCTTCAAATCTGGCCCGCAGGATTTCCGTGATAGTGGTGGTGATACCAGCCGCCCTGGGAGTAGTGTATGTGGGTGGATGGGCGCTGGCGATCGCTATTGCTGCATTTGGCGTTCTTGGAGCGTCTGAGTTCTACCGCCTGGCAGAACACAAAGGCATTCAACCTCTCAAGGCAGTGGGTTTTGCGGGAGCTGCACTCCCGGCACTGGCCGTATTTGCGGTATCTGCGGACGGGTTGGACCTCGAGGGCGCATGGTTCGCGTTTGGTCTATCCGTTTGGATCATTGCCGTCCTCATGGTGGCTATGCGACGCAGGGGGCCGGATCAGAATCCGTTGGCCAGCGTCGCGATTACGGTGTTCGGCGCGCTGTACGCCGGCGGAATGATCGCCTTCGTAATTCTCATAAGACATCCGCACGCCCCCTACACATCATGGGGCGCGACCTGGTTGGTGTTCCTCCCGCTGGCCGTGGTTTGGATATGCGACAGCCTGGCTATGGGCTGCGGGTCGCTGATTGGCGGTCCCAAGCTCGCCCCGGTGCTAAGTCCCAATAAGACGTGGGCGGGGGCCATAGGAGGAAGCATCGGCGGGGCGTTTCTAGTGGCGCCGTTGTATGGCCATTTCATTCTTGAGCGAGTGGGAATCCAGTTGTCGCTGTGGCAATTGGTAACGTTGGGCCTGGTGGTGTCAGGGCTCGGCCAAGTGGGGGACGTTGCCGAGTCCTTGTTCAAGCGCGAAGCGGGCGTCAAGGATTCAGGCGGTTTCTTCCCCGGCCACGGCGGCGTGCTCGACCGGTTCGATTCGATGTACTGGGCGTTGCCGGTAGCGGCGATCATGCTCAACCTGTACGGTACGATATGAGCACTGGCGTAGCGATACTGGGTTCGACGGGTTCGATTGGCACCAGTACTTTGCGGGTCCTGGAGCGCCAGCGCGACCACTTCCACGTGGTAGCGCTTACGGCTAACGGGTCGGACGAATTGCTTTACAGGCAGGCCGAGTCCGCTGGCGCCAAGGTTGTGGGCCTGGTGGCCGGGCCTTCAAATGGAGTCCCGGCAAGGACCAACTTGAGCCCGGGGCCAAAGTGTTTGGTGGAGGCGGCCACCCATCCGGATGTCGATATCGTGGTCAATGCTGTGGTGGGTTCGGCAGGGCTCGAGGCTACTATCGCAGCGCTGAAGTGCCAAAAACGTGTTGCTCTCGCGAACAAGGAAACCTTGGTGATGGCGGGTGACCTTGTGCTCGAAACCGCGCGGACGCACGGCGGAGAGATCGTACCGATCGATTCGGAGCACAGTGCCGTGCTCCAGTGTGTTACCGGCAGGCCGGACGTTGAACTCGCAAGACTCATACTTACGGCTTCCGGTGGCCCGTTTAGGGAGTGGCCGATCGAGCGGTTGAGGCGGGCGACTGTCGAAGAAACGCTCAAGCACCCGACATGGCGGATGGGACCTAAGATCACGGTCGATAGTGCGAGTCTTGCTAACAAGGCGCTGGAAGTGATTGAGGCGCACCATTTGTTCGGTTTGGGGTATGATGCCATCGATGTGGTCGTTCACCCACAATCGATCGTCCATGCCTTCACTGAGTTTGTCGACGGTTCGGTGTTGGCCCAAGTTGGGTTCCCTAGCATGGAGCTGCCGATCTTGTATGCGCTGACACATCCGGGGCGTCTGGCTGACACGGCGCTGCCACGGTTCGACCCGGTCGCCGCCGGATCGCTCACATTCGAGCCGCTCAGGAAAGATGCTTTTCCGGCCTTTTCGTTGGGAGTCGAGGCCGGCAGAGCGGGGGGAACTGCACCGGCCGTATTCAACGCCGCTAACGAAGTGGCTGTGCAAGCTTTTCTCGATAGCCGGATCTCTTTTGGCAAGGTAGTTGAAGTAATCGAAAAGGTCTTGAGCATCCATACTGCCGGCTCGGCACTAGAGATGGAAACCATTCTGGCAGCCGACCGCTGGGCTCGTGAAGCGACGGGGGCTGAATGTTGCTGACTATCGCCGCGTTTGGATTCGTACTTGGTGTATTGATCCTGGTACACGAACTCGGTCACTTCATTGCCGCGAAGGCAATGGGGATCGGGGTGCCGCGCTTCTCGATCGGTTTTGGTCCTGCCACGCCCATCAAGTTCCGGCACGGCGAAACCGAGTACCAAATCTCTTGGTTTCCGCTTGGTGGTTACGTCAAGATGGCCAGCAAAGAGGAACAAGAGGCCATGGAATCGTTGGAGGGCGGTGCTCTTGACGAGAACTATCCCCCCGAAAAGCTCTTCGAGAGCAAATCCCTGCCTGCGCGCATTCTGGTAATTTCGGCCGGCGTAATCATGAATGCACTGTTCGCATGGGCTGTCTACAGTGGCATTGCGGCAGTATACGGTCGAGTGCTTGATCCCAATACGACCATCGCCCGCGTTGATTCGGCAAGACTCCCCGCGGAAGCTGCTGCTCTAGCGACGATTCCTTTTGGAACCCAAGTGATACGTGTCAATGGCGACACTGCCGCGTACTGGGACGATCTACAGCGTGGCGTGCTCGATCCGACATCAGAGAATCTAAGGTTCGAGTTCGCCGACGGCCTCGAACCGATCGCGATTGCGATCCCCGGGGTCGATACGGAAGCAAGAGAACGAATACTTGTGGCTATCGAACCGCTGTGGGAGCCCCGAGTCGGTTTGGTCGACCCGGGCCAGCCGGCCGCGGTCGCCGGTCTCGAGCAAGACGATCTAATCCTGAGGGCCGATGGAGACACGATCCCCTCGTGGGGCAACCTGGTGGCTGCAGTGGAGAGAAGCGTTGAAACGCCTCTTACCCTGACGATCCTGCGTGCCGATTCAATATTTGATGTCTCCGTGGTGCCCGTGGAGCGGACGATCCAAGATCCGATCACGGGCGAGACCGGCAAAGCGGGCCGGATCGGGATAGGTAGGCAGGCGGACTTCATACGTGTGCGTTATGGCCTGGCGGAAGCCATCGTCCAGGGCGCCCGCGAAACAGGGACTATGGGTGGGCTGGTGCTATTCACGCTCAAGGGAATGGTGGTCGGCACCGTTTCACCGCGGGAACTAGGCGGCCCGATCTTGATCGGTCAGGCGGCCGGTCAGTTCGCGAGCTTGGGTGGAGCAGCCCTGTTCAGTTTTATGGCGTTTCTTTCGATCAACTTGGCAATCCTGAATTTGCTGCCGATTCCAGTACTCGACGGGGGCCATCTACTCTTTCTCTTGGCAGAGGGAGTCAGAGGGAAGCCGCTATCTCTCACTCTTCGTATGAGACTGACCCAGGCCGGTCTCGTCGTTTTGCTCGGAATCATGGCGCTGGCGATTACCAACGACCTGTTTCGCGTCTTCAGCGGATGACATAGGGTCAATGTAGAATGTCCAATGACCAAGTTGGACATCATTGGACATTGAGCGTTGATAAAACACGACCTCGAAGACCAGTCCGGGTCTATTTTCCCAGCACCACTATGAGCACGGCAACCACCACGACCAGCACTACGGCCGCCAGGGGCATGATCCATTTGGGACGGTCAGCCGACTCTGCTACGGCTGTGAAATCGAAATCCTCAGGGGACGTGCCGAACATGCTGGTCCGGCGCAGGCGATCGGCGATGTTGTTTAGGTCGTCGAGCAGGGCATTGGCCGACTCATAGCGATCGTCCGGATGTTTTGCCAAGCAGCGCAGGATGATTCTCTCGAATCGCGCTGAGATATCGGGCCGCTTTTCTCGCGGCGGCGTCGGCTGGTCCTCAACGTGCATGCGGGCCAACTCGAACCAGTCAGCCGACCGGAACGGCACTTCCCCTGTAACCGCCTTGTAGAGAGTGATGCCGAGGGCGTAGAGGTCGCTGCGCCCATCCAGCTTGCGCCCCTGGGCCTGCTCCGGGGAGATGTATTGTGGCGTCCCAATCGTCATGTTGACCCCGGTTGCCGACACGTAGCCGGAGATGGCGCGCGCGATACCGAAGTCAGAGATGACGGCGTCGCCTTCCTTAGTTAGGAGAATGTTGTCTACCTTGATGTCGCGGTGGATAACCCCGCTCTCGTGAGCGAAGGCCAGGGCAGACGCGACGTCGATCGCTATTCTGACGAGCGTGACTTCGCTGAGAACCCCGTCCCGTTCGATATGGGAAGACAAAGATTCGGGATAGAGGTGCATCGAGAAGTAGGTGATGTCATCGACCTGGCCTACCTCCAGAATGCGCGCGACGTTGGGGTGCGTTAGCTGAGAAGCAAAATTAGACTCGTTGCGGAACCGTGTCTCAAATTCCTTGTCGCCCGAATAGCGCGGCTTCAATACCTTGAGCGCCACCTTACGGCCATCATCATGCTGGGCTTCGAAGACCCACGAGAATCCCCCAGCGCCGATCAGGCGCTCAGGGATATATGGGCCAATGGTTCTGCCAATGAGATCTGTTGAATCAAGAGCCATTATCGGTCTTTACAGCGTCGAGGGGAGCAGCTAAATTATTGTGCTATTGTAGAATAGGAGTTTCCGGGATCTTAAACGGCCCGCTTTCTGGAGGATACATATTTAATGAGTTTTGACAAGCAGGCCGTGATCCGGAAGTACCAGCGACACGCCTCCGACACAGGCTCCACAGAGCTTCAGGTTTCCATGCTGACAGAGCGCATATCGGCGCTGACTGATCACTTCAGAACACACAAGAAGGACCATCATGGGCGCCGCGGCTTGATGACGATGGTGAGCAAGAGGCGCCGGCTGCTGAACTATCTCAAGGGTACCAACGTCGAAGGTTACAGAAAGCTGATTGCCGATCTTGGCCTTCGCCGCTAGCAGTTGGGCGTGGCATATAGGGCGTCCGAGATGAGCACCTCGGGCGCCTACGTTTATTCTCGAGTGCTCTCACAGGAAACAGAATGGTAAAGCATGTAGAACGGTCCTTCGACGGTCGGACCTACCGAATGGAGACAGGACGCCTGGCAAAGCAAGCCGCCGGCAGCGCAATGGTGCAGTTCGGCGACACCGTAGTTCTTGCTGCAGTCACGGTTTCCGATAAAGAAACTCACCTTCCCTTCTTTCCTCTCACTGTCGAATACCGCGAAAAGACCTATGCCGCCGGCAAGATCCCTGGCGGCTTTTTTAAGCGAGAGGGCAGACCGGCCGAGAACGAGATATTGGCAGGGCGTTTGATAGACAGATCGATCAGACCGCTTTTTCCGGATGGATTCAAGAACGAGATCCAGATTTTTGTCTATGTCCTATCGGCAGATCAGGAAAACGATGCCGATGTTCTGGGTCTAACAGCTGCGTCTCTGGCCCTGTCACTGTCCAAGGCACCTTGGAATGGCCCTGTAGCGGCGGTACGGGTAGCGCGAGTGGAGGGTAATTGGGTGCTAAACCCGACCTTTGAGCAGCTCGACAGCAGCGATCTGGACCTTGTGGTGGCAGGGCGTAGTGACTCTCTGATGATGGTTGAGGGCGGCGCGCTCGAAATCAGCGAAGAGGGAGTGGCGGAAGCCTTGGAGTTCGCTCAGTCCGGGATAGCGGAACTCATCGAGCAACAGAACGAAATCATTCGGGAGGCCGCGGCGCCCAAGATGGAATGGGCCGCTCGTGTACCGGCAGACGAGATAACGAACAGGGTTAGTGAACTGGCTTCGGCGCGCATCAAAGAGGCTCTCAATCTTTCGGAGAAGTCGGAACGCGCCCAAGCGGTGGCTTCGGTGCGCAGTGACGTGATTGAACAGCTCGCCGACATTGATGAAGAAGAGTTGAAAGATGCAAAGAGCGTCTTTGACAAGATCGAGTACGACACGATGCGTCGTCAGGTGCTGGAAGATGGAGAGCGACTGGATGGGCGTGATTTGGAGACCGTTAGGCAGATCACATGTGAGGTAGGGGTCTTACCGCGGGTGCACGGAACGGCTGTCTTTACTCGAGGTCAGACGCAGGCGCTCGTTACGGCCACCCTCGGTACCGTGTCTGATGAGCAACGAATTGACAACATCCATCTCAGTCAGGGTACGACCAAGAGTTTTATGCTCCACTACAACTTCCCGTCGTTTTCCGTCGGTGAGGTGCGACCGATACGTGGAGTCAGCAGGCGTGAGATCGGTCACGGGAATCTGGCAGAGCGTGCGTTGCAAGCGCTGCTTCCGACGTACGACGAATTTCCCTACACGATCAGAGTCGTTTCCGAGATCCTCGAGTCTAACGGATCGTCTTCCATGGCGACTGTGTGCGGCGGATCTCTGGCAATGATGGATGCAGGCGTCCCGATCAAAGGCCCGTGTGCCGGAGTCGCGATGGGATTGATCAAAGAGGGTGATAAGGTCGCGGTCTTGACCGATATACTCGGGGCCGAAGATCACCTTGGCGATATGGATTTCAAGGTTGCCGGCACTAAGGACGGCATTACTTCCATCCAGATGGATATCAAGATCGAAGGAATATCTCTTGACGTTCTTCGAGACGCGTTACAGAAGGCGAAGAAAGCACGCCTGCACATTCTCGATGTGATGAGTCAGACTTTGTCCGAGGCAAGGGATACTCTCTCCAAGTACGCTCCTCGGATTATTACGATCCAGATCAAGCCCGAGAAGATCGGTGATATCATCGGTCCCAAAGGAAAAATCATTCGAGGTATCCAGGAGCAAACTGGAGCGACGATAAACGTCGATGATACGGGCTTGGTGACGGTCTCGGCGTTGGACGGCAAGGCCGGCGAACGAGCGCGTGAAATGATCGAGGGGATCGTACAGGAGCCCGAAGTCGGTCGGATCTACGAGGGTGTGGTGAAGAACACGACCCAATTCGGAGCCTTCGTTGAGATCACTCCGGGAGTCGAAGGTTTGCTGCACATATCGGAGCTGCAGCACGAGCGTACCGACCGCACAGAGGATGTTGTGAACAAGGGTGACGTTGTTAGGGTCAAGTTGCTCGAAGTGGATTCTCGAGGAAAGATGCGGCTTTCCAGAAAGGCTCTGTTAGACAAGCCGGAAGCCGCACAGACAAGCTCCTAAGCTTCGAGCAATGCACACTGCCAAGCTCGACGAACGGATTCATCGCACAGTCGCGGACAACGGTGCAACGGTCATTTCGGAAATGTTACCGGGTGTCCGGTCGGTGGCCGTAGGTATCTGGGTCACCACAGCCACGGCCCACGAACAGCGCGGCAAGATGGGAGTGTCCCATCTTCTCGAGCACATGGTTTTCAAGGGCACCCAGCGCCGAAGTGCTAAAGAGATTGCGCTGGAACTCGAGGTGCGTGGTGGATCATTGGATGCGTACACGTCCCGTGATCATACCTCGTACCAGGCAAGGGTGCTCGACGAAGACCTCCCCAGGGCGCTCGACGTGCTCACCGATTTGGTCCGAAATCCTACCCTCCGTTCCGCAGATCTCGATTTGGAGCGCAAAGTTGTCCTCGAGGAGATCAACTCCGTCTCAGACACGCCTGACGACATGGTCTTCGAACTGCACTCCGAAACCTTGTGGCCCGATCACCCCTACGGTTTCTCGATACTGGGAACCAAAGAATCTGTTGGCGGTTTGGAATCCGAAGACCTCAGGGATCTGCACGCAAGCACCTATCATCCGCGACACGTCGTAATAGCTGCGGCCGGCAACGTAAAACACGAGATCTTACTAAAACTTCTCGCGAAGTGCGGATGGTTCAATTTTGAGGCGGGACCTGAGCCCAAAAAGATCCCTGCAGTTCCACCGGCTTGCCACACGCAATTGCGAGTCGAGCGGGATACCGCTCAGGCACACATAGTAATGGGTACCGACACATTCCCGTTTCGAGACGAACGCCGTTATCCGCTGATACTTCTAACCACAGTGCTGGGCGCTGGGATGTCCAGCACGCTGTTTCAGAGGATTCGCGAAGAACTGGGGCTGGCGTATGCGATCTTCAGCTTTCAGTCATTCTTCAAGGAGACGGGAGTGGCGGGGGTGTATGTGGGCACTGATCCGGCTAGAGCTGATC
Organism: Gemmatimonadota bacterium; assembly: GCA_036679605.1. GTDB lineage: Bacteria > Gemmatimonadota > Gemmatimonadetes > Gemmatimonadales > GWC2-71-9 > JAZDCZ01. Next base: position 76,148 of record JAZDCZ010000398.1, read on the forward strand.
AAGCGCTAGAGGCGATATCAAAGGAGTTGAGTGAGTTGGCGGCGAAGGGGCTCACTAACGATCGTCTAGCTGACGCAAAGCAGCAGCTGAAGGGACAGGTGACACTATCTTTGGAGAGTCCGTCTGCGCGGATGTATCGTTTGGCATCGGGCGCAATTTTCGATCAGGAATATAGGACCATAGACCAGATACTTGCCCGAATAGAAGCTGTGAGCGCGGAACAAGTTGCTGACGTTAGCCAAGAATTTCTGAATCCCGATCGCCAGACCGTAGTCTGGCTGGGTCCCAACTAATGGTCATCGGCGTTCCCAAAGAAATAAAGGCGAACGAGAACCGGGTCGCTGTGGTGCCGGCGGGCGTGGAGATACTGGTGGCCGATGGCCATACAGTATTGGTGCAGCAGACTGCGGGAGAAGGTAGCGGCTTTTCAGATGAGTTGTATACGAAGGTCGGTGCAACCACTGTGTCTTCCGCAGAGGAGACTTGGTTGCAGTCCGACATGATTGTGAAGGTCAAGGAACCCGTGGAGAGCGAATGGTCGTTCATGCGGGAAGGCCAAATCGTCTTCACATATTTTCACTTTGCCGCGAGTGAGGTGCTTACGCGGGCGGTGATGGAATCGAAGTGTGTGGCGATCGCGTATGAGACGGTGCAGTTGCCATCGCGTGAGCTACCACTACTGACTCCCATGAGCGAAGTAGCTGGACGCATGGCAGTCCAGGAAGGTGCGAAGTATCTGGAGCAGCACTATGGTGGTCGGGGCCTGCTCATGGGAGGTGTGCCGGGAGTCCTGCCTGCAGATGTTGTCATAATAGGCGGTGGGGTGGTGGGAGCTAACGCGGCCAAGATGGCGTCAGGATTGGGGGCTCATGTGACGTTGTTCGACGTGTCGCTCGAGCGCTTGAGATACCTGTGCGACGTAATGCCGGCGAACGTGGACTTGGTCTACTCGAACCGTCTCAACATCCTAGATCAGTTGCCGAAGGCGGATCTGCTGATAGGTGCCGTCCTGCTGCCGGGTGCAAAGGCACCAAAACTGGTCCTGCGCGAGGATCTCAAGCTGATGAAGCCAGGCGCGGTTATTGTCGACGTGTCGGTGGATCAAGGCGGTTGCATCGAGACGATCAAGGCGACCACACACGAGCAGCCTACCTACATGGTAGACGGCGTACTTCACTACGGCGTGGCGAACATGCCCGGAGGGGTGCCTAGGACATCCACCCTAGCGCTTACCAACGCCACTTTGCCATATGCTCGACACCTGGCCCGAGACGGATGGCGCCAGGCGTGCGGTTGTGACAGTTCGTTGGCACTTGGGCTCAACATAATTGAGGGGAAAGTGGTCTATCCCGGTGTGGCCCAGGCCTTCGGGTTGGAGCTAGCTAAAGTATCTTTGCAGCACTGACTGGTAAGTACCTATCTTGTCATAACTTAGAGCATCAGTTATGTTTGGTCGCCCGAGCTATGGGCAACCGCTGTTGTGTCGGTCCAACAATTTAAACTAGCTGAAAACGGATGCGCTGGCCAAAAATATCTCTAGGCACGCTGCTGCCGGCCAATGAAATCGCAGTTGACCTGGGCACGTCGAATACACTCATCTACGTGCGTGGAGAGGGAATCGTCCTGAACGAGCCCTCTGTCGTAGCCGTCGAGAAGGCCACTGCCAAGATCATGGGAATTGGCCTCGAGGCCAAACGCATGCTGGGGCGGACTCCTGATGGCATACAGGCGGTTCGTCCGCTCAAGGACGGGGTCATCGCCGATTTCGACGTTACCGAGAAGATGCTGCGATATTTTCTCGAGTCGATTATCCAAAAGCGCGTATTCAAGGTCAAGCCCAAGGTCATCGTTTGCGTACCGAGTGGAATCACCGAGGTGGAAAAGCGTGCCGTGCGAGACAGTGCGCACTCTGCAGGTGCCAAGGAAGTGTACATGGTGGCTGAGCCGATGGCGGCTGCCATAGGGGTAGGTTTGCCGGTCGAGACGCCGACCGGCAACATGGTCATTGACATCGGCGGGGGAACCACTGAGATCGCGGTAATCGCGCTGTCGGGAATTGTAAGCGATACCTCCATCAGGACCGGAGGGGACGAACTCGACCAAGCGATCGTTCAGTTCATGCGCAAGAATTACAACCTGCTCATTGGTGAGCCGACGGCGGAAGCGATAAAAATCCAGATAGCCTCTGCCGCCCCAGTAGACGGTGAGCAGGAGATGGAGGCCAAGGGCCGGGATCTGGTGTCAGGGATTCCAAAAGTGGTCAGAATCCACTCCAGTGAGATCAGGGAGGCCATTCAGGAGCCGGTCCAGCAGGTAGTGGACGCGGTGCGCCGGGCCCTTGAGATCACACCACCGGAACTGGCGAGCGATATAGTCGACAGAGGGATCGTAATGGCCGGAGGTGGTGCGTTGATCCGCGGACTAGACGTCGTCCTGTCCCAGGAGACGTCGCTTCCAATTAGAGTGGACGAGGATCCTCTGACCTGTGTGGTGCGGGGTACTGGCCGTATCCTCGATGACTATGAGAAGTACCGCTCGGTGCTGACCACCTAGGTAGCTGTGATCATCGCGCCGGAACGCTTCGCGTCACGCCGCGACACGCTGGCCTTCGCAGTATGTCTAGTTCTCTCGATAGTTGGGCGCCTCGCACCGGTGGACGTCCAACAGGCCGTGGCAACGGGAATTACCAATACTGTGCTGGTGCCGTTCCTCGCCCTCGAGAATGAGGCGTTGTTGATCAGAACGTCCAGGACGAGGGTGGAGGGCCTCGTTGCCCAGAGAGATTCGGCGGCTATAGCTGCGCTGGAGATCTACAGTCTGAGAGAGGACAATGAACGCCTTCGCGAACTCCTGTCCCTGTCCAGCCGGGTTACGTCAACGCACGTATCCGCACAAGTACTGCGACAAGGCTCGATCGGCGATGGGATGATGTTCGCCCTGTCTGCGGGCAGCGCAGATGGGGTTCATGAATTGGATCCGGTTATAACTCCCGATGGTTTGTTGGGGGTTGTTTCTAGCGTGCGGACCGCGACGTCGGTGGCGCTGATCTGGACGCATCCCGACTTCCGTGCGAGTGCCATGGCCGAGGACGGGTCTATATTTGGGATCGTGGCACCTGGTGGTAGCGAGGGCCCGAGCACTCGCCTCATGGAGTTGCGCGGCGTGCCATATCGGAACACCGTGCCCATTGGAACTCGCGTGTATACATCGGGTCTGGGCGCCGAAAGGGGCGGTGTGTACCCGCGGGGCATTCCGTTGGGGACAGTCATAGCCGAGGGGGCCTCCAGTTCTGGTTGGTCCAAGACGTTCATTCTGAGGTCGGCGGTGCATCCTGCATCAGTGTCCCATGTGATCATTCTGACCGCTTCGACTCGGAACATCGGGACGGCATTCGGGGCTGACGTGCCGTGAGACTGGATCGGGATCATCTGCGGATGGGTGGTGTCCTGCTCCTGCTGGCAGTGCTGCATTTTGGGCTCAGGCCGTTTGCAGGTACTGCCACGATGCAACAGATCGCTCCCGATTTCTTGATGTTGGCGCTTCTGGTGTATGCCATTCGTGCGAGGCCTGGCCAAGGAGCGATAGCTGGTTTCTTTGTCGGGCTGCTGGCCGACTCGCTATCACCCACTGCGTTTGGGGCGGCTGCCCTGGCCCACACCGTGATCGGCTACTTTGCCGCTTGGGGCAAGGCGGTTTTTTTTGCCGACAACCTGTTCGTCAACGTGGTGTTCTTTTTTGTGGGAACCTGGGCCCGTGATATTTTGGTGTTGATGACCGGGCGTCATGTCGACGGCAGTGCGCTTCTCTGGCAGGCCTTGTATTGGTCTCCCCTGACGGCGCTCTCTACTTCTCTGGCCGGCGCGGTCATACTGTTGGTCTTTCGCAACTGGTTACACATTAGACTTAGCGAATGAACTGGCACCACCCTCACTCAGTAGCCAGGCGCGGCGCGGCAAGTCGGTGGATTGTATTCGTAGTTTTCGGCGTCCTGTTGGTGGCGTTCTTTAGGGCCCAAGTCCTTCATTCAAGCAGGTACGAACTCGAGTCCGAGGAAAACCGACTTCGACCGGTGCCATTGCCGGCACCCAGGGCGCTCATAACAGACCGCCATGGTGTGGTATTGGCAGATAACGTTCCAGGGTATTCGATAGCCATAATGACGTCGTCTGAGGATTCGTTACGTGCCACTCTAGAAATCCTGGCGAACTACCTAGAACTCGACTCGGCTCGTATCAGGCGGATCATTCGACGCTTCCGACGTTCCTCATACGAGCCAACCGTGGTACAACGTGACGCGCCGTTCGATCTTGTGTCGGCGCTGGAGGAAAGCAGGGTCAAGATCCCTCGGCTCGTCATACAGACCGAGCCAAAGCGATGGTATCCCGATAGCAGCGTCGCTGCACACGTGGTTGGTTATGTGGGAGAGATTTCTGAGGGCGAACTGATCTCGAGTGCCGTACCTGGTGCTCGGAGCGGTACCTTGGTTGGACGGGACGGGCTCGAGCGGACCTATGGCGATCGACTGCGGGGAAAGGACGGGGTGCGGTTCGTCGAGGTCGACGCGTTGGGCCGGACGGTGCGTGACCTCGTGGATGACGGATCGACCCTCGAGCCGCAGCAGCCAGATACACTTAGAACCACCCTAGATATGGCCTTGCAAAAGTACGCAGCCAGTGTGTTTCCAAGTGGCTCGCGGGGCGCAGTGATGGCAATGGATCCCCGCAATGGCGACGTCCTTGCCCTCTACTCGTCGCCGTCTTTCGATCCCAACCTGTTCGTCGGCGGAATGGAACCAGAAGAATGGCAAGCGCTGTCCGGATCGGTCGACGAGCCGCTGTTCAATAGAGCCGTAGGCGGTCAGTACCCTCCTGCGTCACCGTGGAAGCTGGCAGTGGCGGTGAGCGCGATCAAGCGAGGCATCGTGACGTTGGACAGCAAGATGACCGAACCGTGTAGGGGAGGATACCAATACGGAAATCGCTATTTCCGCTGCTGGAAACTTGATGGCCACGGTGATATCACGTTGCGGGAGGCGATACAATATTCATGTGACGTCTTTTTCTATCAACTCGGACTAAAGCTCGGGTTGGTCAACCTCCTGCACGACGGCGTGGAATTGGGCTTTCGCGAGCGATCGGGCATCGATTTACCGGGGGAGGCGAGGCCGCAGTTTCCCGGTTCCACCGAGTACTACGATCGGCGGTTCGGACCGCGTGGATGGACCTCTGCGGTGACACTCAATCTTGCAATCGGTCAGGGTGAAAACGCACAGAGTCTAAGCAACATGCTCAGATTCTATGCCATGCTTGCGAATCCGCGGGGTGAAGCTCCGGAGCCTAGGCTCGTGGTCGGTGATGGTGGGAAGATCCGCTCGCTCGGTCTTTCACCCAGCGAACTCGACGGTCTACGTGATGCGCTTGTCCAAGTGGTGCAGAGCGGGACTGCCGCACGATCTCAGATAGCCGACCTCAAGATCGCGGGCAAAACCGGAACGGCCCAGAACTCGCATGGTCCGGACCATGGTTGGTTTATTGCGTTCGCGCCAGCGGATGATCCCGTCATCGTTGTTGGCGCGATCGTTGAGTTTGCCGAGCACGGGACTAGGGTTGCGCCGATGGTGACACGCATCATTGCACACCACATCTTGGGACCAACAGCTCCAGAGGTAGATACCAGCGAGTTGGAGCTAGTGTTGCCGGCCGACTCCGCTCCGGAGTCGCGCCCTCTTTTTCCAGACACATCTCTCCTTCGCGGACGTGATTCGACGCAGTCTAGATAGATCCTTACTGATCACGTCAGGCCTGCTGGTCTTGTCGGGGTTCGCGGCACTCTACTCTGCTGGTCAGACGGATGTGCCGTCTGCCGTTGCGGATATCTGGCAGAAGCAGCTCGTTTGGCTTCTGGTAGGCACGATTGGCGCAGCGGCGATCTTCAAGGTTTCACCGCGGCTGTTGGACTGGGCTGCCCCAATTGTCTATGGTGCTTCCCTGCTGCTGTTAGTTGTGACGCTGGTTGTCGGAGTGGGAGCCGGGACAGCGGCAGGCACTAAGTCGTGGCTCGCGATCGGTGGAATTCGCTTAGGACAGCCGGCGGAACTAGCTAAGCTTGCGACAATTTTGATGCTCGCTCGGCATCTGGGTGGACGGCGCGAGCCACCGTCGGGGTTATGGGAAGCTGCTCCGGCGGGCTTGATTGTAGCGGCGCCGTTCCTACTCGTTGCCCTGCAGCCTGATCTGGGTAGCGCAATCGTGTTCTTTGCTATTCTCTTCGGCTCTCTTTTTTGGGCGGGAGTGCGCCCGGCACTGCTGCTGCTGCTGGCATCCCCCATCATCAGCCTGATGCTGGCGTTCTCGACGGCTTCCTGGGGTGCGTGGATCGTTTTCATTACGATCTTCGTGATTTGGACACGGCCGTATCTGCTGGATGGGTTAATCGTATGGTTCTCCAACGCAATCATGGGACTCGTTGCTTTGGGTCTGTGGGACCAGCTCAGGCCGTACCAACAGAGCCGTCTGCTGTCGTTCCTGAACCCGGAAATAGATCCCCGAGCAACGGGCTGGCATATAATCCAATCGAAGATCGCCATTGGGTCCGGTGGTCTCTTCGGTAAGGGGTATATGGAGGGAACTCAGAAACGGCTTGCCTTCCTACCGGCTCAACATACCGACTTCGTTTTCTCGGTGGTCGGCGAAGAGGTGGGGTTTGTCGGCGTGTTTGTGGCACTAGTGATCTATACCATCTTTCTCATCACACTCATCCGCATCGCTTGCAAGGCAACCGATCCTTCTTCGGGTGTCCTGGTGTTTGGCGTCGCCAGCCTGTTCCTCACGCACATTCTCGTTAACGTCGGTATGACGGTTGGCGTGATGCCGATCACTGGGATTCCACTGCCGTTCTTTTCTTACGGTGGATCATTCTTTGTCACCTGCTGCGTTGCGATCGGCTTGACGCTCAGGGTTGCTTGGGACTCGCAGCGTGCCGGTTATTTGAGTGGGTAGGCTGGCGAGCCGCTTGTCAGCCATGGGTGCGCAGGCGTTGGATGAATGACCGCCGACTAGCCTCGTCAGCAGCCAGTGCGCTGTGAAGTTTCCCCCCTCCCGACAGCCCATCCCCGTAGAATTCGGCACGGTGTTTGGCTACGACGGGCTCAATCGTGTGGTAAGGGACACGATGGGTATGATAGAGGCGGTCAAGAGGCAGCAGCCGACAGCAGGTTGTGCCAGCCAACGTTAGTGGTGGGCTTTGGTCATGAAGTGCGCTGAGCTAGTCCCAAGAGCAGCTGTGTGAACTTGCCCCGGTTTTGTGGACACGGAAGCTAACTCCATCATTCCACCGCATCTCGTATACCGATGCAGTAGACGACCTTCGAGAAATGGGAGCTGATATCGAGTGGGGCAACGATGTGTATGTTATTGACATACGAACGTATGGTATTTACATACATCTATGTCTGGCGCTCTCATCTTCGGCACCGCCGCCCGCAGGGCGATCCTCGCCCGAACCTTCCTTGACTCATCTCGCGAGTTTTATCTGCGCGAACTCGTGCGTCTCACCGGCTTTGCTCCACGAACGGTAAACCAGGAAATCGACCGACTGGTAGCTAGCGATCTTCTCACCGAGCGACGCCACGGCAACAGACGGTACCTTAGTGCGAACGAAAGACACCCGCTCTTCCGGCCCATCCGCGAGATTGTGTTGAAGACCGACGGGCTGGCGGGAGTACTGAGTGAGGCACTGGGAATTGACGGTGTCGATTTCGCCTTTGTTTTCGGTTCGATTGCGGCGGCAGCGGCCAAAGGGGGTAGCGACATCGATCTTCTGATCGTGGGAGATATCGGACTGAGGGAGGCGGTCAAGCGATTGGCACCCGCGCAGGACCAACTCGAGCACGAGATCGTGCCAATCGTGTGGACCCTTCGGGAATTCGAGCGGCGGCGTCAAGATGGCGATCACTTTCTCAGTGATATCTTGCGCGGACCCAGGATAGTGGTGGTCGGCAGTGAGCCTTGAGCGTTGGTTGGAGCACGGGTGGCTTAAGCGCCACACAACGTCGCGACAGGAAGTTCGGCTGCTGCTCGATGCCGTCGAGCGTGACCTACACGACGCAGGCCAGCGTCTATCCTCCGGGTGGCGGTTTGCTATCGCCTATACGTCGGCACTGCGTCTGAGTTCAGTAGCGCTATTCGCCTCTGGGTACAGAGCTGAACGGGACCACAAGCACTACCGGACGATAGCGGCGCTTCCGCTCGTGCTCGGTCCGGACGTGGCAGAGCTGGCGCAGTTTCTCGATACCTGCCGCTCCAAACGCCACGAAGTAACCTATGAATCGGCGACCGCCGTTTCCGAAGCAGAGGCCGATGAACTTATCGATGCGGTAGATGAATTGCGTAGGCGCCTCCGTGAGTGGCTGAAGGCCGCACATCCAGATTTGATTTGAGCGAATCGAATATCCGTATCGAGCGGGCTCATGCCGTTCCCTTCGCATGCCAGCAGCATGCTGCATGGTAGATGAAAACTTGGTTCAAGTCCGCGTCTGCGACCCGCGCTGAGAGTGTTCGGGCGAACAGATGGAGTGTTCGGGCGAACACTTTCCCGCGACGGATTGAATCTCTAACACTTTTTCTATCAACAACTTAACGACTAACTGATCGGGGCACGCTCCGTGCCTTTTAGGTGTGCTGGTTTCTCCTTACGAACTCCGCACCAACGGAGCGTGGCCCATGTTGCGTACTCGGCGCTTTGCAATGGCGTTGTCTCTTCCACTGGCTCTCCTTTTTTCACAGCCCGTCTTGACCGAGGTGATCTCGGGCGATGTCTCTGTCAGCCCCGACCGGGCAACGACCGAGGCCCGCACTGCCGAGACCGGCGGCCACAAGCTGAGCTTCACCGTCAGCAACACGGGCACAGAGACTGACACATACGAACTCATCTGTATAGGCGTGGGCCGGGTGAGCTGTGACGGTGCGAATCCCACTCACACCACGCTGGAACCGGGCCAGAGCGCCACCATCGCAGTTACCTACGATGTGAAGGAGGCTGGTGCTGGTCTCGTGCGCCTGATCGCGTTCAGCGAATCGAGTCTGGCGCGTGACGACGGCACCTACCGCATACCGGTCAAGTGATCTCACCGATGCTGAGATCACCATCCAACTCGAAGTGCTTGACGACAACGCGCTTGGAATCTCTGAACAACAACCAGACACAGCTCGCGGAGGCTGTCATGTCGGCTGCTCGTAAGTTCATTATCACACTCGCTGCTCTATCCCTTGCTATCGCGTTGCCCAACGTTCTCGCCGCTCAGGGCCCTCCTGGCGGCCCTCCTGGCGGTGGTGGATCGGTATCTGTAACGCCCGACGGTGCCACTACACCGGACCGGATTGCCAACACCGACGATCACAGCGAGGACTTCACGGTTAAGAACACGGGGAGCGGCACCGACACGTTCTTCATAAGCTGTGGCGGCTCGAGCAATGTGACCTGCACGGGGGTCAGCCCCTCGCAGGTGACCCTGGGTGCTAATCAGAGCACGACAGTGACGGCCGACTACGATGTGGGTGCTGTTGGGACGGGGAACCTAGACGTTACTGCCTTCAGCGAGGACACGTTCGCCGAGGACAATGGCGACTACAACGTGCCGGTGATCTCAGCGCTTGCGGTACCCGAGGTAGACATAACGCCCTACAACCACGAGACCCAGCAGATGGGGCGCTGTGCGGCGTCCTGCTTTGCGGTCACGCACGCCCAGGGCACGGTGCCCTACGTGAGCCACGACACACCGCGCAACGTGACCCTGGTCTATCACGGCGACCGTGTGGATCCCAAGCCGTTCATCCACGTCAACGTACGGCACCCGGACAGCGAAACACCGGTGCCCTCGAAGTTCTGGCTCGAGGCCAAGAAGGATGGCGTGTTGCTGACGTTCCTAAATGGGGAGACCAGGCTCAAGTTCACGGCAGCCAGTTCGGGTTGGCAGCGGTTGGCCGGACAGTTCAACGCGAGTTCCTACAGCACTGGAGTCTATGCCCTAGACATCATCGTTACGGCCGACTACGGTGGTCAGGGCACCCAGCAGAAGGTGACCCAGACCAAGCTGGTGGTGGTAAACGAGAACAACTCCTCCATAGCACGCGGCTGGAACATTGCCGGTGTGCAGCGGCTCTACGTGCAGGGCGATGGTTCGGCATTCATCACCGAGGGAGACGGCTCGGCCGTGTATTTCCAGAAGTCGGGCAGCACGTTCATAACACCAGCGGGCGAGTTCTCGAAGCTCGTGGCTGGCGGGGGCGGAGGTTGGGACCGCTTCTACCCCGATTCCACACAGGTGAGTTTTAACAGCAGTGGCCGGATGACCCGGGTGTATGACCAGTTCAACAACATTACCAACTTCACCTATGTCGGCAACAACCTCACCTTGATTGCCGACCCAGCCAACAAGATGCTGAGTTTGACCTACGGCACCTACGGGCTGAGTTCAATCAGGAGCACGATCACCCCCTACCGCTACACCAACTTCACGGTGCTGTCGAACAAGACTCTGACCAAGATCAAGGATCCCGACAACATCGCGACAAATTTCCAGTATGACGGGAGTAAGAGACTGTGGAAGGTCACGGACCGGCGGAGCAAGACGACAACTCTGGCATACGATTCGCTATCGGGGAAACTAGCGAGCGTTACCGTGCCAGCTGTGCCGATCTTCACAGAGGGTACGGTATCACCCGTCACGCAGTTTGCCCCGTGGCAGCCGGTGGGCGTGCCGTATACTGCCACTTCATCTACGCCAGCCGCAATGGTGCGTCCAGCGGATGTCAAGGGCACTGTCACCGACCCGGGTAACCACGCGACTACTTTCACGGTGGACCGCTGGGGCCAGCCGGTGGCGTCTACCGATCCCCTGAGCACGGTCACTACTATCAGCTACAACAGCAACGGGCTGCCGGTACGCACGGTGAATTCTACCGATACGACCGCAGTCGACAGCTTGGACTACAACTTCGATGGGCTGGTGACCTACGCCAAGCCGACTGGTGGGACCGCTACCATCACCACGTACGGCGCCTGGGCCCAGCCGACTCTGATCCTGGGCGACGGGCAGCCGAGCCGGACGTTCAAACTTGGCACCAACGGCCGCATCGACTCGACCTGGGTAGGGGGAACCAAGTACACACGCTTCACGTACGACAGCCGTGGTCGAGTGTTGACGGTCAAGGACGGTTTGAACAATCTGGTCCAGAGTTTTGCCTATAGCGGAACCAACGGGAACAGGAGCAGTGTCACTCTTCCGGGCGGCAGGATCACGACGTACGGCTACGATGCCTACGGCCGGGTGACCACTGTGAGCACGGCGGGGCTGCCGACCAGAACGACGTACTACGATTTGTTGAACCGGCCAGACTCGGTCAAGGACGGTGTCAACACCAAGGCCACCCGGTTTGGCTACGACGCGCTGTACAGGACCAGCGTGACCGATCCCAAGGATCAGGTGTATAGCTTTACCCATAATGCACTCGGGTGGCTCACTCAGCAGACGGACCCGGTGAACAAGTCAGACACTTACGAATATTCCAAGGACGGAGAACTCAAGCGCTGGAAGAACCGCAGGCTCGAGAGCACAGATTACGCGTATGACGTCATGCACCGGCAGACGTCCAAGTCGGGGTCCAATACGGACAACACGACATTTGCGTATTCGGACGACGGCAGGCGGGTCAAGGCAACGAGCCCGATGGCGACGGATTCTATCTTTCTGAACGTGCTGGGCGCAGCGGAGAAGACGTGGACTCAGATGGGTGGCAAGACCTATACGCGGAACTACAACTACACCCAGGCGGGTCTGTTGGACAGCGTGTGGACCAATGTATCGCACGAGACATTCCTGGGTAGGAAGTACAAGTACACCACTAGTCGTGGCACGCTGGACGAGATCAGGGTAGGTGGCAAGAGTACCTCACACACGTTCAACTCAAACCTGCAGCACACGTCTACGACCTTTGCCGGTGGAGACGTGGTGACCCGCCAGTACACGACGCCGCATTCGACAGCCAAGATCGAGAGCAACCAGGCGGGGCTGGACGTATTGGTGAGAAGGCTTGAGCACGACACGGTAGGTAGGATAAAGACCCAGTACACCGATCCCATCCCCGTAGAGTTCGGCACGGTGTTTGGCTACGATGGCTTGAACCGTGTGGTCAGGGACACGATGGGTATGATAGAGTCCGATCTCTGCACGTTTGATCCCGACAACGGCTACGACTGTCCACCGCCCACGACTGATTCGGTGCGGAGCTTCATCTACGACGCCGTGGGGAACATGACGCGGGATTCGTTGTACCGCGTGTGGAACGGAGGTACGGACGTGGCCACGGGCGCGTATGGCACCGGCAACAGGATCACCTCGTTCGACGGGTGCAGCTACCAGACCGACGCGGATGGGAACGTGACCCAGCGGTCGGGCTGTGGTAGCACCGCCAACTTCTATTGGTCGTCGGAGAACGTATTGGACTCGATGACTGTGGGTGGTCAGAAGATAAAGAATTATTACGATGCATTCGGTAGACTTGTAAAGCGGGACGTGTATGGGACGGTGAGCTATTACTGGTGGGACGGAGACAATCTCTTTGCCGAGCTGGATGCTACGGGGCAGAAGAAGGCCGAGTACTCCTACTATCCGGGTCTCGACAACCTGCATGCTCTGGTCGACCAGGACGACAGCGTGTACTTTGCCCACAGCGACGGAATGGGGAATGTTGTCGGTCTGGTGAGCGACAGCAAGGTACTCAAGCGGCGTTACGACTACGATCTCAAGGGTAGTCTGGTTGGGACCGGTGACATCAAACCGTTCAGTGACAGAGATCGTGCGCGTTTCAAGGGTGCCTTGTGGATGGGCCCGGAGGTGGACCTCTACTACATGAGGAATAGGTGGTACGAGACAAGCACTGGGCGTTTCTTGAGTGAGGATCCCATTGGACTGGGTGGTGGTATCAACGTCTACGCGTTTGCGGGAAACAATCCGGTGTCGGGGCGGGATCCGTTGGGGCTCTGTCCCCCTTATCCCTGCGATCTGCCGGGTGTCACTGTGACCGGCGTCCGCGAAGATCCCTTTGCTGACTTCGACAAGATGGTCGGCAGTGACCGTGACACGTTCGATGGCTCTGGCCCAGGTGGGTTCGGTTGGGGTGGTGGTGGCGGAGGCGGAGGTGTTGTCAGTGGGCTGCAGCAATCGCGGAGCTGTAGCTTCAACCAGAACTTTCTGCGCCAGATAAATGAGCAATTTGACTTGGCCGCAAATGACGGTCGGGAACGCGCTGGTTTTTACGGTGCACCGTGGACGTCACCAGTCCGCCTCACGGCTATCGGTGGACCCGATTTCGTTCGTATTCCATTGCGTCCTGGCGCCGCGGGGTATTGGCACACTCACCAGAACCCGCCGCAGACGCATCTTCAGGGTCCCAGCCAGGACGACTTGGACTTTGCGGTCAATCGCGCTAACTCAACCTTATTCGCAGTTGCCCGCGACTCGCTTTATGTGATTAGTCAGAATGGCTCTGTAACGGCATGCGGTCGGTAGAGCGGGGTGATCCGATCATGCCTGGTTGCGATATCGAGTTGCCCTTGTCATTTGCATTAGAAGGGATACACAAAAATGAGTCGATGGATCGGTAGCGTCATTGCGACCGTCGTTCTTGCGGCGACTGCGGTCAGTGGTATTGCGTGTGGGCCGCCCGACGGAAGCGACTCACAGTCGGACCGCGCGGCTGACGCTCAGCAATGCCTGGTGGATGAACTGGGGCTATCCACAGTTGCCCGAGCGGCAGACCTAGTCGATGTGTTCGATCTCGAACTCCACGTGACCACTGGTCGGGAGCAGGATTCAGTGATCCGAGGTCGCATTACCCTAGTGACGTGGCCAGACAGCACTAAAGGTGAAGAGCGTGGAGCATCACCATTCGTGCTCTATGGCTGGACCACTATCTCTAGCGAGCGAATTGGGGATGTAGTGATGACCACCCCTCTATCATCAACAGATCCGACACAACCGGGCGTCATCGGCTTGGCGGACCGTAGGGACAGTGCGATTGTGCTTACCCTTGGCTCAGCTGCAGAAGGCGGAAACTTTTCACTTCACACGGGTCTACGCTTCCAGGTGCTACGTAGCGGACCGGACGGGTTCCGCGGAACGTGGGAGGTTGCAAGCCTTCGGCGTAGGCGACCAGCAGGCATCTTCTGCGCTCGGCGCGTGCAGGAGGGCAACTAAACGACGAAGTTACCGGGAGAGCTATATTCGTTCGTGAGGTAGTTGAAGCACGTGAGGTGGTAGCTTTCGCACGCAGACGCTTCACCTGCGATTCGCGACCGATACAACTTCGTTGGCGATATCGCTACGGGCAGTGCAATCACGAGCACAATCAATCCCTACCGCCACAGCTACATGCCGGTGCTGTCGAACAAGAAGCTGACGCAGATCAAGGATCCGGTCCGACCGTTAGAAGTATTCCAAGCACGGCGAACTAAAGCGCTGGAAGAACCGCAGGCTCGAGAGCACAGATTACGCGTATGACGTCATGCACCGGCAGACGTCCAAGTCGGGCTCCAACACGGACAACACGACGTTTGCGTATTCGGACGACGGTCGGCGGGTGAAGGCAACGAGCCTCATGGCGACTGATTCTATATATCTGTGGACCAATGTATCGCATGAGACGTTCCTGGGCAGGAAGTACAAGTACACCACCAGCCGCGGCACGCTGGACGAGATCAGGGTAGGTGGCAAGAGTACCTCACACACGTTCAACTCAAACCTGCAGCCCACGTCTACGACCTTTGCCGGTGGAGACGTGGTGACCCGCCAGTACACGACGCCGCATTCGACAGCCAAGATCGAGAGCAACCAGGCGGGGCTGGACGTATTGGTGAGGCGGCTTGAGTACGACACGGTAGGCAGGATAAAGACCCAGTACACCGATCCCATCCCCGTAGAGTTCGGTACGGTGTTTGGTTATGATGGGCTTAACCGTGTGGTAAGGGACACGATGGGAATGATCGAGTCCGATCTCTGCACGTTCGATCCAGATGACGGGTATGACTGTCCTCCTCCTACTACGGACTCGGTGCGGAGCTTCATCTACGACGCCGTGGGTAACATGACGAGGGATTCCTTGCGAAGGGTCTTTAACGGCGGCACCGACGTGGCCACGGGCGCGTATGGTACGGCCAACAGGATCACGTCGTTCGACGGCTGCAACTACCTGACCGATGCCGATGGCAACGTGACTCAGAGATCGGGCTGTGGCAGTACTGTCACGTTCTACTGGTCATCCGAGAACCGTTTGGACTCGATGCTGGTCGGTGCTCAAAAGATCAGGAGCTACTACGACGCGTTCGGTAGGCTTGTGAAGCGTGACGTGTACGGGACCATCAGTTACTACTGGTGGGATGGGGACAATCTCTTTGCCGAGCTCGACGGTGCTGGCCGGAAGAAGGCCGAGTACTCTTATTATCCGGGTCTCGACAACTTGCATGCTCTGGTCGACCAGGACGACAGCGTGTTCTTTGCCCATAGCGACGGGTTTGGCAACGTGATCGGCTTGGTGAGTGAGACGAAGGTCTTGAGGCGAAAGTACGAGTACGATCTCAAGGGCAACCTGGTGGGGGGCTGGGACACCAAGCCGTTCAGTGACAGAGACCGAGCGCGTTTCAAGGGAGCGCTCTGGATGGGCCCGGAGGTGGATATGTACTATATGAGGAATCGGTGGTACGAAACACACAGCGGACGGTTCCTGAGTGAAGATCCGATTGGATTGGACGGTGGGATCAATCAATACGTTTACTCAAAGAACAATCCGGTGTCGTTGAAAGATCCGGCCGGCCTGAAGATATGTTTTGCCAAATTCGACAGTGGAGACCGTGAACGGCTTGTGGATTCACTTGAACATGCTTTGGACGCGATTATCGAGATTGGAGATGATGGTTGTTTGAAGAAAATCATTTCGTTGGCTGATCCGGGTACCCGGAGAGGTCGCATTGCACGGCTCTTGGTTGCGGCTCTCAACGCTCAGATTGAATTTGGACGGAAAATCATAATCGAAGGGGCCTTAGGTGAGGGGTCGAATTTCAGCCGCCTCAGCTTGAATGTGCTCCTTTGGAAGATGAAGTTGAAAAAATGGAGGGTAAATATCGACCGGGGCCAGATAGGACTCCGGTACGCAACTGACGACGCAATCAGGGGTTGCGGGCGGTACGGAGCGACGTGGAGCGCGGGCTCAATCTTCATTCATGAAACGGTGGGTCACGGACGGGATATCCCATTCGGAGGAGGCATCCTGGGGCAGCGTGAGGCGATACTTACTGAGAATCTCTACCACTTTCTCGAAGGTGGGCCAAGCAGGAGCATACGTTGTGGTTTGTAGGTCGACCATACCATCTAGTTCGCAGATCTTGGCGATGCTGGCTTCAGTGTGTTGCGGCGTCGGCTGCCTTCAGCCGGATCGCGCGAACCCGACCCTGCAGGAACTCGGACACGGAATTGTGGAGCGTGCAATCCAGGGAGATTTCGCGTCGGTGGGGTGGTATGCCACAAACGTTCGTGTGGTTCAGAATATTGCATGGCTGGCGCGTGAGGAACCCGACATACTCGCCCGATTGGTTGCTAAAGGGCGTATGGATGGTCGGTGGTCTGATTCTACATTGGCGGATTCTCTGCCGGCCGTATATACCGTGGCTGAAGGAGATGGCCTAGACACGGCTCTGACGTTCACCTTCGTTCGCAATAGAGGAGTGTGGAAGGTGTCCGAGCTGCTTCTGACTGATCATCTGCAGCAGCGAGCGGACTCGACGAGAGTTCAGGTACTGGAGAGGTTGGAGCGTATGTCGGCCCGTGCGGCGGGCGACGTTGGGAGCGTGCTCCTTTCGCTGGTTGTTGAGCAGCTAGATGCCGTGGTAGCTGGCGATTTTTTCACTGCTGCTGCGATCTCAGCACATCCCTGGGCGATATCGGATGCGGCCATCCTTCGTAAGGAGGACCCGACACTCCTTGAAGCTGCCAGAGGACTAGACACGGTTCGAGTTGACTGGATCGTGGATCATGCGAGAGCGGACTGGGTCGTGGATGAGAAGACAGGCGATTCGGTGGGAGTGGGGTTGTGGTTGAGATCGGCAGGCGTGGCGGGGCTGGGACGCGCCGTGGACTACGACTTCGTTCGCCAAGGTGACGTTTGGATGATTCTGCGCGGGCCAAATTTCCGTCAGCCGTGATCGTTACTTCTAGTAGTTGAGATCTGAGTCAAGCAGTTGTCCCCGTAGGTGGCCAGGCGTCGGCGGTTGCGTCAGGATGGGCTTTGTTGTAGCCGCTGACGGTTTCGTCGATCCCCATCGTCGCTTGCCGGCGCACGAGCGCTTCGATCCGTCATTCCTGATGGCCAGTGTGCCCTGACAGGAGTTCCTATTTGCTTGCACGCCGGCGCTACGCAAGGCGTGCGAGGAGGCCGTCTGTGGTGCGGACAAGGCGACGACAGGCCCTCCGATGACGCCGTGAGGGAGATCGGTCGAGAGTGTCCTCGCCAGGCTCGAGGAGAATCCTATGTTGGCGAGGCGGTCTTGAAAGGGCGAGGGATTTCGTGCGGCGCCAGTGCTGCCGTGCGGCAACACCTGGACGACCCGCGCGCCAAGCGCGAATGTCCGAAAACGCTAGAGCCGACTCTGCCGCGCCTTGGAGCGCAATGACGCGATACAGTGGTCGACCACGGAATGCTGATCGGCGGCGGAGTGCCTAGTTGAACATCCTGCCCCATAGAACATTGTCAAACTCGGCACGAACGGCAGTACACGACGCCGCATTCAACGGCCAAGGGCTCAGAAGATCAGGAACTCCTACGATGCATTTGGGCGGCTGGTTAAACGGGATGTTTCTGATACTATCAGCTATTATTGGTGGGACGGCGGGAATCTCTTTGCCGAGCTGGACGCTACGGGGCAGAAGAAGGCCGAGTACTCTTATTATCCTGGCTTGGACAACCTGCATGCTCTGGTCGACCAGGACGACAAGGTGTATTTTGCCCACAGGGCCGCGGATAATAACGCGGATGTACGCGGATGCGGTGAATGCTCTCGATCACCTAAGCGCGAGCTCCGGGTTTTCGATGCGCGAGAGCACCGATCCGCGTTCATCCGCGCAACAGATCCGCGGCTTGGATGGGCCCGGAGGTGGATCTCTACTACATGAGGAATAGGTGGTACGAGGTGCACAGCGGGCGATTCTTGAGCGAGGACCCGATAGGACTGGGTGGTGGTATCAACGTCTACGCGTTTGCGGGTGGGAATCCGGTGTCGGGGAGAGATCCTAGTGGGCTCACTCCTTGCGATCCTCCGGTTATCGCGCACCAGCTCGACGCCAGTGGTAACTGTGAGCTCGTTATAATTGAGCTTGATCCTGTTATCCTTGATCCGGTGGTGGTGACCGGACTTAGGGGAGGGAGCGGAGGCTTTCCGTACACTGGCGTCCCGTTCGGGCGGAACCCAATCACGTCAAGCTTTGGCCCACGGGTACTAGACGGTGTAAGTGGTCACCACAATGGCATCGATATTCGAGGAGACAAGGGAACGCCCACAAGGGTAGTTTGCGAAGGAACGGTTACTTTCGCCGGTCCTGGAGCACCACGCGAGGGGATCAAGGTCACCATTTACCAAAATGGCTATTCTCAGTTCTACGTGCATTTGCATCGAGTTGCTGACGGAATCGAGGTTGGGTCCAGACTATCTCGTGGCCAAGTGATGGGCTATTCCGGTAAGACTGGTAACGCTACCGCCCCAAGCCTCCACTTTGGAGCGTACGGTCCAACTGGGTTCATAGACCCATTAGCCGGGGTACAATTTTGTGGTAACTAGCATCGAGATTTGAGTTCGATCATGTGACCTCGGTTCCAATGTCGCGTTTTCTGTGTCGGTAAGTATGTAATGGAGGTTATCGTCATGAGTGCACTGCTCAGACAAATCGACTCACCCGGATCTCCGAGTATCGGGTTGCCGTCGTCGATAGCAAGCACGGCTGGAGTTGCGGTGTTGGTAGCCGTCATGGTGGGCTGCGCTAATGATGCCGCGGCTGGCCAAGCCACCCGAACCAAACCTTGGCGATCCCTCGGTCAGGTAACAATCCAGCTGGGTGACTGTAGTTCTATTCCCCCAACTGGTTCCTGTCAAATCTTCTACGGACAGAGCATCGAGATAGTCAGAGGCGTGAAATCCGATACGATCGGCCCGATCTCAACAGTGCTAGGACCATGGGTACTCATGGATTCGACCTTGGTGCTCCCGTGGCTCGTGGAAGCGGATGGTTCATTGCAAGTCGAGCTGCGCGTCTACCATAGGGATTCGGGTGAGATCACAGCCGTAAGTATGCCGAATGATTATGATCCTGCGTTTACGGGTGGACACTTGTTTCCGCCACGCGGACTCATGGCGTATCGAGTCGCGCTGCCTGAAGAAGATGGCAGTCGTATTGTTGTGCGTACGTGGGGTGATTGGCGACTAGTAACGGAGGGGCCGCTCGTTAAAGGCTGTACCGACACAGGCCTGGAGTACCATTGGTCTGTCAACGGACAGTATATTGTATGGTATCCGCCGCCATGTGAAGATGGTATTCCGGAACGGGACTCGGTCTACGTCAAGAGCCCTAAGAGGTAGGAGCGAGTTCACTTAGAAGTGCAGCTGCCAAGCCCCTTTGGATGTGCATATCAGTCTTGTCTTGCACATCAATCCGTCGCGGGATGGTCGATGCCGTTAGTTCTTCCCTCGGCGTCAACAACGTCCTTAAATGGTCGGAAGAACTGACCTAGGCTAACGTCCAGGGCTGTCAAGATCGCCCACAGTGGGCGTTGGAGCATGGCTCCAGATCTTGACGCATCATGTAGTCATGCCCTGATCTGGAGTGGCCGCGGTATTGTCAACTTGAGCCGGTGCCCCCCAGACTTCCCGGATGAAAACGAATACGAATGGCTACCACGGCCACCGGTTCCCTCGCGAAATCATCAGCCACAGCGTTTGGCTATACCATCGATTTTCCCTGAGCTTTCGCGATGTGGAAGAGCTCTTGGCGAAGCGGGGGATTGTCGTCACCTACGAGACCATCAGGCAATGGTGCCGGAAGTTCGGACCTGAGTACGCACGAAATCTCAAACGTCGCCAAGGTCGGCTCGGCGACGTGTGGCACCTGGATGAAGTCTTCGTGAACATCCAAGGCCAGCGTCACTATCTCTGGCGGGCTGTCGATCAAGACGGGGATGTGATCGACATCCTGGTTCAGCGATATCGTAATGCCCGGGCGGCCACACGGTTCTTCCGCAAGCTACTGAAGGGGCAGGAAGGCAAGCCGTGGCGATTGGTGACGGACAAGTTGAAGAGTTACGGAGCCGCTCGCCGGAGCATGATGCCTTCCGTGGATCACAACACGGTACGCTATGGGAACAATCGAGCTGAGGTGTCGCATCAGCCGACACGACAACGAGAGCGTCAGATGCGAGGGTTCAAGTCAGCAGGCCAAGCACAGCGATTTCTATCGGTTCACGGAGTCGTCCTGAACTTCTTCAGATTCGCGCGCCACCAGATGCGCTCAGAGAACTACCGACTGCTACGTGCACGATCCTTCAAAGAATGGAGTGCGGCTACGGGCGCCTGAGCAATCCCGGCCGACCCCTTGCTTCGGCTTCACCCGGGTCCCATTAAGTTGACAATACCGAGTGGGTAAGTTCACAGGACTGGCGCCGGAGAGATTTCCCCGCGAGATTCGTAGCGCATCCTTGAACTCAAATGGAAAATGAATGGCCTGGTTTCGCAAAGAACGTAAACTCCGCAAGCCAACACGGGAGCGACTTGAGATACCGCACGACGCTTGGGATAAGTGTGAGCAGTGCGGACATGTAGATCTCACTGAGAAATTCGACCGTGCCCTCCAGGTGTGCCTCGAATGTGGTTATCACCGGCGCATCGGCGCGAATCGCTATTTGGACATACTGACCGACCCAGGCAGTTTTGTGGAGATGTTTCGTGAAGTCAGATCGGTCGATGCTCTGAATTTTGAGGGATACGCTGAGCGTATCGAGCGGGCAGAGAAAAAAATCGGCACCCAGGATGCGGTGGTGACCGGGTCGGCCACAGTGAGCGGGTTGGCCGTGCACATTGCTGTAATGGAGTTCGCCTTCATGGGCGGATCAATGGGCTCGGTCGTCGGCGAGAAAATAGCGCGTTTGGTGGGTCGGTGCATCAAGAAAAGAACTCCACTCATTATTGTGTCGGCGTCTGGCGGTGCCCGGATGCAAGAGGGAGTCTTGAGTTTGATGCAAATGGCGAAGACATCGGCGCAGATTGCCCAGCTCAAGGAGGAGGCCCTGCCTTTCGTATCAATCCTAACTGATCCCACAACTGGCGGTGTGTCAGCGTCGTACGCGATGCAAGGGGACGTCAATATCGCTGAACCGTGTGCACTCATTAGTTTTGCGGGGCCCCGGGTGATAAAGCAAACGATTGGCCAGGATATGCCTGATGGATTTCAGACATCCGAGTTCCTGGTCGAGCACGGTATGGTGGACCGCGTCGCGACTCGCAGCGAACTGAAAGACACCGTCTCGAGAGTGCTACATCTCATGCTCGCGATGGAAGAGCCCTCGCCCACCTAGTGCCCGCGTCCTAGCCCCAATAGAGCGCGACCGGCAGTCTTGCCCCAAACCGCAGATACTGAGAGATACCACGAAGCAGTACGGTTCCTGTTTGACCGCACTGCTGATCGAATCAAGTGGTCCCTCGAACCCACTAGGGAGCTGCTCGAGGTGCTCGGCCGACCCGACAAGCATTTTGATTCAATTCACATAGGGGGCACTAACGGCAAAGGATCCGTGGCGGCGATGGTAGGTGCCGCTCTCCGTTGTGCGGGCTTTCGGGTCGCTGTTTACACATCGCCCCATCTCGTTGATGTGCGGGAGCGCATTATCGTCGATGATCGTCCGATCTCGGTCGATGGTTTCGTTAGTTGGAACGATCGATTGCGTGATGCGGTGCTGGCCAGCGACGCTAGCTTCTTTGAGGCGACGACGGCGATAGCCTTTGCCGATTTCGCCGCAAGAGGGGCTGATATAGCCGTAGTCGAAGTAGGGCTCGGCGGTAGGTTGGACAGTACGAACGTGCTCAGTCCGCTCGTCAGTGCAGTGACGAACATTGCCGTTGAGCATACCGACTACTTGGGAGACTCGGTCGAGGAGATAGCCAAGGAGAAGGCCGGGATCGCAAAACCAGGTACGCCCTTCGTGATCGGCGAAACAGATCCTCGACTCGTCCAGGTGCTGACGTCGACAGCAGAAGAGGTGGGTGCGGTGTTGAGCGAGATCCCGGTGGCGGAGCGTTACGATGGCAGGTTGGGACTGGTCGGAAAACATCAGGCACGCAATGCGGCTGTTGCACAAAATATTCTCTCGAACCTGCCGGCTCGGTGGAGACCTCCGCCGAGTGCGATCGAGGAGGGATTCGCGAGAGCATGGTTGCCGGGCCGGTACGACCGCCGTGGGAAATGGCTCTTCGACGTAGCCCACAATGCAAGTGGCGTCTCGGCCCTAGTTGCCGAGCTGCAGCGGGATACGATTCCTCGGCCCCTCAATCTCTTATTCGCGGCATTGTCGGACAAGGATTGGGCGGCGATGCTCGTGATGCTGTTGGATCAGGTGGATGGAGCTTGGGTCAGTATTCCTCCCTCCGCCCCAGCTCAACGGCTTGTCGAACTCGAGGAGGTGAAGCGGCGGTTCCCCGGAGTAGTCGTGAATTCTGATTTCGACAAGGCGCTGTCCGCCGTGCAACAGGGAGCCGGGACCATCTTGGTCACTGGATCACTTCACACAGTTGGAGATGTTCTGAGCCGCTTGCCCGGCTTCCAGCCTCTCGGGTAGATTGTTGCGATGCAAAAGCAAGCCTTACCTGGGTTCCGGGATTTCTACCCGGACGAGGCAGCATTCCGAAATCACATCTTTGCAGCCTGGCGCGAGGTGGCGCGTCGCTACGGTTTCGAAGAGTACGATGGTCCTCCCCTGGAGCCGCTCGATCTGTATGTGAAGAAGAGCGGTGAGGAGATCGTGGGGCAATTATATGCGGCACGCATGGTGGCCGCGCGGGCGAGCGCACTCAAGAAACCGATTCGGTGGTTCTCGATGCCTCAACTAATGCGCTACGAGCGACCACAGCGCGGCCGGCTCAGAGAGCACTTCCAGCTCAACATGGATATCATAGGCGAGTCAGGGCCACTCGCCGACGCCGAGTTGATTGCGGCTGCCTTGGATGTGATGCGCACGCTCGGTCTGGGTCCCAACGAAGTCCGAGTCAAGGTGTCGGATAGGCGAGTCGTACGGTCGCTGCTCGACGTTCACAGGCTCGACGAAGATCAGATTGCCGCGGCGTTTCAGGTCATAGACAAGATCGATCGCGATCCGAGAGATGTACTGACGCACCGGTTCATGACCGCGACGGGTGTGACCGATGATGTCGCGCAACATGTGTTGTCTGTCGGAGACTTAAAAGGCGGAGAAGCCGTCGCGGCGGCGCTGCGTGAGGTACCGGGCGGCCCGGAAGCTGGTGAAGGACTCGCCGAGTGCGTAGAGGCGTTGGAAGCAATGGGGCTCTCGGAGTTCGTGGAGGTCGATCTGTCCATAGTGCGCGGTCTGGCATACTACACAGGAGTTGTATTCGAGCTGTTCGATGCCGGTGGATCACTCCGCGCCATTTGCGGAGGTGGGCGCTACGACGGGTTGTTGGCGAGTCTCGGTGGGCAGGACCTTCCTGCGGCAGGCTTTGGGATGGGAGATGTGGTGTTGGGAGAACTCTTGAAAGAACACGATGCCGGTCCGCCGGACCAGGGAAGACTAGACGCGTTTCTCATAGCCGTGACCATTGAAGAATTCCCGCAGGTGTTGAACCTCGCTCACCGGTTGAGGGATGCCGGGGTGAGGGTCGAGTTCGGGCTCAAACAACAGTCGATCGCAAAGCAACTGAAGCTTGCTGCGGCGAGACCTGCCGGTAGGGCAGTCATCATCGGTCCGGATGAGCGCGCCAGCGGGCAGGCTGTAGTGAGGGATATGGCAACGGGAGTTGAGGAGAAAGTTGAGATCGATGCGTTGGTTAGCGACTACGACTGGAGCTGAAGGGATATTAGACGGAAATAATGGCGCAAGAAAGGGCAATAACGACTCGGGCTGAAGATTTTAGCCAGTGGTACAACGATGTCATCATGCGTGCGGAGTTGGCCGACTACACACCGGTCAGAGGTTGCATGGTAATTCGTCCCAGAGGATACGGCATCTGGGAGCTGATGCAGCGCGCACTAGACGAGCGACTTAAGGAAACCGGACACAAGAACGCATATTTTCCGATGTTCATCCCCCAAAGTTTTCTCGAAAAGGAAGCCGAACATGTCGAGGGGTTCGCCCCCCAAACGGCTGTCGTGACTCAAGCCGCCGGCAAGGAGTTGGAGGAGCCCCTAGTCGTGCGTCCAACGTCGGAGACGATCATCTACTCGCTCTATTCCAAGTGGATCCAGAGCTATAGAGACCTTCCACTTCTGCTCAACCAGTGGGTCAACGTCGTACGCTGGGAAATGCGTACGCGACTATTCTTGCGCACGACCGAGTTTCTCTGGCAAGAGGGTCACACCGCACACGCTACGGAAGAGGACGCGGAAGCGGAGGCGCGTCTGATACTCGGCGTGTATCGCCAGTTTATGGAGGATTGGATGGCGATGCCCGTTGTTACGGGCGAGAAGACCGAGTCGGAGCGATTTGCCGGGGCAGTGCGGACATACGCATGCGAGGCCCTGATGCAGGACAATAAAGCGCTGCAGGCGGGCACGTCGCATCACCTCGGCCAAAATTTTGCCAAGGCGTTCGACACCAAGTTCCAAACTGCTGAAGGAAATCTCGAGTACGTGTGGAGCACATCATGGGGTGTGTCGACTCGGTTGGTCGGTGGTTTGATAATGAGTCACAGTGACGACAAGGGATTGGTCTGTCCTCCGCGACTGGCGCCGGATCAGGTGGTGATCGTACCGATTTGGAGATCAGACGATCAGCGATCCGATGTGCTCGAAGTTGCCAATCGAGTGAAGGGTGATTTGGTTGGTCAGGGATTGCGTGTGGAGCTTGATGTGCGCGACATGAAACCGGGCGCCAAGTATTATGAGTGGGAGGCGAGAGGTGTGCCGGTTCGTTTGGAACTCGGACCACGTGACATCGCCGCGGAGCAGGCAGTTATGGTGAGACGCACGGGAGGTGGCAAGGAACCTGTTGGCCTTGGGGGACTCGGTGAGACGCTGGTATCAGTTCTGGACGACATTCAACAAGGTCTCCTGACGGCAGCACGAGAACGACGCGAGGAAAACTCTGTACGAGGAATCTCTAAGGACGACCTGGTCTCATTGATGGATGGGCCAGGTGGATTCGCATATGGTGGGTTCTGCGGCAAAGATGAATGCGAAACCAAGATCAAGGAGCAGACGAAGGCGACAGTGCGGGTCTTGCCAGACGCGGAGTTCCGGAGCAGCGACGCTCCAGCCAAGTGCGTGTGGTGCGGCGATAGTTCCATAACCGAAGCGGTGTGGGCCAAGGCGTATTGAGCGTTCCGTCGAGCACCCTACGACGGATCGCCGAGGTGGTCGGCACGCCTGTCTACGTGTATGACGTTCAAACGATTAGAGAGAGTTTCAGCGAGTTAACCGATTCGTTGAGCGGTGTTCCACACCGGATCTACTATTCCGTAAAGGCGAACAGCAACCTTACAATCTTGCGGCTCATTCGGAGCCTGGGGGCGGGAGCCGATATCGTATCGGGTGGAGAGTTGGTTAGGGCGTTGAATGCCGGATTCGCGGGCCGAGAGATTGTGTTTAGTGGGGTAGGGAAGACAGAGGAGGAACTGTCGTCTGCTCTCGATGCCAGTGTGGGGTTGATCAACGTAGAGTCGCAGAGTGAGTTGGCGCTGCTAGGCGACATCGCTAGGTCGAGGCAGGTGACTGCGCAGTTCGGAATCAGGGTCAATCCTGACGTCGCTACCGACACGCATACCTACACGCAGACGGGAGAGCGTGGGATGAAGTTCGGTGTTCCTCTCGACGATGTGGTGAAGATGGTACGTTGGAGTGCTGAGCAAAGGCACCTGGATTTCTCTGCCTTGGGCGTGCACATCGGCTCGCAGATTACCGATGCCCAGCATTACGCAGACGCAGTCGGCAAATTGTTGAGCCTGTTGCAGCAAATCAAAACCGGTGGAATGGCGGAGCCGCGCTCGCTGGGAATCGGCGGGGGGTTGGGAATCACCTATCGGCAAGATGCTCGACTCGAGCCGTCTGCATTTGCGGAAGCGGTAAGGCCGCTGTGGGAAAGGTCGCAACTGCCGATCACCTTGGAGCCCGGCAGGTTCTTGGTAGGCAACGCAGGTTTGCTTCTGACTCGATGTGTACGCACGAAGGAGTCGGGAGGACGGAAGTTCGTGGTAGTAGATGCGGCGATGAATGATTTTCTTCGTCCCAGCCTCTATGGTGCAGAACACGATATCAGTGTAGTGGGTGCCGAGTCGGGTAACGGTGACTCTCGGTACGACGTTGTCGGGCCGGTGTGTGAGACGGGAGATTTCCTGGGCACCAATCGTGACCTTCCGGAAGTAAGAGCCGGGGCACTGATGGCAATTGCCGGAGCTGGAGCCTACGGCTTCACAATGAGTTCGACATACAATTCGAGGCCACTGGTTGCCGAGGTGATGGTCGATGGAGATTGTTGGGCCGTGATTCGTGCCCGTGAGAGCAGGCAGGATCTCATGAGGGGAGAGATATTCAGCGATGACGATTTGTGTTGGGAGACTTGCAGCGAAGCCTAACAAATGAGCAACATCGAGCGTGGCATCATAGTTGTCGACTACGGATCGCAATTTACGCAGTTGATCGCTCGGCGAGTACGTGAACAAAAGGTCTATTGTGAGATCCGCTCCCCGAACGAATCGGCCGATCAGATCCGGCAGTCGAACCCGCGGGGAATCATCCTGTCGGGCGGACCCAATTCTGTCTACGACAAAGGGGCGCCACAACTCAGCCCGGGGATAGCTGATCTAGATATCCCTACTCTTGGGATCTGCTACGGCATGTACCTCATAGCGTCGGCCGCCGGTGGCGACGTAGAGAGTTCCGGCGAGCACGAGTATGGCCGCGCTGACCTCGAGGTGCTCGGTACCGGTGGCATGTTTGCCGGGTTCCAAGCAGGTGAGTTGGTGCAGGTATGGATGAGTCACGGAGACCGCATCACGTCCGTGCCGTCGGACTTCAAGGTTACAGGTGCAAGTGCCAACAGTCCTATTGCGGCGTTCGAGGCGCCTGGGCGCGGTCTGTATGGATTGCAGTTCCATCCCGAGGTCGTCCATTCGATTCGCGGCGGAGAGATGTTGCACAACTTCCTCTTCTCAGTCTGTGACTGCAAGCCGGACTGGACAGCCGGACATTTTATTACCGAGCATGTCGAAGAGATTCGCAGCCGAGTTGGCTCGAAGAGGGCCATTTGCGGTCTCTCCGGCGGTGTAGATTCGGCGGTTGCTGCGGCCCTGGTGCATGAGGCGCTCGGCGATCGCCTCACATGTATCTTCGTGGACCATGGGTTGCTTCGGCTCGGCGAACGTGAGCAGGTCGAGCGACTGTGCCGCTCCAATCTCGACATCGAACTATTGATTGTAGATGCGGCATCCCAGTTCCTCGAAGGACTCGACGGAGTGGACGACCCGGAGGAAAAACGTCGTATCATTGGCCATGCGTTCATCGATGTTTTCGAAGAAACCGCTAAGACGGTCAGAGGGGATGTCCGTTTCCTGGTTCAAGGAACGCTGTATCCCGACGTCATCGAGTCGGTCTCTCCCCATGGTGGTCCCTCCGCAACGATAAAAACACACCACAACGTCGGGGGGTTACGGCCCGATCTTCCTTTTGAACTCATTGAACCTCTGCGAGAGTTATTCAAGGACGAGGTGCGTGAGGTCGGGCGGGAATTGGGCCTGCCCGAAGAGATGGTAGGTCGCCACCCGTTTCCGGGCCCGGGGTTGGCAATCCGCATAATCGGACCGGTGAGCGATGCTGGACTGGAGATGCTACGCCGGTCGGACGCGATCTTTATCGAGGAGATCCGTGAGGCCGGCCTCTATGACGAGATCTGGCAGGCGTTCGCATTGCTGCTTCCAGTCAAATCGGTGGGTGTGATGGGAGATGCGCGGACGTACGAGAATGTTGTTGCGCTGCGAGCGGTTACGAGTCAGGACGGGATGACAGCCGACTGGTTCCCGTTTTCCGGAGAGGTAATTGGGCGTATCGCCAACCGTATTATCAACGAGGTCGAAGGCGTGAATCGGGTTGTGTACGACGTAAGCTCCAAGCCGCCGTCGACAATCGAGTGGGAGTGACTAGACGCTTTTTTCTTGCAGCAGTGCGAGGAACTGCTCGGAGGTTTCGAGCGCAGCCAACTTGTCTGAAATGTCCGGCTCTTTCGCGAACTGGGCTACCTTCCCGAGCACTGGGAGATACTGGTTCGAAACCTCGAGGGGTGGAGCCACGATCAGGAACAGATTGAACACCGGCTGATCATCTATGGCTTTGAAGTCCAGTCCGTCCGGCTTACGGGCAAAGGCCACTCTCAGTCTGCTAACTACAAGCGATCGGCAGTGGGGAATCGCTATTCCATGTCCGATCCCCGTAGATCCGAGGTTCTCCCGCCGCTTGAGCATCTTATAGAGAATCCCTTCGGACTTCTCATCCAGATCTAGGAGCGCGATCAGCTCTCTCAAGACATCGTCCTTGGTACCGCTGTCGAGCTGCAGTTTGATGGCATCCGGTGAAAAGAAATCTGTCAGGTGCATATCGCCACTTGTGGTTTTCGAATAAGATGGGCGGAAACCTAACCGAACGACGATGCGGGTGTCAAACGGACGGTTGCCGCTCGTGATTGCTCTCGTTATTCTTTCGCGATATGACGTTCCCATATCCCGTTGGCCACAAGATTCCGCTCTTTCTCGCACCGATGGCGGGTGTGTCCGAGCCTCCGTTCCGGCGCCTCTGCCGGAGTTTCGGCGCGGATGTAGTCGTATCGGAGTTTCTGTCGTGTGAGGGTCTGAGGAGAGGCATCAAGAGTGTACACGATGGAGCCTATTTCACGCCGGACGAACGCCCGATCGGCATCCAATTGTACGGAGCAGACCCGACAGGTATGGCGGAGGCGGCCCGACTCGTCACAGAGCACTATGGCCCCAATTTTGTCGATATCAATTTTGGTTGCCCCGTAAAGAAGGTCGTGAAGCGCAACGGGGGGTCGGGGTGTCTCAAAGACTTAGGGTTAATGCGGCGCATCATCCAGTCGGTGCGGGACGCTACGCATCTCCCGGTGACGGTAAAGGTGAGAAGTGGCTGGGACGAGGCTTCAAGGGACCCCGTCGAGTTGGCGTTGCGCTGTCAGGACGCAGGGGCGGAGGTTCTGACCATACACCCTCGCACGCGGGCTCAGATGTACAAAGGGGCGGCCGCGTGGGATGAGATTGCAGCTGTGGTAGACGCTCTCGACATCCCCGTAGTGGGGAACGGCGACATCAAGAGCGCCGAGGATGCTTACGCGATGTGGCGCCAGACGAAGTGCGCCGGAGTCATGATCGCGAGAGGCTCATTCGGAAATCCATGGATTTTCGAGCGCGCTCGCGCTCTTCTTGTAGGTAAGACGCCGCGCGCTGCTCATGGGGCTGCAGAGCGATTCGCGGTGGCACTGCGGCATGCTGCTCTACAGCGGGAAATCAAGGGTGACGACCGGAAAACGGCGCTAGAGTTTCGGAAACACGCTGGCTGGTACACCAAGGGGCTATCAGGCGCGGGTGAGCTTCGCGCGCAGCTTCACCAGATAGAGTCCATGGCGGACGTAGAAGACATCTTCCGCGACTACCTGAACCCGCGAGTGGTTGCGGTGTGACTCCCGTTCTCGAGTTTGCGGTTGTCTTTGGGCTAGGCCTGGCGGTTGGGGCCATCGCGTACGGCCTGTTGCGCGGAAAGAATCGTGGATCTCCGCCCGACTTTCGCTCCGGTGACATTCCGCATGTGCTGGACCTGCTGCGTCGCGCTCACGGGGCGATCGCAGTTTGTGCCGTAATGCCGGAGACAGATCCTGTAGTGGCGGACGGGGGTCATAAGGTCTCCAGCACCACCCTCGACAGAGTGGTTGCGCTGGCCAAGTTGGGCATGGGGGACGGCCGTGTGCATGTCGTCAACGAGGAAGAAACTCTGGTGGCTGTAGGTGATGGGCAAGTCGGTTTGTCGATGCTGCTCGAAGGTTCCGATGATGCGGAGCAGTCCGAGTCCGGCGCTGCCGATTTGAGGCGATTGGTGGCCGATTTGCGTGTCCAGAGAAACCGGGGTGCCTCGTTTGGGGGTTCGCGAGAACTTCGCGAGTGGATGGCTGGCGGTGCCGAGTCGGTGGAGGCCATCTCCGCGGAGGTGTGTGAGGCGGTGAGGGACGCGGTAGGAAGGCCCACGGCGCTGGTGTTTCGAGATCCGGCAGGTCAGGTAGCGATGGTGATGGCAGCATCGACCGGGGCAGATCGAAGGCTGCTGGGTGCAAAGGTAGAAGCCGATACCTGTGCAGGCAGGGCTTGTGTCAGTGATGTGCCGATCGTAGGAACCACCTTTCAGGAGCTGTTCGGGTCGATCTTGGGAGACAGAAGGCAGCGGGATGAGCCGGGCGTGGCCTTTCCACTGCGAGACGGTCGCGAAGGCGTAGGATCCCTCGTCATCCTAGGGTCGACCAAATGGCTGGATTCGCCGATAAGGGAGCGTGTTGTTTGGCTTTTGGCCAATGCCGGCCCGAGGCTCGGCAGGTCGGTCGCCGTAGAGACAGCAGAGCACCTGGCGCTGACCGACCAATTGACGGGCCTTCCCAACCGGCGTGCTCTGGACCGGGCTCTGCACGACCAATCGGACAGGACTGGCTCCCTTCTGTGTGTAGACCTCGACCATTTCAAGAAGCTGAATGACGGGTTCGGTCATGCGGCGGGTGACGCAGCCCTAAAGCATGTCGCCAAGATATTTAGGCAAGCGTTGAGGGATGGGGACGTCCCGGCGCGCACAGGTGGAGAGGAGTTCGCGCTGTGGCTGCCAGAAACCGGACAGGACGTCGCTCTAGAGGTCGCCGAGCGCGTGCGGGGGGCAGTGCACCGGTCATGGCTCAAGTGGGCAGGTGCAGAAGTGAGGCTGACCTGCTCGGTCGGTGTGGCCTCTATCCCCGAGACCGTTGCCCATATCGATAATCTCCTAGCGGCTGCGGATATGGCACTCTACAGCGCCAAAGAGGCAGGGCGGGACCGGGTAGAGGTGGCCAAGAGCGAGCGTTAGCCGTTTAAGATTTGCGATGTAGTCATAATGGCTGCATATTGCAGTCATGGACAAACGCACCATTACGGTTCGGGGTGTTCCGGACTGGGTCTTACGGGTCATCCGAGAGAAGGCCGAGGCCAATCGTCGGAGCCTGAACGGCGAGTTGCTGGTGATTCTGGAGCATGCCGGGGTCGGGTGCCGGGAGCCCAATGCAGGCGCGTCCCGAGTTAGCGAAGCACCGGCGGAGTTCTATGCAGTAGCCCCGGAGTGGGCGTCGCCGCAAACCCTCGCAGAATCTGTGAACCACGACGAACTCGCCGCGGTCTGCCGTCGGCACCACATCCAGTGGCTGGCCGTCTTCGGATCCAGGGCTCGGGGTGATGCGCGATCGGACAGCGACGTGGATGTCGTAGTGGATTTCGAACCCGGAATGACGCCGGGCCTTGGGATTGTGACGGTGGCCGAGGCGCTGCGGCCGGCGCTTGGCGGATGGCGGGTGGACCTCGTGACGCGAAAGGGCCTCCGGCCTCGCGTCAGCGAACACATAATGGCCACTGCGCTGCCGTTGTATGGCGTTTGACGATCGTCTGACGCTCGAGCAGATGCTTGACACCGTGCGGCGCATCCGGGCGATTGCACGGGGGCAGACCCGCGACGCGTTCGACGCCGATGAGGTTTGCCAGCTCGCTATGCTGCACCTCATCCAGGTGCTGGGCGAGGCTGCCAGCCGGACCTCAGCCGACTTCCGTGGCGCGCATCCCGAGCTTCCCTGGGCGCAGATGATGGGAATGCGCAATCGCATCGTGCACGGCTACGACAACGTAGATCCGGACATCGTATGGCGTGTGGCGACGGAAGATGTTGAGCAACTGCTGGCAGTGTTGGAGCGGATCGTGACCGGGTGATCCGAAGCCATCGCACGCGGGCGGCGGGTAGAGGTAGCCGGTATGCTTGCCGTTAATCGGTAGTAGCGGCTAGATTTAGTCCAATCGGGGGCGACCGGATTCGACGGATCTGGTGAAAACTCCGCTGCGTGTCCAGGTTCTCAGTCTCCTGGTAAAACAACTGGGAAAAAACACAATTGCCAACTCTAACTTGGCTTTGGCTGCGTAAGCATTTGGTGCGCACCTGCTCGTGTCTGCAGCTCGCCTGAGGCGGCGCACGGGTATCGTAAATTCGGGCTGGCGCCAAGCTTCGCTTTCGGGTGCGGCGTGAGATTTTAGAGAGCTTGTTCAGCGGTTGGATGGCTGCGTGCCTGCCGCTGGAGACCTTAAAGCGTAGCCTATGCACGTAGATGCGGTCTTGGATCGAGGTTCGGACCGGGGTTCGACTCCCCGCGCCTCCATTTCTGTTGTTAGTTCTCGAACTTCGCGAGCAACGCTTGAAACCGCGAATGATCACGCAACGGGTCCCAGAGTGGATCGATGCGAAGCACTGGAACGGAAACGACCGAACTAACGCCCGAAAGTTGCTCCAGAAGATCAACCGCGGCGTCATAGTCCCCGATCAGCATGTAGATCTCGGCCACAGTCGGCCTGAGTGAGAGCCCGGCCGCAATCCGCCTGGCGTCCTCCGTGTTGCCCAAGTGCGCATACGCGAGACCGAGGTTTTTCGAGGTTCTGTTCGGGTACTGCGAGTTCCCCCGTCGTCCTTCCAGAACCACTCTCGCCGAGTCGTAGTACGCCTCTGCTTCAGTAGCCCTGAGGTTGCGCCCCGCTGCGTCCGCCCTGGCGAAGTAATACGCCACGCTGTCTGCAGGGTCATCCAGGGTGCGCCTTTGGATCGCGTCATCGAAGTGGTCGGCGAAGACCCTGAGCACCAGGGCATCGTCGAAGTCCCAGCTCACCAGCATGAAGTTCACGAGATCAGCCCGACCCGCATCGGCCTCCACCACCCCTTGCGCGCGTTCGCGGCTTCCGTCCAAGCGCAGATAAAGGAGCATCTTCCAGAAGTAGTTAAAGGGATTGTCAGGCTGGAGCACGATGCCGCGGTCATAGAGCGCCTCCGCCTCGTCATACCGCCCGGCTGCCATGCGCTGCCCAGCCAGACGCTGGAGGATCCATTCGGAGCGAGGGTCGAGCTTGAGAGCCGCTTCAAGGGTGGCCGTGGCCTCATCGTCCTTACCCAGTTGGCGCTGACTATCCGCGAGCCGCAGCAGGACAGATGCGTCATTGGGCCGTGCTTGCCTGGCCGCCTGGAAATGTTGCTCCGCAAGGTCAAGGCGTCGCGTAACCCATAGGTGATAAGCGCCCATTGCCATATGGGCTGCAGGATGGTCGGGCGCCAGTTGGATAGCTCGCTCGGCGGCGCTCCGTGCTTTGGGCACGGCGTCGGCCTGGCTGAAACTGAGCTCCCAGCCAAGGTACGAATACGTTTGCGCCAGCATCGCGTAGGCCTCGACGTACTCCGGATCCGCGGCGACCGCTCGCTCGAACATGTCGGTCGCCAGGCGAACATCCTCTAAGCGACGGCGATCGCGATTGAAATAGCTCCTCCCTCTCAGGTAATAGTCGTACGCTTCCTCACTGTCCGTGCCCTGCGATGCGAGCAATTCTCGCTCGCGCTGTGGCAGGACGACGTCCATGCTCGCGGCGATTCGGGTCGCGATCTCGGCCTGGACGCGGAATATGTCTCCGGCCACCAGCTCCGCCGTATAGGCTTTCGCCCACAGGTGCGTCTCATCGGAGGCCCGGATCAGCTGGGGCGTGATGCGTACCTGCCCGGCTCCCTCGGCTGCTCGGTCCGTCCGCACCGTGCCCTCGAGCACGTAATCCAGGTCGAGCTCATTGGCGATCTCTCGAGCTGACAGTGGGCTTCCCACGTATTGAATCGCCGTCTGACGTGCGATGACCCGTAACCCGCTGAAGTTCGACAGCCTGCTCGTGATCTCTTCGGTCATCCCGTCCGCGAAATAGTTGTCCTCGGAGGGGCTCAAGTTCACGAAAGGCAGTACGATCAGTCGTGGGACCGCGTCATGGTTATCTGCTGCGGCGCCGTTACGGCTCAGCATCACCGCGACGGTGGCGATGACGAACAGGACCGCGGCAACAGCGAGTCCGATCCGGTGCCGTGGCGCGGACGCCGCCAGGGCGGGTGAGTCGGTCACCGGCTCGCGAGGGACGAGGTTCGAGCCTGCTTGCGTCCGGTTGGGCGTCTCGGTGGTCACCGAGGCCAAATCCACGATGGCCGGCGCGTTACGTATCTCATGGAGGAGGTTCAGTGTCTCGGCCGCCGGCTCCAGATCGAGCTCGGCACGGAATCGCGCCTCGAATTGCTCGTATGCGAGGGCTGCGCCACCGCGGTCACCGCTGCTTGCCAGCAGACTCATGAGCGCTCGCACATGAGACTCCTCGAATGGAGCCAGCGCGAGGGCTCTGCGGGCGAACTCGACCGCCGTCGGGAGGTCCTGCTCCTTCCGTTGCCTGGAGAGCGTCGCTGCCGCCGCCGCCGCCGAGCTACGAAGCGTGGCGGAGCGTCGGTCCCGCCAGTGGTCGAATTCCGGACATCCGCTCACGTAGAGGTCCTCGACCAGGTCGCCGCGGTACAACTCCAACGCCCTCTCTAGATCTCCGGCCGCTACGCTCTGCTCGAAGTCCACCACGTCACATCCGAGCAGGTCGTGGTCGACCACCAGCTCGCGGTCGCCGCGATTGATGACCACGCCCTCGGCCAGTGAGCGCCGCAGGCGGTGTAGGGCCTGTCGTAGCGCGTTGCTGGCTTCGTCCTCGGTGCGATCGGGCCAGAAGACCCCGATCAGCTTGTCACGGGAAAGATTGCGTTCGGGATCGACCACCAGATAGGCCAATAAGGCGAGGCGTTTGGGCTGCGCAAGGACCGAGAGTACCTGCCTGCCGTCCGGTGCCGCCAGATCGAGAGAACCCAGTAACCGTAAGTGAAACAATATCTTGTCCCATCCCATGGAGGAGTGCGTGCTCGCCAGATAACGCCGGGTAACGGTCCTGTAACCGGGCATCGGGACACTTGCTAATCATACGGTCGGATTCGCCGCACCGGAACACCCTCATCCAGTCTGGAGACGAACGATGAAGAATGGTCTCACTATCCCAGCGGCTCTGGGAGCCGCCCTGATTCTCGCCGGCTGCGGGGGTAACGACGGCCCTACCAGTTCAAGCCCTACCAGTTCAAACCCTGCGACGCTGGCGATTACTACGACGTCGCTATCAAACGCCCAACAGGCTGTTGCCTACAGTGCGACGCTCGTGGCCACCGGAGGAGACGGCAGTTACGCGTGGTCGGTAACGGTCGGGTCGCTACCGACGGAGCTCTCGTTGAACACGTCCACGGGCGTGATCTCGGGGACACCGACGGTGGCCGAGACCCAGAACTTCACGGTCCAGGTCGCAAGCGGCGACGGTCAGACAGCCGCGGGACAGCTCTCGATCACCGTGCCGCTGGTTTACCAGTCGGTGAGCGCTGGATTCTTCTACAGTTGCGGGGTCAAGGAAGCGGGGGGCGCCTACTGCTGGGGCAATAACACCAACGGCCAGCTCGGGGACGGCACCTTCACGGCCAGAAATGTGTCGGCGGCGGTCTCGGGCGGGCTCACCTTCCAGTCGCTGAGCGCTGGCCAGACATTCAGTTGCGGGGTCACGACGGCGGGGGACGCCTACTGCTGGGGCAACGCGTTGACCGTGAGCACTGTGCCGGTTGCGGTCCCGGGCGGCCTCACCTTCCAGTCGGTGAGCCCTGGCGTCGGATTCAGTTGCGGGGTGACGACGGCGGGCGACGCCTACTGCTGGGGCGAGAACACCAACGGCGAGCTCGGGGACGGCACCACCACCGCGGCCAGCAATGTGCCGGTGGCGGTCTCGGGCGGGCTCACGTTCCAGTCGGTGAGCGCTGGCTTCGGATTCAGTTGCGGGGTGACGACGGCAGGTGACGCCTACTGCTGGGGCAGTAACGCGGCGGGCGAGGGCGGGAACGGCACCAACACGAAGAGCAATGTGCCGGTGGCGGTCTCGGGCGGGCTCACCTTCCAGTCGGTGAGCACTGGCAGCGACCACAGTTGCGGTGTGACGACGGCGGGGGCCGCCTACTGCTGGGGCTTTAACGGCTCCGGCCTCCTCGGGGACGGCACCACCACCGCGGCCAGCAATGTGCCGGTGGCGGTCTTAGGCGGGCTCACCTTCCAGTCGGTGACCGCTGGCGGCACCCACAGTTGCGGGGTGACGACGGCGGGGGTCCCCTACTGCTGGGGCGGGAACACCAACGGCGAGCTCGGGGACGGCACCAACACGAACAGCAATGTGCCGGTGGGGGTCACGGGCGGGCTCACCTACCAGTCGGTGATCGCTGGCGATCACCACAGTTGCGGGCTCACGACGGCGGGGGCCGCCTACTGCTGGGGCCTCAACGTCTTCGGCTCGCTCGGGGACGGCACCAACACGGACAGCAACGTGCCGGTTGTTGTCAGGTAGTAGCTCCCCGCGGCGGAACACCCTTTTGAAGTCTGGAGACGAACGATGAAGAATGGTCTCACTATCCCAGCGGCTCTGGGAGCCGCCCTGATTCTCGCCGGCTGCAGGCGAGCGAGCGACGAGACCGCGGAGAGCCCCTCACAAATCCACAGTCCTTAACAGGAGGTTACCATGCGTACCATACAACTCGCCGGGAGCTTGCTGCTCGGCACCATGCTCGTAGTCGGCTGCACCGAGCAGCAGAACCCGACCGCGCCGGAGGCCGACGCCCTGTCGGCGACACCGCTATTCAACCGCGCGGGTGGTGCGGTACACCATGTGTCCGTGAGCGGCGCGGATGTCTTTTGTGAAGCCTTTGGTAACCAGACCGGTTGCGATGCCAACCTCTCACTGGTTGCGAATGGGTTCGCCGATGGGAGTGCAAGGGGACAATGGCAGGACGTTCAAGGCCCCAAGGACGAGTTCGGCCCACCCCCTTTTCCCGTTCACATAGCGATTGACTGTCTCCACGTTGTCGGTAACGAAGCATGGGTAAGTGGAGCGGTTACACTTCCCAGCTTTCTCTCTGGGATTAGAGTACTGTCGAGGATGGCGGACAACGGCAGCACTCCGAACGATCCCCTGGATCAGGTCAGTTTCCTGCATATTACCGAAATTCCCTGCACCGATGCGCCCACCGAGACTACGGACGTACCAGGCTTTGGTACCGGCTTCTTTGTTCTATATGACCTGACCAATGGGCAGGTCGTGGTGCGGTAGCGAAGCTGTCCTCTGCGGAGACAATGTCGAGCCCCCGCCCGACGCAGGATCGGGACGGGGGCGCTTTGGTTCGCAGCCCTGAGCGTTCCAGCGGCGTTCGGGCAATAAAGGAAGGCGATCGTCTGCTCGCCTTCTTTATGGTGACAACCGGCATTGCTTCAGAGGGAACTGTGATCGCTGAGTAGTACTTGGATTCAATTATCTGTGTAACGCTATTGATCTGCAGATCAAATATGCTAATGCATATTGACGCGCCGATGCCCCAGCGACTCAAACATGCTCTTCGAACAAAGATCTATCAGTTCCCTATAGGGAATCCAGACATTGCACAATCTCACGAGCTTGGCTATAGTCCCTTAAAGGGAACTATAGATGAATCCAACACAATGTAGGGTGCGGGATCTCCGTCAGTTGGGAGCGGTCATGCGCTCACGCCGCGAGGCTGCCGGCCTCACTCTCGACGAAGCTTCGGACCTCCTTGGAGTCGGCAGACGGTTTCTGATCGAATTGGAGCACGGGAAACGCCGCGCCAACATCGAGACATTGCTCCAGGTCTTGAACGCGCTGGGGTTGGAGATGGTGATTGAACCTAGGACCGCAGCCGGAACGGCCTCTGCCGACGGACCGCCGGGCTCCGCCTCCGAGACCCAGTATTGAAGTTTCGAGTCTTCCTATTCGACAACGAAGTTGGCGCGCTTACCACCGAGCGCGGTCGACTGGAATTCAAATACATCGACACGGCCATCGACGATGCCGGCATCCCTCCGGTGTCGATTCGTCTTCCCAAGCGTAGCGAATCGTACGGTGACAACGAGACGCGTGCGTTCTTTGAGAACCTGCTTCCAGAAGAGCAATACCGTCGGCTCATCGCCAGCGCCCTCCGAATATCCGAAACCAACACAGCAGGCCTACTCGGCGCGATCGGCGGCGAGTGCGCGGGCGCCGTTTCCGTATGGCCCTCCGACACGTCACGGGAGACCGAGCCGCGTTATCGCACCTTGAGCGACGATGACCTGCGCGATCTCTTCGCCGTACCAGACGACCCGAGCCTCACCGCAGCGCAGCGCGAGGGAAGAATCTCCTTAGCCGGCGCTCAGGCCAAACTTACTCTCCGGCGGGACGGACAAGCCTGGCGTCTACCAACTAACGGTTCGCCTGCGTCTCACATTCTGAAACGCACACGGTTCGGTATCCCATACCTGGTCGAGAACGAGTTCTTCTGCATGCGATTGGCCACTGCGGCCGGGCTCCCGGTACCCGAAGTCGACTATCTGGACGTGGGCGTCCCGCTCCTCATGATCCGCCGATTCGACAGAGTGGAGGAGCAAGGCGTCATTCGCCGCATACATCAAGAGGACTTCTGCCAGGCTACGGGAACCGTACCCGCCAGCAAGTACGAGGCCGAGGGTGGTCCCGGGCTCGCGTCGTGCGCCGCTGTCATCCGTCAACACAGTGGCCTGCCGATCGCCGACCTTAGGCTGCTGGTCCGCTGGGTCGCATTCAACTATTTGATCGGGAACGAGGACGCACACGCAAAGAACTTGGCACTACTCTACACCGATGACGGCCTGCGTGTGGCGCCGTTTTACGATCTCGTCTCCAGCATCGTGTACCGGGAATTGACTCGGAAGGCGGCGATGAGCATTGGCGGTGAACGGCGCTATTTCTATGTCGAGCGCCGTCATTGGGAGCGCTGTGCCGACGCAATGGAATTGGCGTTCAAAGTCGTTCGGCGCGTCGTGCTGGAGAGCGCCGAGTTGGTAGAGCAATCTATGGATATGGTACAGCAAGACGCAGCTACGGCGTTCGGGTCGCTCGAATTGATCGACACCATTCTCGAGGGAACGCGTCGGCGAGTTGCGGCGGTGCGGGCGGGTCTGGGTGCCATCTCAAGTTGACAACATCAAGGCTGGAACGCGGTGAGAGCGGCGGTACGGTCGAGACATTGGCGGGCGATCTTGGCGGCGCTGGACATCAGCCTAAGTCAGTTCTGCAGACCGTTCAAAGAGCTTGTGAGGCCGAGGATGCCACGCCACAGGTAGGAGCGGGGTAGTATGAGACGGTGTCCAGGTGAGTGTAGTAGATTGGCTCGCCGAGGCGACTACGTTGTCAGCGAAATGGGTCGATGCACGGAATGGCAAGAATGACTAGAGAAACGTCGTTCACGGCTCTCGTCAAGACCGGAAGCGCACTACATAGTGCTCGTCGAACTCACCGCGCGATAGGCGGGCTTTGCATGGGGAACCTCGTACTCGGCACGATGGCCCATGGTGACCTCTCGCGGCGCAATGTGAGGTTAATCTAGGTCCGTTCTGAGCCGGCGGAAGCGCGCATCGTGAGCCAAGTACCTTGGCGCGGGCCTTCCTCCGCATGGTAAGGCATGGTGCAAGTTACAAAGCGTTACCTCTACAATACAAATGCCGTGAACGGGCAAATTGTTACATAGGCGAGCAAAAAAGTTCGGAAACCA
Source organism: Gemmatimonadota bacterium (assembly GCA_036679605.1). GTDB lineage: Bacteria > Gemmatimonadota > Gemmatimonadetes > Gemmatimonadales > GWC2-71-9 > JAZDCZ01. Next base: position 116,202 of record JAZDCZ010000398.1, read on the forward strand.
ACTTCGGTGAGTGCCCCAAAAAAACAGAAGCGAGCCATAGCGAGCGCGGCTGCCCTATCCCATGCGTTCCATTCATTTGGTAAGCTCGCTATCACGTCGTTCTTGTGGTAACTGCCCGTTTTTCGTGCATTGTGTGCACGGAGGTGCGTGCAGTTCACCCTTTCTCGGTGTTTCTTGGGGTTCGACTCCCCGCGCCTCCATCAGTATCGAATAGATAGCCCGTCTCTCCGGGGTCGTTTTCCGGGAGGGCGGGTTTTTTATGGAAATATTATGTAGAGATCATGAACCAGGGGACGGCATCGTCTGCAACGGACGGCAGATAAGTGATCACATGGCAAAACAGAAACCAAAACTTGAACTGACCTGGATCGGGAAGGAGAATCGGCGCCCCGATCAACCTTGTGTGGAAAAGCTCCTAAGACACTAGATTAGGCAGATGTGCTGTCTTATGGTAATCCGCTAATCAATTGTGGTGTAACCATTTGACACTGGTCATATAACAATTTACATGATGTGTGGAACACGGTGTAGATAGGCTGTGGATGCCCCACAGGATTATCCACACGCCTAGATGGAGCTTGCGGAATTCTAGTTGGAAAGGTCAGCTGGCTTGCGCTGCTTGGGCCGCTGCCAGGCGGGCTATCGGGACTCGAAACGGCGAGCAGGAGACGTAGTTGAGGCCCAGCCGATGGCAGAACGCCACCGAGCGCGGGTCCCCGCCGTGCTCGCCACAGATGCCGATCTTGAGCCCTGGTTTCTTGCCTTTCCCCAATTCGACCGCTATTTGCACCAGCTTGCCCACCCCCCGCTCATCCATGGTCTGGAACGGATCGTCATCGAGGATTCCCAATTCTAGATACTTTGACAAAAACCGGCCGGAATCGTCCCTGGACACCCCACAGGTGGTCTGAGTCAGGTCGTTGGTCCCAAACGAAAAGAAATCGGACACCTCGGCGATCTCGTCAGCGGTCAGTGCCGCCCGCGGGAGTTCGATCATAGTCCCCACCAGGTAGTCCACCCGGCATTTGGTCTCTGAGAAGACCTGTTCTGCCGTCTGACGCACCAGGTCGGACTGGAGTCTCAGCTCCTCACGGTGTGCCACAAGCGGCACCATGACCTCCGGATGCACCTCGACTCCGCTGGCCGAAGCCTCGCAGGCGGCCTCGAAGATCGCCCGAGACTGCATTTCCGTGATCTCCGGGTATGTGATGCCCAGTCGGCAGCCCCTGTGGCCCAGCATCGGGTTCGTCTCGGTGAGCACATCAACACGGTTTTCGATAGTGCTGAGGGGGACGCCCAACTGAGCGGCGATCTCCTCCAGCTCTGCCGTCTCCCTCGGCAGAAACTCGTGTAACGGTGGGTCGAGCAGCCGGATCGTGACCGGCAACCCATCCATCGCCCGAAAGATCCCCACAAAATCCTGGCGTTGCATCGGGAGGAGCTTTCCTAGCGCCGCCTTTCTGCCGTCGAGCCCGGTTGCCAGGATCATCTCGCGCATGACAGATATTCGCCCGTCCTGGAAAAACATGTGCTCGGTGCGGCAAAGCCCTATTCCCTCTGCCCCGAAGGCCCGTGCTCGCTCCGCGTCGGCCGGCGTGTCTGCATTGGCTCTCACCCGGAGCAGCCGAGCATCATCGGCCCAGCTCATTAGCTTCTCGAACTCGGGGCTCGATTCAGGCTGCACCAACGGCACCCTACCGGCCAAGACCCTGCCCGTGGATCCATCGACACTGATCCACTCGCCCTCGCGTATGGTGGTTCCGTTAACTGAGAAGCAGCGACCCTGTTCATCTACGTTTAGCTCCCTTGCGCCGGCAACACAACACTTGCCCATGCCACGCGCCACTACCGCGGCGTGACTGGTCATTCCGCCACGCGACGTCAAGATCGCCTTGGCGGCGACCATTCCATGGAAGTCGTCCGGGCTGGTCTCTCGCCGAACCAACACCACATCCTCACCCGCCTTGGCCATCTCAGCGGCCAATGTGGCATCGAAGACAACCTGGCCCACGGCGGCTCCCGGCGAGGCGGGCAACCCGGTGGTCAACACAACCGCGTTCGCGGTGGGATCGATCGTGGGGTGAAGCAGTTGGTCCAACTGCGCCGGAGCTATTCGCGCGAGAGCCGTCTGCCGGTCGATGAGACCCTCGGTCTCGACCATCTCAACCGCTACCCGAATGGCTGCCGCGGCCGAACGCTTGGCGGTACGTGTTTGCAACAGATAAAGAGTTCCGCGCTCGACTGTAAACTCTATGTCCTGCATGTCGCGGTAATGTTGCTCGAGCAACTCGCGAGTACGCTGTAGTTCGCGGTAGGTTTCGGGCAGCAGATCGGCCATTCTCGCGATCGGTTCCGGGTTGCGAATGCCGGCCACCACATCTTCACCCTGCGCGTTCATGAGAAATTCACCGAAGAGTTCGTTCTCGCCGGTAGATGGATGCCGGGTGAACACGACGCCGGTCCCGGAATCATTTCCCATATTTCCGTAGACCATAGACACAACGCTCACGGCCGTACCGAGATCCTCCGGAATACGATTCAGCTGTCTGTAGTCGATCGCACGTCGCGTATTCCAACTACCGAACACGGCCTCGATTGCGCCCCAAAGCTGCAGCCAGGGATCTTCGGGGAAGGGAGCACCCGTTTCGCGCTCGACAATTGCCTGGAACTCCTCTACAAGTCCCTTGAGGTCGCCAGCCTTCAGGTCAGCGTCCGATTCGGTTCCGCGTTCTCGTTTGAGGCAGTCGAGAGCCGCCTCGAACGGATTGACTTCCGCGGACGAATCGCCAATTCCAAAAACAACCTCCGCATACATTTGCAGAAAACGACGATATGAGTCCCAAGCGAACCAGTCGTTGCACGATTGAGCAGCTAGGCCTTGGACCGTCGAGTCGTTGAGTCCAAGATCGAGAATCGTATCCATCATTCCGGGCATCGATACCTCGCTACCGGAACGGACTGATACCAGCAAAGGGTCAGCAGGATTCCCGAACCCGCGTCCAGCCGCAATCTCCAACTTTTCCATGGCCGCTTCGACTTCACGGCGCACCTCGTCGGCGATCTTGCCGGACTCTATGTACTTGGTGCACAGCTTTGCCGAGATTGTGAATCCCGGTGGTACTCGCACACCAAGGTTGGTCATTTCGGCTAGGTTAGCACCCTTTCCCCCCAACAGCTCTGCCATGCCGGCGTCACCGTCGGCCTTCCCGTTGCCGAAAAAAAATACGTTCTTCATGAAGGCCCTCAGACCATGGTTACGTCCACGAACTGTGCGTCCTCGGCTTGCTCTTTGTTCTCCGGGGCCACGATGGGATAATCTCCCGAGAAACAGGCATCGCAAAACTGATGCCCGTCGCTGCCGCAGGCGCCAAGCATGCCTTCCAGCGAGAGATATCCCAGCGTATCTACGCCGAGCTGCTCCCGAATCTCCTCTACCGAGTAGTTCGCTGCGATCAGCTCGGCGCGGGTGGGTGTATCGATACCGTAGACGCAGGGCCCCGTGATCGGAGCGGACGCGATCCGCATGTGGACCTCCGAAGCTCCGGCCCTGCGAATCATTTGTACCAGACTACGTGAAGTCGTGCCTCGCACCAATGAATCATCCACTACGACCACGCGTTTGCCCTCGATAACTTGGCGAACGGGGTTGAACTTGATCCTGACTTTTTCGGTGCGCGAGGCTTGCCCAGGATTTATGAACGTGCGTCCGACGTAGTGATTCCGGATCAGGCCGTGCTCGAGCTTGATGCCGCTCTCCTCCGAGTAGCCGAGTGCCATCGCGTTCGATGAGTCGGGGACTGCGAAGACGCAGTCCGCTTCCGGAGCCGGGTGCTCTCGGGCGAGTTGCCTACCCAGATTGCGACGGGCGCGATCGACCGACTGTCCGAAGACCACGCTGTCCGGACGCGAGAAATAAATCAACTCGAAGACGCAACGCTTGTGGGGTTTCTTGGCAAGGGGAGGGAGGTCTGTAACATGTCCGTCCTTGATCTTGATCCATTCTCCCGGCTGCAGTTCCCGTATGAGTTTGGCCCCAAGGATGTCCAGCGCGCACGTTTCCGATGCCAGCAGCCATCCGTCGCCCAATTGGCCGAGGACCAGCGGCCGAAAGCCGAGCGGGTCTACTATGCCGAAGAGTGTGCGGCCCACAGTCAGGACAAGCGAATACGCCCCTTCAACTCTCTCGAGTGCGTCGAGGATCTGGTCCTCAACAGCGCGCGCATCCGACCGCGCAATTAGGTGAACGATTACCTCAGAGTCGGACGAAGACCTGAAAATGGAACCCGTGCCGACGAGATCGTCGCGCAGGGCATTGGCGTTCGTCAGATTGCCGTTGTGCGCCAACGAGAGTGGACCATCATGGTAATGAACGAGTCCGGGCTGAGCGTTCGCGAGCACCGAACTGCCGGTGGTCGAATAGCGCGTGTGACCAATGGCGATGTCACCCGGCAGGTCCGCAAGGATCCGCGCAGGGAACAGCTCGGGAACAAGCCCCATTCCCCGGTGACCGCGCGCTATGCCTTCGTGATCGATTGCGACGATGCCGGCCGACTCTTGACCGCGATGCTGCAGCGCATACAGGCCGAGGTAGGCGAGTTCGGCCGCCTTCTCAACACCCGAGACACCGAGGACGCCGCACACGGTTAGGCAGGCTCCGCTGTCGAAGTGAGTTCCATGCGGGAGGGGATCGCCTGCATGTACACCTCCCGCAATGCCGTCGTCGATAACGTAAGTGTGGTATCCGCGGTAACGATCTCCAGAGAGCCCGTCGATTCACCTACTGTGCCGATTCTGGACGCGGCCAAGTCGTGCTGTGCGGCAACACCCAACACAGCGTCCAGGTGTTCAGGCGCTAGGCTGATCAAAGCTCTGCTGTGGTCTTCGGCGAAGAGAACGGCGCTGGCCGGCAGGGTCCCTTGGATGGGTCTCAAATCGAGACTAGCGCCCACGGTTTCCTTCTGGTAAGGGTCTCCCATACAGCATTCCGCTATTGCTACAGCCAATCCACCGTCGGAAAGATCTCTAGCGCTCGATACCAGGCGACGGGCTGCTAGCAAGATCAAGACGGTTATGAGTCTCTGCTCGGCATCGAGGTCTACATGCGGCGGCCTGCCGCCAACGGTGTCTAGTACGTACTCCCAATATGCCGAACCGCCGAGATGGCCTTGTGTAGTGCCAAGTAGAACCACCGCGTCGCCGCTGGCTCTGAACTGAGATGTAACGGCAACCGTCACATCTTCCAGCATCCCTATCATCCCGACCACCGGCGTTGGGTATACCGGACCGCTAGGGCTTTCGTTGTAGAACGATACGTTCCCGCCGGTAACCGGCGTGTCGAGTTTACGACACGCCTCGGCCATTCCGCGACAGGCTTCTCGGAATTGATAGAATACCTCTGGTTTTTCAGGAGTACCAAAATTGAGACAGTTAGTTATTCCAATGGGTGTAGCACCCGTGCAAGCAACGTTGCGGGCGGCTTCCGCCACGGCTGCCTTACCGCCCTCGAAGGGGTCGAGCAAGACGTAGCGCGAATTGCAATCGGTCGAGGCCGCGATTCCGAGTGTCGTTCCTGGTATCACGATCACCCCTGCGTCGCCGCCGGGGCCGAACACGGTTCCGGCTTGGACCGTCGAGTCATACTGTTCGTGGACCCACCGCTTGCTTCCCAGAGTGGGGGAATCCAAGAGCTGGAGCAGAGCTTTCTCCGGGCTAACATCTACGGCAGTCGGACTGATGTTCCTGCGAACCTCCGCCTCGGTTTCCTCGGTGGCCTCCGGCTGATAGAGGGGGCAATCCTCTATCAGTCGCTGGCCCGGGATCTCTGCAACCGTCAGGTCGCCGTGTTTGATTCGGTAGAGTCCATCGTCTGTGACTGTCCCAATCGCCACCGCTTCCAGCTCCCACTTTGTCGCGATGTCCTGTACCTCCTGCACACGATCGTGCAGCGCCACAACCAACATTCGCTCCTGTGATTCTGACAGCAGAATCTCGTACGGCGTCATGTCGGGTTCGCGAGTGGGCACCAGGGCAGTGTCGATTTCAACACCCATTCCTCCCCTTGCCGCCATCTCGGCGGAGGACGATGTCAGACCTGCGGCGCCCATGTCTTGAATCGCCACTATATGACCCGATGCGATCAACTCGAGGCTGGCTTCGAGTAGCAGTTTCTCCGTGAATGGATCACCTACTTGGACTTGTGGGCGCCGTTGTTCGCTTTGTGCGGAGAGTTCCTCCGAGGCAAACGAAGCACCATGAATTCCATCGCGACCGGTGCGACTTCCTACCGTAAGCAGCACGTTGCCGGCGCCGGTAGCGCTCGCGCGGATCAAGTCCTTCTCTTGTAGCACACCGATGCACATAGCGTTGATCAGCGGGTTTCCGCTATACGCTGATGAGAAACAGACCTCCCCTCCAACAGTCGGCACACCCATGCAATTGCCGTAGTCACCGATTCCACGCACGGCTCCTGAAAGGAGGTAGCGGTTCCGTGGATCTGTGAGCGGGCCGAAACGTAGGCTGTTGAGCAGTGCAACCGGTTTGGCACCCATGGTGAACACATCTCGCAGGATCCCGCCAACTCCAGTGGCTGCGCCCTGGTAGGGCTCAACTGCAGTCGGGTGATTGTGCGATTCTATTTTGAACGCGACGGCCCAGCCGTCTCGGAGTCGGAGAACACCGGCATTCTCTCCCGGTCCCTGAATGACGCGGTCGCCCTCTGTCGGAAACAGTTTGAGGATCGGGCGGGAGTGTTTGTACGAACAGTGCTCACTCCACAGAGCTGAGAAGATACCTAGCTCCGTAAAAGTGGGAGTTCGTCCTAGCATGCGTTCGATCAACTCGAACTCGGCAGAGTTGAGGCCGTGATGGCGAACTTCATCATCGGTGACCGGCGGATCGCCAGGATAACCCTGGGCGTGAGTTGCTCTCATAGTGCCGCCAGCGGGAGCGGTGTCAGCTACTGCTGACACCGCGTAGGATGGATTTGAACAGGTCGGCAACCCCATGGTGGTCCTTGAACAACGTCTCGGCCTCTCTAGCATCAAACCAGACGCCCTTGCATTCGTGGCAGCGGTCTACCTCGAGCCCGCTGTGATCTTCGATCGCGAGGTCGGAGCCGCACTTGGGACACTTCATATAGTGGCTCTGCCGCTCCTCACTGGTTCGCTCTTTTTGAGCTGTCTCCTTCCGCGCCTTCAGCAACTCGGCCTCGCGTTGGGCGAAGTATTCCTCTTCGTTTCTGCTCGGCTTGTCGGTCATCGGGTCAACCCATCGCTCCGACGGCACTGTCTGGTGCGGTAAACTCGGGCGCACGGTCCGGCGGAGAAGATGACACACCCGAGTACGTGTGCCCCCGGCCTCGAACGACTGCATCCACGACCTGGTTTCCCTGTAGGAAAACGATGTCGAAGGTGCCGCAAGAAATTTCGCAGCCGTTTCGGAAGTAGAGATAGGTCCAGTCACCTTCAGCGCGCTCAACGGCCGGCTCTCCCCAGGTCGCGATTACGTCCTCGCGCGACATACCAGGGTCAACCGTGCCGGTGGCCGTGGGTACCCAGGGTTCCTCTTCACCTTCCGTACGCACAACCCGTGTAGTGAATGCAGGTTGGGGAGCTGGTGTGGGATCGGGCGTAGTCGCAGCCGGCTGGGTCTCGGCCTGCGGCTCGGCAGCCTGATCGTCGGCCGGTGGTGGCGCTTCCTCCTTGTTGCATCCCGACAGTGCAATGGCTAAGATCGTAAACGTAAGAGTTGGGCGTATCATCTTGCGGCTCCTCCGAAGAGTTCAACGGCATGCATCATCGAATTGAAGACATCTGCTCCGTCAGTACGACCGACGGCAGGGTCTGCCGCGCGTTCCGGGTGTGGCATTATGCCCACCACTGTGCGCTCGGCGTTTGTTATCCCGGCGATATCGTTGAGTGATCCGTTCGGGTTCTCTCCAAAATAGCGTAGCACGACTCGCTCGTCGTTTTCGAGCTGCTCGATCACCTCCGGGTGCGCCACGTAGCGTCCCTCTCCGTGCGCAACGGGCAACTGTAAGATAGCGCCCTTTTCGTAAGCGGAGGTGAAGGGGGTGTCGGTAGACTCTACCCTCACGGACACTGGCCGTGAGACGAACCTAAGGTCGGCGTTCCGCATCAAAGCCCCCGGGAGGAGTCGGGCTTCACAGAGCACCTGAAATCCATTGCATATGCCAAATACCATACCCCCTGCGGTGACATGATCGTAAACCGCCGGCATGACCTCACTAAACCGCGCAATGGCGCCGGCGCGCAGATAATCGCCGTACGAGAAACCACCTGGAATAATCACGACATCGGCGTCGGCCAGGTCACTCTCCCGATGCCATACATAGTATGCATTGGCACCGGCACTGGTAGCAGCCCTTAGCGTCTCAGCGTCGCAGTTCGATCCGGGAAACCGTATTACAGCTACCTTCATGAATTGGTCTTCCGCACCGAAAGCGTAAAGTCTTCGGTTACTGGGTTGGCCAGAAACTTCTCACACATTGCACGCGCGTCGTGTTCGGCATCTTCCATACTGTCGCGCTCGATCTGTACGGTGAGGGCCTTCCCGATCCTCACGTCGTTGACGGGAGAAAATCCGAGCGATGTAAGAGCATGTTCCACTGCTCGGCCCTGTGGGTCGAGCAGGGTCGCACGCGGCATGATGCGCAATTCAACCTCAAACTGTGCCATCTTCGTTCTTTCGCTTGTTGCGTGTTTCGTGTACCAACGACGGGCCAGCCGATTCCTGTGGTTCTCCGCCGTCGTATTCGCCCCGGTCGAGAAACCCGACTGCCGCTGTACGAACGAAGCCGTAGGTAACGTATGCAATGCCGAGCGGGAAGAAAAATATGTCGCGTGACCAGATACCAAAGCCTAGGATCGACAAGTAGATGGCAAGTCCCAGCAGGCCGCTAGATGTACGGTATCCGATGCGGGGAAGCCGGGCGTACTTGACTTGGCTTACCATCGCCAAGCTGAGCGTGATAGTGAGGAATACCAGGATCTGAGGCCACGGTAGTCCACTGAGTTGCGTCTGGTAGAATGAGGTTTGCGTGAAGGGATAGTAGGTTGCGAGAGTGATCCCAGCAGCGGGGGAGGGCAAGCCTACAAACGTTGCCCTACCTTCAGATTCGGGCTGCAAGTTGTAACGGGCCAGGCGGAGAGCAACACATACGATAAACGCGTACGAGAAGACCCAAGCGAACTGGCCCTGTGACGAGAATTGTACCATGTAGATCAAGATCGCCGGCGCGACACCAAAGCTTATGATATCCACCAGCGAGTCCAGCTCCGCTCCGAACTTGGTCTCCGTCTGGCTCATTCGTGCAAACAGGCCATCCACGGTATCGAGAAGTCCGGCGATCACGATCCACCAACCAGCGCGATAGAAATTCCCCTGCGTGGCCAGAATGATCGCCCAGATACCGAAAAAGAGATTTGCCAGTGTAAACAGGCTTGGAACGACCACAACTACCCGCCGTACTCTTGCTCTTCCGTGGGTCGATTTTCTCATGACGGCCACCTTCCGATCACCGTGATTCCTGCCTTGGTCTTGTCTCCCACGCGGATAGAAACCTGTGCGTCGAGTGGCAAGAACGTGTCAACTCGCGATCCGAACCTGATGAGCCCCAACCTATCACCTTGGCATGCGGCTGTCCCGACCTCCGCATCGGTGACTATGCGTCGGGCTACGAGGCCGGCGATTTGTCTCACGAGTACAGGTCCGCGAACGGTGCGCAAACCCAACGACATCTGTTCGTTGTCGACGCTGGCCTTGTCGAGTGACGCATTGACAAAGCTTCCGGGCCGATAGTGACGATATTCGATAGTGCCGTCCACCGGGTAGCGATTGACATGTACGTTGCAAACGTTCATGAAGACCGATATTTTTCGGGCCTTACCCCGGAGAAAGTCAGGTTCGTCCACCTCAGCCACGCTCACGATACGACCGTCAGCCGGCGCCACAACCAGATCCGCTCCTCTTGGACCGTTGCGCACCGGGTCTCGGAAAAACCAGGGAACCCAAAGTGCGATCGGTGCCCACAGTACTGGCAACGTAACCCACCATCGTCCCCCCGCCAGCCAAGCAATGGCGATGGCTATCGCCATCACTGCCCATCCAATTGCTATGAACGGCTTGCCCTCGGGGGCTACTCTCACGAAGGGCTGCTCAGCGTCTGTCCAGTGATACGCATGTACGCGTCCCGATAACGAGCACTCGTTGCACTCACTACCTCAGGCGGCAGTGGCGGGGGCGGAGAGTCTCCGTTCCACTCTCCTGAGGATTCGAGCGCGCTCAAGTAATCGCGTAATGGCTGCTTGTCAAAGCTCGGTTGCGGAGAACCCGGGCAGTACGTGTCTGCCGGCCAGAACCTCGAGGAATCTGGGGTCAGCAGTTCGTCAATCAGGATGAGGTCTCCGGATGGCAGCAACCCGAACTCGAACTTGGTGTCCGCGATAATGATACCTGATTCTGCTGCGCGTTCCCTGCCACTCGAGTACAAAGCAAGGCTCACGTCCCGCAGTTGATCGGCAAGTTTTTCTCCAAGCTCTGCCTTCAATCGTCCGAACACGACGTTCTCATCGTGACCCTCTTGGGCTTTCGTTGCCGGCGAAAAGATAGGCTTATCGAACCGGGCACTCTCGGTGAGACCGGCGGGTAAGGCCTCACCGGCCAATGTCCCATGCTTCCGGTATTCCTTCCACGCTGAGCCTGCCAAGTATCCTCTGACGACGCATTCGAATAAGACTGGTTCTGTTCTGCGGACCAGGCACGATCGATCTATGATTTGGTCCATGTGGCCGGCAAGCTCCGGGACCTTAGCTACTATCTCGTGTGTGTCGGCGGTGATAAAGTGATTGGGCACGACGTCTGCCAGCAGCTGAAACCAAAACGCGCTCATCTGTGTGAGCACCATCCCTTTTGAAGGAATCGGCTCGTCCAACACAACGTCGAACGCACTCACTCGATCGCTGGTTACCAACAACAACGTTTGGTCGTCTACCTCGTATACCTCTCGGACCTTTCCCTGTGTCAGTAGTGGGAGCGGCAACCGGCTCTCGGTGACTGGCGCGGTGGTCACAATGTTACCGCCGCTTCATCAGGGGCTTCGTAGGAAGACATTGACGTGAGCAGATCGGCCAAAGGTCCTTCCACGAATTCTAATACCTGTTCCGGGGCACGTCCGATGTAGTGTTCAGGGTCGAGGTCGGCGCGGAGAGACGTGGCGTCGACGCTCTCGAACGCGGGGTCGGCGGACAGTCTTTCGAGCAAGTCGTTCTCTGCGCCGCTGGCCATTGCAGTTGAGACCTCACTGCTATGCTTGCGGATTACCTCATGCAGAGCCTGCCGGTCGCCACCCGCTTCGACACCTCGCATGAGCCACCGTTCGGAAGCCATGAAAGGCATGACGCGATTCACGTTCCGAGCCACTACGTCTCGCCTCACCTCCAGGCCAGCAGCGACGTTCGTGCACAACACGAGCACGGCGTCTGCCGAGAGGAACCCTTCTGGCAAGGTCATTCTTCGGTTTGCGCTGTCATCCAGGGTGCGTTCCAGCCATTGGGTCGCGGCGGTCGCTGCGGTGTTAGCTGTTAGCGTCATCACGTGGCGTGAGAGACCCGAAATTCGTTCGGCACGCATGGGATTGCGTTTGTAGGGCATAGCGCTCGATCCTACCTGCTCCCGTTCGGCTGGCTCGAGTACCTCGTCCTCATGTTGCAGCAGTCTCAGATCGTTGGCAAATTTGGAGGCCGACTGAGCAATTCCGCTGAGGATACCAAGCACATTGCTGTCGAGCTTCCTCGTGTAAGTCTGCCCACTGATGTCTATGCACCGTCCGAACCCTAGAGTCTGTGCAACTGCAGTATCCAGCTCCTGCACCTTGTCGTGATCGCCATGAAACAGATCCAGGTAACTGGCCTGCGTTCCGGTCGTCCCCTTGCATCCTCGCAGCGGTAACGTATCGGCAAGGTCGTGCACGGCACTGGTGTCCAAGAAAAAATCCTGCAGCCAGAGAGCAGCGCGTTTACCTACTGTTGTAAGTTGGGCGGGCTGAAAGTGCGTGTACGCCACCGTCGGGATATTGCGGGTCTCAATTGCAAACGCTGACAGAGCCTTTAGCACCGCAACCAGCCGGCCAAGGAGCAGTCGCAAGGCATCACGCATGATTATCAGATCGGCGTTGTCCGTCACGAAGGCACTGGTTGCGCCCAGATGAATAAAGGGCCGCGCAGCCGGAGCTTGGTCGGCGAACGCGTGAATGTGTGCCATGACGTCATGGCGAAAGCGGTGCTCGTAATGCAGCACTTGCTCTAGGTCAGCATCGAGCAAATGAGCCTGCATTTCTGCGATGGCCTCGTCAGGGATGTTGAGACCGAGACGCTGCTGATGCTGGGCAAGCGTGAGCCAGATCTTTCTCCAGATGTGCGCCCGGTGCCCCGGACTCCAAAGGCGCTGCATGGCAGGTGACGCATAGCGTGAACCCAGGGGGGATTGGTAGTTCGATGAATCGCTCATCGCCCGATGTGTTTCCTCAAGCGTTGACTTTGGTGCGGGCGATGAGCTTGCTCCAATCGTTCAAGAACTGATCAAGCCCGCGGTCGGTAAGCGGATGCAGCAACAGTCGCTTCAGCGTTGCGGTCGGTATCGTTGCTATGTCGGCACCGATCAACGCCGCTTCTGCGACATGCCGAGGGTGTCTGACGGAGGCCGCCAGGATCTCGGTTTCCAGTCTGTAGTTGTCAAAGATTTGGCGGGATTCACGGATTACTTCCATCCCGTCCTGTCCTACGTCGTCGATACGGCCTACGAAGGGTGAGACGTAGGTCGCACCGGCCTTGGCGGCGATGAGGCATTGGACCGAGCTGAAACACAGAGTGACGTTGACCTTGATTCCTTCGGCGCGGAGCTTCCGAAGCGCGATCATCCCGTCTTCAAGCATCGGGACCTTCACCACAATCTTATCGTCGATCCGTGCGAGTTTGCGACCCTCTTCGTACATGCCGGCTGCGTCCACCGCGACCACTTCGGCACTCACGGGCCCGTCGATCAGAGAGCAGATCTCCTTCAGCACGTCATTTGGCTCGATATCACCCACGTCTCTGTGCAGGAGACTCGGATTTGTGGTGACGCCGTCGATCAGACCGGCCTGGGCAGCCCAGCGGATGTCCGCTAGGTCGGCGGTGTCAAGAAAGAACTTCATCAGTCTAGAACCTCGTTTTCTAGTTGAGAGTATCGAGCGCCAAGGAGGTAAAGGCCTTGCGGCGGTGCCGGCGGACTCGTCTCAGAATTGTCTGGCCTTTCCAGAAGTCGCGAAACGTCTTCGAGTGGGCGTCTACCGATCCCAACGTCCACCATTGTGCCAACCATGAACCGTACCATTCGGTGTAGGAAACGGTCTGCTTCCACGGTAAAGATAAAACCTTCCGCGTCGTTCCGCTCTCGCCATTCCGCGAGGGCTACGCGGCAGCGATAATGCGGCTTTTCCTGGCCAACCGCCGAGTAGGGTCGAAAGTCATGCTCCCCTAGAAACGGGGCGGCCGCATGGTGGAGGAGGGTTCGATCAAGATCGTGAGTCAATGCCCACTCGAACGGTCTGCGGAACGGTGAGTGAGCGGCTGCGTCGCAGCCGACCACGTAACGATATCGTCGGGCGGTCGCGTCCCGCCGGGCGTTGAAGCCCGTGGGTGCTCGATCGACCTTGGCGACCCAAATATCGTGTGGCAGGATGGCTCTAAGAGCCCGCAGCAATTCGTCGGGGGACCAGCGAGCCGCCATTTCGAAACTCACCACCTGACCCAATGCATGCACTCCGGTGTCAGTGCGGCCTGCGGCGTAGGTTGCGACTCGTCGTCCGACCAATCGCTCGAGCGCCGCGTCGAACTCTCCCTGTACGGTTCGCGCAGAGGCCTGACGCTGCCAGCCGGAGAAAGCTTGGCCGACGAAATGGAGAACGGCGTAGGTGGTGACACCCGGCATTAGCGGCAAGGTAGGTGGAGCGGGGGCGGCGGGCAAGCCGCAGCGATCGGGGCGTTGACAACCTCCACGTCCCGACCGAGTGTACCTGTCTTACTTCCCGTCTCAACCCGATTCCGAAGAGTCTGATGAACGAAGCTGGAAACCAGAGTCCTGTAGCAGCGGCGCTCAGACGGTTAGCTGCCGGAGAACAGGTCGATGCAGAGCTGGCGGCGGCTGCGTTCGGACAACTAATGAGGGGCGAAGCGTCCGAGATCGAAAGCGCCGGGCTCCTTAGTGGCCTAAGGGCGCGAGGCGAGACAGTAGACGAGGTGACAGGCGCCGTAAGGGCCGTACGGACCGCGATGATAACTGTCGAGACTCCAGACGGCGTGGATGTGATCGACACGTGCGGCACTGGTGGTGGAACTGTCCCGACCTTCAATATCTCAACTGTGGCGGCGTTGGTGGCGGTCGGGGCAGGGGCTTCGGTGGCGAAGCACGGTAACCGCTCCTACACCTCGAAGTGTGGATCTGCCGACGTGCTCGAGGCTCTGGGGATAGAGATTTCGGTCGACGCCTCTCGGGCGGCCCAGCTGCTGGAGCGGGTCGGGATGGCCTTTCTGTTCGCCCCGGCCTTCCACCCGGCGATGCGTCACCTCGGCCCGGTGAGGAAGCAACTCGGTATTCCAACGGTCATGAACATGATTGGGCCGCTGGCGAACCCCGCGGGCGTCGGTCGCCAGGTCGTAGGAGTAGCAGATGCTGCGCGAGCGCCAATCCTCGCCGAGGTCTTGAGGCGGGTTGGCTCGCAGCACGCGTTGGTCGTCCACGGAACTGTCGGTATGGACGAGATCGCACCTCAGGGCACAACGGACGTGTGGGAGGTCCGTGCGGGCGAGTTGTCTACCTGGATAATCGATCCGGCTGAGTTCGGGCTCGTGGCGGATCTGGACCGATTGGCGGGTGGCTTGCCTGCCGAGAACGCAGCTAGGGTGGAGCTGCTGTTGAGTGATCCGGAGCAGGATCGCGCCGGACGGGCCGCCGTGCTCTTGAACGCCGGCGCAGCACTGTATGTGGCGGGTCTGGCGGACGACTTGCCGATGGCCATGGAGAAGGCTGCGAAAGCGCTGGACGGCGGGGCCGGCTTGGCGGCGCTGAATCGACTACGCGACGAAAGCGCTACTAGTACTTCCGAATAACTCCAACAACCACGCCCTGAATCAGAACATCTTCTTCGTGAGCCCGGATAGGAGCCATTGCCTCGTTTGCCGGCTGTAAACGAATCCAGCCCCCGGCTTCCCGATAATAGCGTTTGACGGTAGCGGAGTCGCCATCGATGAGTGCGATCACCATCTCGCCGTTGTTAGCCGTTTGTCGACTGTTGACGACTACGTAGTCTCCGTCGGTGATGTGCTCGTCGATCATGGAATTGCCTGTCACTCGAAGTGCGTAGGCATTGCCGCGGCGTGGCAGAATGTCTTGTGGAACTGAGATGGTTTCGGGTGTGGTGATTGCCTCTATGGGTACGCCGGCGGCGACCTGTCCGAGCAGCGGGAGTTCGACTGCCGCCGCATAGCCTGGCTTTGGTGTCAATTCAATGGCGCGGCTCTCGTTGTGAGCCCTGTTGATATAGCCCTTGCGTTCTAGATTGGTTAAATGTTCGTGGACAGTAGCCAGCGAGCTGAATTGGAAGTGACCTGCGATCTCCTCGAACGAAGGCGCGTACCCTTGCTCCCTGATGTAGGTTTCTAGATAGTCGAGGATTTGTTTCTGGCGTCGAGTCAGCGTCATCGTAAGCTCCACCGGTCTTGTGACCGAATAAAATCCGAATATAATATACCCGAAGACACCCCGAATCGCAAACTGACGCCATTGCATCCGATGCTAGTGACCATTCTAGCCGCGACTCGCGAGCGACTCCCGGCTCTGAGACAGAGATCTCTCGAGATAGAGGCGGCCGCAGGCAACTCACCCGATCCGGTAGACTGGGAAACCGTGTTCCGGGGAAGCGAGGTAACGGTGATCGCAGAGGTGAAGCGCCGCTCTCCGTCGGCGGGCGCCATCGCCGAGGATCTGGATCCCGTGGCACACGCGCGGTCGTATGAATCCGGAGGAGCCGGAGCGATCTCGGTTCTGACCGACTTTGAATTTTTCGGAGGATCGCTGGAGGACCTCGAGCAGGTTCGGGCCAGTGTGAGCGTTCCAGTTCTTAGAAAAGACTTCATCCTCGATCCGGTTCAGGTGTACGAGTCACGCGCGGCTGGGGCCAGCGCAGTGCTGCTAATCGTACGGGCTCTGGATCAAAATGAGTTGGCCGATCTGTCACAGTTGGCAAAGGAGTTGGGTTTGGGGGTATTGGTTGAGGTGCATTCGCAATCGGAATTGGATGCCGCCCTCCGAGTTGAACCGACGAGCATCGGTGTCAACAGTCGAGACTTGATGACGTTCCACGTGGACGTCGAGTCGACACAAGCCGTGTTGCGAGCGATCCCCGGCGAAATCTCTGCTGTTGCTGAGAGCGGTCTCAATAGTCGCGCCGACGTAGAGCGAGTGGCAGAATGGGGAGTGGACGCTGTGTTGGTGGGCACTGCGTTGGTGGGCGCATCGAATCCTGCAGCCGCGGTTGCAGAGCTAGGAGGAGTGCTACGTCGTGACCGGAATTGAGACCCAGAGATCGGGTCGCTTCGGGCCCTACGGAGGACGCTATGTACCCGAAACTCTGATAGCCGCACTCGATGAACTGACACGCGTATACGATGAGGCTCGGACGGATCCGGCGTTCGAACAGGAGTTGACCGGGTTGCTGAAGGATTATGTCGGGCGGCCGACTCCATTGAGTGAAGCACCGAGGTTGTCGCAAGAGATCGGTGCGCGGGTCCTTCTCAAGAGGGAAGACCTCAATCATACCGGTGCACACAAGATCAACAACACAATGGGACAAATCCTACTGGCGCTGCGGATGGGGAAGAAACGAATCATCGCGGAGACAGGTGCCGGCCAGCATGGAGTTGCGACGGCCACCGCTTGTGCGCGGTTTGGCCTGGAGTGCGTGGTCTACATGGGCGACGAGGACATGGCGAGGCAGCGTCTCAATGTCTTCCGGATGGAATTGATGGGAGCCAAGGTTGTGCCGGTTTCCTCGGGCACACGAACTCTCAAGGACGCGACCAACGAGGCGCTGCGCGATTGGGTGACGAACGTGGATACGACCCACTATGTGATCGGTTCAGTCGTGGGCCCAGACCCATTTCCGAGGCTCGTCCGCGATTTCCAGACCATAATTGGAGTGGAGGCAAGGAGACAGGTTTTGGAGAGGATCGACCGGCTACCAGATGTGGTTGTGGCCTGCGTCGGTGGCGGTTCCAATGCGATCGGAATATTTGCCGGATTTCTCGACGATGCCGATGTCCGTCTGGTGGGTGTGGAGGCCGCGGGTCAAGGGCTCGAGAGCGGACGCCACGCGGCAACCCTTGCCCAAGGCAGATCGGGCGTGCTGCATGGCAGCATGAGCTATCTGCTACAGGATGACGACGGTCAGGTGAAGCCGGCCCACTCGGTCTCTGCAGGCCTTGACTATCCGGGTGTAGGCCCCGAACATGCCTATCTCAAGGACACTGGCCGCGTAAGTTACGTGGCTGTCACCGACGAGCAGGCCATAGACAGTTTCTATCTGCTCGGAAAACTCGAAGGCATTTTGCCCGCTTTGGAAAGTGCACACGGTTTGGCGTGGATCATGGGTGCGCAGTGGAAGGCGTCGGATGTAGTGTTGCTAAACCTCAGCGGACGTGGAGACAAGGACGTTGCACACGTTGCGGAGATGAGGGCTGAGATCTCTTGACGGAACCGACCACTCCTGACGCAGTTCAGGATACCGCTGCTGTAGAGAACTTGATGCAAGTTCTCATAAAGGGCATGCGCGCTCTTCAGCTCTATCTTCCGAACAATCCCATCTACCAAAAGGCGCGCGATAACATCAAGGGTGGTTTTGAGCCGGTGTGGGAGGAGTGCTCTGAACTCGAACTCCGGATCAATGAATCCGATTTCATTTGGGATGACGCAGTAGTGCTGTCTCAGCCCAGCAGATCCGACAGCGTGGCCTGGGTGCTTTATAAGGATGGAGTTCGTTCGATTACACTCTCGCCGGGCGTCGAGGACGAAGAGATAGTGCGTTTTTTGGATATGATTCACAAGGCGCGCAACCTTCCTGCGGAGGCCTCGGACGATCTGCTCACGTTGCTGTGGGAGCAGGACTTTCAGTTCGTGCGCTACGATTCAATCGAGTTGGGCGAAGACGATGTAGCTCCTTTGGAGCCGTCGGCATCTAGTTGGAGTACTTCGCCTCCCACCGAGGAGACGGTTCGAGAGCAGCTACAGGAGGATGTGGAGGAAGGGGAGGAAGGGGAGGCAGAGGAGCCAGCGAGCAGGGAATCCGGGATCGTCCGGATGGAGGATTTCGACAGCACGTTGTACTTCCTCGACGACGACGAGTTGAAGTACCTCAAGAACGAGATCGACAGGGAGTACAAGCAGGACCTGCGTGGCAACGTGCTCGCCATGCTGTTCGATCTTCTCGAACTCCAGACATTTAGCACTGTCAGAGCAGAGCTAATTTCAATTGTGGACAACTTCGTCCCCTACCTTTTGGGAGTTGGAGATTTTAGGTCGGTGTCGTACCTCCTGGCTGAGATACGCGTAGTGTTGGAACGGGCGCGGGAACTCGTGCCCGAGCAGAGACAGGAGCTGTTAGATCTGCCGGGCAAATTGTCTCAGCCGGACGCCTTGAACCAACTACTCCAATCGCTCGACGAAGCAGTTGTGCATCCCACTGAAGATGAATTAGGCGGATTGTTCACCGAGCTTCGACCCGAGGCGATCGAGGGCGTGCTCGAATGGATGCCAAGGCTTGAAAACGAACGAGTGCGTGGTTTGCTAGAGCATGCGGTGCGGCGACTTGCGCAAGCGCACCCTGACCAGGTGATAAAGACCCTCGAGTCGGGCGAGGACGTGGTACTGCTGGAGACGGTGCGCCTCGTGTCGAATATGAAACTGCCTCCTTTTGTGCCGTCCCTGGGAAAACTACTCACTCATGACGATGTCGAAGTTCGCCGGGCAGCTACCGAAGCTCTCTCGGCCATCGGCTCACCGGGCGCCATGAAGGAGCTGGAACGAGCCATCGACGACGGAGACCGGGATGTGCGGATCGCGGCGGTGCGCGTCATGGCAGAGCGCGGGCATCGGAACGCATTGTCAAAAATCGAACAAGCAGTTAAGGGAAAAGCGCTCCGTCAGGCTGATCTCACTGAACGACAGGCGTTCTTCGAAGCGTACGGGGTGCTTGCAGGTCCTGCCGGGATTGAATCCCTGCGGCAGATGCTGGTAGGAAAGGGGTTGCTGCGTCGCAAGGAAGATCCCGAGACTCGTGCGTGTGCGGCGATGGCGCTTGGAAAGATCGGCACTCCGGAGGCGCACTCAGCGTTGCAGGCGCTAGGTGGAGAAAAGGATCCGCTTGTCAAGAACGCCATCAATCGGGCCTTGCGGGAGGTGGGATGAGCGACTCGGGCAAGAAACCCTCTGACTCTCGGTCATCTTTCGAGAGTGCCATGGGAGACTCAGATGAATCGATCTTCCGGCAGGGTGGACGAGACTTTCTTCTTTCAATCTATGCGGCCCTCCGCAACCTGAAACTCTATCCGGTCGAAAACGTCCAGGTCCAGCGAGCCCTGGATGAAGTCGACGGGACAGCTCGTATCCTGCTCAAAGTGGATCCGGAACTCGAGATCCGGATAGCCGGTGAGTTCATCTTCGTGAACTCGGTTCGTCTGCGACTCGGCTTGGATAACTACTCATCATTCAGTTATATCCTGACGACTCTGCAGCATTGCGGAGTCGGGGTGATTCAGATTGACGAGTCGGTGGAGCGAAAGGAGTGGCAGATATTTCTCTCGCTGTTGCTTGCGCTTGCACCTCGTGAGGACGTCGCTGACCTCTTAACGGAGCTGCGGCAGAGAATGGCCCAGGGTGGGATAAGCAAAATCATAGTCGAGTCCCCAATAGAAAGTGACGCCCCGGCCGACACCGAAGAAGCGAAACAGGCGGCGAAACGCACTTACGAGCAATCGGTGGCTGTCACCAAGGATTTGGTCGGCAGCGTTAGGATGGGGCGCTCCGCAAGCGTCAAGAAAGTAAAAAGAGCCGTGCAGGGTATCGTCGACCAGGTACTGAAGAATGAGACATCAATGGTTGGCCTAACGACCATTCGTGATTATGACGAGTATACGTTCACACACTCGGTCAATGTGTGCATCTTCAGCGTCTCGATAGGGAAGCGGCTGGCACTTAGTAAGCTCCAACTCTACGATCTTGGGCTGGCGGCGTTGTTACACGATGTCGGAAAAAGCAGGGTGCCTCAGGAAGTCTTGAATAAGACCGGCGCGCTCACCGACGAAGAATGGAAGATCATGCAATCGCATCCCTGGCTCGGCGTTCTCACACTGTTCCAGCTCCGAGGCTACGGTGAGATCCCCTACAGACCCATGATAGTGGCTCACGAGCACCACATGAAGATAGACCTAACTGGATACCCCAAGAGTATCCGCACCCGAAACATGTCTATGTTTTCGAGAATAGTTGCAGTGGCAGATGGGTTTGACGCCGCTACGTCGAGGAGAGTTTACCAAACAGTTCCGATTCAGCCGGACCAAGTGCTGCGCGAGATGTGGGAGAACCGGAGACGTGGTCAGGATCCGGTGCTGGTCAAGGCGTTCATCAACTTGCTCGGGATCTATCCGGTCGGCACCTGTGTGATTCTGGATACATACGAACTCGGTATAGTGCACGCGGCGAACCCGGACACGAATTATCTCCACCGACCTCTGGTTCGCGTTATTACGACCGCTTCGGGAGCAAAGGTCGATCCTGCCCCGGTAGTAGATCTCTCGGAGGCAGATGGAATTGGCAACTTCAAGCGCTCCATCATCAAAGTGACTGACCCAACGAAATACGGAATCAACCCGTCAGACTATTTTGTCTGATCATCCGATCGATGTTCAGTGGCAGGACCTGCGCTCGTCTCGTACGACCGCTCTCATACCGTACGTGACGGCGGGCTATCCAAGCAGAACGGAGAGCTTGCAGGCATTGGAGATGCTGGCGGATGAGGGGGCAGACTTCGTAGAGGTAGGTATTCCGTTTAGCGATCCGTTGGCAGACGGACCGGTGATTCAAGAAGCCAGTCAGTTAGCGCTAGACAATGGAATGACGGTGGCCGGTGCCCTGGATCTCGTAAGGGAGGCGGCACTTCCAATTCCAGTGATAGTCTTTGGCTACCTGAACCCAATCTTGTCGTATGGATTGGCGCGCTTCATGGATGAGGCAACAGATGCTGGAGTATCGGGGTTGTTGCTCACGGACCTTCCCGTTGGAGAGGACCCGGAAATCGAAGAGTCGATTCGGGCGGGACCTCTTGCGTTGATTCGATTGGTGGCACCGACCACCGAATCGCTCCGTATCACTCAAACTGCGAAGTCAGCCGAGGGCTTTATCTATCTGATTTCGCGTCTTGGTGTAACAGGACCCCAGACTCAATTCGGGAATGCCGTGGCAGAGACGGCAGAGTTGATCCGAGGTGCGACTCAGCTGCCTATCGCGGTGGGTTTTGGAATCACCAATGGAACTCAAGCTCGTGAGGCCGCCGCACTAGGAGATGGAGTCGTTGTTGGGAGCGCGCTCGTACGTCAGCTCAAAGAGGGGCTGGGTCCGGCGCGCGCGCTGATGGGGGAACTCCGTGAGTCACTGAAGGCCGCTCAATCTGTAACTGACGCCAGAGGCTAGTGTGGCATGAAGGTAGGACGGCTGGTAGGTCTCTACGTCTTTTGGCTGAGGGTAATCGGAACAGGACTTTTCTTCACGGTTCTGCTTGTCGACCGGTCCTGGACCACTAACGTCGACCTTGTGATAGGCGCTGGGGTCACCGGACTCGCTCTTCGACTGCTCCAGCTTCCGATTGGCAAATACGCATACGTCTCTCTGTCAGGCTTGGTTGCGCTGGGAGGGTCCTTGTTACTGGGGCCGGCGATAGCGTCGCTGGGTCTGGTAGCAGGAGTATTCGTAGCGGACGCCGCGCTGCAGCGAAAGTCATTGATCGCGGCATGGGTCAATGCTACCAGAGAAGTAATCAGTCTGGTAACCGCCTACGGGCTATATGCCACCGTGCTTTCTATCGCGGGCGCAGACACCCCTCTGTCAGTCGATGGTATTCCGGCACTGACTGTACTTGCCCTGTCCTACTATGTGCTGTCAAGGTCGTTGTTCTACTACACACTGGCCGTACGGCGCAAGCTGACATATGAAGAAACGCAATTCATCCTGCGGTATGAAGCTGTTTCGTACGGGATAATGTTGATCGCTACGGCAGTTGTGGTGATCACTTTGACGACATTGCCTCCGCGGATTTGGCCGTTTGTGGTTGCTCTGTTGGGTTTTGCTGGGCACACGATAAGGCGCATTCTCGAGGAGGCCGTGCAGGCCGAGCAGTTGAACAAGATCCATGCAATGGAGTCCGTGATTACGAGCAACATGAGTATTGACGTCTCGCTTGCCAAACTCGAGGGCCTCACACATCGGATACTCGACTGGAATGACTTTCGAGTATACCGGCGCTCAGATGATGATTTCCAGCTCATGTACAGAGGTACGGCAGCGGAGTCGGAGCGTGGTGAAATCCCTGCCGCGCTGAATGATCTACGAAAAGAGATGTCACTCAACTGCGAACCGATCTTGGTTCGTGATGCTGACCGGGATCCAAGAACCGTCCATCTCCCGCCCACCATCAGAAGTCTGGTAATTCAACCGCTTTGTTTCGGCGACGAGTTCTTGGGAACGCTAGAGTTGGAGCACAGCAAGAATCGCCAATATGGCCGGCGCGAAGTTGCCTTGATCGAAGCCTGCTCCTACCGAATCGCTACTGCCGTTCATATTGCCGATCTTCGACAACCACTCGTGGACACCGTTGACAGAATAGGTGCGCAGGTGCGCAGCTTGGGTCGCTCTGCGGAACTCCTACGATCCACCGCAGCTGCGATGGCCAAATCCACAGAGGCGATAAGTTCGGCGTTGGCCAAGCAGGATATCGACGTAGCCGAAGGACTCAGGGCTACTCATGAGTTGAGCGGTGCTACCAAGCACGTGGTTAGTGATAGCGCTGAAGCGGCAGCGGCCAGTGGCTCAGCAAGCGATACGGCGGCCCAACATCGGCAGACGATTGCGGACGCGATCGAGCGGCTGGTGGCTTTGAATGCGTTTGTGGCGGAGAGTTCCGTCAAAGTCGACGAACTCAATCAGGCCAGCCGACGGATCGTAAAATTCCTTGCTTCAATCCGAGAGATGGCTGACCTTACCAACCTGCTCGCCCTGAATGCAGCGATCGAAGCGGCTCGAGCGGGAGATCACGGGAGAGGATTTGCTGAGGTTGCCAAGGAGGTGCGACGCCTGGCCGAACAAAGCGGGCAGACTGCGGTCGAGGCAGGACAGCTGGTCGAAGAAATGCAAGTTCACCTGACTGAGGTAGTCGAGCAGATGAGTAAAGGACGCGAGGCGGTTGCCGGCGTCGAGGATATGAGTACTCAGGGAATCGAAGCGCTCGACGCAATCGTCCAGGCGACTCTCGAGGCTACCAGACATGTTGAGCGGATTGCTAAGACAGCTGAGAGCCAACAGCACGCGTTTGCCTTACTCGGCGACAGGATGGACGGCGTGGCGGCTATATCATCACGCAACAGGAGTGATGCCGATGGGATGATGGAGCGAGCCCGTGAGGTTGAGATGGGTGCCGACGGTTTGCGCCAGGCGACCCATGAATTGGATTCCATTGCGACGATGCTGGCGGAAGTAACCCGTTTGTTTACTTCCGAGAGCACACAGTAAGCCTTTGACACCTCGCTAGAGGCTGGATACCATTCGCCCGTGTCTACACGTGACTATATCTGTCTCAAGGGAATGCGCTTCCACACGCGTGTGGGGCTGCTACCGCACGAGAAGTTGGTATCGCAACCCCTCGAGTTAGATCTGACTGTGTGGTGCTCGCTGAGAAAGGTTGGTGAATCAGACTCGCCGAAGTCGCTCCTGGATTACCGCAGTCTCCACAAGTTGGTAGCTGACACTGTCGGAACCAGCCATCATAAGTTGCTTGAGGCGTTATGTGAAAAGATCGCCGCCGGCGCACTCGCTCTGGAGGGTGTGCATCGTGCGAAAGTAGCAGCTCGGAAGCCACACGCTCCCATTGATGGGCCTTTGGACTATGTCGAGGTCGTTGTTGAGCGTTCTCTGGACGACCATGACTGAATGGGCGTTCGTAGCGCTTGGCTCCAATTTGGGTGATCGAGGGCGACACCTTTCGCAAGCCAGGGAAAGACTCCGTCGTCTTCCGTCAACGAGCTATCGGGCGGAGAGCGCGATCGAGGAAACGGATCCAATTGGACCTGCTGGGCAGCGTCGATACCTTAACCAGATGCTCCTGTTGCGGACCAGTCTGCATCCGCACGAGCTTCTTATACACTTTCATACGATCGAGTGCGATGCAGGGCGCGAACGGCGCGAGCGGTGGGGCGAGCGTACATTGGACATAGATCTCGTGCGTTACGGCAACCATTCGGAGAATGGTGCGGAACTCACTATCCCTCATCCAGAGATCGCCAATCGTCCGTTCTGGCAGAGGGAGCTAGCGGAGCTAGAGAAATATGTCGCCGACTGAAAAAAAGGTGCGGACCACCGACCTCACTCGGATGAAGACCGAGGGGCGCAAGATCGTCATGCTGACGGCATACGACGCACTCTTCGGATCTCTCCTGGATCAAGCCGGAGTCGACGTGATATTGGTAGGTGATTCCGTAAACACCGTTCTTTGCGGCGAAGAGTCGACCCTTTCGGCTACCCTCGATCAGATGATCTACCATGGTCGAATCGTGCGGGCTGGGGTCCGGCGTGCCATGGTAGTAGTGGATATGCCCTATCTGTCGTATCAGATCTCGACCGAAGAGGCCAAACGAAACTGTGGCCGTGCGCTCAAAGAAGCGGGAGCAGATGCGGTGAAGCTTGAAGGGGGGGCAAGCATGATCTCGACCGTGCGTGCGCTCGTCGAGATCGGCATCCCCGTAATGGGGCACCTTGGGTTTACGCCGCAGTCGATGCATGTGCTTGGCGGTTATCGTGTGCAGGGACGAGCATCGGGAGACGCGAACCAGATCGTGGCTGACGCTCAGGCTCTCGAAGATGCCGGGGCGTTTGCCATCGTGCTGGAACTCATGCCGTCTGAAGTCGCAAAGCGAGTGAGTGAGTCCGTGAAGATCCCGACGATCGGTATCGGTTCTGGAATCGACTGTGATGGCCAGGTGCTGGTACTCCATGACATGCTGGGTTTGAACGAGGGATTTCAAGCCAAATTCTTGAAGCGCTACGCCGAGATGGCGGAGGACGTGCGATCTGCAGTGAGGACATTCGGAGAGGAAGTTCGGGACGGCCGGTATCCAGAAGCTACGCACAGTTACGAATGATTGAGATCACCGGCCTCGGTGACATGAGAAATTGGTCCCGTGAAGTAAGATCCGGCGGTGAGCGGGTCGGGCTAGTCGCGACGATGGGGTTCTTACATGAGGGTCACCTGCGGCTAGTCGATCGAGCGCTCGCCGAAGCCGACCGCACGGTCCTCAGCATATTCGTCAACCGGCTGCAGTTTGGCCCGGGGGAAGACCTCGAGTCCTATCCACGTGACATTGCTCACGACCGAGCAGCGGCCGAGAGGCGCCAAGTCGAGTGCCTGTTCGTGCCGGATGCTGCCGCCATGTACCCCACTGATCCAGTGGTGCGGCTGATCGCCGGATCGCTGAGCGAGCATCTTTGCGGACCGAGCAGGCCTGGGCACTTTGATGGGGTACTCACGGTCGTTGCCAAACTATTCAACATAGTAGAACCCGACATCGCCTTGTTTGGTCGCAAGGACTTCCAACAGGCTCAGATCGTCAAGCGAATGGCTTCCGATCTCAACTTTCCGACAGAGGTGGTGATAGCTCCGACGGTTCGCGACGTCGATAGTGTGGCGTTGAGTTCGCGCAACGCCTATCTGAGTGAAGCGGATCGCGAAGTGGCTCGCCGGATTCCACTGGCGTTGGATGCAGCTCATAGGTTGTTCCTGACCGGCAAGACCTGCGTGGACGATTTGGTCGCAGAAGTACGCAACACGTTTGGAGAGCATGCGGGGGCAGCACTCGACTACGTCGAAATGGTAGATCCGTCAACACTTGCCCCAATTCGTATGGCGTCGAGCGACTCGATCGTTGGGCTCGCGGCGCGGGTCGGCGGAACCCGTCTCATAGACAACGTTGTCGTAGGAGATGGAGTGAGTGGTGACGACTTTGTGCACGGCTAGTTTGTCGATACCGCTGCCTTCGTGGTCGCAGGTGACCGGCTCACGCAGCGTCCACATCCAACGGGTGGCACGGCTGGCAGCCCGGTGGGCTGACGAAATGAGCGTATCTCCGGAAGAGAGGGATCGCTGGATCAGGGCCGTTGCACTGCACGATTCGCTGAAGGAAGCCCCTCAAAGCCAATTGTCGGCACTGGTGACCGATCGATGGGGTGTGCCGAGCTTGCTTCACGGGCCGGCTGCTGCGGTACTGGCGGAGCAACATGGAGAAACTGATCACGCTGTCCTCGATGCCGTGCGGTACCACTCTGTCGGATTTGCCGGATGGGAAGTTGTTGGAAAGGTCCTTTACCTTGCTGACTTTCTGGAGCCGGGGCGTCCGTTCCATACTGACGCGCACGAGGAACTGGCGGCCGCCGTTCCGCAGGATGTCGATGGGGTGCTACGATCGGTGGCGGCCGAGCGGATCACCGGCCAAATCGCTCAAGGACTAGTGCTTCTTCCAGAGACCGTAGAGTTTTGGAACTCGATCGTTCCCGTATCCTAGGGGGTGTCGCCGTCGTAGCGGTGGTGGGGACCATCACGCTCTACTGGACGCGATCGCGTGACGATGTCCAACCATCTCTGCCGATACCGGGCGAGAGCCAGCGGATTCAAGTTGAGGTTTTGAACGCTACCAATATCGACGGATTGGCTCGAGCAACGACACGGCGGTTGCGCCACGCAGGGATCGATGTGGTCTACTACGGAACGTCAACAGATACCGCCCTTGCCTCGACATTGATTCTGGTACGACGTGGTGATAGCAGCTTTGTCGGACGCATCCGCGAAGTGTTGGGAACCGGGCGTGTCGTGCTCGAACCGGATCCGAACTTGCTGCTAGATGCGAGTGTAGTTTTAGGTATCGATCTCTTGACCCCGCATCCTGATCACTAGCTGACCGCAAGCAGCGTCAATGTCGAGGCCGCGGCTGCGTCGAACAGTGACGTTCACTTTACGGGCAGTGAGTTTTTTGGCGAACCGAGCGATCTCGAGCTTATCGCACGGCACTAGATCCGGTGACCCTCCGGGATGGAGCGGGAGCACATTGATATGCGCTTGGAGCAGCTGAGCGATACGGGTCAGCTCTGCCACGTCATCCTCAGCATCATTGAAGCCTCGTATCATGACGTACTCCAGCGTGACACGACGTGGGAAAGATCGTAGTGTCTCCACAACTTCAGACAGCGGATACTTTTGCTCGATCGGCATCAATGCTTGGCGATTATGTGCGAGGGCGGAGTGTAGTGACAACGCTACGCGAAACTGCTCGGGACGCTCCGCGAGTCTTCTGAGGTTGGGCACGATCCCGATTGTGCTGACTGTAATCCGACGGGCCCCGATGCCGAAACCCTGTGGGTTATTGAGAATCGTAAGTGCCACATCTACTGCCGACCAGTTGTGGAGCGGTTCGCCCATGCCCATGAAGACGACGTGTGTCGGTCGCCCGAGAGCTGGTTCCAGTGATAACTCTCTTACCTGAGCCGCTATCTCCCAAGGTCTGAGGTGGCGTTGGAATCCCATCGTTCCGGTGGCGCAAAACTTACAGGCGTAGGCACAGCCGGCCTGTGAGGAAATACACACCGTTCGCCGCCCACGCTCCGGTATCAGCACTGATTCCACCCCTAGTTGATCCGGTAGTTCCCATACGAACTTTGTTGTGCCGTCGGAAGATTCTTGTTTTGCAGACAACGTAAGACGTGGAAGTGGGAATTCGATCGAGAGGGCTTCGACTAGATCCTTCGGCAGGTCGGTCGCCTCGGCCCAATTGCTGATTGGACGACACCACAGCCTGGGAACGATTTGGTTCACTCGATATCCGGGCTCGTTCCTTTGGCTCAGCCACCGAGCAATCGCTAGTTCCGCCTGCTGGGGAGTCAGGTCGAGTAAATTCATTGAGCCGCCGGCACATGCGAGCCGGAGGGAGGAGTGACGTGAGTGGAGCACACCTCAGAAGGGTCGCGGCCGTCTCTCTAGGTGTCAACCCGCGGCTTGATGGAGTGTTGGGAAGTGCGTTATGTTGAGCTGGGACAAAGATTTGGGAGGTTTAGTATACAGCCGAGGAATAGAACCCTGAGGAACCTATGAGCGCTACGGCAATGCGTACGCACCTCTGTGGGGAGCTGCGCGAAGCTCATGTGGGTCTTGAGGTGAGACTTGGGGGATGGATTCATCGGCGGAGGGACCTCGGCGGTATCGTCTTCTACGATCTGCGAGACCGCGAGGGGATCGTTCAGGTTTCGTTCGGGCCAGACTGGGCATCCACTGACCTAATCGAGCAGGCTGGTGATCTGGGCATGGAAACAGTCGTACTAGTGCGTGGCATAGTGCAGCGGCGACCCGACGATGCCCAGAATCCGAACATGGGGACCGGTGCGATCGAGGTCAGGGCTACGGAGTTGGAAGTTGTCGGGCCGGCGGTTCCGCCCGCAATCCCAGTGTGGCGTTCGAAGGGAGAGGACTTGCCTAGCGAGGAACTACGGTTGCTCTACCGGTGCCTCGATCTTCGTAGACCCGAGATGGTTAAAGCTCTCGGCCTGCGGCACAGGCTCACCCAACGAGCGCGTGCGACGCTCTGCAATCTCGGGTTCTACGAGATCGAAACACCCGTCCTGACGCGACCTACGCCCGAGGGAGCCAGAGATTTTTTGGTTCCCTCCCGGGTTCATAAAGGCCAGTTCTACGCGCTTCCACAATCTCCTCAGATCTATAAGCAACTCCTCATGATCTCCGGCTTCGACCGCTATTTCCAACTTGCCAGGTGCTTTAGGGATGAGGACTTGAGGGCGGATCGCCAGCCCGAATTCACACAGATCGATATCGAGGCATCGTTCGTATCGACCGAAGACATTTATGGGATAGTAGAGGCAGTCCTAGTAGATCTTTGGAGTGAGGCAGGGCATACTGTCTCCACCCCGTTCCGTCGCTTGGAAATGAAGGAAGCGCTTGAATCCTACGGCACCGACAAACCGGACCTGCGGTTCGAACTGACCATTGTGGACCTTTGCGAAATCGTGTGTGGAAGGGGGTTCCGCGCATTCGATGAGGCAATGGAGCGCGGCGAACGTGTTCGCGGGATTAGGATACCGGGCGGCAGTTCACTGTCACGCAAGATGATGGATCAGCTCACAGAGAAGGCCAAGCGGGCAGGGGTTGGTGGGCTGGCGACCCTCAAGCGACAGGGTGATCAGCTGTCGGGTCCCCTAGCGAGGCTCGACGGAGTGACGGCAGAACTCGCCGGTCTGGACGATGGCGATCTTCTCATTGCGACGGCCGGCAGCGATGGAGTCACCTCGCCCGCGTTGGACGTAGTCCGACGAGCCGTAATCGAGTTGCTCGAGCTACAGCCGCTGGAACAGCACGCGTTTGCGTGGATTGAGAACTTCCCGTTGTTCGAAAAGGATTTGGAGACCGGAGAATGGCTGTTCGCGCATCACCCATTTACAACACCGCACCCCGACGACATCGACGCGCTCCTAGAAGGAAACTGCGCCGGTATCAGAGCCCAGCACTATGATGTCGTTTACAACGGCAACGAACTCGGCAGCGGGTCGATCCGAATCACTGATCCAAAGGTTCAGATTAGAGTGTTGGAGGCGTTGGGTATCTCCGCCGATGATGCGGAGCGCCGATTCGGTTTTCTGTTGTCGGCTCTGCGATCCGGGGCGCCGCCCCATGGAGGGTTCGCGATCGGTTTTGATAGGGTAGTCATGTTGTTAGCCGGCGTGGAAAGTTTGAGAGATGTGATCGCCTTTCCGAAAACCACCGCAGCACGCGCGCTCTTCGAAGACACACCAACCGTTGTCGAGAGCGCAGATCTCGCGGCACTCGGCTTGACTACAGGGCAAGAATGAGCGACGAAATCAATCATCGACTGTCTGCCGAAGGCGCAGACCTGTTGACGCTTGCCGGTGTCAACGATCAGAATCTCTTGGAACTTGAACGGGCAACCGGAGTTACTGCGTCGATGCGTGGTGACACGGTTACGCTGAACGGAGGCATGGACAACGTTGAGAACGCCACCCGCATAGCAAATGCAATGATCGATCTGGCGAGGATGGGCGAGCCGCTTACACCCGAGGACGTTCGCCGGTTGGCCAATGAGGATGGTTCCGGTGCGGAACGCAGCGTCAACGGTGACTTGAAAATCGTTCTGCCCGGAACCCGTAGAATCATTCAGCCGCGGACCGCCGGTCAGCGCACTTACGTGCAGGCCATGAGAGACAACGACATCGTGGTCGGGATCGGTCCGGCAGGTACGGGCAAGACATACTTGGCTGTGGCGATGGGAGTAGAGGCACTCTCCAGAAAGCGCGTGCAGCGATTGGTTCTCGCGCGTCCAGCAGTAGAGGCAGGTGAAAGATTGGGTTTCTTGCCGGGAGATCTTCAGGCGAAGGTCGATCCGTATCTGCGGCCACTTTATGACGCTCTCGAAGTTATGATGCCGCAGGCTAGGGTCCAGAAGGCAATCGAAATGGGGACCATTGAGATAGCTCCGATTGGCTACATGCGAGGTAGAACTCTCTCGGACGCTTTCGTAATCATCGATGAGGCGCAGAACGTGACCACCGGTCAGATGAAGATGTGTCTGACTAGACTCGGTCTCAACTCGCGAGCCGTGATCGCGGGAGACAAGACTCAGGTTGACTTGCCGAGCCGTGAGGAATCAGGACTTGTGGACGTTGAACGCATTCTTCCCGGTATCGAGGGTGTGGCATTTTGTTATTTAGATGAGCAAGACGTGGTGCGCCACCGGCTGGTTCGAGAGATCATTCATGCGTACAGCGAGAATGGAAACGGATGAACGACCGAGCTAGGCAGACTTCTTTGGATCTCGAGATAAAAGCTCGTTCAGCGTCCGGCAGTTTGACCTTTCATGCTGTCAGATGGGGTCTCTTGTTGGCTCTTGCACTTCTAACCTACCTGCTGTTTCCGGTAGCGCGCCGGTTTGAGGTTGTGGACGTGGGTGAGGTGGCACCTTCTGAAGTTATCGCGCCGTTCCAGTTCGTGGTCAGAAAGTCTACTGAGGAGATAAAGCGTGAGCAGGCGGCCTATGAGGCTACGATCAGGCCAATATATGAATACCGTGGTGAGGTAATCGACACGGCATTGGAGCGCACTTCGCTGATTTTCGCGGCGCTCGATTCCGCCGAGGAGTCGGCCGAACTCCTTGCCGCGGCTCAAACGTTGGGCTTGACCCAACTCCAGCTAGAGGAGGCGGACTTCCTCCTGGAAAGAGGACAGCGCCGGGCGTACGAGAACGCAGTTCGGACTATGATCCGGCGTTATCTGGTGCGGGGTGTACCGGAAGCGGGGTTCGAGGTTTCAGAGCAGAGCCGAGAAATCCTAGTCAGAAGGGGTGATACCGAGAGGGTCATGATGCGTGACTCGGTAACTACGTTTGAGCGGTTTTTGACCAGCCGTTTATCGGTACATCCGGACCCAAACTCGCAGGTCGGCGATCAGATCTTGGTAACCCTTCTGATGTCAGTCTTCCAGCCCACTCTGATTGCCATGGAGGCGGAAACGGCTGCTCTACGACAGCAGGTACGGGACGCAGTCGATCCCATTCGGGACACCGTCCAGCGGAACGAGCGCATCATTGACGCGAATGAATTGGTGACACCCGACGTAAGGGATCGCTTGGCTGCGCTAAGGCAAGCATTGCTGCAACAAGGGCGCACCGAACTTTCGCTGACAGGTACACTGGGTCAGATCCTCGCGAACGGCCTGCTGCTGGCTCTGCTTTGGGTACTCGTAATGCTCTTTCTGCCGGGAACGTATGCTTCACTGAAGCGCATGCTCGTACTTGCCTTGTTGTTGGGGTTGGTGATAGGAGGATCGGCAGCCAATGTTGCGTTCTTGCCAGGCAGTGCACCCGAATTGATTCCGGTTCCGTTTGCAGCAATGTTGATCACGATTCTGTTTGGCGGCAGAATCGCGATGGTGTCGGCAATGGTGCTCGCCGTCCTCTTGGGATCGCAGGCGGTGTATGGGGGCGGAGACGCACTGTTCATTCCTTTGGTGGGTGGTGTGGCGGCGGCGCTGAGCGTGCGTACGATTCGACGCCGCAATCAGTTGCTTCTCTCGGTCGTTGTGGTAACGTCGGCGTTTTGGTTGGCGGGTCTGACGACAGGATTGCGATTGGAGTCCTCGATCGCCGAGATGGGCAGAACGGCAGGATTAGGCGGCCTGAATGCGCTGATATCGGTCGCCCTGGTCACGATAAGCCTGCCGCTCTTCGAGTTCATGGCCGGCGTGACTACCGAACTGACCCTTCTTGAGTTGTCGG
Source organism: Gemmatimonadota bacterium (assembly GCA_036679605.1). Taxonomy (GTDB): domain Bacteria; phylum Gemmatimonadota; class Gemmatimonadetes; order Gemmatimonadales; family GWC2-71-9; genus JAZDCZ01. Next base: position 148,913 of record JAZDCZ010000398.1, read on the forward strand.
ATCCGAACCGTCCTCTAATCAGGCGACTCGCCACCGAAACGCCGGGGACATACGCTCACAGCATCGCTTTAGCCAATCTATGTGAAGCTGCGTGTAACGCGATCGGTGCCAATGGTCTGTTGGCACGTGTGGGGTGTTATTACCACGACGTGGGAAAGCTGAAGAAGCCTCAGTTCTTCGTAGAGAATCAGACTCCGGGCATGAATCCTCATGACAAACTGAAGCCGGAAGTGTCGGCTGAGATCATTCGCAATCATGTGCGAGAGGGGATTGCCTTGGCGAACGAGCAGCGATTGCCGGATGTGATCAGGGCCTTCATAGCCGAGCATCACGGGACCATGGAAATTACGTATTTCCTCGAGCGGGCGAAGGACCGTGACTCCGACCACGAGGTTGACGGCACCAACTTCCGCTATCCGGGTCCCAAGCCACAGACGGTGGAAACCGCCGTGGCCATGCTAGGCGATGGGGTGGAAGCCGCGCTCCGGGTTTTGGAAGACACTTCCATGGAAAACATCACAGGTGCCATCGACCACTTGATCAGCCAACGAGTCAAGGCGGGGCAGCTCGATGAGGCCCCGTTGACGATGGCGCAGTTGACACAGGTAAGAATCGAGTTCGTTCGGGTATACGAGCGGGTCCATCATAGCCGCATCGACTACCCGGCCGGGACCGGTGGTATATCGGCCGAATGGGATGGCAAGTCAGAGACGTGAGATCAGGGTCGAATCGGCAGGTAAGGTTGACACTTTGCCCACGGCGCAGGTGCGCCGAGCCGTGTGCACCGTTCTGGATGAGGAGCGGGTTGGTTCGGCGGACATAAGCGTGACGTTCCTATCCGGGCAGCGCATGCGCGGACTCAACCGGCGAACCTTCGAACGAGATTGTGCAACAGATGTCATCGCGTTCGCACTGCCGCATCCGGGACGGGTAGTCGGCGATGTGTATGTATGTCCGCCGGTGGCAGGTAGAACGGCAAAGGAACTTGCCATCAGCGAGCGCGAGGAATTGCTGCGGCTGGTGGTGCATGGAACCCTCCATGTGTTGGGATACGTGCATCCAGATAGCGGTGAGAGGGTGCTTTCACCGATGTGGCGTCTACAAGAGCGGTACGTCCGTAAGTTGAGAGGGAGGAGGAAGTGACCGCGCTGGAGTTGACGTCTCGACTGATCGCGATAGGAGCTGCGCTGTGGGCTGGCCTATTGGTGATGGCCCAGGAGGTCTCCACTCATCGCACCATCGGCGATCCCCCAAGTTCGGCCGGCAGTTCGGTTCCTGCAGACCGGGCGATTAGAGTCAGCAGGTTGGCGCTCATGGTTCTCGCCGGCACTGCAGGTGCCGAAGTGGTCGGGTGGTGGTATCGCCCCGGGTTCGAAGGAATGATCCGCGCGGCAATTGTGTTGGCGCTGCTCTATCTTTGCGGCGAAGCGATCCCACGTGGGATAGCAGTCCTGGCTCCCAGATTTGCTGAAGCGGCGGCAGGGCCGGCTCGCCGTACGCTCGCTCCATTTGCTCCTCTGCTGGCATTGATTACTCGCGCTGAATCCGCGATCACCGCGCTCATGCCGACTGCACCAGAGAGCGACGGAAAGTTCGGTCAGGCGCATAGAGACATGTTGCAGGGGATTTTCTCGCTGAATGAGACCACCGTCTCCGAAGCTATGACTCCTAGGTTGGATATCGTGGCGCTCGAAGCTGCAGCGTCATGGCGTGAAGTTGTTGAGTTTCTGAGCCGCAGTGATCACGCACGAATTCCCGTTTACGACGAGGACTTGGACAGTATCGAGGGAATTATCTACGCGAAGGACATCACGCCCGCCGTTAACGGTACTGAGACGCCCCCGGAAAGATGGCAAGATCTGATTCGGCCTGCGCAGTTCGTTCCGGAGTCCAAGTCTCTCACGGCTCAGTTGCGAGATTTTCAACGTGGCTCCAGCCGATTGGCGATCATTGTTGATGAATTCGGTGGAACATCGGGACTGATTACTCGGGAGGATGTCATAGAGGAGGTCGTCGGCGAGATTCACGGTGAGTACGATGGTCAAGAAGAACCTATTCAGCGCGAGGGCGATGACCGATTTTGGGTGGCTGGGAGCGTCGCACTCGACGAGCTTTCTGCGTTGCTCGGCGTGCTGACCGAACGAGAGGATGTGACTACTGTCGGCGGACTGGTGTACTCCGAACTCGGGCGCGTACCAAAGCCGGGTCAGGAATTACACATCAGTGGGTTTCGGGTGGTGGTGGAGCAAGTGATTCGACGACGAATCATGCGGGTGTACTTCGAGAGGATTGGTGCCGCCGCCAACGTCGAGACCGGGGAGGAGCAAGCGGAGTGATGGGTTGGATCTTGCTGCTGTTCGGGACAGCGCTTGCGGTGGCAGGAATGACGGCTGCCGTGGGTTCGGCGGTCGCGAACCGCATGGAGTTGTACCGTTGGATCACGACAAGCGCCCGCGGGTGCCGCGGTGCGCACGCCCTGGTGGCGGCGCCGGAACGAATTGTGGATGCGGCAGAGGGGATCGCCGTTCTGGGAGTTCTCGTGGCTTCTGTCGGTTTCAGAACTGTCCTGTCCGATGGGCGCCCCGGAGTTCTGTTGATGGCTGTTCTAGTAGTAGCTGTCCCAGTCTTCTTGATAATTGTTTATTCCTTGCCGCGCGCGGTTGGTAGGAGATGGGCGGAGGCCGTGGTGCGCTGGTTGGTTCCGTGGGTCGATCGTTTCGCCATACTATTGGCACCGATCACGCCGTCACCACGGGGCTCTCGTTCCAATGGCGCAGCTGCAAGCGCGACTAATGGCGGTCACGGGCAGATTCTCGATACAAAGGAAATAAACGTAGTGTCCGGTGTGCTTGCTTTCACAGAGCGGCCCGTGCGTGAGGTTATGACACCACGCACTGAGATCAAAGCCGTGAGCTTAGGCACGAGCCTCGATGACATAGGCCGGATCTTTGCTGAGTCGGGACACTCGAGGATCCCAGTTTACCAAGATTCGTTGGACAACATCGTGGGGATGTATTACGCGTTTGACTTACTGAAACTAGCTCCCGGCTCGGAGTTGCAAGTAAGGGATGTGACTATGACACCGGGCTCGAACCGCTGTGCAGATCTGCTATTCGAGATGCAGCGGGACCGGCACCAAATGTCGGTAGTGTTGGATGAGTATGGCGGCACTGCCGGCATCGCAACCTTCGAGGATCTGTTGGTGGAGCTAGTAGAGGAAACGGTGGA
>JAZDCZ010000004.1:0-4069 GCA_036679605.1 Gemmatimonadota bacterium
GGTCAGATAAAAGTCTACATCATCCTCTTCCCAGAATGATCCGCGAGTATGATTCCATCATGCTCCGTTACACGCGGCGCTGGAATGTCCATGAGAACCTCCCACTCTCCAGTCATAGACAGGTAGACGTCTTTTCCTGCCTAACCCCAACTTCTATATGCGAGCGCGTCGTTTCGCGGCCCGGATGAAGAGCTCCAGTATGGTCTAACGGCTGTGTTAAGCTCGTCCTTTGAGAGAACTGCCCACCTACCGCTAGGCGTAGATGTAATGAGTACGTCATAGCTCTGAGTCTGTGGCTTACCTGCTTCGTCTATTACTTCAATCTCGAAGACGGCGGCGAGCTGATTCGCTGCGCGCCGCTGTCGCACTGATTCCGAAAGAGCATGATCATCTGTAACGAGAGTCTGCTTGACACGAAGTTTTCCCAACAGCGGGAAGTCTATCGAAATCGTCTCAAACGCCGTGCCGGCCTTGAAGTGGTCGTGATCCGGAGTTTCTCGAGAGTCCGTTTTGTGGTACGAGTCGCGATCCGGCACCTGAGCAAGCAGCGTCGCAATCAGTGTCGACTTTTCGATCTCTCGATATGTCTTCCTGTTCAAAAAGCGAGACAAAAAGATCGTGCCGCGGAAGAAGACTTCCCACCAAACTAAGCTCGTCCGCGGGGAACGGACCAACCGAGCTGGATTGGAACCAGATCGGGCGGCGAGTGTCTGATTTCAGGTATCAGCCAAGGTCAAGTTTCCAAGTTTCCGCCGGAAGGCAGCTTCGGGCGAGCGACGTCGAGGCTCGTTCTCGCGACCTTAAGGGAAAGAGGTCTTCGTCTTCGTTCGGGCCGTTTTGCCCGATCTGGTCGATGCGATGGAGCGGCATGGCCACATGAAGCTGCATCCCGAAACCAGAGAGCAGTTATTTGACCGCGAGTGCCGCGACCATCGATCGGTTACTAGCCCCAGTCCGAACTAAAGCCGTGCCCAGAAAAGGGATGGCCAACCGAAAGAAGGTAAGCGTCCGGCGCTCTCCTGATGCTATCGGGAGGCCCTGCGCCAGATACTCCAGGTATGAATCAAATCATGGCCTGTGGCGCCGGGGGGTATGTTTGGGCCCATGAGTTCGGTCACACCCGTGGCCTTCAGCACAACGATGCCGACAACCAGAACTTCATGCACTCCATCGCAATCCCCACGTGCAAGCTCGATGAAATGGAATGCGGCGCGTTTCACTCGGGCGCCGATGTGAGGATCCGAAAGCTCAAGTTCGTCATGAAGTCATGAAGGTCGTGCAGCACGCGGTTGCGGACCTGCACATCACCCGAATATCGGCGGATGACTATCGAGCTACCGTGATTCTGGACGGCCAGGCCGTGTGCACTGGCGAGCCCCTGAACCTCCGGGGGAGGCGGCGGCTAGAGGCCGGTCGACTCCGGTTTTCTGAGATTCCTGCCGTGAGCGCTGGACAAGGTCCGCTGAGGATCCCTCCTCATGCGGCGGGACTGGGTCTACCGACGTATTCTTCCAACGCGACCATTAGTTCCTGTTTGCGCACCGGCTTCATTAGGTAGTAATCCATGCCTGCCTGTAGACACCGATCTCGATCGTCGGCCAACGCGTTGGCGGTCACTGCGATGATGGGGATGTGCTCGCCTGTGCCCTCTTCCATTTGTCGGATGCGTCGCGTCGTACCCATCTATGACCGGCATCTGGCAGTCCATTAGGATACAGCAATAGGAGTTCTGGTTGATGGCATGCAGTGCCTCTTCTCCGTTCTTGGTGAGATGACAGTAATAGCCTGCTCGTTCCAAGATCCTCTCGATGACCTTACTGTTGAGAGGGTTGTCTTCGACGACGAGTACGGGAAGCGTCGTCGGCTCTCTATCGACAGGCGTCGAGCCTTGACCAGCCTGGACCGGAGGCGTCGCGAGGCTGATGGGGAGACCGAAGCTGACCGTCGTGCCTTGTGGTTCGTTGGCGGAAAACTCCAGCTTCCCTCCCAAGGCGTACAGGCACTGGTCGCTCAAGGCAAGCCCCAAACCGAAACCCGCGTACTTCTTCGTGGTCGACAGATCGCCCTGAACAAAGGGTTCACGCAGCTCACTCATCCGATCAAGGTCGATGCCACAACCTGTGTCGGTGATCCGAACGCGCAGCTGGTGGTCTTCGAATTCGATGGCGACTGTCACCGTGCCGCTGTCGGTGAACTTCACAGCATTGTGGATCAACAACCTCAGGGCATGTTCGAAGGCCCATTCGTCGAGGCATACCCATTGGGGCACGTCCTTCGACAGCGCGTATTCGACCTGCAGCCCTTTTTCTCGGGCGGTGGCTTTGAACGGCTCATAGACCCCGCGGCAACAGGCTGGCAGGTCGACGACTTTTCCATGATGTCTACGATCCTGCGCTTCTGTCAGTTGCAGTACACCGGTCAACAACTTTAGCAGCTGTTCACCCGACTCGCACAGCAAACGGATCTCACTCTGCGGAATGGTCTCTTGCGCCTCCTTAAGGGAATCGGTGATTCCGATGAGTGCGTTCAACGGCGTTCGTATCTCGTGGCTCATGTTCGCCATGAACCGAGATTTGACCTCGTTGGCACTTCGAAGTTCCTCTTCCGCACGTCCACGTTCGACGGCGAGGCCGGTCATTTGCGCCGCTGCCCGGAGTGCGCTGATCTGCTCGGCCGTCGGCGCGCGAGGCTCCGGACTGTAGAGTGCCAGGGCTCCTAGGACACGCCCACCCTTGGCGGTGAACGGATGCGACCAGCACGCTGCCACGCCGGCCTTCTTGGCTAGCTCGGCAAAGGGAGCCCACAGTGGGTCTTTCTGAATGTCCTCGACGATCACCGGTACATTCCAATAGATTGCCGTGCCACATGCTCCGACGGTGGGCCCAATCGCGCAGCCGTCGATCGCGTTGTTGTAGTCGTCAGGAAGGCTGGGACCAGTCCCCTTCACGAATCGGCCGTGAGCGACAAGGAGGATGGAACATTTGTAGCCAGGGTTCTGCGCCTCAACGATCTCGGCGATCTTGTGTAGCGTGCTTTTGACCGTGGCCTCGACATCGGCCTCCTCGCGGGATGCAGTTGCCGCGCAGCTCTCAATGCGCCGACCGAGTACGACAGGGCCCTCTCCCTGGTCCCGTATCCGTAGATCCAGCAGAAATGAGGCGCCGTCGCTCGTCCTATGGCGCACACGGCAGTTCTCATCGCCGCCCTCAATCGCGCTACGAAAGACCTGTCGATCATCGGCGTCGATCCAGTCGATGAACGGTTTCCGCGCGAGCTCTGCTTCGGTGAAACCAACCTTGGCAAGAAACGAACGGTTGACACGAACGAACCCTCCGACCCGAGTGGTTCGGAGGATCATCGGTGGGTCAGCGTGTTCTTCCATGACGGACCTCGAGTTTCAGTTAGGGTCGCCTTTTTTCCTCGTTGAGATCCAGGTTGGTTTGCGTCTGATTGACCGGGTTCTGGGCCCCAGATTCAACGAGTCCGCAGCAGGAGGATCCCGCACACTCAGACCATCGGCACCAAGGTCCACAGAGCTTGATTCGGTTCGTCCAGAAATAGGCACGTCATTCTATGAACTTTGACGGCCGACCTTGATGGGGCCTTCTTCTCTAGTGTTTCGATGGAGACTCATTTTTCATGACGGCTGCTTCTCTTCAGCGCGGCCGATTTCGGCGAGAGTCTCGTACGCAGTTAGTACGCACGAAACCGGGACGATTCGGGATGATAGGGGATGATTTCGGTTTTGAGGTAAGACTCGAGTTCTCAGGAAGTTGCTTTCACTAAGGGGTTTGCTGCCGATCCGCGAAATTCGCCCGTCTTGAATGGGGTTCAAGAGGTCGGGAGTTCGAATCTCCCCGCCCCGATTCCTAGGTTCAGAGCTCCTGACATGCGCCCCGTGGAAATGGCCAACCGGGTGATTCAGAGCACTCTTGGCCTGGGTGCTCGTCGTGGACCATGTCCGGTTTTCTGGAGCGTGAGCCACGAGATCGGCTGCGATCCGACGTATGCTCGGCGACCCGAGACACGATGTGGAACCGAACCGGTCACGACCAAGCTCGTGGATGTC
>JAZDCZ010000040.1:0-80544 GCA_036679605.1 Gemmatimonadota bacterium
GTCACGCTCTTCGCTAGAGGGTTCGGCGGCTTTGACTGATGCTAATGCGGGATTTCGGCGATTTACTGGTGATTGGAGGGCGAAATGTCGCGTTTTGACTATGGCGTGTCGCGTCTTGCTGATGCGCGGGCCGGTGGGGTTACCCTATCATATAATCCGTTCGGGAAGGCAAGGCCCTCGTTCAGCGGTGTCGACCCCGGGCAGGCAACCGTGAAGAGCCGAGTCTTCGGGGATGGGGAGCGCATGTACAGTGAGTCTAAAGGTTGGATGCCACGAGTGCTGTTCTGTGGGGGTCTCGGAGCCAAAGAGACAAGTTGATCAAACGACGTCATGCGAAAGTCTAGCGAACTTGTCCCCAGACGACAGAATGGCAAAGATCGGTATGGCGACAAAATTCCACCGCGTCATACGACAGGCATGCCTGGTCGCCGATCAAATGGCACTGGACGAGTGTTGCCCGCCGTGGAGCGAGTGAAGCGGCGTTCGCGATGAACTGTGTTGCGCGATCTATCGGTAACAATCCCAATCAAAAGGAGGCAGGTATGAAACACAGACGAATTCGGTTACTTGCGAGCGTAGTCATGGCGATGGCTTCGGCTACGGCACTTACACCAGAGGTCGCGATGGCGGAAACAATCTGCCAGTGTACGCCAATTTCAGGACTATGCAACTGCTGTTCGTGGAATGGAGACGAGTTCGAGGGCTGCGGCATCGTCGGTGCGTGTAGCCTTCCCCCCTGCAGGGAGGAGCCACAATAATACACATCATTTGGAAGGCGTGTCCCTCTTAGGGCCACGCCTTCCGCACCTTCCAACGACGCAACGCCCGAGAGGTCTCCAATTGAAAAAGGAAATCTTGTCGAATGTGATAACGGGTGCGCTAGTTGTTGCAGCCCTCGTTATGAGTGTTAGCGCTGTAAGGCGCAGTCTGATAACTAACCGCCGTGGTCCATCCATTTCAGAACCCCGCAAGCTCGACACGGACTACGAGCTGACGTCAGTTGGTCATGTGATCGGCCCGGAAAAAGCATCGGTGAAGATTGTCGAGTTCTCTGATTTTCAATGTCCCGGCTGCGGGGCCATGCAACGCATACTCGCCGTATTGCGTGAGCGACACCCAGATGTGGCTGTTGTCTTTCGGCATTGGCCATTACGGCGCATCCATCCGCATGCTTACTCAGCAGCGCTCGCCGCCGAGTGTGCAGGCGAGCAGGGACGCTTCGAACCATATGCGGATGCGTTGTATGGCGAACAGTGGAGAATCGGAGTCAAACCATGGGATGCGTTCGCTCGCGATGTGGGTGTTCAGGATCTCGCAGGGTTTCAGCAGTGTCTTGATGAGGCTCGTTACGCGAACATTGTGACACGAGACTTGGAAACAGCAGAGGAATTGCAGCTGTCGGCGACGCCGACTATAATTGTGAACGGGTTCGTTCTTGTGGCACCCCCGCTTGCAATGATCGAGGACTATATCCAACGGAGGTGACAGTGCCGGCGCAACGACGAGGCTTGCGGCGACAGGCTGTCATAGCGTTTGCGACGGCCACGCTGCTTGGTTGTAATCGGGCAACATCGGAGAGTCGGTCTGCTCGAGTCCTTAGTTACGATGCTCCGGACACAGTGATCAATTCGCTCCGAGGAGTGTGGTCTAAGGGATCCGCTTGGCAGGTTGTAGAGGATCTGGCTATTGGGACCCGAGACGGTCCCCCGGAATACTCGTTCTTCGGCCCCCTGCTAGTGAATGTTGATTCGCAGGGGCGAGTCTATGTCCTGGTCGTGACGGCCGGTCAGGTCCATGTCTTCGACACAGCAGGCGAGTTTCTCTATGCGTTCGGCGGCATCGGGAAGGGACCCGCGGAATTTCAAGTGCCGTCAGGGCTCACGATCATCGGCGACACAATGCTTGCCGTCATCGATCAACGCCTGCAAAAGCTCGCTTTGTTTACTATGGCTGGCGAGCTGATCAGTACGGCCGAGACCGACATTCGTCCTTTTCGGGATGGCTGGGTGAGACGCGTGATGGGACTGGACGGGCGAACAGTGCTTGTCGAAACTTTCCATGGTTGGCTGTACCCGAGTCCAGGCAAACACGATGGCATGGGCCGGCTCATTGTACTCGCGCTAGACGGTGCAGTGGTTGACACGTTCGCCCTATTCAGCGGTCCCGCTGTCACGATAGATCGTGAGCATAGCCGTCACCCGGAAGTCTTTTTTCGGCCGTTTGCACCCGCCGTCTACTGGGGAGTTACGACGGAAGGTCATGTAGGCTTCGGCCGAAGTGACGAGTACCGGATTACCGAGTACACTAAAGATGCCCAGCCAGTTCGGATGGTCCGACGAGATGTTGCACCGCGCCCGGTATCCAAATCAGATGTCGATGTTTATCGAGACGAATTTCCGAACGGAAGAGGCAGGGACGGGCTCAAGCCACGAGATCGTCGCTTCGTTGAAGGTATACTGACACAGATGGATATGCCGTTGGCGTGGCCGGCGTTCGATGCTATCGAGTATGATGACCTCGGGAATCTGTGGGTGCGGCTGTCGGGAGGATCTGCCGAGGCCGTTAGGAAATGGGACGTGTTTGACAACCAGCGTCGGTATCTCGGTGTCGTACAGGTCCCCGCTGACCTGAAGATCCACAAGATCTCGGCGAGTGCCATATACGGTGTGTCGCACGATGAATTGGGAGTTCCTTACGTCAAGCGTTACCGAATCAAACAAACGCCATGATAATGTTGCTGCCAGAGAGTGGCGTCCTCTTAGGACGCTTTGCTCGGCCGAGCCCGGTCTCGTCAGGCCGAGACTCCTCTCGCAGCCCAAGCACTTCATTATTCTACATTCCCTGTTCCCTGTTCGATATTCGATATTTCGTCACTCCGACACCAACGGCACCCCCGTGTTCGTGCCGGCAACGATCGCTCGAAGAGCTGCATGGGTCGAAGCGGCCAAAACAAGCCGTGCGCTTGAGCCTGCGCTTGCGTCACACGCCAGTCTCACTGCGGCCGATCGTTTCGAGCTTAGGAGGATCGAGGAGTTGGACGCAGTACCGTCTTCCTTCAATCAGTTCGGCGTAGACGTCTCCGGGTTCACCCAGGTGGACGCGGGAACCGTGCGGCTTGCTTCGGATCATGGCTCTGAGTGGTCCGCGCTTCGAATACGAGTCCGAAAATGACTGTCACGGTACTTCGCCTGCTCGGCAGCCTTGCGGTCGCCGCGCTGGTGGTTGCGTGCGACGATTCATCCCGCCTTTCTGCGTTCCCGGAACTCGCGAGTGCGGGTATGTTGGACGCGGGCGTGATTCCAGAAGCGGATTCCAACGACCGGATAGCACTCGGCGCACGATTGTTCGAGGATGTAGGTCTTTCGCGCGACTCAACGATCAGCTGCGCCACGTGCCACATGCCTAGCCACGCCTTTGCGGAGCCGCGGGCCGTGAGTCATGGCATCGGCGAGCGCGCTCGAAAGCGCAATACTCCGTCACTCATCAACATAGGGGTGTTTCGATCGAGCTTCGATTGGGATGGCCGTGCGGCCACGCTGGAGGATCAACTGCACGGCGTGTTTGCGGTCACCGGCGATATGGGCATTGACCTGGGTGAGGCGGTGGCGCGAGTGAGGGAAGACAGCAGCTACGACATGGCTTTTCGCCGCGCCTACGGACGACGTCCGGACGTCGATGCCTTCCTGGACGCTCTCGTAGCCTTTCAGAGATCTCTGGTGGTAAGCGAGTCGCGGTTCGATCGATTCTATCTCGGTGGAGATTCCACGGCGCTTTCGGAGTCGGAGAAACGAGGTTGGCGTCTGTTTCGGAGCAATCAGGCGGGCTGCGCGGGTTGTCACGTTCCGCTACCGGATCGTGAGGTTTCGGGCGTGATGATCTTTAGGGACGCCAGGGTTCACAATCTTGGCGTCGGGTATGAGACGGGCGTATGGAGGACGTCGGTCGCTACGGAGTGACTCGCCAGCCGCACGCTTGGGGCGCATTCATAACACCCCCTCTTAACAACGTCGCTTTGACTGCACCGTATATGCATGACGGGAGCCTGGCAACGTTGGAGGATGTTGTGGAGTTCTATGAGCACGGGGGCACTGGGAACCCAAACATCGACCCGGTGATTGTTCGTAGAGAGCTCACAGAGCAGGATCGGGCGGATTTGGTGGCATTTCTTCGTGCGCTCACTACAGAATGGCTTGCCGATTCCCTCGCAGTTAGAGAACGGTTTCTCCGGTTCGATCGACACGCAGGCACGAATATGGATATTCAGTGAGATAGCTTCGTTGGCCAGATGCGGCTTTGACATGGACAGAGGTTTCAGGAGAGACAATGAGAGTCACGACGGTTTTGATGATGGCGGCGGCAACCACCGCACTTGGCTGTAACATGGCGGGTGACCAGGACGTGGGAATAGGCTCCGAAGTATCATGCCCGTCGTGCTCCATCGTCATCAATACGGTCGTCACGCTCGAGCATGTCTTCTTCACCGGGCCCTCGACGGCGATAGCCCGGGACTCGATCGGCATGTTCTACGTGGTAGACCGCACCGATGGTCTCTTGAAGGCCTTTGGCAGTGACGGCCGCCTCGTGCGGTCGATCGGCCGGCACGGCGGAGGGCCCGGCGAATACGAGATGGTCCGCAATATACTTGTCGCGCGGGACGGCTCGATCCAAGTCCTAGACATGGTGTTGGGGCGTCGTAGCGTGTTCGGACGGGACGGTGAGGTCGTCAGCACCACCCGAGTCCCCCTTCCGCCAGCGTTTAGCCACTCTGCCGTGCTTCGCTCGGACGGTCAACTGGCCATCAGCGCAGTGAGCACGGCCGCCGCGGCGGGCTGGGTTAACGCGGTACAACTTATCGACGCAGAGGGGAATGTCACCAGTTCAGTCGATAAGACGCTGTTTGATCGCAACGCACAATGGCGCCAGGAGCGCCTCCTGTGGGGACGGCAAAATGGCGAGTTGTTGGTGGCACGACCCTACTCCCTCACCATAGACGTGTACACCTCAGATCTCACCAAGAAGGGGTCAATTACGCGAGTTGCAGATTGGTTTCCCTCGCGGGAACCCGAAGGGGAGCCAAGCGATGGACTGTTCGACGAGCCCTTGACGCCCCGTTTGATGGCGATCTGGGAAGACGGGCGGGGACTGCTTTGGTTTGAGGTGGTGGTGCCGTCTCCTTCATGGACGCCAAAGAGACGGGTGGCAGACCTAAGCAAGGAGGCCTATGCCAAGCTAGGCAGCAGGCCTCGGTTTGAGACGATCATCGAGGTTCTGGACGTGGAGCGTCGACGCGTCTTGGCTCGTTCCCGCTTTAACGATCACGTCGGCGTGGCCTTCGGAAGGGGCTTCTATGCAACCCCTGTGGAGGATTCGATCGGCGAACCCCATCTGCGCATCTCACACATTGAACTCAAACAATGAGGAGGAGACATGAACAAGAAGAAGAGAGTCCTGGCCACTGCTGCCATGGTCGGAGTCCTGTATGCCGGGAGCGCTATTAGACCAACCGTTGGAGAGGCCACGCTATGTTTCGCGTGCATAGACGGGTGAGACGAGTATGAGCAAGAATGGACGCATATTGACTTCTTTAACTTCATAAACTCCTTTCATGACGTTCAAAAGCACTCCGGCGAGACTATCGGCAAGTGCAATGTGCACTCCAATTACGAAGGTAGCGGTGTCCCCGAATGATGACCAACGAGGCCAATCGCTCGCGGAGGCGGCACTAGAGAGACACAACGAGGTTCTCCTCAATGTGCTCCTGGAGAAAGCACCTGCAGCGCTTAGCGCTGCAGGTGCTCGGCAACGGTGGAGCAACGGTCCTGCATGTACCGCTTACGGTCAGGCGAGATCGTGCAATCGCAAGAGGCGCTCTCGCAGGCGAATGAGGTGTTCGAGATTCGATATTCAACTCACTCCGACACCAGCGGCACACCATCCGGATCGTGTGGTAAGCTTCCCCGCGGCGCACGCAGATATACGAAGGGCGTGTGGTAAAGGAAGTTGGAGACCCGGGACAAGTAAATGTCTGCGTAGCGCTCGACCTGCCGCGCTAGATGGCTCTTGTCGTTGCCGGCACGCATGAGCGGCCCCCACCGGGAATTGCCGATCGTAGCCGCTGCGGTCGCCAGCGGAGCGATCTCCTCGTCGAGTGCGTTGAGCTTGTTGCGCACCTGTGAAATTCGTTGATCGATTTGTTTGATGGAGGTCTTCCGGGTAGGTCCGTAAGCACGGCGCTTGCGCTGAATGTCCAACCGCAGGCGCGATGACTGAAACTCGAGCCGCTCCTTCTGAATCATCAATCGCGAGAGATGCTTCTGCTGATTTTCGAACGCGGCCATCTCCGACAAATCCGATTCCAACTCGCGCAACACGAGCGCCGTACGCCATTGCAGGATGTTCTTGGAGACGTGGACGTCGGTGAAGAGATGGTCCCCGACGTAGAGAATCTCGTCGCCCGACAGGCCGAGGTACTGTTCGACCAACGACGCGCTGCCGCCGAGGTATATGCCCGGTGACTCGAGGCCCAATGGACAGATTTCCAGAAGACCTTCTTCGCTTACGACGCGGAATAACGGGCTGGGTGTGGTGAAGAAAGCAGGCTTCCTGGACGCCACGATCACCACTTCGAATAGATCCCGCCACGTCATCTCGCCGGGCAGGTACTCGTTGAACGCGTAGTCCATCATCGTTCGCGTGTAGTACCACTCGGAGTTGGTGATCAACAAGAGTTTCTTGCCGGCGTGTAACTGATCGAGCAACGTGAGCGGAGTGTCCGGGTCCAGCTCGATGAAGCGATCGGGGTCGGCGATTATCTCGGCCTTCAAACGGCCCTCCATGTGGGCCTCGTCGATCGACGATCTGCAGCGGCGATATAGATCGAAGTATCCCAACACTCCGGGCAACTCGCCCGCGTCCAGCAGATCGACCAATTGAGCGAACATCGAGGCTTCGGATACCGAAAAGAAGGTGTTCAAGAACACCCAACGCTTCTCCGCTAGATCCACCAACGTGCCCCCGTATTGCGCGCGCAGTTCGTGATGCTCGAGTCTGCGCGTACCGTGATACGCTCGCTTGATATAGCCGAACCGGTTGGCCTTGAGCGTGTTCCCCGACTCTACATCGAGTACCAATCCGCGAATCACCAGGTCCGGATCGAACTGCAAATCCTGAACGGGCCACTTCAAATCCTGCAGCTTGGCTTTCAGGTACTCGTAGGCTCGTCGTTCCCATTCCTCCACTCGATAGTGGACCAACGTGTAGTCCATGTCATAGCCGATCGCCCTAATCGAGCGGAGATTGAGCGTGCGGTTGCAGAAGATCCCGCGTTCGCGATCGATTTTGAGTGAGATTGCGCGGTGGCCTGATGTGCGTTGTGCCACTCTGTTCATGCCTCCGGTTTCGCTCTGACGAAGTGGTTGAGTGGTCCGTGCCCCTGCCCGTTCCCGATGCCGGGTGCCGTTGCAATGCCTCGTTGGACGAAATCTACAGCGGCGGCGGTCGCGGTCTCTACATCTGCCCCCAGTGCCAACCCTGCGGCAATGGCTGCGGAAAGAGTGCAGCCGGTACCATGAGTGGATGTCGTGTCAATCTTCTCGTGCGTGAAATGTCGCGTCACATTCTCCGCAACAAGAACGTCTACGATCTCATCGTCTCTCAGATGACCTCCCTTGATTAATGCCGCACCGGCGCCCATGCCGACGAGGGCCTTTCCCGCTTCCTCCATTCGTTCCACGGTATCGACTTGGGCTTCCACGAGTATTGTTGCCTCGGCGAGGTTCGGGGTCACCAGTGTGGCAAGTGGCACAAGAGCATCCCTTAACCTACGCTCCGCTGCCGCATCGAGGAGACGGTCGCCCGATGTTGCTACCATCACCGGGTCGAGCACGTAGTTGGCGAGTTTACGCTCAGCCATTTCACGGGCTACCAATTCCACTATCCCCAAAGTCCCGAGCATGCCGGTTTTTACTGCGTCCGGCTCGAGATCGTTGGCAACTGCTTTCAGCTGAGCCGTGACGGTTTCCTCGGGAATGGAGTGGATTGCGAAGACGCCCAGTGTATTCTGTGCCGTCACTGCAGTCACAACGCATGTGCCGAATACACCGAATTGATGGAACGTCTTGAGATCGGCTTGGATGCCGGCCCCGCCCCCGGAGTCGGAACCGGCGATGGTAAGTGCTATCTTCATCACTAGTGCTTGGCGAGTAGGCCTGTTCGCAACAGATTGACTGGTTTCCTATCGTGGACCGGCATGCCGAACCGCATCTGATAAATGCATGGAGCGAGTTTCATGGCGTCGAGTCTGGTTACACTGGCACGGAATCTACAACAGCGGAAGGTCCGGAAGCGCAAAGGTCTTGCGGTGGCGGAGGGAGTGCGCTTAGTAGAGGAGGCGCTTCAGTCCGGCATATCTATTCAGGGTGCTCTCGCCAGCAGGTCCCTTGAGACCGCGCAGCGGGGAGCCGAGTTGCTGGAAGAACTGGCGGCGCGCAGCGTAACCATCGACCGGGTAGACGACAGTACTCTGGCCGATCTAGCCGACACCGAGACGCCGCAGGGTATCCTGGCGATTGTCGAGCCGCCGATCGTTTCGGTGGACTCGATCCTGCCCAGACCCGGCGCGCCCGTCATCGTGTTGGATGCTGTGCAGGATCCGGGCAATGCGGGTACGCTGTTGCGAACTGCGTTCGGGTTGGGCGCAGGAGGAGCGATCCTGCTCAGAGGATCCGCAGATCTGACCAATCCCAAGGTCTTGCGGGCGGCCATGGGTGCGAGCTTCCAACTACCCGTGGCGCGTGCCACGCAGCTGGAATTCGCCGAGTGGGTGGAGACAACCCAGACGGACATTTGGGTTGCCGCCATCAGCGGTACGCCACTAGAGCAGATAGCAAAGCCCATTCAAGTCACCTTCGTGGTGGGCAACGAAGGCGCTGGCGTGCGCGACGAGATCGCCCGGCACGCAAGCCAGCGGGTTGCGATCCCGCTCGCCCGGGGGGCCGAGTCACTCAACGTGGCGATTGCCGCGGGGATCATTCTCTATGAGATCCAGCGTGGTTGAATCATTGCCTCTTGCGTTCGCCGGTGTCTTGGGCGCCATGATCGGGAGTTTCCTCAACGTCATGATCGTGAGGCTGCCGGCCGAAGAGTCGATCGTCCGGCCGCGGTCCAAGTGCCCTAGCTGCCAGAAGCAAATTGAATGGTACGACAATATTCCCGTCTTGTCTTGGATAATCCTGGGTGGAAAGTGCCGTCGCTGCAGGGCGTCTGTCTCTATACAATATCCATTGATCGAGCTTGCGGTTGCGGGAATCTGGGCTGCCAGTTTATGGCACTACGGTATTACTTGGACCGCCCTATCTGGGGCGGTGTTCGGGACCATTCTAGCCGGAATCGCTGTCACCGATGCGCGACATTATCTGATACCCGACGAGTACACCTGGGGTGGGCTGGCGATAGGGTTGCTGCTCGCTGTGTCCCTGGGGTCGAACGGGTTGATCGATGCAGGAATAGGTGCCGCGGTGGGATTCGGATTGCTGTACCTGGTGGCCGTTCTGGGCGAGAAGGCGTTCGGCAAGGAGGCGATGGGCGGTGGCGATATCAAGATGATGGCCATGGTAGGCGCCTTCGTCGGGTGGAAAGGCGTGCTGCTCACCATTTTCGGCGGTTCGCTTCTGGGAACTCTCATATTTGTACCCCTCTCACTGAAGAAGAAGAAACTGGTTCCTTTCGGGGTCTTTCTGGCCCCAGCGGCAGCACTCACCTTCGTCTTCGGTGACGATCTGCTCCGGTGGTACCTGGGGTTTGTGATCGGTGGCTGACGTGGGTGTGGGCGACGCATGCGTCGCCCCTTTCAGCACTTCCGTTTCCCTTTTCCGATCCCCAGACTCCCTCCAACCTTTCCCATCATTCTGCTATCAAACGGGGTGTAATGGCTAAGATGGGTCCCCAGGGTGGCCGTACTGCATAGCAGTCGGGACCCGACGCAGGCCGACGCAGATGCGGCGGACGCAGTGCTGGCGGCCAGCGGAGACGCAAAGGCCTTCGAGCGGCTGTACGAGGGCCACGTTGCCAGAATCCACAGCTTGGCGCGGCGGATGATCGGTGTCGATGAGGCTGACGATGTAACGCAAGACGTGTTCGTGCGAGTCTGGGACAAGCTTGGAAGCTTCCGCGGAGACGCCGCCTTTGGCACCTGGCTCTATCGTCTGGCGATCAACGTGATCTTAGGAAAGAGAGAATCATTGGCACGCCAGCGTGGTCGAATTCAGGAAGGCGAAGAGATGCTGGATCGGGCGGAGACCAGGCGCAGCCATCCGGAATTGGTCATGGATTTTGAGGTGGCGATCGAGAAGCTGCCGCCTCGGGCACGACAGGTGTTCGTGTTGCACGATGTAGAGGGATTCAAACATCAGGAGATTGCAGCACAGTTGGGCGTTACGACGGGCACGAGTAAAGCGCAGTTACACCGAGCGCGGATGGCGCTCCGAAAACACGTTGATCGGTAACGGAGTGAGTTCATGAGCGATAATTGGACAGATAGGCTTTCCGAATATTTGGATGAAACCCTCGCTGACGCAGAACGGGCGGGGCTAGAAGCCCATCTGCAACGGTGCACGGACTGCGCAGCAGTGCTAAAGCAGTTGCGGAGCGTGGTATTCCGCGCCGAAGTGCTCGAGGATCGCCCACCGACCAAGAATTTATGGCCCGAGATTGCACAGCGGATCAAGGTGGGTCCAGAGGCCGGCATAACGGACATCGAACAACGTCGATCCAGAAACCGCAGAACGCTGTCCGTTTCCGTTCCGCAACTCTTGGCGGCGAGCGTGGCTCTGATGATGATGTCGGGTGGAGCAGTTTGGTTCTCGTTGTCAGGTGGGCAATCGAGCAACCAGGTGGCGGTTGCGCCCGATCTGCGAACGGGTACGGCTGTGGCAGTATTGACCGGGTTCACCACGACCGAATACGACGAAGCTGTAGCTGAGTTACAAGAAATTTTGGGGAGCGCCAAGGATCGGCTGGATTCCGGCACCGTTCGGGTGCTGGAGGAGAGCCTGGCCACGATAGATCGTGCGATAAACGAGGCCCGCGCCGCGATAGACGCGGATCCGGAAAGCGATTACCTGAATTCTCACCTCGCGGCAACAATGAAACGCAAGGTGCAACTATTGAAACGGGCTGCGACGATCGCTGCCGCAGCTGCCTAGTTAGGAAGGATCGATTAGAGGTGTTGACAACGCTACTGACAGCGGCACTCATGAGCGCTGCTGTTGCTCAACAGACCGATACGGTGTTCGCGGTTCGGCAAGGATCGCGGCTCACCATAGAGAATTTCAGCGGGCGAGTAGTAGTGCGCACTTGGAGCCGCAACGAGATGCGAGTGGTCGCAGATCATTCCAGTCGTACTGCGATAGCAATCAATATGCGCGGCGCAGATGTCGAGTTGGAGGCAGAGTCGCGCCGCGGCGTCCCCACCGCCGTTGACTACGAGATCACAGTTCCCGTGCAGACAGATGTATCGATTGAAGGAACCTTTACCGATGCCGATGTAAGAGGCGTGCAAGGTGAAGTCACGGTGGAAACGGTCCAGGGGCAGATCGTTGTCGAAGGTGGCAGTGGTTTTGTAAGTCTGGAGTCGGTGCAGGGCGATATAGAACTGACGGGCGCAACTGGAAAAATCGACGTCCAGTCGGTCAATGGAGTCATGCGACTGACGAGTGTTGCTGGGGAGATCTACGTCGAAGGGGTAAATGGTAGCGTCATCCTTACTGACATCAACTCCTCGGATGTCGAAGCCACGACTACCAATGGCAATATCAGTTACGACGGATCGATTGAAGACGATGGCAGGTACTCGTTTTCGAATCACAACGGCGACGTGACGGTTGCGATACCTGCCGGAACCAACGCCACTGTCAACGTATATACGTTCGGTGGCGATTTCGAAACCACTTTTCCTGTGACTCTTGCGGAGACGCGGCGTCAAGGACGGCGCTACAGGTTCACGATCGGCAAGGGTGGTGCAAGGATAGAACTGGAGTCATTCAACGGCAGGCTGCGACTGCGCCGGCGGTAACGGGCAACGCGGCCGAGCCAAGGGAGAGCAAACAAGATGCATGTGCTAATAATTTTGGGACTGATGGGAAATTCGATGCCTACAGTTGTGCCGGCCGATACCGGCGATGTAGTTCGAGCATCGCGTATTGAGGTGGTAAGGCACGCTCTACAAGACTTCGAGTGGAGTGGGCGCCTAGGGCAAGGCAAGAGCATTGAGATAAAGGGAATAAACGGCGGAGTTTTTGCTGAAGCCAGCGATGGAGACGAGGTAGAGGTAACTGCGGAGCTGGAGGAGGGTCGCCGAGGTTATGCGGATGAGATCTCGTTTGAGGTCTTGGAACACGAGAACGGCGTAACGATCTGTGCGATGTATCCCTCCGACAGGCGGCGTGAGCCGAACGAGTGTCGCGCCGGATCACGAGGCAGGATGAACACGCGTGATAACGACACGAAAGTCGAGTTCACGGTGCGCGTTCCCAAGGGAGTCAATTTCGTGGGACGCACAGTCAACGGTAGCATCACAGCAGAATCGCTCGATGGGGATGTCGAAGCTCACACGGTCAATGGCCGCATCGAAGTGAGCACGAACGGGTTTGTCCAAGCTACTACGGTCAATGGATCGATCCGGGCGTCACTGGGGCGCGCCGACTGGACGGGCTCGCTCGAGTTCGAAACGGTAAACGGGAGTATCACGGTTGAGCTGCCCGACGGAGTTGGAGCCGATGTAACCGCAAGGACGTTGAATGGAGGAATCGACACCGATTTCCCACTTACCATTAGTGGAAGGTTTTCCTCCAAACGCCTGACGGGAACGATCGGCGGCGGCGGTCGACGGGTGCGTCTCGAGACCGTCAACGGCGCGGTCCGCATTCTTCGTAGAAATTAATCTCAGGGCTCAGATCTATAGACTCATATCGGGGTAGGAGGCCGGCGTCTCCTACCCCGACTTTTTTCGACTAAGACACCGTGCTCTCTCCGGCCCACTATCCGTTACCTTCTATCGGCCAGTGGAGCGTATCTGTTAGCACACGACTGCCGCTTCGCATGCCGTCAGTGTCCCTCTACGCGCTGTGGTTTGCATGCAGAGACCGGGCATCCCAAGTGGGGCTACCGCTTCACCAACGTGCGCTCCGGGACACCAGCGGCATGCTGCGCGGCAGACACCTTGGATACGGTCCACTACTGACGTATTGACTGATGGGGGAACCAGATGGTTATGGGACATAAGGCGTCATCCGGTGCGCGCCGGTTGGGTGGTCCGCCCGTCAACAAGGTAACGGCAGTGCTGCTTGCTGCTCTGGGCCTCGGTGGCTGCGGTGACCGCGGGCAAGCCCAGACGGACGAAGCAACCCGAGACTTGGCCATCAGTGTCATTCCGGATGTCGAGCGGGCCGTCGGATTGCAGTTCAAGACCCCGCCGGAAATAGCCGTCCGTAGTCGGGCCCAAGTCCAGGCTTACCTCGAGGCGAAGATCGATGCCGAACTACCGCCCGAGGAACTGGAGCAAGTCGCGCGAGCCTATCGGATGCTGGGCCTCATTCCGGACACCCTGCAGCTCCGAGAGCTGTTACTGGCGCTCTACGGGGAACAGGTGATCGGATTCTATGATCCCGACTCGTCAACGCTGTACATAGTCGAAGGTGCCGATCGAGTGACGCTACGTCTGACGGTAGCTCACGAACTGGTGCACGCGTTACAGGACCAGTACATGTCGCTGGGGCCTATTCTTGCAGCGAAGCGCCAGAACGATCGACGCCTTGCCGCTCAGGCCGTGCTGGAGGGACAGGCGACACTAGCCTCACTGGTTGCGATGATGCCCGAACGCGATTTCGATGGGCTCGGCGATTTCTGGACCGATTATGGAGCCATGGTGAGGCAGCAGCAGGACCAGATGCCGGTGTTTGCGTCGGCACCGCTGATTATTCGCGAAGGCTTGATATTCCCATATCTCGCGGGCGCCGACTTCGTCCGTTGGTTTCGCAGGCTGTATCCGGATACCGTGCCATATGGCCCGAGGTTACCGGAATCAACAGAGCAAGTTCTTCATCCGGACCGTTATCTCAATTCCGACGCGCCGACAGAACTCAGGTTTCAAGATACGACTGGTGCTGTTTACACTGACGGACTGGGAGAATTCGAAATCCGCATTCTGCTCAATGTGCTGAGTGGGAGTGAGACGCTGGCGAAGGCCGGCGCATCCGGCTGGGCCGGCGATCGTTACACGGTGTTCGAGGCCGGTGGCGATCACGCAATCGTTTGGTGGAGCGTCTGGGACGACGGCCGCCAGGCGAAACAGTTTGCCACGATCTTGGAACGGGAATGGACGAAGCGGGCCAAACCCGGACGGCGCCACTTAGTGGAAAGGCTCGATGTCGGGACTATGCCGGGGGTGTTGTTCGTCGACGGTCCTGTTGGTTGGGAGCGTTGGGGCAGCATTCCAACGGTGGTGATCGCCTCTGGGTCGACGGACGTCAAATGAGGAGTGAAATACCGTAGGCGGCCGCCCCGACAATAGCGCCAAGCACGTACCCCAGTCGCACGATCACGTCGAGTTCGCGCTGAGTCGTTCGGCGAACTATCTCCTCCATTTTCTCCAGTGAAAAACCGAGTACTTTTTGTTCCACCATATGCTCGATGTCGATCTTCTCCATCACGCTGGGGAGCTGTTGCTGTATCCAATCCCACAGTGCGGGAGAGAGCTGATCGGCAACACGCTCAGATGTCTTGTCCGGTAACACATCGGCTGGTCGCCCAATGCGTCGGTCCGTCAAACTCTTTATCGCAGTCGACGTTCCGTCGGAGATCCAACCTCGTGCCTTGGGATCCTGCAACCCCTGTGCGAGCCAGTCCACTGCTTGCTCCGGTGGAATATGCTGGAGCAGGTCCCCCCAGGTGCGGCGCTCGGTTGCCTGGAGCGCCTGGTCTAGCTTTTCAATGCCGTAGCTGGCAGTGGTGGGATCCCTCAGTATCGACGTTACATGGTCTGCTGCCGTCTGCTTGAGACCCTCTATGCGCTCCACCCCAAGTCGCTCGATATGGTCGGACATTGGGCGGCGCAGGAAATTCACGATGGCATCGTTCACGCTACGCGCTACCTGAGCGCGCATCTCCGGTTGATCCAGGAGCTGAGCTAGCTGGTCGGCTCCTTCGCGTTCGAAACTGTCGAGCAGACGGGTGACCGTGTTCTCCGTAACGACGAGCCGTGCCACGATTCGTTGATGGATCAAGAGGTCGCGGACGAAGCGCTCGAATAGCTGGTGCAGCGCGCTCTGGATCTGGTGGCGGGCGTCGGGGTCGCCTAGAATCGACGCCAGCCGGTCGATCGCTGCAGGCAGATAGTCGGCAATTTCCTTCTCGACCGCAGCTACGAGCCCGGGTGGAAGCCGCTCGAGCAATGGAGTCTTGTCGGCCGCCAGCCGCACGATCTGCCGGTCCATCCACTCTCCGATGATCTGATCCAACTCCGGGCTCGATACCGCGTCGGAAACCCATTGTTCGACCCGTTCACGTATCGCCCCGCGTCTGGCTGCGGTGAGAATAGAACTCATGGGTTGATCCGATACCTGGTCTCGCGCGCGCTCGAGAAACGCTATGGCAGTTTCCCGGAACGATTCGGTGTCTGCATACTCAACGACGCGTTGGGCTACCGAATCGCCAACATGTTCGATTATGGCATCTATCTCGCCAAAAATGCCCGCCGGTAGTTCGTCGCGCAGTGCTCCTCTCTCGGATTCGAGCACGCTGGCAACGAACCGCCTGACTGCGCCGTCGAACGCCTCCTTCACGCCCGGCGCACCCAATTGCCGGGCTAGATCGTCTGACGCTAGGAGACGCTGTCCCACGGTTCTGCCAATCGTCTTTGCTAGCCGGGGCTTGTTTTTTGGGATGGCACCGTGGAGCTTGAAAAACTTTGGTCCGCGGGGTTGGTAGGGGTGGAACAGCATCCAGATGGCCACGGCGTTCGTTATACCGCCGGCCATTGCACCGAAAAATATCGTGATGGCTGCTCTGGGCAGCGAGGGATCGGAAATCACTGTGTTGTCATTGCCATGGATCGAATATGAAACTACACACTAAGATCTTCGTCGGCCTCGTTGGGGGCGCTGTCTTCGGCGTCGGCGCCAATCTGCTCCAGGCGGGGACGGGTCAAGCTCTGCTGGTCGACGTGGCCAAGACAATTGAGCCGCTGGGTACCGCCTGGATCCGTGCCATCACCA
The DNA here is from genome assembly GCA_036679605.1 of Gemmatimonadota bacterium. Classification (GTDB taxonomy): domain Bacteria; phylum Gemmatimonadota; class Gemmatimonadetes; order Gemmatimonadales; family GWC2-71-9; genus JAZDCZ01. The sequence goes on from JAZDCZ010000040.1 coordinate 16,269, forward strand.
TGATAGTCATCCCGCTGGTGGTCGCGAGCCTGTTGCTCGGCGTGGCCAGCCTGGGCGATCTGAGGACCCTAGGCAGATTCAGCGGTAAGACGGTGGCATACTATATCGCAACCACCGCTATTGCCGTTACGATCGGTCTCGTTCTGTCCAACCTCGTGGAACCGGGCAGCGGTCTCAGCGAAGCCTCGCAGACTGCCCTGCGCGAGTCCTACGCCGGCGCCGCTCAAGGCCGGATCTCCCTGGCGCAGGAAAAGCCCGGCATCGTCCAGTTGCTGCTGCGGATGATACCGACCAATCCGATCAAGGCCGGCGCCGACGGCGATATGCTCCCTCTCATCGTCTTCACGTTGATCTTTGGAGCGGGTGCTTCGTTGTTGTCGGATGAACTCAAGCAGCCCTTCGTCGGCTTCTTCAAGGCGGTCAACGCCATTTCCATGACCGTCATCGGCTGGATCATGAAGTTGGCTCCCTATGCGGTGTTCGCATTGATAGCGGCCGTTACCGCTCAATTCGGTCTCGACATCCTCAAGAGTTTGGCTCTGTACGTTCTCACGGTGGTGGCGGGTCTATTGATCCACGCATACGGTACGTACGCGCTGTCAGTCAGGTTTCTGGCCAAGTTGAGTCCAATGTACTTCTATCGCCGAATTAGGGAGGTCCAACTCCTCGGTTTTTCCACTTCGAGTTCCAACGCCACACTGCCGGTTACGATGACGGTGGCGGAAACGAAAATCGGTGTGTCCAAGCGGGTGTCGAGTTTCGTATTGCCGCTCGGGGCGACGATCAACATGGACGGGACGGCGCTCTACCAGGGGGTCGCCGTAATGTTCATCGCACAGGTATTTGGCATCGACCTGCACTGGTCGGCTCAGCTCATGGTGGTGCTGACAGCTACCCTAGCGTCAATCGGCGCAGCGGGAGTGCCGAGTGCCGGGATAATCACGCTGGTACTGGTACTTCAGCAGGCGGGAGTTCCTGAGACCGGGATCGCCCTCATACTGGGAGTGGATCGGATTCTGGACATGCTTCGTACGTCGGTCAACATCACGGGAGACCTGTCGGCAGCGGCCTTTGTTGCCCGATCCGAGGGGGAACTCGTCGAGATGGAGGCAGCCAGCATCTAGGAACAGAGAAGGATTGCCGGATAGCGATACAGACAAGTCCTTTCTATATTACGAGGCTATATGTTTGACGTCCTATCGGATCGGTTGGCCCAGGCCTTAAAGAAGCTCACCGGCCGTGGAGTGCTCACCGAAGAGGTGATAAAAGAAGGCCTCCGCGAGATACGGCGGGTGCTCCTCGAGGCCGATGTGAGTTACGAGCTTACTCGCACGTTCATGGAGAACGTGCGCCAGAACGCTGTCGGACTCGACAAGATCAAGTCGGTGAGCCCGGGCCAACAGCTGGTCAAGATCGTTCACGAAGAGTTGGTTGTGCTGTTGGGTGAGGAGAGGGCGACACTTTCGTTCGCGCCGGTGCCGCCCACGGTTGTGCTCCTGGTCGGACTGCAGGGTAGCGGCAAGACGACTACTGCGGCGAAGCTCGCTCGGAGGCTCAAGGGAGAGCAGAAGGCTCCGTTCCTGGTGGCTGCCGACGTCTACCGGCCCGCGGCCGAGGAGCAGCTGGTGCAGTTGGGCGGCAAAGTGGGCGTGCCGGTTTTCGGACCTCGTGACCGGAGTGGCGATAGGAAGGACGTGGTAGGACTCGTCGAGGCCGGGTTGGTCCAGGCGGTTCGTGAGAAAAGCAGAACTGTGCTCGTCGATACGGCGGGGCGGTTGCAGATCGACGAAGAGATGATGGCCGAATTGCGCGATCTGAAGGATGCGGTCCAGCCGCACGAGATCCTTTTGGTCGCGGATGCCATGACCGGTCAAGACGCGGTCAAGAGCGCCACAGGCTTTCACGAGGCGCTGGGCATTACGGGCGTGATCTTGACCAAACTCGACGGCGACGCGAGGGGCGGTGCGGCACTCTCGATTTACGGGGTAACCGGGGCGCCCATCAAGTACATCGGCGTGGGCGAGGGACTGAACGATCTGGATGTGTTCGATCCCGAACGGATGGCCGGACGCATTCTGAGCCGCGGTGATGTGGTGGGCTTGGTCGAGCGAGCCGAACAGGCAGTCAAGGCAGAGGACGCCGAGCGGCTGGCAAGAAAGGCCGTGTCAAAGAAGGGGATGGATCTGGAGGACTTTCTGGTGGCGATGCGCCAGATCCAGAAGATGGGGCCGATCGAGTCGCTTTTGGGAATGCTCCCGGGTGTGAGCGGAAAGGCGCTGAAGCAGGCGAAGGTAGATCCGAAGGGGCTGGGACACGTCGAGGCACTGGTGCTTTCGATGACACCGCAGGAGCGTAGGCGTCCCGAGCTTCTCAACGGATCGCGGCGGCTCAGGATCGCAAAGGGTTCGGGACGAACTGTGCAAGAACTCAATAAGCTGCTGAAACAGTTTCAGCAGATGAAAAAGATGATGAAACAGATGGGCAAGTTCGGCTTGCAATAACCAGAAGGCAGAGATATGGCTACACGCATTCGTTTACGCAGGGTCGGTCGCAAGAAGCAGCCGATATACAGAATTGTGGTTACGGACAAGGCCAAGGCACGTGATGGCCGGTTCGTCGAGGTGTTGGGACTTTACAATCCCCGGACTGAGCCGGTGACTATAACGGTCGACGCCGAGAAGGCTCGAGATTGGATTGCTAAGGGAGCAACTCCGTCGGACACGGTACGATCACTGCTCAAAAAGGCCGGCGTCTTCGAGGCTCCGGCAAAGAGCTGAGGCAGTGGTGGAGGCAGCCTACCTCGCGGTAGCGCGCTTCCGTAAGCCACACGGACTCAAGGGTGACGCGCTCATGTGGGCGCTCACAGATGAGCCCGAGAGCATTCTTACAGTTGGCCGCGAAGTGATCCCGATTGACGAGGCGGGCTCCCCTATAGGCGAACCACTCGAGATCGAGCGGGCCAGATCTTACAACAGGGGTTGGCTGGTCAAGTTCAAGTCGATCGATCACCGCGGTGTTCTGGAGGAGTGGGGCCAACGGCTGATCGGGGTAGCAGCGGCAGATTTGAAGGCTCCGAGCGACGACGAGATGTATTTGCACGAGATACCCGGAGCGGACGTTGTGGCTCGAGGAAGTTCGATTGGAAAGGCGATAGAAATCTTGGAGATTCCGGGTGGCCGGCTGCTTTCAGTTGATGTAGATGGAAAGGAAGTGTTGGTCCCGTTTAGGAAACCTATTCTGGTCGGTATTTCCAGATCCAAGAGAACGATCGAAATCGATCCGCCGCCGGGACTCCTGGATCTTTAGGACGTGCAGGTAAACGTAGTAACGCTTTTCCCGAATCTTTTTCGGGAGCCGTTCACAACCAGTATTTTGGGTCGGGCGGCGGCGGCGGGCCTGGTGACCTATCGAGTCGTGGATTTACGTGATTATGCCCACGACCGGCACCGGACGGTTGACGATTACGCGTATGGCGGTGGGGCCGGAATGGTTCTAAAGCCGGAACCGTTCTTCGAAGCGCTGGACGGCTTGGGTGCCGGGTCAACCACCTTGCTGCTGTCTGCACGTGGCAAGTCGTTCTCGCACAGCGACGCCGTGCGCTACAGCCTGGCCAATGAATTGACGTTGCTGTGCGGCCACTACAAGGACGTAGACCAGCGTGTCGCGTCTTGGCCGGGAACAGAAGAGGTGTCGGTTGGCGATTTCGTTCTATCGGGAGGCGAGTTTGCAGCTTTATCTGTTATAGATGCGGTTGTGAGACTACTTCCAGGTGCGTTGGGTGACCATGAGTCGGCGGCGACCGACTCCTTCTACGAAGGCTTGCTGAGTCCGCCGACGTATACTCGGCCACCAGAATATCGCGGCCATGCTGTACCAGAAGTATTGTTAAGCGGAGACCACGCTAAGGTGTTGGAGTGGCGCCGCGTGCAGGCAGAAGAATTGACCAAGAATAGGCGGCCCGACCTTTGGGCTCGACATGAAGCAGAACAGCGGTCCGGTGGGGCCGAGGAATCAGAGGTTTGTGACCATGAATAGACTGACTGCCCTTCGGAGAGAGGGACTCCGAGAAGATATTCCGGAGTTTCGCCCCGGAGATACGCTGAGAGTATCAGTGCGCATTCGTGAGGGAAACAAGGAACGATCGCAGAGGTTCGAGGGCGTGTGCATTGCGCGGCGCGGCGCCGGTGTGAGCGAGACGTTCACAGTCCGAAAGATTTCATCGGGTATCGGCGTTGAAAGGATCTTTCCACTGCATTCGCCTAACGTCTCGGAAATAAAAGTAGTGCGACTCGGGAGGGTGCGACGCGCCAAACTGTATTATCTGCGCAAGCTCTCCGGCAAGGCCGCTCGTATTCGGGAGCGCCGCGAGTTCTGAGTGCGGTTCCCCACGCTTGAGCGCGAGGTGGCGCTCTGGGCACAGGGGCACCGCATCGTTGCCGGCGTCGACGAAGTGGGGCGCGGGCCACTAGCTGGTCCGGTCGTAGCCGCCGCGGTAGTGTTTCCACCAGGACAGGACCCCATCGAGGGTCTCAGAGATTCCAAGAAAATGACCGCCCGGAACCGTGAGAAAGCGGCCCGGGAGGTCCGTTCAGTTGCGCTCGCCTGGGCTGTCGGGGCTGCTTCGGTGCGCGAGATCGATCGAGTCAACATCCGGCTAGCCACCATATTGGCCATGCGCCGCGCGATCGCTCGGCTTGCGGTTGTCCCAGATTATGTACTGTTGGACGGGAATCCGGTCCCCGAGTTGGGTCGTGAGCACGAGGCGGTTGTGCAAGGCGATGGTCAATGTCTAACGATCGCGGCAGCCTCAGTAGTGGCGAAGTGCATTCGTGATCGTCTGATGGTGCTTCTCGCGCGGAAGTATCCCGCCTTCGGATGGGATGAAAACAAGGGGTATGCGACGACCGGTCATCTTCACGAGTTGGACCGATCCGGCCCGACACCTCACCACAGAACCTCTTTTGCGCCGGTGGTACAGCCCCGGCTGCTCTAGCCGGTCCGCAGGGCCGTTTCCCGCTGTCGCATCTCCAGGGCTCGTGTCTCGGCACCGAGTTGCGTGAAGGACTCAGCGGCGATAGCAAAAGCTGCCGCGGCCTCGTCGACATGTTCACCTGCCGAGTATATCTCGCCCAATTCACGCTGGACCTCGGCCTCTTGAAATGGGTGCCTCAGGTCGTGGACCATCGCGAGCGCATCTTTGCCCAATTGTTCTGCTCTCTCTAAATCTCCGTCGAGGCGCTCCAGCGTCGCCAGTACGCGCAATGCCTCGACCTCAGCCAACCGATCTCCACGTGACTGCGCGAGCTTCTGTGCCCGGGCCAACTGTGCCCTTGCGAGCTGGGTGTCTCCCAAGAGAGCATGTGTCTCAGCCCAGCCTGCCAAGACCTCAGCTAACAATCGGAGGTCATTGGTTGCCTCGGCTGCGTCTACCGCCCGCTCGTACGATTCACGGGCGACACCGATTCTGCCCATCTCGCGCCAAACGTGGCCCGTGTTATTCCAACTTTCCGCCTGCCCGCTGAGTGAGGACACCCGCTCAAACAACGTCGTTGCCAGCCGGTAGTAGCTCAGTGCGCTGGAGTACTGCGCCTTGTAGAATGCCACGTTACCCAGATTGTTTGCCGTGCGTGCCCTCAAGAGTTGATCCGAGAGTAAGTTGGCCAGTGCGAGCGCGCGCTGGAATCCGTGCTCCGCCTCGTGCAGTTCGCCGAGCGCGAACGCGCCGGCGGCAGCCACATTCTCGGCCCGCATCTCACCGTCCGAATCGCCCAGCGTCCGGAACTGATCTCGGGCAGCGAGCGCCGCTGCACGGCTGCGTGCAAATTCTCCGAGCCTCCAGTTCGCCATTGCTCCAAGCAATCGTCCTTCGGCAGAATCGCGAGCCGCATCGGGCGCGTGTTCGAGTGCCTCACGCGCCTCCCTGAACCGTCCGGTCCGAACGGCCATGCGCACTTGGCGGAGAGCGTCGTCTCGCTCTGCGAATCCGGGCGTGGCGATCATGTCCGAGCTTCCTCTCCCCGTTCCAGCAGCCGCTGCAGTCGCGCCCGCGATATGTCGAGTTGGCGTGCAGCCGCACTCCGATTGCCTCCGCAATGATCGATCGCCATCTGTGCTACGGCGGCCAGTATTTCCTGAAGTGGGGCTGGGAACGGGATTCCCTCTGCTGATGCACTCTTTGACAAAGCCGGTGCCGACACCAAATGCTCGGCCTCGAGAGTGCCTGGTGCTGAGAGCAAGAGAGATCGTTCCACGGCATGGCGCAGTTCGCGCACGTTGCCATGCCACGGATGATCGAGTAAAAGGTCCCGAGTATCTGCTGCAATCGTTGGTTTGGGCAGTTCGTAACGGTCGGCAAGAGCCGCCACGAACGACTCGGCGAGGATGATGACGTCGTCTCCTCGCTCTCTGAGTGGTGGAAGGGTCAGGCTGACTACGTTCAATCGGTAGAATAGATCTTCGCGGAACTCGCCTCTCTGCACCGCCTCGCCGAGATCCACGTGCGTGGCAGCCATGATTCGTACGTCGATTTCCTGACTCTTGGTGGCTCCTACGCGCCTGATCCGTCGGTCGTCCAGTGCGCGCAGCAGCTTTCCCTGGAGCGGCAACGGCAAGTGTCCGACTTCATCTAGAAACAGTGTGCCGCCCTGGGCCTCTTCGAATAGGCCGGGTTTGGATGTATGTGCATCAGTGAACGCACCCTTCTCATGACCGAACAGTTCGCTCTCCATTAGTTCGGAAGGAATCGCGGCGCAATTCACTGCGACAAAGGGACTGAGGCTGCGAGGTCCGCCGTCATGTAGACCACGGGCCAGGAGTTCTTTCCCTGTTCCGGTTTCTCCTCCTATCAGCACCGTCACATCGCCGTGTTTGATTACGCGGGCAGCCTGCTCGAGGGTCTTGCGTAACGCTTCGCTCTCGCCCGTGAGGGCGGCGAAGGTTGTGCCTGCATCCTGTGAGTGTTTGGAGGTAGCTCGTCCCTTGGCCTCATCGGCTCGGGCGGTCAGGGTACGTCTCAGTAGATCTATGTCATCGGGCAGGGCGAAGTAGTCAGCGGCCCCGCGTCTCACGGCCTCTACGCCGAAACGGTGGGATACACGCCCACCCACCACGTAAACCGGGATCCGCTCGCCATGCTGTAGTGAGGGCAGCAGGTCGATGGCGCGATCCTCTTCACCACCCCCGGCAACCAGGACCGCAATGCTTTCCGGCTTCGGAGTCTGGTCGGCATCGAGGTATTCGCAGTCCAATTCCAGCTCCTGACCGAACTCGGTCCACAGGGTACTGAAGGAATCAGTGAGTTTCACGATTCCCAGAGTCCGCCTGTCAGACACGGTCACCCTTCGTCGCTTTCGTCGCCGTCCTCATCCTCGTCCTCGAAGGCCTCCAGCGACTGCTTGATGTTGTCTCTAATGAGGTTCCGGTTGATCCCACCCTCGTTTCCGGTGGCCGGGTGCACCAGTCCGCCCGTCAGTGACCGGAACCAGGTTGCCAAATCGACCCGGACCGTGACGTTCGTACCAACTCCCTCTGTCACGACCAAGGCCGGCACGAGCCTCAGTTCCTGCGCCACATTGAGATCGCTCTCGAACAGGAACGCGTCTCCGTTGAAGGTTCCCTGTACACGGATGCTCTTGTCGATGAAGTCGGGGTTGGCCTGCCGGAACGCCGCATCTTCGGGATCGTCGCCGCTCACCTTGTGGATCTCGAACTCAATCTCCATGTACGTGCCGGCCGGCAGAGTTACAACGAACCTCCGGGCGGCACCGGGTACGAGAGGCAGATCTACTAACACGGGCCCTAACTCGACCTCTTCACACTCGGCCGGTTCGGGCTCGACATCACAGTCGACTGACGTGGCGCGCTTCAGGTCGATTTCCCGGAGCACCATCTGCGCGCGCGTTATGATCAGGGTGTCGGAGCCGCTGGTGAGCGTGTCGTCCAACATGGCGGCAGTGGCCAGTGTCAGGGCAGCAGTAGGTGTTGGAGCCGCCGCACTCTGAGTTGAGAACGAAACCGACACGTTGCTGCGGAGTTCTTCCGTACCCGTAGTGTCATTGCAGGCGGCTGAGGCCACCGCGGCGATAATCGTTATTAAGAGTTTCTTCCTCATAAGACTGTCTCACGAGCTAGGATCGTTTTGCGGCCAGGTTGTCCTCGGCTACGCAATCTATTCGGTCCCACTGCCGGTCGAATTCGTTTTGGAGTCACGCCGCCCCGGGAAAAAGGGTGAGTAACGCCAATCGGCTGGTACTGGTGCAACGGGGGTGCCAGTGTGGACCGAGCGGGCGAAGATCTGGAAATTGGTTTCTGATAGGGGTTTACGACGTTTTGTGTGCGACATCACCTTCGCAAAACACGCCACGAAACGATGCAGGTACGCTGTTTTGGGACACCCCCGGTTGGGGGTCGGCGAGCGCGCCGACCCCCCTTCGAGTGCATGGCTGGGACTGCCTTTTGCGACGTAGTGGCTATTTGATATGCTTGCTTACCAACTTCGTCATTTCAAACATGCTCACTTGACCCTTGCCGCCGAATAGCGGTCTAAGCTTCGAGTCAGCGTTGATGTTTCTCCGGTTCTTACTGTCCTGCAGGTTGTTACGCTTGATGTAGATCCACAGTTTCTTCGTGATCTGTGTTCGCGGCAATGGACCGTTACCCACTACCGCTGCCAGAGCCGCATCAAAACTTACCGGCGCCATGAAAGCGGCGTTCGGCTTACGCTTGCTCTTTTTCTTGGCGGGCTTCTTCTTCTTGGCCGCCTTCTTCTTTGCCTTCTTCTTCACCTTCTTCTTGGCGGGCTTTCTCTTAGCCGCCTTCTTCTTTGCCTTCTTCTTGGCGGGCTTTCTCTTAGCCGCCTTCTTCTTTTTTGTGGCCTTGCGCTTGGTCTTCCTCTTTGTGGCCTTGCGCTTGGTCTTCCTCTTTGTGGCCTTGCGCTTGGTCTTCCTCTTTGTGGCCTTGCGCTTGGTGGCCTTCCGCTTTGTGGCGCGCCGCTTCGTCTTCTTCTTAGCGGCCTTTCTCCTCACGGGCCGCCTCTTCGCGGTCCGCTTCTTCGCCTTTTTTTTCTTTCTCTTGGCTGCCATTGGTACCTCAGAGAAGGGTGGATTAGGGTTAAGACCAGTCCATGCGCTTCCCAAGGTAAGAAATTCTCTCTATAGAACAAGCGTTTTTGGCTTCGGAGTTCGACGGGTTCTCACTCCGAGGCATTGCCGACGAAAAATTCGCCTCCTATTTAGCATGTGTTCGCGGGGGGAACCAAGCTACCTATTGAAGCGTTATAGGCTATACGTACGACCCCTCCTCATGGGGATCGTTGCGCGGGCCACCTGTCCACGGAGTGATTATGGCTTCAAGAAATACGGTGTTCTCTAGAGTTTCGACGGCATCCAGATTTGCGTGGACAGCTGTGGCCGCGGCAGTGCTTGCGGGTGCGTGCGGCGGTGGAGACGAAGGGGGGCGCAGTAACGCTCCAACTGGTCTAGGTCCCGATCCGACAGGCTTTGATCCGGGCAGCAACTTGAGTTGCGATCTGCCGGCAGAACTGCTGTTTGACGGCGGAGCCGCGCGGGACGGAATTCCTTCTCTGATCAATCCCCCACTGGTGCCGGTCGGCGATCCCGCACTTGCCTACCTCGACGAGTGGGCGGCTATCAAGGCTCAAGTGCCGCAGTTGCCGGATACCCGTGTGATAGGCATGGTGGTAAACGGCGAGCCGATCGCGATACCGCATAACATCCTTTGGTGGCACGAAATCGCCAATTTTGATCTGGGAGGAACACGACTGGCGATCACTTTCTGTCCGCTGACCGGCAGTGCCATCGTATTCGACGCTACGGCTGCTGGAGTCAGCCGCTTCGGAGTGTCGGGACTGGTCTGGTCACAGAACCTGCTGATGTTTGACGACGAGACCGAGTCCCTCTGGCCACAGATGTTCATGCAAGGTCGGTGCGGCCTTCGTACGGGCAAGAATCTGACTTCTGTGCCGGCGATCGAAATGCGCTGGGAGGTTTGGAAACAACGGCATCCGGATACACGTGTCGTCTCGGGAGATCTTGGGTTTGGTCGCGACTACGCTCGCTACCCCTACGATCTCTATGAATCCGGCGAGTTCACGCTGTTTCCTCAGCCAGGACTCGATCGAACCCTGGGAGTCAAAGAGCGGCTGCTGGGCATTCCGGACGGCTCCGGTGGAGTCGCATTTCCGTTTGCCGAGCTAGATGCAATCGGGCCGCTCGCGGTAGTAAACCGAACCGTCGCGGGGCTAGAGACCACTGTTCTGTGGGACAGAGAGGCGTTTGCCGCGCAGGGCTACGAACCCCGGACAGCGACTGGTCCGGCCACGCTTGAAGTGAACGGCAATACTTTGGTCGATCGTGAGACCAGTAGCATTTGGACTGTCGAAGGAGACGCGATCGAAGGTCCCCGCCAAGGAGAGAAACTCATCGGGATCCCGCGAGCGTTCGTGGCATTCTGGTTTGCGTGGGCTGAGTTTCATCCGGATACCGAGATTTGGATCAACTAAGGAACCGATTTCCCCGTTCCACGAAAATGCCACCCGGGATGGGTGGCATTTTCTGTATGTAGCGGGTTGTGAAACGGTCCGGTCCTGCCGAACTTTGTCCCTCGCTGGACCGGGTAGCTCAGCTGGGAGAGCAACGGACTTTTAATCCGTAGGTCGTGGGTTCGAGACCCACCCCGGTCATCGTAGTGCACCCATCGTTCCGGGGCGTGATCGTGTCTTGCACGGTCGTGGGTTGATCTGCGGCGGCCTGCGGCCGTCCTCGATCCGCTCGCTTCGGGTCGGACGCTATCGCGGCCTCGCTCAGCTCCGCGTCGAGACCCACCCCGGTCATCCAGTTAGCAGATCTTCCCAGGTGCATCTACGACGGCTGAAGCCGCCGCTCGGCTGTCTGTCGCTTAAAGCGACGTGGGAGCGTCAGTTTACTCGTGGGTTCCCGCAGGAATCGAAGACGGGACCGACGGCACCGCCGAAACAATCCCCACCTGCACTTCGTAGATCAGAGAGATTTGGCGTGTTGCACTAGTTACCCCGGGGGCAGAATGGGCACCTTATTACGAGATCTCCGCTACGGCATCCGGATGCTGTACAAGACGCCCGGCCTATCGGCCGTGGCGATCGTGACCATAGCGCTCGGCGTGGGACTCACGACTCACACATTCAGCATCGTGTACGGCTCTGTGATCCGGGGGCTCCCCTACGAAGGGGCAGACCGTCTCATGTTCTTCACCGAGGACAAGCTCGTCGATGGCAATAACGGTATGCGGGTTCCCATTCACGACTTCGTGGACTGGCGGGACCAGCAGACGACCTTTGAGGAACTTGCAGCCCTGTACTCCGGCACGGTGAATCTGGCTGACGAAGATCAGCGACCTGAGCGATTTCTTGGAGCCTTCGTAACCTCGAATACGTTCTCTCAGGCCGGGGTAATGCCGATTCTGGGTCGAGGATTTCGCGAGGGTGAGGACCTGGCGCAAGCCGCACCGACGATGGTGCTGGGGTACGAGGTCTGGCAGAATCGGTACGGTGGCGATCCCGATATTGTCGGCAAGACGATCCGGGCCAATGGGAGCATGTACACCGTGATCGGTGTGATGCCGGAGCGGTTCAAGTTTCCCTTCGACTCCGATGTTTGGTTGCCGTTGGCGATGAATCCAACCGAACTCGAGCGAGGTGACGGCATCAGGCTCGACGTCTTCGGCCGCCTGAAGGTAGGTGTTTCGATGGATCAGGCCGAGGCCGAGTTCGCCACAATCGCGCAACGGCTGGCTCAGGAGTACCCCGCCACCAACGATGGTGTGACCGTTGAGATAAAACCGTACACAGAAGAGTACATGCCGCGCCAGATCACGGCCGTTTTGTGGGCCATGTTGGTAGCCGTCTTCGGCGTGCTGCTCATCGCGTGCGCGAACGTGGCGAACCTGTTGCTCGCCCGTGCAGCCGGCCGGAGTAGAGAGGTCGCGGTCCGATCCGCGTTAGGCGCCAGTCGCGCCACGGTCATTCGCCAACTACTCGTGGAATCGCTAGTTCTTGCGGTCGTTGGTGGTGTCATAGGTGTGGGACTGAGTTATGTCGGCATCGCAGTGTTCAACGCGTCCATCATCGACATCCAAAAACCCTTCTGGATCGAGATCGACTTGTTTCCGCCCGTACTCGTATTCGCGATTGCGGTGACACTCGTCGCGAGCGTCGTGTCCGGCATGATCCCAGCGTTCCGTGCTTCTGGGACGCAGGTCCACGAAGTGCTCAAAGATGCCAGTCGGGGCTCGTCAGGGCTCCGGATGAGTCGATTCACCACCGCACTCGTCATCGGCGAAATCGCCGTCTCGTGCGCCTTGCTCGTTGCCGCGGGGTTTATGGTGAAGAGCATCATCAATGTGCAGAACGTCGAGATGGGGTTCGCGACCGAACAGATCTTGACCGCGCGGGTGGGGTTGAATGAGAACGACTATCCGGACAACGAGAGTCGTTTGCGCTTCCACGAAGAACTCGTCCTAGGACTCGAAGCCCTTCCGGGGGCGCGGTCGGTCTCCCTGACCTCCAATCTTCCGGCGAGCGGAGCGGGAATGTTCTGGTACGGTGTAGAGGGGGAGGCGTATTCGACCGATCAAGACTATCCGTTCGCCAATCGGTCGGTGATTACCCCTGGGTTCTTCAGCACGTTCGGTGTGAGCGTCTTGGAGGGCCAGGATTTCTCCGATCACGATCGTGCCGAGAGCATACCGGTGGCCATCGTGAACGAGAGCTTTGTCCGGCGGCATTTTGCAGATGGTTCGGCAGTGGCCAGACGGATCCGGTTCGGCCGGTCAGATTCAGAACAGGCATGGCTTACGATCGTCGGTGTCGTTCCTGATCTGCACGTGGGCGGAGGTGTGGGAGGAATCGGCAGTGACGATCGAATCCAAGAGCACGTGTACATTCCCCTCGCTCAAAACGCACGCGCCTTCATGAGTATCGCTATCGCGACCGGAGCCGATCCGATGGCTCTAGCGCCATCCGTTCGCGGCGTGATCGTTGGGATCGATGCCAACCTACCGATCTACAATGTGGATACCATGGAGGGTGTAATCGAAACTTCTACCTGGGCATTTGGTCTGTTCGGGTCTCTCTTCGCCATGTTCGGCGGGATCGCGCTGTTCATGGCGGCAGTCGGACTGTATGGAGTGATGGCGTTCTCGGTGAGCCGACGGACTCAGGAAATGGGTATCCGGATGGCCATGGGTGCGCGTCCGCACGCCATCGTGGGTCTGGTGCTCAAGAAGGGTTTCACACAACTCGTGATCGGTATGACCGTTGGGCTCGGGCTGGGCGCGGTGCTGTCGAGCCCGCTGCGGGTGATGTTGTTCGAGGTCAGCACCGCCGATCCGACGGTCTATCTGACGATCGTGCTGACGCTGTGCCTGGCCGGGTTTCTTGCCTGTATCGTGCCCGCCCGGCGCGCCACGCGTGTAGATCTTGTCGAAGCGTTGAGACAGGAATAGGCAACCCTGGCGCGACAGCCCACCCGCAACCATTAGGACGGGGGGGCTCGTAACACCCAGTTGTCCCTACCCGTATGCGCCGCCCCCGCGAAGGACAAATCGTCATCGTGTTTAGTTGATTCAGACGTTCACTACTACGACAACTGCCCAGTCGGCGTCTTGCGCCGCTTCTCAGGGTGGCTCTTCCGCCTTAGTTTGTGGTACCGATGCCTTCCGATGCCCGTGATCAACCGCGCAAACACGACATGCGCCCCGCCAGCAACGTCACCGCCCACTCCGATCATCGCGCGCCGCGAGATGAATCGCGAACTCCGGCTTCCGACATTCCGAGGCCTTTTGGATGGCTCGAGATCGGGCTGTGGTTTGCACTGGTGTTCGGCCTCGCCGAGGTGGCCATCCTGACTGTCCAGTACCTAGGCCTGGGAAAGATCATTAACCGCAGTATCTATTACGTCTGGATGACCCCAGCCTCGTATCTAATAGTGATGATGATCCCAGCGGCCGTTCTCGCCGGGGTCGGTCGCTTGTGGGCACGTGCACGCCGACTGGAATCGGGTGTATGGGTCTTCGTGCTGGTCGGTGTGACGAGCATCACCGTGCTGCTCCTGTTGAAGCGTATCCACAATTGGGCACTTATCCTGTTGGTGCTCGGGGTGGCGGTACAGGGGACCAGAGCGATCGTAAAGCGACGGGTTGGCTTCTGTGCTCTGGTGCGAAAGACAACGCCCTGGCTCGTGGCGGTAGTAGCAGGGCTCGGCCTTACAGAGCATGGCTGGAAAGCATGGTCAGAGAAACGAACTCTTGCCGGACTCGAGTTCGGAGTTGGCACTCAGCCCAATGTTCTTCTGATCATGTTCGACACTGTACGCGGAGCGAATCTCGGTTTGTACGGATATGAGAGATCGACCACGCCACAGCTCGAGCGTCTTGCCGCAAGCGGCATAGTTTTCGAACGCGCTTTGAGCCCCTCGCCGTGGACGCTGCCCGCCCATTCAAGCATGTTCACCGGTCGACTTCCCATGGAGCTGTCGGCCGATTGGTTCGTGCCTTTGGACGACGAGTATCCCACGATCGCCGAGGTTCTGGCCGATCAGGGATATACCACGGCGGGGTTCGTCGGGAATCTGGACTACGGTACCTACCAGCACGGATTGAATCGTGGCTTCATCCATTATGAGGACTACCGTATTTCCCTCGGCGAGATATTCCTGAGTTCTGGTATGGGGCGTTGGATCGGTGAGGCACCGGCCTTACGGCCACTGATCGGGACCGATCAGCGTCTTGGATTCAAGACGGCCGAAAGAGTAACAAACGACTTCCTTGACTGGGTCCGCCGCCCACGAAGCCAGCCATTCTTCGCGTTCCTGAACTTTTACGACGCTCACGATCCCTATCTGCCGCCGGACCGGTGGTACCGGATGTTCGATCCCGAACGGCCTAATCGCCTGTCCAGATACGAGCGGGGCGATCTCGCCGACCTCACCGATGATCAGATTGCCTCTGAGATGGCGGCGTACGATGGCGCCATTGCCTACATGGATTATCAACTAGGGCGCCTGATCAAGGAACTGTCAGTGCTAGGTCTCGACAGCAACACGATCATGATTGTTACGTCTGACCATGGCGAGGAGTTCGGTGAGCATGGGCTATTTCGGCACGGTCATTCTCTGTATGCCAACCAACTGTGGGTACCTCTGGTGATTTCCTTCCCCCCCCATGTCCCGGCGGGCATTCATGTCCAATATCCTGTGAGCCTCCAAGACATCGCGTTGACAGTGCTCGATCTTGTGGACGTGCCGGCGGGGCCGACCTTCCGGGGCTCATCGCTAACAACCACCTGGAGCGACTCGTCACGCACCGCCGGCGTAGTCATCTCGGAGTTACGCGGCATTGAGAACGGTCCGCAGCGTTACCCGTTCGCCCATGGCGATATGCAGTCAGTGGTGAGGGAAAACCGTCACTATATCGTTTATGGGACTGGGGTGGTCGAAGTATTTGACTGGTTGACGGATTTGGCCGAGCAAGCCGGCTCGGTAGCGGGAGTTTTGCCGCGCGCGGCGGTTACCGGCAACTGACTAGAGGGTATCTAGTAATTGTAAGTTGTTGTAAGACAGCATGTTAGCGCGTATGGCGCCAAGTTTCGGCTGTACCTCGACCGAATTCGGCTGCCCCTTGTCCGAATACTGGGAATGCCGTGCGGGGTTGACGCCAAGCCGTAGAGGTTTCAGATTCAGGGTCCCAGGAGCCAGGGCCTTCCCTTCAGAGGGGCTCGGCTCCTGCCAAATAATGTTGACGGTGTTGTGAGAAATACAACAGCCGGGAGAGTGCGCGCGCCTCCCCCGCACGTTGTGTTGCATGGCAGTATGGTTTTTTGTTGGAAGCGCTTCAGCAATAGTTGTGGCGCTGCGGGGGGAGTTCCCCGCACACAGATGGATCACACTTTCCCGAAGGAGGAATGTATGTTCCGAAAGTTGTTGTTAAACCGTGGCAGAGTGCTTGCACTCACCACACTCGCCTTATTCTTGAGCGTGGGTTCTGCGTTTGCGCAGCAGGGCCGCGTCGAGGGTACGGTGAGGAATGCTCAGACTCGCGATCCGGTGGCTAACGCGCGGGTCACGGTCGTAGGCACCAGCTTGTTCGCGACGACGAACGAGAACGGCTACTACTCGATCGAGACAGTGCCGGTTGGGACCTACGACGTGCGAGTCCAGGTCATCGGCTTCCAGTCGGTGATTTTTACCAGGCAGCGTGTGGCAGTCGGTTTGCCCACCACCGTCAACTTCCAATTGCAGCCGAGTATTCTGCGAATTGAGGGGGTGGTGGTGACAGGGGTAGCCGAGGCCACGCTGGGAATTAAGCTGCCATTCACCGTTGACCAGATCAAGGGTGAGGATCTCCCAGTGCCGCAGGTCAATGCTGCCGAGTCCATACGGGGCAAGATAGCCGGGGCTAAGGTCATCAGGGGTGAGGGAACCCCGGGTAGTGGCGTGCAGGTTCTGCTGAGAGGCGCCACCAGCATCAACACCGCCGGCCGCAGCAATCAGCCGCTGTACGTGGTTGACGGTGTCATCCTCGGTGCCAATATGGTAGACGTCGATGCCTTGGACATCGAGACCATCGAGGTCGTAAAGGGTGCCGCCGCGGCCGCACTGTATGGTGCCCGCGCGGCCAACGGCGTCGTCTCGATCAGCACGCGTCGTGGAAAGAACATCCCGGACGGTGAATCTAGGATCTCTGTTCGCTCGGAGTTGGGCTCCAGCAGTATCGAGCACTTTATTCCGGAGCAGCGGTCGCACTGGTTCACGGTAGATGCTTCGGGGAACTGGCTCGGCAGACTGAGCTTGCCGGCCTCTGATCCTCGCTGTGGTGGCACTGCTTGCACCATCGACAGTACTGTGTCGGCAAGCGATCGCGCGTTGGCACTGCGCACCAACCCCAATTGGACCGTGCCGGACGACAATCAAATGAGCATTACGGACTGGGATAACGACGGCGTCCCAGACACTAGCTTTTTTGCCGTGTCCGACAAAGCGTACGGTGGTAGGACGGTCTCGCAGTTGCGGGAGTTCTTCGACCCCGGCCAGTTCTTCCAGAACAGCGTGGCGATATCGCACCGTACGGGTTCGACGAATTTCCGGGCGTCCGCCCATGAGCTGAACGAGGACGGCGCCATCCAAGGTCTCGACGGTTACGTGCGGCGTGGAGCCCGCGTGAACGTCGATCACAAGGTCGGCACTACGTTCGACTTCAGTGCGAGCGGCTATTATTCGCAGTCCATAGCCGACGATCCGCAGGGTGGTGAGAATGCGTTCTTTGGGTTGAACTTCTACCCGATCGATGTGGATTTGACCGAGTTGAACCCCGATCCGCGCGATGACAATGACTTCCTGATCAACCCCGATCCCACCATTGTGGAATCGAACCCGCTTTATTCAGCTCGGAACCAGGACGAAACCAGAACGCGCGGTAGGATTCTGGGAAGCTTCGGGATCCGCTGGCGGCCTGTTTCGGACTTCGACATTCAGGTTGCCTTCAGCTTCGACCGATCGGATAGGAACAGGACGGAGTTCTTCTTCAAGGGGTTTAGGACCACCGACGCTAGTTCCCTAAACTTCGGCCGCCTGACAAAGAGCAACGACATATCTCAGGCGATCAACGCCAGTATCGCCGGGACATACCGGAAGGCATTTGGCGACCTAAGCACGACTTTCAAGGCGCGTGCGTTGTTTGAGCGCGACAAGACCGAGTTTATCCGAGCCCGGGCCCAGAACCTGGTTGTTGACAACACGAGAGACCTGGACGTCGGTGACAATGCCTTGAGCACGATCACCGGAAGTAGTTCGGACAATCGTTCGTTTGGGTGGTTCGTGAGCGAGCAGTTGGACTACAAAGATCGTTACATCGCTGACGTGCTGATTCGGCGTGACGGCAGCTCGTTGTTTGGTGAAGATCAGCGCTGGCACTATTACTACCGGGTGAGTGGAGCGTACCGGATCTCGGAAGAGGACTTCTGGCCGTTCGGTGTTTTCGACGAGTTCAAGCTCCGCTATTCCAGAGGTACTGCGGGTGGTCGACCTAGATTCAGCGCACAGTTCGAGACATTTGCTATTAACTCCGGTGCGGTTAGCAAGGGCAATCTGGGCAACAAGAATCTCAAGCCCGAAAAGGCGACCGAAGACGAATTCGGCGTCGACTTCATCGTTGGTGGCAGAGTATCCGTAGAGATTACGCATGCCCGGAGCGAGGTTGAAGATCAACTTCTGCTGGTCCCGCTGGCCGGCTTTTTCGGGTTCAATAACCAGTGGCGGAACGCCGGCACGCTTGAGTCCCGGACCTGGGAAGGCACAATTCAGGCCGCGATTATTCAGAAGCCTGACCTGGGGTGGACATTCAACTTTGTCATCGACCGTACGCGGCAGACGATCACGAAGTTCAACCTGCCGGCGTTTAGGACCGGTCCCGGCAATTCCTTCTTCGTACGCGAGGGCGAGAAACTGGGAACGATGTACGGAGATAAGTGGGCTAGCAAGTGCAGTGACCTGCTCACTACGACGGGATTCGGATCTGGCAACTCTTGCCTTGCCGAGAATGGCGGCAACTTCGACGTCAACGACGAAGGTTTCCTCGTTGCCGTTGGCACCGGAAACCAGTTTACCGACGGAATCGGCAAGAGCTTCTACGGTTCGAAGATCGACATCGACGGTACGACGTTCACGTGGGGTTATCCGATCAGGTCCAATGGCATCACCGTGACGACGTTGCCTGACGGCACGGTCTTCACCGATACGACGCAGTTCCTACAGATCGGTCGTTCAACGCCTGACTTTAATTTCGGAGTCGGCAACACGGTGCGCTACAAGGGTTTCTCGCTGTACACGCTGTTCGATGCCCAGATTGGCGGAGACGTGTACAACAACACGAGACAGTGGCCTCACCGCGAGTTCAACGCGTTTGAAGTAGATCAGCTCGGAAAGACCGACAACCTCAAGAAGCCGCTGGACTACTACGCCACACTGTACAACGTGAATGCTACGAACAGCCGCTTCGTTGAAGATGCTACGTACTTGAAGTTCCGTGAGCTGTCGTTCCGGTATTCGTTCAACCGCGGCCAGCTCGAGGGCATCGCCAACGGTCTCTTTAATCGGATCTCCTTATCGCTGGTAGGCCGCAACATCAAGACCTGGACCGGTTATAAGGGCTACGATCCTGAAGTGGCCGAAGGTGGTGACCAAGGAGTCTTCCGGTTTGACGGATTCGAGTATCCGAATTTCAAAACCTGGACTGGTTCCGTTGAAATCGAATTCTGATCGCTTGGTAGCGCTCCAAGCGTGGTTTAGGTTCGCCCGACCTGCCCCAGCACTTTCGCTGGGGCAACGGGGGATCCACCTGATTCACTACCAAGTGAGGGAGAATTGATCCATGAGACTGTTTAAGCTTGGGTCGGTTTCGTTGCTCATGTTCGCCGTTGCTGCCTGCAACAGCTTAGATGACCTAACTGACCTTGAAGTAACAAATCAAAACAACCCGGACCGTGCCCGTGCCTTGGCAGAGGCACAGGATATCGAGGCCCTCATTGGGGGCGGTTTCCTGGCGTGGCACGATGGAACGCAGAATGACGATCCTACCAGTCCGTTGAGCACTGCCGCTGACGAGGGCACGGCCTCTTGGGGGAACTACGGAGCCCAGCAGATTTCTTCGGAGCCCCGCGTGGCCTGGCCGAATAGTTCCTCGTGGCGCTATGCTCGGTTTACCGAGAACCCGTGGTTCCGCCTCTACGGCGGCCTGTCCGCGGTTTTTGATGGCCTTCAGGCCCTCGATGCCGATGATGGGACCATATGTTCCGAGATCGACTGCGATCGGGCCAGGGCGTTCGCCAAGTTCACTCAGGGCATTACGTTGGGCTTTCTCGCGCTGATGTACGACTCGGCGTTCATTCTCGAAGAATCAGTCGATCTTGCGACTGATGTACTTGATTTACAGGGCTACCCCGCAGTCATGGCGGCGGCAATCGGTTTGCTGGACCAAGGGATTGCGGCATCGGCAAACGCCGGTTGGAGTACTCCTTCGTCTTGGTATGGCTTGGTTACGGTGAGCGGACCTGAACTAGCAGAGTTGGGCCACGCGCACCGCGCCCGGCTGTTGAGTTCGGTCGGCAGGACACCTGCCGAGCGGGCCAATGCACCATGGTTGCAGATCATACAGGATGTCGACCAGGGCGTAACGGAAGACTTTTGGATTCCGGGCGATGGAGAGGTCCTCTGGTATCATTCCGGTGCATGGCTTGGCGCCCAGCCTGGTACGACCTGGCACAGGGCCGACTACAAGTCGATCGGCTGGACAGATACCGGTACTGATTATGCCAATTGGCTGGCCACACCGGTGGCACAGCGGAAAGAGTTCGACTTCCAGCCGCTGGACGAGAGGATCGTGCCGCCGGGCGATGTTCAGGGAGTAGGTGTCGACTTCAAGTGGCAAGGTAATTCGAGGTTCCGGGCCGATCGTGGAACCTATCATTTCTCTCGCTATAAGGGACAGAGGTATAAAGATTACGCGGAAAGCGACGGCCAGACGCCCGAGCCGCACATTAACTTCAACGCCCAGCAGGCGCTCAAGGCCGAGGGGCTGTTGCGCACCGGCGATGCTGCTGGGGCAGCCGCGCTAATCAATGTGTCGCGTGCAAGAGGAAATCTGCCAGCAGCAACGGCTGGCGATGCAGACTTGATGCAGAAGATTTTCTACGAGTACCAGATGGAGAATTACTACACTTGCGGTGGTTGCCTCTACTTCGCTAGACGAGGTTGGGGTCCGCTGTCGCCGACAGGACCGGCCCACCATTTCGGTCTTGTTGAGGGTACGCCGCTGCACTACGCGGTTCCAGGTAAGGAACTCGAGATTTTGCAGAAGCTGCAGTATACCTACGGCGGCGTTGGCGAAGAGGGAAGCTCGCTCGCTCCGGCCGCAGTATCGGCTGCTAGCCGCGTTGACGGTGTGCCTGCACGGCTGGTCTACTCCTTCGATGGCTTGACGACGCTGAAGGAAAAGCTGGCCAAGCTTCGGGAGGGTCAGCGTATTCCGCATCATGTGTCCCGGATGGTGAGGCATTAGGCCGAGAGGTCATTGCCTTCCTTTCGAAGGGTCCATATGATGGGTAGTAATTGAGGGAAGGCCACCATGCTTTTCGCATGGTGGCCTTCCCCGTTTGTCGCCGTTTCGGCAGGGAACTCAAATTGATGCGAAACCTTTTTGCTCGCGCGTTGTTGCCCGCCGCCATCTTGGTGGCGGTCGCGTGTGCTTCCTCTGGCGCAAGGGAGACCGGGGGCGGGGGCATATCGATCTATCAGAAACAGGTCGGGAAGGCGACCCGCGGAGATCTCGCGAGGAAGAGTCGCCTCATTTTCGATCGCTACCGTTTCACGATGGCTCGCGAGGATTCGTCTGTCAGTCAGCAGTTCTTGCAGTCCCGGTGGGAAGGCAGATTTCCGTTGCAGGACGAACTGGATAGCGGTGTGGTCGAAGTGCAGACCAGACTGACCGTCAGGGCGCGCGCGCGAGGTGCAGGAAGCCGGGGTGTCGCCGATACAAGAGTAGTCCAACTCACTATCGAAAACATGGTGCGCATGGCGCCCGACGCCACATGGAGAAGGGGATTCATGACACCTATGTTCCTTGCGTATGCCAAAAGGATCACGGAAGATCTAAGATCGGAGATTCTCCAGGGCGTTCGAGTCTTTTGATGGAGCCGGCGGCACCCAAATTTTTCCTTCCCCACCTGGCTTCGTAATGTCGTCGTAGAAGCCCTCCACGCCTGGTTGCAGGAACTGCCTATACCTGTGCGGCGTTCTGACTAGGTACTATGGAACAATACGATTTGATAGCAATTGGCGGCGGTACGGCCGGACTCGTTACCGCTGCGGGTGGAGCATCCTTGGGACTCAAGGTTGCCCTCGTGGAGCGGGAACAGCTCGGGGGTGACTGCCTGTGGACCGGCTGTGTCCCGAGTAAAGCTCTGATCGCCTCCGCGAAGCTGGCGCACCAGATGCGTCACGCGGAGCGGCTGGGCCTGGCGGGAGCTTCGCCACACCACGTGTTTGAATCCGTAATGGAGCGAATGCGTGCCGCTCGTGCTACCGTAGCACACCACGACGACTCGGAGCGGTTTCGCAAGCTTGGCATCGATGTGGTGTTTGGAAACGCGACGGTGAAAACCCCCCGCGATGTGGTGGTCGACGGTCGGACGCTTTCTTCCCCACGGCTGGTGGTCGCGACGGGATCCTCGCCGGCGGTACCTCCGATTCCCGGTCTTGCCGAAGCGGGATATCTGACCCATCTCGACGCGTTCGACCAGAACACGCTTCCGAGTAGGATCGCGGTTCTTGGAGCGGGCCCCATCGGGCTCGAGTTTGCCCAGGTCTACGCACGTCTCGGAGCGAAGGTCACGGTCTTCGAAATGTTCCCGAGGGCCTTGCCGCGCGAAGACGCTGAGGCGAGTCAGGCGATCCTCAAAGCTCTTGTGGCGGAGGGAATCACAATTCACACGGGCACGAAAGTGGAAAGTGTTGGGAGCGGAGCCGGCGCCAAGTCGGTACAAGGCCGAACGCAAAGTGGAGAGGAAATCTGCGAGGACGTTGACGAAGTATTTGTCGCGACGGGCAGACGTCCCAACGGACTCGGTCTGGGGCTCGAATCCATTGGAGTGGAGCTGAGTAATGGGGCGGTTAAGGTCGATGCATCCCTCAGGTCCACGGTACCGGGAATCTGGGCCGCCGGCGATGTGGCTGGTGGTCTTCAATTCACGCACGTGGCGGACTACCAGGCTAAGCTCGTGCTGCGCAACTCTGTATTCCCGTTTTCGTCGAAGGCCAATTACGACGCGGTACCGTGGGTCACCTACACCGATCCCGAAGTAGCGCGTGTCGGACTGACCGAAGATGAGGCGAGTCAACGAGAGAAAAGCGTAAAGGTGTATCGTTACGATTTCGCAGACCTGGACAGAGCCATAGTGGACGGTCACGATAACGGGTTTGTAAAGATCGTCACCAGAGCAAACGGCAAGATCCTGGGAGCGAGTATCGTAGCATCCGGTGCAGGGGAACTGATCATGTCGATAGTCATTGCAATGCAGAATGGAATACCGTTGAAGAAATTGTCGCGGGCGGTCTTTCCGTACCCGACAATGGCTGAGGGGATAAAGCGGACAGCCGACAGTTACTATCGAGAGAAGTTTGCCGGACGGAGCGGCGATATGTTGCGGCAAGTTGTGCGATGGCTCAAGTAGCACACGGGCGAAGGTACATCAAGTTGGCCGCCTTGGTGATGGTCCTTGTTGCAGCCGCAGCGATAGTAAAGTTCACCCCATTCGGGAGCCACTTTACGCGGGACGGAGTGATCGCTGCATTGGGCGCAGCGCGTGGATCTCTTTGGGCACCGTTGGTGTTCGTGCTCGCCTACGCTGCGGCAACGGCGTTCGCGCTTCCGGGGTCGTTGCTGACAATAGCGGGGGGAGCCGTCTTCGGTTTTGGATGGGGAAGCCTACTCAATTCGATCGGCGCCAATATCGGAGCTAGCGCCGCCTTCGGAATGTCACGATTCCTGGGCCGTGAGGGTATCGAGGGTTTGGTGGGCGCCAGACTCGATGGTTTGAACAAGGCTACTGCACAGCACGGTTTCATGGGGCTCCTGATCCTGCGACTCATTCCGCTCGTCCCGTTCAATGCATTGAACTTTGGTTCTGGCCTTACGGCGATGCGCTGGCGCGATTACATATTGGCCACCGTTGTGGGTATCCTGCCGGGCACTCTGGTGTATACTTTTTTTGCGGATGCCTTGGTACAGGGCTCGACCGCCGCCAGCGAGACGGCACGCACTAGAATGTGGATCGCCGCAGGACTTTTCCTTGCGCTCTCGTTGGTGCCATTGATCGCTCGACGACTCGGCTTCGGAGAGCCAAGGAGTTCATCTTGAAAGGTTCAGCCATCAAGTGTTCTTGTGTCTTAACCATGTTGGTGGTTTCGGCTGTTTCGCTGGTCGCGCAGTCGTTACCAGATCACGCGGCATTCGAAAGCGTGTTGCAGCGTCACGTTCATGGCAAATTATTCGATTATGGCGCTTTGGCTGCGAACCCCGCAGACCTCGATCAATATCTCTCTCAACTTGGCGGCACCGGCGAGACAGCCCTCTCTGCGTCCGGGCGACATGACCAGCTCGCGTTCTGGATCAACGCATACAATGCCTGCGCGCTCAAGTTGGTGGCAGAACACTATCCGATAAAGAAGGCAGGCCTGGCCGCTTCGCTGGTCAATTCCCTCAAAGGTGTGCCGGCCAATTCCATTCGTCAGATACCAAGCACCTGGAGCAATAAGTTTTGTGGTGTGGCCGGATCGGATCGCTCGCTAGACGAGATAGAGCACGAAATCATAAGACCCATGGGCGATCCGCGGATACATTTTGCGGTAAACTGTGCTTCGGTTTCTTGTCCGGTGCTCTCGTTCCATGCGTATACGGGAGAGGGCTTGGACGACCAGCTTGACGCTGCGGTCGAGCGGTTCGTAACCGACAGCTTGCAATATCGGCTCGACCGGAGCGAGCCCGTGCTTCGCGTCAACAAGATCTTGGACTGGTACAAGGACGACTTCGGCGGATCCGCGGGCGTCATAGAGTTTCTGATGCGGTACGTCGACGATGGTGACGCCGAGTTTCTCCGCATGCACCGAGAAATCGGTGTCGATTACAACAAGTATGATTGGACGCTGAACGACACTGCGGTGTTTGGGTCCGGTGGATGAGTCGAAACTCCTCAGCGTAATCATCCCGGCTCTCAACGAAGCAGAGAATCTTCCGGGCATCCTTCGAGATCTGAGCAAAATAGAGCTTCAATATGACGTCGTCGTTGTCGACGGCGGATCCGACGACGCAACACGTGAGACGGCTACGCAAGCGGGTGTGCGGGTGATATCGGCTCCGCGCGGACGCGCTGCGCAATTGAATGCGGGGGCGGCGGCAGCCGGCGGAGAGTGGCTCTGCTTTCTCCATGCCGATGTGCGGATGTCGGATTCAGCACGTCTGGCTCTGGAGGAGGTTGTTTCGGACACTCGAACCGACGCCGCCGTGTGGCGTTTCGCAGTGGACGGATCCGGCTTGTGGTTTCGACTCGTGGAATTCGGGGCACTGCTGCGTGACCGCCTAGCGGGACTCTCCTATGGCGATCAAGGATTATTGGTGCGGCGCGATCTCTTCTTTGCGGTGGGCGGTTTTCCCCAGATTCCCGTTATGGAAGATGTGGCGATCGTGCGCGCGCTGAGGAGTCGAGTACGGATCAAGCGTCTTAGCGCTCCGCTCCTGGTGTCGGCGCGGCGCTGGCATCGAGAGGGACCCGTTCGCACCTGGCTTCGGAATGTTGCCTTGGTCATGGCCTATCTGGTCGGCGTTTCCCCCGAGCGCCTGGCCCACTGGTATCGACCGGAATCCGGGTGACCAAGGTCTTGCTGTTCGCAAAGGCTCCCCGTGCGGGCTTCGTGAAAACGAGGCTGGCGAGGGATGTCGGAGAGCGCCGAGCCGTCCAGCTATATCGGTTGGTGGGAGAGAAAGTCGCCTCGAGCGTGGCCCGCCGATATCCCATGGAAATTTGGTACGACCCGCCGGATGCGCTGGAAGAGATGAGATCCTGGTTGGGCGATCACAACTTCCAGCCGCAGGCAAGCGGTGATCTAGGCGCCCGGTTGAGGCACGCCTTCGAGGTCCACTTCGCCGATTCGAGCCTCCCGGCCGTGGCGATCGGAGCCGACGCCCCCGATCTAGGGGCGTCTACCATAGACTCCGCGGCCAGGGCGTTACAGGATGTCCCGGTTGTGCTTGGTCCAGCCGTTGACGGTGGCTACTACCTCCTGGGTCTGACGTGCCCGCAGCCGGAACTTTTCGAGAACATTCCATGGAGTACCCCTAATGTGTGCCAGATCACTTTAGATATCTGCAAACGGTTGCATCTTGAGGTTGTGAAGCTCGGAACTCTCCGGGATCTGGACACGGCCGACGATTTGGAGTTTTTCGGTCTTTGACTACTTGACCGACTCGCTGAGGGGGGCCCATATTCAATTCCCCCCGTACGTTCAGACAGCAGAGGAATCGAGCCTATGGCGTGGAGAGTGATCGACACGGATGGTGAGCTTTGGCATGTCCAGGCGGCAGCGGAGCGCCGAGCCGATGCCAATATCTGGCAGCTCGCGCTTTCCTTTCGCGCCCCGGGCTCGGAAAAGAGCGCGATTTGGGCGCAATTCCCACTGGAGGCGGTTTCGAAATCGTCTCTGTACCGGGCGGCCGAAAGTATCTCGGACGACGCGCTCAAAGAACTCCTGGCTCAGCACATTAGCTGAGCCTGTCCCGACAATCCATTGTGTCAATTGCCCCCGTCCAGGATCTTCGCCGAATAGCCGAAGCAGTAGGCCAGCTCAGCGGATGTACCGTAGATGGAGTCGAGATCAGGTCCGATTGTCGTCTTCTGCGGATCAGTCTGGAGGAGGGTCGAATTCTTCTTGTCTCGGTCTTGTTGGATGAAATGGGCAAGCCTCGTCTAGACGTGGACTTTCTGATAGCGCCCGAGGAGGTTTCGCATCGCCAGCTCGAGGTACCGTTCGAGGTCGAAGAAGAGTGATGAAAGAAAACGTGAGCGAACCATCGACGCGTGAGCGTCTCAGATTTGTCGAGTTTGACTTCGACTCTTTGCCCAACGGGCGGTGTACTTGCCGTGTCGTGTTGCAGTGGGACCCAGCGTCGCCGTTTGAAGGCACAGCCGATGGACTCAGTTCACCGACGGGCCAGCTGAGATGCGCCGCGGAAGCGGCGGTTGCAGCTCTCCAACAGGCGGTCGAGGGGAAGGTCGATTTGGAATTGTTGGGGGTGAAGGCGGTGCGGGCGTTCGACTCGGTGGTCGTGATCGTATCGCTGACATGTCACAACGGGGCACCGGCACAGAGGGTCGTGGGATCCTTTCTGGCTACAGAGGAGTTGCCGCGTGGTGCGGCTTTGGCGGTGCTGAACGCCACGAATCGCATGCTGGGGAATATCGTTTTTTCCAGATGACTAAGAATCTCTTGAGTAGCAGCCTGCGGGCGACGATAGCGCTCGCTGGAATGGGCGTGATCGGATGTTCCGGCGCATCCGTGGCTCCGGGAGGACTCGAGCCGCTGGCATCGCCCGCGCCCACCACCTCGACTCCGGTGGCGATTACACCGTCGGCGGCGACGGCGGAAGATTCTGCGGCGGACATCGAAACTCTGCAGGCTCTAAGGGCGCTGGAGTTTCACGGTCTTGCCAAAGGGGCTGGTCACGTGCGGGGCAGTTTCGCTCCGCCCAACGTCAGGCCTGAAACCGTTCCCCTCGCGCCGCGGGGCGGAGCGGCGAGCGCCCGGCCCACATACGACATCGATGTCGAATCCTTCGCCAGTCACGACCGTGTGGAATACTTCGTGAGATTCTTCCAGGACGAGGCGCGAGATCGGTTCGCCATCTGGCTGGGTCGATTGAATCGTTACGAAGGCATGATACGGGCTCGATTCGCCGCTCTGGGTGTCCCAGAAGACCTCGTCTACATCGGGATGATCGAAAGCGGTTACAGTAACACTGCCGTGTCGCGCGCCAACGCGGTTGGCATGTGGCAGTTCATGGCGGCGACTGCACCTCGGTACGGGGTGACGGTGAACGAGTGGGTGGACGAGAGGCGAGATCCGTTCAAGTCAACGGACGCTGCGGCCCAGTATCTGGCGGATCACAACGATCGCTTTGGATCGTGGTACCTGGCGGCGGCGGCCTACAACGGTGGTGGCGGTCGTGTGTCGCGGGGGTTGCGACGTCTGTCGAGGCAAGGCGATTCCATTGCATCGGACGAGACGTTTTTCCGGCTCTCAGACCGACGGTATCTGAGGCGCGAGACAAGAGATTACGTGCCAAAGCTGATAGCCGCCGCCATTATAGCGAAGGATCCCGTCCGATTCGGCTTCGACAGCATACCATATCTCCAGCCGTTGGTCTTCGACGAGATTAGCGTGCCGGATGCCACTGGGTTGGACGTGCTGGCGCGACTGGCCGACACGACTACGAGAGCGATGGTAGAACTCAATCCCAAGTACTACAGGGGCGTGACGCCGCCTGGTGGGACGTCGATAGTGAGAGTGCCTCGTGGTTCGGGCAGTCTGGTGGCCCGGCGTTATGCCGAGCTTCCAGCGACCGAGCGGGTCAACTTCCTCGCGCATAAGATCAAGCGAGGTGAGACGCTGGGTAGGATCGGCAAGCGGTACAGAATCGAGGTTCGCTATCTGATCGCAGCGAACCCGGGCATCAAACCACGACGGCTCAGAATAGGGCAACGGCTCGTGATTCCGGTCAGTGTTGCTGCCCAGGCCAGGCCGCGTTCCGCGCCGCGAGTTCTCCGTACTGGCACTGGGCGCTATCACACAGTTAGGTGGGGAGAAAGCCTGTCTGTGATCGCGCGTCGTTTTGGCGTTCGAGTCAGCGATTTGAGGCGATGGAACGACATGAATCCGGGCGACATACTCCGATCGGGGTCGCGGTTGATCGTACGTCGGTAGCCGGTCTTTCTACTCAACCACCTCCGCTATAGCCTTCCATCAGCGTAGACGGATACCCGTTATCCGGATCCTGTCCAGCACGAATCAACTTGCGCACCTTGCTGGGTCCTCTGTTGTAAGCCAGTAGTGCCAAGTTCATGTCATCGTAGGTTTCGATCAGGTCTCTCAGATAGCGGAATCCTAGAGTGAGGTTGCGTTCCGGCTCGTAGAGTTGCTCGACGGTAACGTGTGGGTCGTAAAATCGAGCTGTCGCCACCTGAACTTGGGTCAGGCCGAACGCCTGAGCGCGGCTCCGCGCACGTACATTGAACCCGCTCTCGACGTTCACGAGCCGGAATCCTAGTTCCGGTTGGATACCCTCGCGCAGCGCGGCATCGTAAACAAGCCCCGCCAGATCGGCCGGCACCCGGTACTTGGCCGAGTAGCCGAGTACCGATTCGGCCCGGCTGAGTCGGAGGAGTGTCAACTCCAGGTCGCCATCGGTGGTGTTGGTCTCAAGCCTGGGCAGGGCTCTCAGGACTGCCGTGCCGGTATATGTGTAAGTGTCACCCGAGTTTGCGGCCGTTGGCTCAGGAGCCCAGCCCCCAGTCAGAGTTCCCAGCGTCAGCAGCGCGGTGAACAAAAAACTCCCCCGAACCATGACACGTTGAGTTGCTGATAATCGATCTCGGTGCGATCGTGCGAACACGACCATCTTGGTTGTAAGTGATTTTGTGTCAACCATTTATAGGTATCCTCATCTATTGTTTAGAGGTCGCCTCGACCGGCGGGGGCCAACTGCCCTTCGTGCCACCGGTTTTCTCCACGAGGCGGATCTCTCCGATTTCCATATCGTGTCCTACTGCCTTCACCATGTCGTATACGGTCAGGAGCGCGATCGACACGGCTGTCAGGGCCTCCATTTCGACCCCCGTGCGGCCCGTGGCGCGGGCACTAGCCTCAATGCGGACCCCGGGAAGCAGAGGGTCCAACGAGGCTGTCACCTCTGAGTGGTCCAGGCTCACCGGGTGGCAAAGCGGGATCAGATCGGGGGTGTGTTTGGCCCCCATCGTGCCCGCTAGCTCCGAGGTAGATAGAACGCTCCCTTTGGGTCCAGAGTTTCGCTCGACCATCTCGAATGCCTCATGTGACATCCGGATCAGACCTTGGGCCCGCGCCGTTCGCAGCGACTCGGGTTTGTCTCCGACATTCACCATTCTGGCCCGTCCTGCCGGGCCGACGTGGGACAGGGTCAAAGTAGGCGCTCCAAATCGCCCGCCAGAACCGCGAGGGCAAGCTGTGGGTTGGCATTCCCCTGCGCCTCGGCTCTCGTCTCCTGGACCCGCTCCAGCGCCCTTAGGGCCCCTTGAACGTTGTCACTCGTATCTGACTGCTCGATCAGGCGTTCTCGAAGCTCTACAGACGCTGCATCGAGCATGGCCGTGAAGTCGCCACGCGCCCCCCATGGGGCCTGTGCCAGGCCTAGAGGTGCCCAGTCCACCACACCAGCCTTGGCGGTCTCGATCAGTCGCCGGGCCCGTTCCGTCAGGCGGCTGTTGGAATCTTCCGTCCAGAGTGCCTTTCCGATGCTGCCCTCCGCCAGCAAGACGCGGCGCCGAAGCGCTGCGCCTTTGGGAGCCGGCTCGATCTCTTGGTGAAGAAACGCCTGCACCACGTCATCTGGCACACGGCCGACCCTGAGCGGTACTAGGCGGGATCTTATGGTCGGCAGCAGAGCCTGTGGTTCTGATGCCGTCAGAATGATCACCGTATCGGCGGGCGGTTCCTCCAAGACTTTGAGGAGCGCGTTGGCCGCTTCCTGGCTGGCCTCTTGGACGACGAGACGCTCGGCGTCGCCGAGAATTATTACCTTCCGCGCCGCGGAAAACGGGGTAATGCCCGCAATCTGCTGGAGGAGCCGAATGGACCCCAGGGAATGGCTAGTCATGCCCTCGGCACGAGAGTACAATGGCTTTGCTCGCCGTTCCGCCATAGCCTCGGCCAGGAGGCCCTTGGCCTCTTCGGTCCGCTTGCGGCGATCCGTTGCCTTCGGCCTCGGGATCGGGACGAACCAGTGCAGATCCGGATGCGACAGCCCGAGCACCTTGTGGCACGCGTTGCACTCACCACAGGGCGCACCTGGGCCGCGATCGCAGAGGAGCCCCTGCGCTACCCACAATGCCAGACGTTGCTTGCCCACACCAGGGGCGCCAGAGAACAGCGCCGCTTGTGGGAACCGGCTGGAGGCGAGAGAGCCTGCCAGCCGGTGCAACAAGGCATCGTGCCCGTAAACTGGGCGTATTTTCATAGTGCTCAAATCTACCTGGCCTTGGTGATTTTGGGTACCCTGCACAGTGTAAGCTATTTGTTTATAAGATGTTAAACCCATTGCCGCCTGCCGGTCCAATGCTGCCAAGTAGGTTCATTTAATGAGTGAGCGCTCGCGCCATCTCTGGGTTGTTGTGAGTGGTTGCTCGCCTAATATGGACCACCTGGATGTCGTTCAACAGTATCGGTGTACCCTTTGGGAAACGTGTCGTCCGTTTAATGCAGACAGGGGCTGGATTGTGCGGATCTAGGCGAAACCGGGGACTCCTGACAGGCTACCTCCCCCGCCATATCCTCCACGTATCGATCACCTCGTCGTTGCGCGCGACGTGAAACTCGTCGAACTGCGCTACCGTTAGGCAGGAGTGATTTGGCAGGATCCTCACGACCGATCCGACGGGTAGCCGTGTGTTCACCTTGCCATGTTCCTGATTGACTGACATGACCCTGGTGTCCGGATCGAGTGTACCGCTACGGTAGTCGTCGAATACTTCACCCATGGTCTGCTGCGGCGCGTCGCGTGGGCCCGGATCTTTGGACAGAGCCAATGCGCCGGCATCGACAATAGAGTGCCGAGAGCCGGGCTGTGATGACACGACGCTCGTCATCACTGTCGCGGCACAGTCGCGCACGGTGCACGAGCCGATCACTGTCTGTGTGAAATCGTAGAGCGCGTAGTTGCCGGGTCTGGCCTCGGTCACACCTTCCAAGTGCTCGACGGCACTCATCGCCGGAGTAGACCCCACGCTCACACGGGATACGTCTATGCCCTCGGAACGCAGGTGATCGGCGAACTCGACCATGATCCTGCGTTCCTCTTCTGCGACTTGACGCAACTGCTGCGCACCACGCGCCTCATAGGCATGTCCGGAGTGGGTTAGGATACCGTCGAACGTGAGTCGAGGTGACTCATGTATGTCACGCACCACGTTCAACGCTATCTCACTGTGCGGATCGACCCCTGCGCGGTGGAAACCGCAGTCTACCTTGAGCCAAACGTGGAACGGGTACCCGGTCACGCGCAGCCGTACCAGCGCGT
Source organism: Gemmatimonadota bacterium (assembly GCA_036679605.1). Taxonomy (GTDB): domain Bacteria; phylum Gemmatimonadota; class Gemmatimonadetes; order Gemmatimonadales; family GWC2-71-9; genus JAZDCZ01. The sequence continues at coordinate 48,189 of JAZDCZ010000040.1, forward strand.
CGGGCGAATCGACGACAATGCGCAGGGTCACTTGCTCCGCCAGCTCTCTGAGTTCGTTGATGCGGTTGAACATCACCGGAACCGCCCACGTGATGTCGTCGAACCCATGCTCGGCGAAGACCCTGGCCTCATGCAGAGTGGACACGGTTATTCCGGTCGCTCCCATTCTACGCTGCATCCGTCCGATCTCGATGCACTTGTGTGATTTGATATGCGGACGCAGAACCACTCCTAGTCGGCGCGCTCGCGCTGCCATACTTGCGAGATTCGTCTCCAGTATGTCGAGATCGAGGATCAGGGCCGGTGTTGGGAGATCGGCAATCTGCGTCATGTGTCCGTCTCGGTGCACGGTGCCTTAGGGTAACGGTTCATGAGACGCACGGTACTACAGTTTATGAAGTGAAGAAAGGGGATGGCGGCGCGTCCTTCCCATGCAGGGTTCTTTCTGTAGAATCCGTGTCATGGAGCCACCACTGCAGATCGAACAAGAGACCGCCCAAGTTGGACCATTGGAGCTTTCCGGTGAACAGATGCGGCTACTGGTTGACGCCGCAATGCAGAGAATAATCCCTCATATCGATTCACTTGCTAACCAACCGTCGGCGTACGCACACCGCGAGAGTGAACTCGCCCGATCGCTCATCGAATCGCTGCCGGAAAAGGGAGAGCAGCTCGACGATCTGCTCGATATGTTGTTCGAGCGAGTCATTCCCGAGAGTTTCAATACTGCCGGGCCGGGTTATCTGGCATACATACCGGGTGGTGGAGTCCTGCACGCCGCTGTTGCGGATCTTATCGCGAGTGCTGTCAATCGGTATGTCGGTGTGTTTGTTGCCGCGCCAGGACTATCTCAACTCGAAGCCAACGTCATCCGCTGGTTTTGCGAGATCGTGGGATTCGGCAAAGGATCGGTCGGTTTCCTCACGAGTGGCGGATCGTTAGCCAATTTTTCTGCGGTAGTGACGGCACGAAGAGAACTGCTGCCGGAGAATTTTCTTTCGGGGACCATCTACGCCTCCGATCAGACCCATCACTCGGTGATGAAGGCTGCAGTACTTGCTGGTTTCCCCGAGGGCAATGTACGGATGATTCCGTCGGACGACCTGTTTCGGATTCGATTGGATGCGTTACAGGATCGTATTGCAGCAGACAGGTCGCGAGGCGAAGTGCCCTTCATGCTGGTTGGCAGCGCTGGGACGACCAACACCGGTGCCGTGGACGAACTCGACAAACTGGCCGACGTGGCGGGGCAGCATGGTATGTGGTTCCATGTGGACGCGGCGTACGGTGGGTTCTTCATGCTGACACAACGGGGCCGAGAAAAGTTGAGGGGAATCGAACGGTCTCATTCGGTAACGCTCGATCCTCACAAGGGTCTGTTTATGCCGTACGGATCGGGTTCGCTGCTGGTCAGGGACGGAGATGCGTTGCGGCGTGCCCACGCGATCGAGGCTGACTATCTCCCGCGAATGCAGGAAGAAGAAGACTTGGTTGATTTCTGCCAGGTCTCACCCGAACTGTCTCGCCCGTTTAGGGGCCTCGCCATCTGGCTTCCGATAAAGATGCACGGCGTTGAACCGTTTCGAACGAACTTGGATGAGAAACTGGATCTGACCGAGTGGGCCACCGAGCAACTTCGTCAGATCGAGGGAATCGAGATCGTCGCCGAGCCGCAGCTATCGATAGTGGCGTTTAGGCTGTTGCGTCCAGGAGCGGGTCGAGACGAGCTGAACCGACTCAACCGTCAGTTTATCGACCGCATCAACGCTAGGAAGCGGATCTACCTGACCGGCACCGTTCTCGACGAACTCTTCACGCTCCGGATCTGCGTGCTGTCCTTCAGAACGCATATGGATCGGATGAAGGAGGGCTTGGGTGACATCAAGGCCGCAGCAGCAGAGAGTCTGCGGTGAGCACCGCGCGGGTAGAACTCAAACGTTCGCTGAGACGGGTCTGAGCACGTAGTTTTCCTCCCGTGCGAAATATTTTTCCAACACCTATTCGAATTGGTAGCCTCCAGGAGTATTTTATGAAATCGAGCGGCGTCTCATCCCGATTAACTTCCTTGTTGCTTGCCCTGACCGTCGTCTTTCCCTCTCTGGTACGGGGTCAGCAGATCCCGTCACCCGAATCCTTCTTCGGATTCCAGATGGGCGCCGACCGGAAGCTCGCGCGCTGGGACAAACTGGTCGAGTACTACAACCTCCTGGGCGATCAGAGTCCAAGGCTCGAAGTCGTGAACATGGGCCCCACGACGCTGGGGAACCCGTTCCTCGCGTTGTACATCTCGTCGCCCGACAATCTGGCCCGATTGGAAGAGTTCAAGCAGTTGAACGCGAAGCTTAGCGATCCGCGCGGAGTGCCTGAGGCCGAGGTCGATAGAGCCATAGCCGAGGGTCGGGTCGTAGTGGTCCAGTCGATGGGGCTCCACTCGTCGGAGGTGGGCGCGAGCCAGATGGCCGCGGAGTTGATATACGACATGGTGACGCGCAACGATCAGGAGATGCTGCGAATTCTGGACAACACGATTGCCATCATGATTCCGGCCTTTAACCCCGATGGCGAGATCATGGTCACCGACTGGTACAATGAGACCGTGGGGACGGAGTACGAGGGTGTGGGTCTGCCATGGCTGTATCACCACTACATCGGCCACGACAACAACCGCGACGCGTTCATGCAGAATACGATCGAGTCTTTTTACGGCGCAGAGATATTGTTCCGTGAGTGGTTTCCCCAGGCCTACATCGATCACCACCAGATGGGAGCCTACGGTGCCAGAATCTACGTACCGCCTTACGCGGAGCCGGTACGTCCTGAAGGCGACCCGTTGGTGTGGCGAGAGATGAGTTGGTACGGTGCCCACATCGCCTACAAAGAGGAAGAGGAGGGGAAGTCTGGTGTTGTAAACGCAGCGATTTACTCTGGTTGGGGTCACTTCGGTTTCCACTGGATCACTCCGTTCCACAACATCGCGGGAATGCTCACCGAGTCGGCTAGTGCAAGGCTCGCGACACCACTGTTCCTGCATCCCGATCAGTTACAAGGCTCCCGGCGCGGCATGCCGGAATACGAAGAGCAGACGACGTTTCCAAATCCGTGGCCCGGTGGTTGGTGGCGCGTGCGCGACATCGTCGAACAGCAGAAGATCGCCGCGATCGCGGCACTCGACATCGCTGCGCGAAACCGGGCGACCGTACTCAAGAACGCCTATCTCAAGGCCCAGCGGCAGACGGATCGTGGAGCAGCCGGTAAGCCGGCCGCGTTCGTCATACCGGCCGCGCAACATGACCTGCTCACCACGAAAAAGATGGTGAACAAGCTGCTCGGTCAGGGGATCGACGTGCGACAGGCATCAGCTGGGTTCACGCACGAGGGGCGCGTGTATGATCCCGGTACGTTCGTCGTAACGATGGCGCAACCTAAACGCGGCGTCATCCGCTGGCTGCTCGGCCGGACATTCTATCCCGACAATTCATACACCCGCGACCGGGAGGGCAATCCGATCCGTCCGTACGACATGTCGACAGACAACATTGCCGAGTACATGGGCGTTAGGGTGGACCCGGTCGACGCAATGGTTGAGGCGAACCTGGTTAGCGTGACCGACACGATTGATCCGTCCGGGCAGGTGACAAAAGGTCGCTACGGTTATGTGCTTGACGGGCGTCTCAACGACAGCTTCAGAGCGGTGAACCTTCTGTGGGACAAGAAAGTCACGCTGCGGCGTGTAGATCGTGCATCCGTCGCTTTGCATCCGGGCGATTTCATCGTCTCCGCATCGGCGCCGGATGCACTGGTTAGCGAAGTGGCAAATGTGACTGGTGTGGACTTCGACGCGCTCGATGCCGATCCGTCAGGAGTTACCAGCCCGCTCGAACGCCGGCGGGTTGGGATGTATCAACGGTACTTCGGCGGAAACATCGACGAGGGATGGACCCGTTGGTTGCTGGAACATTTCAAGTTTCCGTACACCACCCTCAAAGATGCCGAGATCAAAGACAGCAAGTTGAGTGACAAGTACGATGTGATCATTCTCCCGGCCGATAACATTGCGCGGATGACGGGCGAGAGGCCGTCCGGTCGCGCGAGTGGAAGATTCTTCGGTGGTGGTCCCGATGCATATCCGCCGGAGTATCGCAGCGGGTTCGGGCAGGAGGGCGTCGACGCGCTGGAGGCCTTCGTAGAGAATGGCGGCACACTACTGACGTTCGCCGAGGCTAGCTCGCTTCCGATCGAGAAATTCGGCTTGCCGATCCGCAATGTGGTGGCCAATGTGCCGTCTAGGGAGTTCTGGTCACCCGGATCGACGCTCAGAGTGAAGGTCGACAACACAAACCCACTTGCGTACGGCATGCCGGGCGATGCGCTTGCGTTGTTCCTCAACAGCAATCAGGCGTACCGGATCCTCCCCAGCGACAGGAACCATCGCATCGAGCGGATCGTGACGTTCGTGGATCGCGACATCATGCAGAGTGGATGGCTGATAGGCGAAGACGTGATCGCCGAGAAGGCGGCGATGGTGTCGGTGGGGCACGGTCAGGGGAAGGTCGTGATGATCGGTTTCCGGGCGCAGCACCGGGCGCAGACGCACGGCACCTTCAAGCTGGTCTTCAATGCGCTGGTGATGGGGCGGTAGAACACAAAGACGGTAGGAAAAGGGCGGTAAAACTGGGCGGTAGAAAAGGCGGTAGGAACTGAGGCGGTAGGAGAAGAGGCGGTAGAACTGGACGGTAGGACAACCTACCGGTGAGTGGTTGCGCCGGCGATTCATAAAATCATATGGTGAGATATGAAATACGAATCCAAAGGAACGACAAGCCCGCTCCGTGCACTGATTGGACTCGTCCGGCACAGGATGGATGTAGAGCGGTACCTTGATGAGGCGAGGGGTCCAGGATGGAGTGCGGAGCTGGACGAGGCATGACCACCGCCGCTCGACAGCTTGGAGAACCTAGTCGAAGCGTAGCCGAATGCGGAGCGATCGTACTGCGCCGCACTTGCGATCGTATGTCCGGAGCCCCATCCTGTCAGACAAAGACATACTACGCCGGTGGTTCTGGGACCCCGCCGCCGTACTGACGCCGTGTAGGACGCCCCTCTAGGACGCCCCTCTAGGACGCCCCTCTAGGACGCCCCTCTACGCGTCCGGCCGACGACGACATCTCTGGGCTACAGACGACACCTGTTAGTCGATTGTTCGGCCTGGAGGTTCGTTATGAAGATGTGGTCTGCTCTGGCCCTGACCTTCCTCGCCTGTGGCGGCGGGCAGAGCTTTGTTCCTGAGATTCCCGAGCTCCCACCAGCCCCGCTTGGGTTGGACCCCGACCTGGTTGCAACGCTTGGGAACCGACCTGTGTCGGCGGAGAAGGTGGCCTTGGGTTGGCAGCTATTCTATGACTCCCGCTTGTCCAAAGACGGGACGATCAGTTGCGCATCGTGTCACGTTGGGCGAGCCGGGTTCGCTGATCCGAGACAAGGCTCGGTCGGCGTCGGCGGAGCTGTCGGTGATCGCAACGCACCAACGGTCATTAACGCCGCCTTCAATGCTTCACAGAGCGCCGCGGCTGCCATTCGACGAATCGGAAGCGACGATGAGGTAGCCGGATGTCCAGAGCAACTTGCTGAGTGACCACACCGGTGCCTAAGACGCTACTTGTTGCCGGGGCGGCTGGTAACCTTGGTCGTCACGTCGTCTGCGAGGCTGTTGGCCGCGGACATCTTGTTCGCACGCTAGTCCACCGAACCCCACTTCCTGAAGATCTCGCTGCAGTTGTCACTGAGCAAGTCTGTGCTGACGCGCTCGACCAGTCACAACTCACAGGCGTGTGTGATGGTGTGCATACGGTATTCTCGTGTCTAGGCGCCAGCATCTCGCCCAGCTTCGCCAAAGGGCGACGGAGCTACACTCGCGTTGATGCGCCGGCAAACCGCAACTTGATCGATGCCGCACTTGCCGCAGGCGTCAAGAGGTTCGTGTATGTGAGTGTGGCGTGTCACGATCGGCTCGGCCACCTCAATTACGTTCGTGCTCACGAGCAAGTTGTTTCCGTATTGGCAGCGAGTGGTTTGGATTATTCGGTGGTTCGACCCACCGGCTTTTTCTCTGCATTCGCCGAGGTTCTAACAATGGCCGCGAAGGGTCCGGTGCCGCTGATCGGGGAGGGATCGGCGAGGACCAACCCCATCCATGATGCCGATGTGGCGGCCGTGTGCGTTGATGCGGTCGAGGGCCAGGAGTGCGCGGAGGACGTGGGCGGGCCAGAGACACTTACTCGACGCGAGATTGTCGAGCTAGCATTCGACGCCCTTGGAAAGCGGGCCCGAATGCCGGCCATGCCGGCCGCCGTAGTTCCATTGGTTGCCCTCCTGATGCGACCTGTCAACCCGCGTATGTCACACCTCTCGTCCTTCCTTGCCGCAGTCTCGACACAGGATGTTCTTGCGCCGAGTAGCGGCAGGCGTACGCTTTCGGCCTACTTCGCTGAGCGAATGCGTCAGAGCGTTGGATCTGGATAGCGCGGCCTGGCATACAGGTGCCTCGTGACGGCTGTACTGGCGTTCTTTGGTGTTGCCCCACATCATTCGAGAGGGGAACGTCGTCTTAGGGACTACTAGTGGGAGGCCGCCCTCATGGCCGACCAACTCGATCGTCTGCGGACTGCTCTACAGGCTGGGGCTACCGGACCGTTCGCCACCCGTTCCGACTGTTACGCCATCGAGCGAGAACTCGGCCGCGGCGGGATGGCGATTGTATACCTTGCCGAAGATCTGAAGCACCACCGTAAGGTGGCGGTAAAAGTGCTGCGCCCCGACCTGGCAGTGTCGCTCGGGAGCGGACGCTTCCTTCGTGAGATCGAGATCGCGGCTCATCTCACTCATCCGCATATCCTTACCGTTCTAGACTCCGGCAACGCCGCGGGCTTTCTCTACTTCGTAATGCCATACGTCGAGGGAGAGTCTCTACGTGACAAACTCACACGAGAAATCGAGTTGCCGATCGTGGAGGCTGTCAGAATTCTGCGAGACGTTGTAGACGCGCTGGTCTATGCGCACGATCACGGCGTGGTCCACCGTGACATCAAACCGGCCAATATCCTCATCTACCAAAAACACGCCATGCTCACGGACTTTGGAGTTGCTAAGGCACTGAGCCACGCGTCTTCGGAAGAAGAACTGACTTCGGCTGGGATTGCGATCGGGACGCCCGAATACATGGCCCCTGAACAGGCTGCAGCCGATCCACACATAGACCACAGGGCGGACATCTACTCAGTGGGGGCCGTTGCATACGAACTCCTGACAAGTCGTCCTCCATTCGCCGGAACGTCACCGCAAGCCGTACTTGCCGCTCAAATAACTGAGGCTCCCGAGCCGGTGATGAACCGGCGTGCGACTGTACCGCCGGATCTGGGCCAGGCAGTGATGAAATGTCTGGAGAAGAAGCCGGCTGATCGCTGGCAATCGTGCAACGAACTACTTACACAGCTCGAGTCACCGGAAATTGGAGGGCCATCAGGTCGCTCAGTACCCGCCTCAAGCGGGGTGGGTGCTGCAAATCCACGACATTCGATTGCAGTTCTGCCTTTTATCGATTTGAGTTCAGATGGAAACAACGATTGCTTTGCAGATAGCATTGCAGCAGCGGTGATTGGGGAGCTTGCCAACGTGAGTGGTATCCGCGTAACTGCACGGACTTCCGCTTTTGCGTACAAGGGTAAGAACCAAGACGTGCGCAGGATCGCAGCCCAACTCATGGTGAAGACTGTGCTCGAAGGAAGTGTGCTGCGGGTAGGGAACCGTGTCCGGATCTCTGCCCAGCTCATAGATGCAACGGATGGGTTCCAGCTTTGGTCGCAAACCCATGACCGAGAATTGAACGACCCCCTTGCAGTGCACGAAGAAGTGGCGAGGGCAATAGCAGAAACCGTGCGCGCTGAGTTATGTGGCGAGGACGCGGTTGAGACAGATGCAGCCGTCATTCATGGTGACGGAGAAGACTAGGAAAAAACAGCAAGCACGTATCTGCTTTTGCGTGTGTAGAAAGGAGGTAGCAGTGGGAGGATACGCACATCCCGAGGCTTTGGTTTCAACGCAGTGGGTGTCGGATCACATCGACGATGCCAACGTTAGAGTCGTCGAAGTGGATGTTGACACCGAGGTCTACAAAGATGGTCACCTGCCCGGGGCAATCGCTTGGTCGTGGACCACACAACTTCGTGACAGCGTGCTCAGAGATATAATCCCGAAGTCAGATTTCGAGGAACTCATGAGCTGTTCGGGAATCGCGAACGATTCTATCGTCGTGCTATACGGCGACAACAACAACTGGTTCGCAGCTTGGGCGTTCTGGCAGCTGAAAATCTATGGCCACGAGGAGGTACGTCTCATGAACGGTGGTCGCAACAAATGGATAGATGAAGGACGTCCGATTGCCGAGGAAGTTCCAGAAACCTCGATGACTTCTTATCAAGCCACAGGGCCCGACAGCGCGCTACGCGCGTTCCTGGGGGAGGTTAGAGCTGCGGTCGAGGAACGGGTTGTAGAACTTGTCGATGTGCGCAGTCCGCAGGAGTTCAGCGGAGAGGTGCTGGCTCCCCCCGGAATGCCCGAGACATGTCAGCGCGGTGGCCACATTCCGGGAGCCCGCAACATTACCTGGTCCAGGGCGTGCAACGAAGACGGTACCTTCAAGAGCTTTGAGGCACTGTCGCAGCTATATGAGGATGAGGGCATTACCGGAACGAAACCGATCATCACGTACTGTCGGATCGGCGAGCGGTCGAGCCACTCGTGGTTCGTCCTGAAATACCTCTTGGGATTCGATCGGGTCGCAAACTACGACGGGAGTTGGACCGAGTGGGGCAATCTCGTAGGGGCACCGATCGAAAAGCCGTAGCCGCCAAGTACGGCTACATGCGAACGGTACCCGCCAAGAAGGTGAGATCATCTTGCTGTTAGGTCATCGAAGTTGCCAGGATAAGGAGCAGACCAGATGCCACGCGTTCGCGGCATTCTAGAGACCGCGCTTTATGTGAATGAAATGGACCGAGCTACCGAGTTTTATCAGCGGGTGCTCGGGTTCGGCGTTTTGGATTCATCCGAGAGGCTCACTGCGCTACGGGTTGCGACCGATCAAGTTCTCCTAGTCATCAAGAAGGGGTCCTCTGTCCGACCAACCGAGAAGCCGTTTGGCACGATTCCCCCCACTGATGGAGACGGGCAACTGCACCTGGCCTTCGGGGTCGCGAAATCGGAGCTGCAAGATTGGGAGAACACCTTGCGGGCGAACGGGATCGAGGTGGAAAGCAAGTTGGAGTGGCCAGAAGGGGGATACAGTCTCTATTTCCGTGATCCGGACGGCCACATCTTGGAGCTCAAGACATCGGATTGGGGAGGGGCAGAGCTCGCGTAGGGTGTTCTGTAGCGGCCTCCAGTACCATTCATCCCGTTCAGTCCCCGCCAATCCGTCGAGTTGCTTCCTGTTGGTTGGCAGATGCTTTGCATAAGACGTTCCGAGACTTGCAGGGCCTTTCTCATCTTCATAAGCGACGGTTGGCCTCCTAGACTCGGCTGGGGGGCGAATCGAGGAGTCGTTAGGTAACACGAGGGATCATCATCGGTGGGGGTATCGGCGGGCTTTGCGTCGCCGACTCGCTGCAACGCGTCGGGATAGACGTCCGCGTCTACGAGGTCGCAGCGGGCGGTAAGCACTGGGAGGTACAACGGGCTACCGGTGGAATGGTTGTGCTTCCGATTCATAAATCATATATTCAGAATATGAAATATGCATTTAAAAGTAGGAAAAGCAGAGTCGGCGAGCGCGGTCAGGTCACGATTCCCAAGTCGCTCCGCACCCGATATGGGGTCAAGCCAGGGCACGAGGTCGTGTTTGAAGAGCACCGGGACGGTCTGCTGATCAGGAAGATCCCGCGGGAAGACCCGCTCCGTGGGCTGCTTGGACGGGTGCGACTCAAGATGGATGTAGATAAGTACCTCGAAGAGGCAAGGGGTCCGCGGTGGAGTGCTGAGTTGGACGAGGAATGATCACCGCTGTCGACAGCTCGGTGCTGTTGGACGTCCTAGTCGAAGGGTCGCCGCATTCGGAGGCGTCGTATAGCGCCCTTGAGGAGGCGTGCAGATCCGGCCGGATGATTGCATGTCCGGTGGTTTGGGCGGAGGTGCGCGCCTTGTTCGGCCGGCAAAGTGAGATGGACGCATTGATCGACGCAGGAGTCGAGTTCGACCCGTTCGATCGAGAGACATCGGAGACCGCTGGTCAGTTCTGGAAAACCTATTGGAGAAAGGGCGGTCGACGTACGCGATTGATCCCCGATTTTCTTGTGGCAGCACATGCACTGGTTCGGGCTGACGCATTGCTGACTCGGGATCGCGGATTTACTCGGCGATATTTTTCGAAGCTGAAGTTGATCACACCCTAGGTAACGATCTCGATACCAGAAAACGCGTCGCCTTAAAACACGCCGCATCCCTTCACATAGATCTCATCATTCCTTCAAGAAGTGCAGTCGAGCTACGCGGTACGCTTGATCTGCGCCAGTTGTCGGTCCCCTGGCATCCCTCACCTCTTATCTGCATCTTAGTTGAGCCGTTCGACTCTTCGAGGTCGTAAATGACTGATCCTCTGGATCGTCTCAAGAACTCACTAGCTGACCGCTACTCAGTGGAGCAGGAACTTGGCCATGGTGGCATGGCCACGGTTTACCTGGCCCACGATCTAAAACACGACCGCAAGGTCGCCGTGAAGGTCCTACGTCCCGAACTCGTTGCTGTGATCGGAACCGAGCGGTTCCTTCAAGAGATCCGTGTCACCGCAAACCTCCAGCATCCGAACATAGTGCAGCTCTACGATTCCGGCGAAGCCGACGGAGTTCTCTATTACGTGATGCCTGCCATCGAAGGCGAGTCGCTGCGGGACAAACTCGATCGCGAGAACCAACTATCCATCGAGGAAGCCGTGGAGATCACGCGGGCCGTGGCCGGCGCACTCGATTACGCGCATCGGCGCAACGTAGTCCACCGCGACATCAAGCCTGAGAACATAATGCTGCAGGAGGGCACGCCGTTGGTTGCGGATTTCGGCATCGCGCTGGCGGTCACGAAGGTGGCGGGTGATCGCCTCACGGACACCGGGATGTCGCTGGGAACACCCTCCTACATGAGTCCGGAGCAGGCAACCGGCGACCGCGAACTCACTGCTCGAAGCGACGTATACGCACTGGGGTGCGTGCTGTACGAGATGTTGGCAGGCGATCCGCCGTTTACCGGTTCCAACGTGCAGGCCGTGATCGCGAAGCTGCTGGTAGAAAAACCGCTCGGGCTTCGAGCGATCCGCGACACCATACCTGCCAACATCGAGGCAGTCGTCGACAGGGCACTGGCAAAGGTACCGGCAGATCGTTTTAAGAGTGCTAAGGATTTCGCCGAAGCGCTGACATCCACTGGAACGCACGTGACGTGGACGCCGGAAACGCCGATGCCGTTCCGGACCGGACGGAGGAGAACAGCGAGCTGGATTCGGACGCTCGCGCAGTGGAGGAATATCGTGCCGGCTGGAGCCATAGCGCTACTCGCGTGGGCCTTGCTGACGCGTGGTGGCGGTTCGTCATCGGCTGACACGGCCGGCAGCACCATCAGGCCAGTCACGAGGTTTACCGGATGGGAGATGGGCCCGAGCTGGTCACCCGACGGCACGATGATTGTCTACACTCACATAAACGAAGGGAGTGCAGAGATCGCTACGCTGTCGCTGGGTGGTGGTGATCCTCATATCCTCACCGCCGAGCCGACAGACGAAATCAACCCCCGTTGGTCGCCCGACGGGACGAAGATCGCCTTCCTTTCCGATCACGGTGCCGGAACCAACGTCTATTGGATCCCGCCCACCGGAGGAGCCGAGCGGAAGCTGGTGGAGACCGACATTCCATTCCTGGACAAGCCGTGGGACTGGTTTGGCGTAATGGGAGCCACTCCCTGGTCGCCCGATGGGCAGGAGCTGCTGTTCGCGAGGCGGCACCAGACCGGAGAGGTGGCTCTTTGGAAAGTGAATCTTTCGACTCGCGAGCAAACACAGCTCACGACTCCGCCACGTGGCGCCTCGGATTTGTTTGCGTCGTGGTCGTTTGACGGAGAGTCGATCGTGTTCACGCGCACTCAGATAGCAGGGAACAACTTATGGCTGTTGTCGGCCGCGGGTGGTGAGGCGTCGCTGCTTCTTGGAGACGAGCACTTCAACGGCATGGGAGCGTGGTTTCCCGACAACCAACGGCTCGCGTTTACGTCCACCAGGGGCGGTGCCATGAACATCTGGGAGATCTCTCTGGGCACCGGCGCGCTGCGCCAGTTGACCATCGGGGCGGCGGGAAACGACTATCAGCCTGTGGTCGCTCGGAACGGATTGATCGCCTACGCGAACTACGATCATCAGGTCGACATCCACTGGATGCGGCTGGACGCAATCGAAGGGAAGCACGAGCGTCTCACTGCATTCGTGGGAGATTACTTCGGGGCCCGAGTAGCGCCCGACGGCGGCAGCGTACTGTATTCTTCCACGCGGGAGGGCCTCTATAACCTGTGGTTGCTTGACCGCACGACGGGCCAGCACCAAAGGTTGATCGACTATCCAGCCAACGACAGGCTGCCGGACTGGTCTCCGGACGGGAAGGAGATCGTGTTCTTGTCGGATCGGGACGGGGCCGTCAAGCTCTGGGTCTTCGAGATGGAGAGCGGCGCCGTGCGGCAGCTCACCGACCATGTGCTTCCCTGGTCAATGCATCCTGCAGAAGCGGGCGGCCCACGCTGGGCGCCCGACGGGAGCGCGATCGGGTACATCGCGTCCACGGAGGAGGGCAACACAATCTGGCTGGTTGCGCCGGACGGTAGCAACCCACATCCCTCTGTGGTACAGAGTGCGCTCAGTTTTGGTTGGTATCTGGATGGTCAGCGGGTCGTGTACACCCGTGAGGCTCCCGACGGTTCCGGTCTGGTGGAGTTACGCGCGGCACATTTTGGGACGGGCGAGGATGTGTTATTGAGGTCCGGTGCGATAGCCGAATTGGAGGTGTCACCGGACGGCAAGACGCTGTCTTTTGTCGACGCGGTTAGCCACCTAACGATGAATCTCCAACTGCTACGCTTGGCTCCGCCCGCGACGCCGAACGGGCTGCCCCGTCCCGTGGGTGGGCCTCAACAGGTGACCTTTGGTGGCGGCATTTGGCATGTCCACAACGGAGGATGGGCGCCGGACGGACAGGGCCTCGTCTATTCGCGGGACAGAGACTTCGGCGACATCTACCTCATCGAGTCGAATCGGTAAACGGCCCACCAAGGCGCGGAGGGTTGCGCAATGAGAATCAACGTCGTGATAACAGGTCTGCTCTTCATTGGTAGTACGCTACTCGTGCCGCAGAGCCTCGAAGGCCAAGCTGCAACCGTTGAAGTGAACGGAGTTTCGCTGCGCTACGAGGTCGAGGGTAGCGGCAAGCCGTTGGTTCTGATTCACGGGTGGGCGTTGAGCCGCACCGAGTGGGACGGCCAAGTGGAACTACTCTTGCCTTACTACCAGGTTATTCGCTACGACCGCAGAGGTTTTGGGGAATCCAGTGGAAAGCCGGACGGCACCGCGGATCCCGCCGATCTCAAAGCGCTGATCGAGACTCTCGGCTATGCTCGAGCACACATTCTGGGCCACTCACAGGGTGGCTCTGTGGCGCTCACGTTCGCCGTCCGTTACCCAGAGATGGTCGACGGACTGATCCTGTTTGGTCCGGGCCCACCGGCGGATGGATTCGGCCTCGCTTGGGACGGAGCAGACGCGTTCCCCTTCGCGGAGTGGACTGAGATAGCGAGAACCCACGGAATCGATTCACTCAGGGCAGCGATGTCTTCGTTGGCAGACATAATGTTTCCCGGCCAGCCGGAGGGTGCCCGACGTGCCCGTCAGCAAATCGCAGCGTATCAAGGACTCGATCTGATCGCGCCTGCTGCACCTTCGAATCTCGTTCAACCGGCACGAATAGACGAACTACGGACGGTGCGCGCGCCAACATTGGTCATCGTGGGGCAATACGAGATGCCGTACAATCAGGTGTGGGCGGATGCGCTCACCTACGGAATCACCGGAGCGAAGAAAGTCGTCGTTCCCGGCGGTGGGCACGCCGTGAACTGGGTCGAGCCGGAGCGGTTCGTTGCTGAGATACTGCGGTTCCTGCGGGAGGCGGAGTTCCCGTAATGAACCCCGAGGTGCCTAGCGACGGTGCCAGTGCCCGTGGGCCGCCGACCAGACACGGCCCTCGTCCCGATCTTTGCTCCCGGTTCTGAAGATCAGCGCGGTCGCGATCACGAGCAGCGCACCCACGACGAGCACTGCCACCGCCAGCTTACCTCGGCGCCGACTGTCATGCCGCTCTTTCTCTCGTTCGGCCCGCCGCGTGCGGGCCATCTTCTTGGTGGACATTTAGCTACCTCTAGTCAGCCGCCCTTCAACGCGACATCCACCTCGCGCCGTGCCTCTAGTTCGAGGTTGATCCGCTCGCCGATTTCTTTGGCGCGTTCCAGATGGAGAGTCAAGTCTTCCACCGAGCCATTGCCCGCCCGCAGCCGCATTAACGCCAGGCGCACGTTCTCGAGTGCCGCGACTGTCATCGTGAGCCGATCTCCCGTGTCACCCTGTTCACGCAGCCGTTCCGCGTGACGCTCCAGACGGTGGACCAGGCGCGGCACGTCACTCACGCGGGTCCGGTCGGCTGCCTCCAGCGCGTTGTACAGGTCTACTGCGGCCCTGCCGAGCACGAATTCTGTGGCATCCGTCGAGGCGTGGGCCGGTACTGCCGGCGGTTTGATTCCGGTGCCTGCAACGCGGAAGAACCAGCGGCCGAACTTGCCTGCCCACATCCGGTGCCACAGGCTGTCGAGGCGACGCAACCAGCGGCGCTTCAAAATGACCTCGGCCTCCTCTTCTTGTACTTGCGCCTCCGCCAGTAGGGCTGCTCGGATATCGTTGAACGCGTACCCCTCTCGCAGCAGCCGACGGGCAAGGAGGACCAGTTGAAAGATGAGAATTGAACCGATGATGCCCGGGCCGCCAAATGAGATGGTCACATCAGTGCCCACAGTCGTGGTCTGCCCTGCGAGAGCGACGGCAAGCACTACCATGGTCGACACCTCAGCATTGCGCACGAAGCTCCGGATGAGAGGCGGTGCACGGAAGTCCCGCCCACGAGCCTCGCCCACGGCGCTGGCAACATCGTCCCCGGTCTGGATCCGATCGGCGGGGTCCTTCTTGAGGCACTGGTCTATCACCGACGCTAGTCGGGCGGGCACCTCGCGTCGGACTGTTTGCACCGCCGGCGCGGTCTCTGACACCTGCTTTACTAGGATCGCAGGCATATTCCTTCCCTCGAACGGTGCGCGACCGGAGAGCGCGTAGAAAAACGTCGCAGCGAGGGAGTAGAGATCGCTTCGGGCGTCCACCGTATCACCGCACGCCTGTTCGGGACTCATGTAACGGGCAGTGCCGACGATCTCACCCGTTGAGGCTTTCTCGCCCGCCCGTGCCACCTGGGCGATCCCGAAGTCCGTAACCAGGGCGCGATCGGTGCTCTGTTCGATCATGATGTTGTCAGGCTTCACGTCGCGGTGTACCACGTTGCGCGAGTGCGCATACCCGAGCGCCCAGGCGACTTCCTGCAATAGCTTCATTGCGTAGCGTGGCGAGAGCGAGCCGGCACGCTCCACGCGTTCACGCAGCGTCTCGCCGTCGACGTACCCCATTACGAAGAAGACCAGATCGCCATGCTCTTCGACCGTGTGAATCGGTACGATGTTGGGGTGAGATAGTCCTGCCGCGGTCCGTGCCTCGCGCAGGAACCGTTCACGGTGGGCGGCGTCGGCAGCCAAATCGGGCGGCAGCAATTTGATTGCCACGAGGCGATCGAGGGCCACGTCCCGAGCCAGCAGGACAATCCCCATGCCGCCTCGACCGAGTTCGCGCTCGATCGAGTAACGTCCCGCGAGGACCTCCTGAAGTGCGAGAAACTCGCCGCTGATCATATCGGACATGGCCACTAAGGATACCACGAAGCGGAGTGAGCAGTGGTTTCAGGCCATGGCCTCCGAGGTGGCAAGACTGCGTACCACGAGACATGTTTACTTTCTCTTTGTTCGATGAGGACACGATGAGCGATCAGATTGAGCAGGTCCGGGCAGTTCTGGGAGACCGTTACTCGATCGAGCGGGAACTCGGCTCAGGCGGTATGGCGACGGTGTACCTGGCTGAGGACCGCAAGCACAAGCGCGCCGTCGCTATCAAGGTGCTCCATCAGACGCTCGCGCACACCATCGGTATCGAGCGTTTCCTCCGCGAGATCGAAGTAATCGCTCGGCTGCAACATCCCCACATTCTGACCTTGATCGACTCCGGCGACATCGAGGGCTTGCCGTACTACGTGATGCCCTACGTGGAGGGTGAAAGTCTGGAGACGCACGTTGCAAGCAGATTACCCCTTTCGATTGAAGAGGCCGTTACCATCGTCCGGGAGATTGCGGACGGGCTCCACCATGCACATCAGCACGGTGTTATCCACCGGGACATCAAACCGGCGAACATCCTCATGAGCGGCGGCCACGCGATGATCTCGGACTTTGGGATCGCAACGGCGCTCGAGCATGCCACGATGGGCCGGATCACAGAGACAGGGATTTCGCTCGGGAGTCCGCTGTACATGAGCCCCGAGCAAGCTGCGGGCGAGCGTGAACTCGACGCCCGCACGGACATCTACAGCCTCGGGTGCGTGCTCTACGAGCTGTTGAGCGGTACGGCTCCAGTCGCCGAAGAGTCGATGCAGGCGGTAGTGACGAAGAAAATGCTCGGCGAGGTCACTCCCCTGAGCGAAGTGCGAAAGGATGTTCCAACGGGTGTGGAAGCAGCCGTTTCGAAAGCGCTGGCGACTCAAGCTGATGATCGATTCAAAGACGCACAGGCATTCGCCGACGCGCTGGCCGAAGGCATGGAGGCGGCAAGCGTGGGAGCACTCACACCAACCGCTGCGCGACGGCCGGTCATCGCTATGGCGGTCGCCCTGTTCGTGGTGGTGGCTTTGGCCGTGACGTTTATTCAGAGTCGAACACGTTCGGAGCGACGATTATGGGCGGCGCAACAGCTCAGCGAGATGGAACGGCTGGGCTCCAATGCACAATATGCGACAGCCTTTGCACTGTCCCTGGAGTTCGAGTCGATTATCGCAGGCGACACGACTCTGGATCGCCTCAAATCGGAATTCACGGACTTTCTTCCTGTGCGCACCGACCCCCCCGGCGCAAACGTGTACGTCCAGCGCTATGACGCTCCGATCGACGAGTGGGAGTTTGTCGGCGTAACCCCCATCGACAGCCTGGCTGTGCCGAAGATGGGCAACGAGGTGCCCATGCGTTTCAAGATCGAGGCAGATGGGTACAGGACGGTCGAGTTCCTCCCGCACGTGTTCGCGGACTGGGGCCCCCGAAACCTGTTGCCACTGGATCCGGTGCTTCTAGACCCGGATTCCGCGTTACCCCCGGGCATGGTGCGGATTCCCGGGTTCTCCATCCCTGACCCGTTGCACGACGACGGAGATTCGCTGCGCTTCAAAGACTACTTCATGGATCGTTTCGAGGTAACGAACCGCGAATACAAGGTGTTTGTGGACGCCGGAGGGTACCGGGACCCGGCGTATTGGACTGGGCCATTCGTAAAGGATGGACGTGCACTCACATGGGAAAAGGCAGTCGAGCAGTTTACCGACCAGACAGGGCGTCCCGCACCGAGCACCTGGCGACTCGGCACGTACCTCGAAGGCGAGGGAGAGCTTCCGGTCGGCGGCGTGAGCTGGTACGAGGCGGTTGCTTATGCGCACTTCGTTGGAAAGGAATTGCCGAGCACGTGGCACTGGGGTTGGGCCGCTCGCCGGTTCAGCCGTGGGACGAACTGGATCGTGAATCCCAACAGCAATTTGGGTGGTCCGGGCCCCCGTCGGGTTGGAGAGGGTCGTGGTATGAATGCGTATGGCTTGTACGACGTGACCGGCAACGTTCGGGAGTGGATGGTCAATCCGATCGAGGGCGGCAGGGTCACTCGTGGGGCGGCGTGGAGTGATCCCGAGTTCGAAGTTGGGTGGCAGATACCCAAACCGGAGTTTGACCGACACCCGACAAACGGGTTCCGGTTGATGCAACAATTCGAGGACGACACGACCTACTCCCACGTCAAGATCGAGCGATCAGGCAATACCAACCGCGACTATCGCGCGGCAGTGCCGGCGACAGATGCCGAGTATCGCATTTACCGGAGACTGTATGACTACGAGCCGGTGCCACTGAACGCGAAGGTCGACACCGCCGGCTCGACAGAACACTACAACTGGGAAAAGGTCACGTTCGACCCGCCGTACGAGGGCCGGCGGGCCGGGGCGTATCTCTTCTTTCCCAAAGATCCCAAGCCGCCGCTTCAATCGATCATCTATTGGCCGGGCTCTGGGGCACTCAACATACCCACGGTCGAGCACGACTGGATCAATTCTTGGACCGGCTTCATACCACGTAGCGGTAGAGTCCTTGTGCTGCCGTTGTACAACGGAACGGCGGAGCGCGACGACGAGGACTTCAGCATCAGGTGGGGAAATACGGGACGTCGGCAGAACACGAGCTATTACCGGGACTTCGCGATCCAGTGGATCAAGGACCTCGGTGTTACTATCGACTACCTCGAGACCCGTGATGATCTCGACGCCGAGGCGATCGGCTTCTACGGCTTTAGTTGGGGCGGCCAGATCGCGCCGATCGCGCTGGCCGTGGAAGAACGGATCAGAGTTGCGGTGCTAGACGTGGGCGGTCTGTGGGTGTTCGGTCCGACGCCGTTGCCCGAGGTGGAGCCGCTCAACTTCCTGCCGCGCGTCACTACGCCACTGCTGATGGTAAACGGACGACACGACCAGGTATTCCCCTACGAAATCGCGCAGGTACCATTCTTTCGGCTTCTGGGAACGCCGCCGGAACACAAGGAGCACTACGCCGCTCCCGCGGCGCACCTCGTCCCGCGGGATGATATGATCCGGCGGGCCCTGGGCTGGTACGACAGGTATCTCGGCATACCGTAGTTCTGCGGCGACGCCACGCGATAACCGTTGAGCGGCGGCCTCATACGGACCTTGCACCGATGCGGTTCCGTGGGCTATTAGATATCTGACAATTGCCTCTCAATAACCCGCCAAATCTCGCAGCCAGGAGTCGACAGCATGTCGCGACCCGTCGGTAATCCATTCCCAGCAGCCGTTACGATCCTTGGAGTGTTCTCGTTTGTCTTCGTCGTTCCCGAAACGGCGCTCGCTCAACAGGTCAGCCCGGAACTCTACGAGCAGTTGAGCTTTCGGCATATCGGGCCGGTGGGGAACCGGGTCGCCTCTGTTGCGGGAGTCCCGGGCGATCAGTTGACCTACTATGCGGGTGCCGCCTCAGGCGGAATTTGGAAAACCGTAGACGGCGGCGAGTACTGGGAGCCCATTTTCGATGACCAGCCCGACCACGCGATCGGTGCACTGGCCGTTGCTCCCTCAGACCCGCAGATCGTCTGGGCCGGCACCGGCGAGCCACACATCCGCTCGAATGTCTCGCTCGGCACGGGTGTCTACAAATCCACCGACGGTGGGAAAACGTGGCACCGCATGCCGTTGGAAGTAGCACCGACCCGTATGTCGCGTATCGTCATCCATCCGACGAATCCCGACGTCGTCTACGTCGCCGTTCTCGGCCACAGTCACGGCCCTCAGGCAGAGCGGGGAATCTACCGCACCACCGACGGCGGCGAATCATGGCAGCACGTGCTCTTTGTGGACGAGAACACGGGTGCGTCCAGCGTGGAAATGGATCCCAACAACCCCCGGATCCTCTTCGCCGGCATGTGGCACGTCGAGGTCCACACCTGGGGCCGTGAGAGTGGCGGGCCCGGGAGCGGGATCTACATGTCGCGGGATGCGGGGGATACGTGGACGAAACTCGAAGGACACGGACTACCAAAACTTCCGGTCGGCAAAGTGGACATCTGCATGACGCCGGCCAACTCGGATCGTGTCTATGCCCTGATCGAGACCGGTGACGGTGTGCCTTGGCACGGGCGGGAGACTGAGAGCGGCGAGTTATGGCGCTCGGACAACGGCGGGAGCGACTGGCAGCTCATGACTCACGACCGCAACCTCGGCGGACGCACGGGCTATTACAACAACTGCGTGGTACTGCCCGACGATCCCGACGAGGCCTTCTTCTTGAGCGCCGCGTTTGTACACTCGATAGACGGTGGGCGAACCGGTACACCGCTCCGGGGGCGTCAGCGCCCTGGTGGCGATTATCATGACATGTGGATCGATCCGACGAACGGCGACCGCATGATCGTGGGGAACGACGGTGGCGTTGCAGTCTCGCTCAACCGGGGACTGACCTGGCACCGGGTGCAGCTACCTATCGGTCAGCTGTACCACGTGACGGTCGACAACGCGATTCCCTACCACGTGATGGGCAATCGGCAGGATGGTCCGTCGACCCGTGGTCCGAGCAACAGCCGCACGGGAGGGTTTGGTGGCGGCAACATCTCGCGGGGCATGTGGCACTCGGTGGGTGGTGGAGAGAGTGGGTTTGCGACCCCGGATCCGACCGATCCGAACATCATCTGGTCGAGTGCCTCGGGGTCGGGTGCTCGAGGCGGGATCGTGGTGCGCTACAACGAGCGCACGGGCCAGTTCCGGCAAGTCGAGGTCTGGCCGGAAAACACCGGCGGTTGGCCGGCGGCCGAGTTGAAGTACCGTTTTCAATGGACCTTCCCCTTGTTGATCTCCCCGCACGACAACAACACGATTTTCGTTACGAGCCAGCACGTGCACCGAACGACCAACGGCGGGCAAAGCTGGGACGTCATCAGTCCCGATCTCACCACCAACGACAAGTCGAAACAGGGCATCTCCGGCGGACTCACGCCGGACAACATCGGTGTTGAGTACTGCTGCGTGATTTATGCGTTTGACGAGTCACCGGTTGAGCGCGGCGTGTTGTGGGCCGGGTCCAACGACGGGTTGGTGCACGTGAGCCGCGACGGCGGTCAGAACTGGACCAACGTGACCGGCAACATGCCGGACCTGCCACCGCTGGGAGTAGTGCGGGGCATTGATGCATCCAAGTGGGATGCGGGAAAGGCTTACATCGCGATCGAGCATCACCAGCAGGGCAATTTCGAGCCCCACGTCTACAAGACCAGCGACTACGGCGAGCACTGGACCAAGATCGTCGATGGCATAGCGGATAGTCCTCTGAGCTACGCGCGCAGCATCCATGAAGATCCCGTGCGACCGGGGCTGTTGTACATGGGGACTGAGAACGCACTGTACGTCTCATTCGATGACGGCGAGAACTGGCAATCGCTCATGACGAACTTGCCCGCGTCGCCGATGTACGGGCTCGTGGTGCAAGAGCATTTCAACGATCTGGTTGTTGGCACGTATGGTCGGGGTTTCTGGATCTTGGACGACATCACACCGCTGCAGCAGCTTACATCGGCGGTGGCCTCGTCCGCCGCACATCTCTTTCAACCGCGCCAGGCCTATCGTTTCCACAATGTCACGTCACCGATGTCCATGTCCAACGACCCGTCGGACGGCGAGAACCCATCTTACGGGGCATCGATCAACTACTGGTTGGCTGCGGCCAACGAAGACAGTGTCGCGATCACAATCTCAGACGCATCAGGCAAAACGATTCGGACTCTCGAAGGAGGCACGCAGGCCGGCATCAACCGTGTCCAGTGGAACCTGCGCACCGATCCCTCAACGCAGATCAAACTGCGGACGAAACCGCGCTACGCCGACTGGGTTGACTTGGGAACCGAGCGGTGGCGGTCGGGTGGCGGTGGCATCTCGCTTCTAGTGCCACCGGGCACGTACACCGTTACGCTTGCTGTTGGTGGGCGCGAGTACCAGCAGCAACTCGAGGTTCTGAAGGATCCGAACTCCGAAGGGACCGAGACTGATATCGCCACACAGATTGAGCTAGTCAGGCAAATCCGTGACGATTACGTCGCTACTGCCGAGATGGTAAACCGAGTCGAGTGGATCCGGCGGCAGCTTTACGATCTCAAGCCGGTTTTGGAAGACAAGGGCGACGCCGACGAGATCATCCAGGCTGCCGAGGCGCTCGATGCCAAGCTCCTTGGCGTGGAGGAGAAGTTAGTTCGTCTGACGACGACCGGGACCGGTCAGGACGGTGTGCGGTATCCCACGATGCTGGCAGGTCGGCTCAGGTACCTGGCCGGCGCAGTGGCCACTGCGGATTTCTTGCCCACCGATCAGCAGCGTGAGGTGCACGAGGTACTAAAGGATCGGCTGGCGCGTTATCGAGTGGCGTTAGATGCACTGTTCCAAACGGACGTGCCGGCCTTCAACGCGAAACTCCGTGCCCGAAATTTGACGCCCGTGTTCGAATGACTCTAACCGGGCCCGCCCCGCTCAGACCTGAGCGGCGTCAGTTCGCTCAGGTAAGAGCGCCGGGGCCGCACCCAGCAGCAACGTCCGGCGATCCCGCTGCACCCCGAGAGCCGGTGAGAACATTCACCGCCGTGAATCTTCGAACCGCGTTCTCCGATCCGCACGTACAGCACTGAGGGGACAGCCCTTCACTATATGCAGAGATAGAAGCCCTAATCTCGAAGGGCTTATTGCAGTCTTGGCAGACGTAATCGTAGGTTGGCATGTTGAGAGCAATCTACATTCGGTAATGGAGACTGTGCAATCGTCCTCTCAGGTTGGAGTGCCCCCGGCCGGTCTTCAAGCGCTACATTCTTAGAATGATCACAGCCGGTTCGCGGGACACCAGGGCCGCGGTTGTTGCCGCAACAGCAACCGCGACCGTCATGATCGCCTACCAAATGGCGGCCAAGGCGACTCGCGACGCGCTGTTCCTCTCGAGCTTCGATGTGTCGGCGCTCCCCGCGATGATCATGGTATCTGCTTTTGTCTCAGTCGGTCTCGCGTTCCTGACCGCTCGTGCCATGACGACTGTGGGTCCTGCGCGGCTCATTCCCATGGTATTCGCTGGGAGCGCAATCCTCCTACTGATTGAGTGGGTGTTTCTTGGCTCGTTCCGCCGACCGATCGCAGTCATCGTCTACCTTCATTATGGCGGACTCGGGGCGTTACTCGTCTCAGGGTTTTGGTCGATAGTGAACGAGCGGTTCGATCCGCGGACGGCCAAGAAACAGATCGGACGCATCGCAGCGGGTGCCACCATAGGCGGCCTGCTCGGCGGGGTTCTAGCCGAGCGTGTGGCAGTGCTGTTGACCGTGGCTGCGATGTTTCCCATCCTCGCTGCGCTCCATTTGGTTTGCGCATGGTTGGTGCTGGGTTTGCGGCCGAAGCAACGTGCGGCGGTGGAACGTCCCGAATCGGGCGAGGACGGGGCAGGGGAGACCGGGTCGCGCTCGGGACTCCGGATCATTGCCGAAACGCCATACCTCCGCAGACTGGTTGCTCTCGTGTTGTTTGCCACGGTGAGTGAGATGCTCATCGACTACGTGTTCAAGGCCCGCGCATCGGAAACGTTCGGCAGCGGAGAAGATCTGCTGAGGCTGTTCGGTGTGTTCTATACCGGAGTCGCGCTCCTTACGGTCGTAGTCCAAGCCACGGCTATCAGGTTCACGCTGCAGCGGCTAGGACCGGGTCGCACCACGGCAGTGCTCCCGGCAGTGTTGGCACTTGGGAGCGCCGGTGCGTTGGTGGCGCCCGGCTTGGTGAGTGCGATGATCGCGCGTGGATCCGAGGCCGTGATGCGCAATTCGCTTTATCGTCCGGGCTACGAACTCCTGTTCGCTCCGCTTGCCAGGAAGCACAAGCGCGCCACGAAGACGTTGGTGGATGTCGGAGTAGTGCGCCTAGGCGATGTTGCGGGCGGCGCATTGGTTCAAGCGATCTTGCTAATTGGTGCGACCAGCGCGCTCTCGATGCTTCTGGGATTCGCGGTCGCGCTTTCCGTCGCGGGAGTCTTTGTTGCGGTGGGTCTGCATCGGGGGTACGCACGCACACTTGAGGAGAGTCTCCTGCGCCGTGGCTCGCAACTGGACCTGGATGACATAGATGCGGTGACTGGAACCGCGATGCTCCATACGATAGGGACGCTGAATCTTGAGCCGTTTCGCGGGCGCGATGGTGTGGCGGACGACGCAGCTGTTGGAAGTGAAAACACTTCAGCCAAGCCGGTAGGTGTGCAGCAACCGGAGACAATACTCGATCCTGGAGTTCAACGCATCATCGATCTGAAATCCCGTGATGTGGACCGTGTGCGACGAGCGCTAGCGAAGGGACGGCTCACTCCTGAACTGGTATCCCACACCGTGCTGCTACTCGCCTGGGACCAGCTGGTAACAGAAGTGATCAAAGCGCTCCGCACCGTTGCAGAAACTGAGACCGGTCAATTGGTGGACCGGCTTCTCGATCGCGACGAGGAATTCGTGGTTCGGCGCCGGATCCCGCTCGTGCTGGCGGCGTCGCCGACCCAGCGCGCCGTCGATGGGCTTTTCCAGGGTCTCGAGGATCTTCGATTCGAGGTACGCTACCGCTGTGGTAGGGCGCTCTCCTCGTTGCTAGATCTAAATGCGAAGCTCGTAGTCGATCGCGAGCGGGCCGTCGGTGTGGTGCTTCGGGAAGTGGCGGTTGAGCGAGGAGTGTGGCAGAGTCACCGGCTGCTCGACCAGATGGAGGATGAAGACTACTCGCCCATCGTCGACGAGGTTTTGAGAGACCGAGCCAATCGAAGTCTAGAGCATGTCTTCACGGTGCTGTCACTCTTCTTGCCGCGCGAACCCCTGAAAGTCGCTTTCCGCGGGTTGCATACCGACGACGCCTATCTGCGCGGAACCGCGTTGGAATATCTGGAGACCGCGCTTCCCACCCGTATAAAGGAGCAGCTCTGGCCGGCCCTGGAAGACGACCGCAAGAATGTGAAGCCCACGAGGCCGTCGGATCAGATCTTGAGCGAACTCCTCGAATCGAACGAGTCAATCATAATCAGCCTCAAGGAGTTGCGTCGGAAGTCTCAAGGTTGACGGTTGTCTCAGTCAAGCGAGAGGGCCGGTGCTAGCACGCTCTGCTCACACGGCTCCTCGGCGAGGCATGTCGGACAGTTCGTGTGCCACCAGCGGCGCGCGCGTTCATCGGTCCAGTGTTCCGGTAGATCGACCGTTGAACAGAGAAGCCCAAGCTCCTCACCGTTAGAAGGCCGGTCGTCCGGCTGCTTCGCCAGACATGCGAGCACGAGGTCGTCGAGTGCTTTTGACACCGGCAGCTCGGTTCTAGTGGAGGGTGGTTCCGGAGTGTCTTGAATGTGCTGGTGCATCATCTTGATGGGATTCTGGGCTGTGAAGACAAGTTGTCCCGTCAGCAACCAATAGGTGACACATCCCAATGAATACACATCCGCCCGTTGATCGACCTCGTCGCCCTGCGCGACCTCCGGAGCCATGAAGGCTGGTGTACCGGTGGTCACTTGGGGAGCGGTGAGCGCAGAGTCCGGCTCCGGACCGACGTTCTTCACCAGCCCGAAGTCCAGAACTTTGATAAAGTCGACGGTGAGGCCCAAACGACTGGCGTAGAGGTTCGCAGGCTTGATGTCTCGGTGGATGAGGCCCAGTGAGTGGGCCTCACCGAGCGATGAGCATGCTTGGCGGAGAAAATGAACGGCACGCTCGGCGGGTACCGGCCCGAACCGGTCGATGAGTGTTTGCAAATCCAAGCCGTCCAGCAGCTCCATCACATAGTAGAACGTTCCCTCTTCGCTGACTCCGAAGTCGTAAAGTTCAATGGTGTGTGGTGATCGCAGCATCGCTGCGGCCCGTGCCTCCCGCCGGAACCGTTCCAGAACCACGTCACCGCCGCCAGGAGAATGCGCCAGGACTTCGGGGCGAACCAGCTTGATCGCCGCGGGACGCTTGAGCATGCGGTGGGTCGCGCGGTGCACTTCGCCCATTCCTCCCTGTCCCACGATCTCGCCGAGCTGGTAGTTGCCCAGTTCTCTCGCTTTTTTTACGTGGCGGCCGAGCCCTACAATGATGTGTGCGGGAATAGCTGCCATGATCGCGCATAGGTAGTTCGGCAAGAAAGCCAGGACTGTCTCCGCCAGTGTTGCATGAACCGTGGGATCCCGCAACGCGGTAATACCTAGGCCAAGTGGATCCATCGATGCGGCGGCCAGTGCCGCCAGGATCGTCTTGCGCGGCGTATTGGGAACGAGGGCCGGATACACGAGTATGATCACGCAGATCCAGGACAACTGGCCCGGTTCCAGCACGGGCCGCCACTGGTTCAGCAGGCCGATCAGGAGTGCGGTTGCCACCTCGAAACCGAGGCCGAGGTCGAGTAGAAAATTTGGTCGGTGATGGAATGTACGGGCGACGAACACCATGCCGACAGAGATCGCAATTCCAACTACCGCAATCACGTTGCCAGGCATCGGCCATGAGCCCGCTTGTCCCAAGGGTTGCTGGAACCCTGCTAGTGGCAACACGACATTGTTCATCAGCAGCGTGAAAGCCCAGAGCCCGGCGAAAACGGAACTCACAATTCCTATGCGCCTGCACGACTGCCCCAGGACGTCGGCAGGGAGCGACGTGATACGCCCGGCTACGGCGGGTGCGAAGGCGGTTGTCTCAAGTCCGGAAGCTGCAGTCATCCCGTTAAAGATATCTTGCTTTCTCTCGTCCCGTGAGCGTTTCGGGGTCTAGAGGCAGGGCCGCTTGACGTACGCATATCCGTCAATTATCTTAACCCCAAGGGTTAACAATATGCAAGAGTGGAGATAGTCTTCCGGACTAGGAAACTTCGCAAGCAGTGCACTGACACCAAAGAAATGGTCAAGACGTTTGGACCAAGGCAGGCCCGTAGGCTCAGACAGCGGCTTGATGACCTCAGAGCCGCAGACTGCCTGGAGGTGATGCGTGCGCTACCTGGGCGATGCCACGAACTCAAAGCGGACAGGGTGCTTCAACTTTCTGTCGACCTTGAGCATCCGCATCGTCTCGTCTTTGAGCCGGCCCACGAAGAGGTACCGCGAAAAGACGATGGGGGTCTTGACTGGAGTTCGGTGGCAGCAATCCGCGTACTGGAGATTACAGATACTCATGGCTGACGGCGTCCGCAACGAATACCTACCCACGGAGGTGTCCCCGCCCGGGACGACTCTCCGGGAAGTTCTTGACGAGCGCGAGATTAGCCAATCTGATCTAGCGACAAGGATGGGTCGACCGAAGAAGACGATTAGCGAGATCGTCAACGGCAAGGCATCGATTACCCCGGAAACGGCGTTAGAGCTTGAGTTGGTTCTCGGCATCGCTGCAACGTTCTGGAATGCTAGGGAACGCGATTACAGGACATTTCTTGCTAGGCTTGAGCAGGCGAGGCGGATGAGCAGGCAACTGAAGTGGTTGAAGAACTTCCCAATTGGGGCACTCGCGAAGGAAGGCTGGATTCTCAAGCACTCCAACAGACAAGACCAGTTGAAGGCGCTGCTGCGGTTTTTCGGTGTCGCCTCGCCAGAGCAGTGGCAAGACGTCTTTGACAACGTTGCAGTTGCGTTTCGAAAGTCGTCTGCTTTTAAGAGTGATGCCTATTCACTAGCTGCGTGGCTCCGCTGCGGCCTAGTCAAGGCCGAGCAGTATCAGTGCCGCAGCTTCGACAAGGAACGCTTTCTTACGGCGCTACGAAGAATACGATCCCTGACTCCGGCAGACCCTGAAGTCTTTGAGCCTGAGATGAAGCAGGTTTGTGCAGACGCGGGCGTCGTGGTGGCCTTTGTTCCTCAGTTGCCTAAGTCCCGTGTCAGCGGAGCAACTCGTTGGTTGAGTCCGGATAAGGCTTTGATCCAACTCAGCATCCGGTACAAGACTAATGACCATCTGTGGTTCACTTTCTTCCATGAGGCCGCGCACCTTCTTTTGCATGGGAAGCGTCTGATCTTTCTAGAAACAGGCCGTAGCTCGGGCGAACTCGAAGTCGAGGCAAGTCGCTGGGCGGCGGAGTTCTTGATCCCGTCGGGTCCATATTCGGAATTCCTGTCTGCCGGGAGGTTCAGCAAAACGGCGATCCGGAGGTTCGCTGGCGCGATCGGTATTGCCGCCGGTGTTGTCGTAGGAAGGCTGCAGCATGACGGCCTACTTCCCCATAGTCACTGCAACGACCTAAAGGTTCGGCTCGATTGGGATAGGAGTTCGGAGTCGGCAGCCTAGCCAAGATGCCCCGCAAGCTGCGAGTACACTGGAAGATCCACCTGAACCCAAGCTTCGTGGGCTTCGAGTGATCTGCGGCCTGTGGCCGTCCTCGGTCCTTTTGGCTGCGCCTGCGCGTCGAGTCCCTCCCCAATAATCCTCTCGAGAATTTCTGCAGATCGCCTTGAAGATGACTGGCCCCGCCGTTAGACTGTGGCGTCACGCAGGTAGTTTTTCCGGAGTAGCTCAGCTGGTAGAGCAGACGGCTGTTAACCGTCGGGTCGGGGGTTCGAGTCCCTCCTCCGGAGCTACGCAGAGGCCCATTGGCCTCTGCGTTCGCTCACGAAGCAGCGACTCTTTCAAGGCAGGCGCGCCCGTTGGGACGCGCCTTGGAATTGTCGAGTCCCTCCTCCGGAGCTATAGAACACCCAACAGAACCACATAGAACCGATTGATAACGAACGGGTTAGCTGAGTAGGCTGACCCGTTTGGTTTTCAGGTGCCGATTGGTCGTTTCGGCTGCTCTAGGGTGCTGTTTTGCACCTTTAGGAGGTCGGGAGGAGGTCCCAGTTGACGGCTGTCACTGGCCGCGCCGGCGTGCTCCATGGCAAGGCTCCGGTGACGGAGGGTGGTTCGACTGGTCGCGACTAGCCTCCGTCCGCAGGAGGGTCGTAGTTCGTGATGATAAGTTCATCCGCGTAATGCTTTCGGGAGCGTGTTGTAACCCATCGTATCCTGGCCACTCTTGTGAACTGAAACCCACGATAGAGCTTGCGTATCAGAGGCAAGTCTGCGTTGGTCATCATGAATCTCGCGCCCACAGAATCCACTTGTCGTACACACTCGGCTAATACTCTCTGATCAGCTTCATAGAAGCGGCGCCCCGCCGGACATCGAGAAAGAGGTCACGCTATTCATTAAGTAGGGTGCTTGGTATTCGGGCGGTGGTGACGCGAAGAAGGCGAGCATGTTGAAGCTAGTCGTGGTAAGTTCCTTGATTAGGGTTGCCATGACGGAACAAGATAAGAACAACACGAACCCGCCGTTCTCCAAAGAGGACGTTGCGCTGATCCGCGAGGCAGTCACAGCTGGAAGGCAAGTTGAATGTCCGCAGTGCGGTTCGCCGCTCACTGCCGAAAGACCTGTTGCCGGCGAGGGCACTGGAGAAGCGGTCTGGTGGATTCACTGCACCACGTGTAGGCGCAATCTGATTCTGCACGATCTGACCGAGCCGCCACTGGGTGGAGGAGGTTAGCAGGGGGAAACGTAATCGAGATCGGCGTCGGCTGACAGCTACTGCTACGCAAGAGGGGGATACGGATGTTTCAATCATCGATGGCACGACACTTTCGAACAATTGGGCCGCGGTATCGCGAGCTGCGCGAACTCGATGGGGTCGCTGTTCGTCGTGTCTCCCTCGAATTGGAGCAGATCTTCAGCACCATGGACTGTCTTAGGATTCTAGACGTAGGAGCGGGAACCGGCAGGTATACCGAGGCCGTGGTCCACGATCGCAGCGAGCACATCGGCCTTCGCTACCGCGGCGTGGCGTACGACGCCATCCCCGAAATGTTGCATGGCAGACCGGCGCATCAGCCGAAGGATACAGGAAGCATGGACCGCGGGATCGGGTTTGCTGAGTTTCTCCCTTTTGCAGCGCAGTCGTTCAGTGCGGTGTTGTCGTTCAACGCCCTCCACCACTTTGACCTGTGGGCGTTTCTGGCCGAGGCCGCCCGCGTGTTGCAGCCAGAGGGAAGGCTCATCCTTTATACACGCACGCCGGAACAGAATCAGCGCACCATCTGGGGGAAGTTCTTCCCACAGTTCGCGGAACGCGAAACGCGGCTGTATACCGAGAGCACACTCAGCGTGATGCTCGACGCGACCACCGACTTCGAGTCGATCGAAATGTGCCAGATGCGGTGGACGATCCGCACGAGCCTGTCCCGACTCCTGGAGCAGGCTCGGAGTGGCGGCTACTCCACGTTCCGGTTCTACTCGGAGGACGAGTTTGAGGAGGCGCTCGGCGTTTTCGAGAATCGAGTGCGGGCAACCTTTGATGACCCCTCCACAATCATTGCCCAGAACGACCACCTGCTCGTGCTGGCGACGCGCCGCTGAATGCTGCAATGCCAGATCCAAACAGATCCCCGTCTGGGGCACCCCAACCGAGGCGGTCAATGGACGATGTCGCGGTGATGCGGGTCGCCCGAGGGATGGGGTACTCGGTGGAGGACGTGAGGGCAGCGGGTCAGGTGATGCGCGATGCGAACGTGCCGGAAGACAAGGTCGAGTCGGTCTTGGGCCTCCTTGCGCGTGCGGCGGCGCTTGATGGTGTAGGGTCGACTTTGGTAGAGTTGGCGCTCCGCGCCGCCGAGCAGGCCGAGAAGGAAGAGGAATGAACGACAAGGCATCCCGTTCCACTGCGGTGCATGTGGTGTCGGCGCAGATGACTTTGGATGTTGGCCTTGATGAGCCGATGGATGAGCCTTTTGAAGGCGAGGCAGATGGCTGACCACGTCACGGAACGAGTGATCCGTGTTTTTCTGGCATCTCCCAGCGACTCAGGGATGGGCGCAAAGCGGCGCAGCACGTAGTCGAAGGCGTCGACCGCTTAGCTCGAAGGATTGGTGGTGTGTGCGTGCAGTTGTCGAAAGTATCCCAAGGATCGAGAAGCGGTAGTAGAGTGACAGTCAGCAGTATCCCGACGCTTCCGTTGTCACCGATAAACCGGTCAAATCAGGAGGTCATACGGAGGTCCGCGATCCTTGTTGGATCTGTAGTAACCAGTGTCTCAACGACTTAGCAAGTCGCTATTGAGGGCTGTTAAAAAGACGGTTCGCACGACGGTGAGCAGATTTTCCCACACATCGGGTCGGGGGTTTACTTCCGCAGGGTCAGCCGAACAACACCTACTGTGGCAGGTTCATCTGACTACTATCTGTTTGTGAAAATGGAGAAAAACGGCGGCACATTGATTTCTCCATTAGAATAGCCTTCTGGTGCGATTCCCCGTCCAAACCCGAGCACAAAAATGGCGGTTACGATCACTCCGGAAATAACCCAAGTATTGCTCGGGCCGATGCCCGGCCACGATGTTCTCAGGTCCGAATATTCGGTCGAAGTAACACGCCCAGCTGCTAGCAACAGAATCCAGCAGCCTCCAAAACCATTTCCAAGCAAGAAGAATGTCTCTGTGGGATTACCTAGCCCTAATGGCGATAGTAGGCCGGCGACCAGCCCCAGCACTCCCATCGTGAAGAAACATGTCCATGAAATACCGAATGCCACTTTAACTTTGTCACCTGGTGCTTGACTAACAAATCGAGCAAATTCGCGAGTTACAATGAGCAACAACCTCCACATGGCAAGTGCACCAGCTACTGTGAGCAAACCACGAGCGAGCCGCTGATTTGGTAGAATCTGGGCTACAGTCATCCAATCTCCGAATCCAAGCAAAGGCCCAAGAATCAGATACGTAACTGAGATACATGCATTCGTAATGAAGAATAGAAACAGGGAAAAGCGTGCTGTTGTGGATTTTGCCGGCATTTTTCTTAGCAGACCAAAACCAATCAAAGCAATCAGAATAATTATGATAGGGCCACTCACCGTGATCACCGTAAATCCCTCAGTTACGGCGCTGAAATCGCGGTACCTGTCAATGAAAGTGAGACACACGGGGTCACGAGTTTAGAGAGCATTCACGAGTGAGATCTCTTCCTCTCGCGTCTCGATCACCGCGGATTTAGGGGTACCACTACCGCTCACCATTTCGAGATCGCCGCTCTCAGGGCATTCTACGGATTCGCTTTTCCTGTCCAAGCCACCATCGACCGGTTTGTTGATCCAGACCGCCTGCGGTGGGGTGTCCGGTGCTGGTACCCCTCGCGGAAATCGCTCCGGATGCGCGGCATACGCCGCGGCAAGCACTGCCGTTCGTTGGGCCAAGCGCTGTTTGACAAGACCGTAGTGGACGTCCTGAGGCGTCAGCATCGCCAGTCCGCTATGGCGGTGCTCGGTGTTGTACCAATCAAAGAAAGGCCCGCAGAAGCCACGCGTATGCTGCAGGGA
>JAZDCZ010000399.1:0-3465 GCA_036679605.1 Gemmatimonadota bacterium
GACGAGATCTAAGCTACTTCACTTTCTTTGAATTGTCGACCCGGTAGGCTAACAAACTCAGTAGTTCTAGATACTCAATCGCCCTCTCCGGAGGCCCCTCTGGAAACCCATGCCCGCCTGGATTCCTGATGGCGAGGACGGCACCTTCGAACAGATGCATCAACCCCTCCTGTTCATCCTCCTCCGTTCGACCCGAGCGGTCATTGAATGCAAGTACTGCGTCGTTCTTCGAAAAGACCGTCCGCATCAACCCGGCGCCGTCGAGGTCATAACACTCTGACTTCTCCCGTACATAGTTGACGAGCGTCTTGGATGCATTGAATACCGCATCCCAAGGGTAACCATCTAAGAATCGCTGCGTAGCCACAGCAGCGATCCGCGGATGCAGATCCAAATCCCGGTAGTAGCTCTCAGGTGGCCGGGTACCATCCGTTGCTTCCAGGTCCGCGCGCTTCTCCTCCAACCGGTTGATCAGACCCGCCAGCTTATTTCGGACCAATTCCTTCCCCTTCTCAATGCCTTCGACGATCTCGGAATTGCTCATGCCAAACGCGATCGACCCTGCCCAAATATGCAGGTTGCCATACTTCCTCAATTCCGGTGAATTCGTCCCGAACACTTCCCGGATAGTTTCCGTTATGGCATCCGATACAACACTGTCTTCCCCCGTGCTGTGTTGAGCTACTCGCACGGCGTCGATGGCCGAAACCTCGTCTATGCGTCGTCGAAGCTTCACAATTCCGCTATCGATTTCTTCAGTTGATCGAAAATCCCGAGCTTCAATGGGTGGCTCCGCGTCTGTGTTATGTCTCGGCATAGGGGTCCTTCCAAAAACATTGCCATCGGGTTTTTGATTGACAGGATCTCGTATATATGATCTTCTAGCTCCACCTCCGGGAGGTAGTGGACTTTCCAGGTAAACATGGAGTGGCATGATGGCGCGGTATATTGAAGATCGGAGTATGGATACGCTGTTTGTGGACGGTTCGCTGGATAGTTTGTTGCCGCAGACTTCGGTGGCGCGCACGCTATGGTCGGGGTTGATGCGGTTGGACTTCGGGGGTTTCGATGCGGCGTATCGCAACGATGAGTGCGGTCGTCCGGCGATTGCGCCGGCGCGCCTGGCGGCGGTGTGGATCTTGGGCCTGCTGCGCGGGGTAACCTCTTCGGTAGAGTTGGCGCGTCGCTGCGGGGAAGACATCGAATTGCGTTGGCTGTTGGGCGATGCCCCGGTGGAGAAGAGCACCTTGTGCGCGTTTCGCACGAACCATATGGATAGGCTCAAGGCGTTGTCGACGCAGCTGTTGGCCTCCTTAGCGCGCGCGGATTTGTTGCCGGGCGAGCAGGTGGCGGTAGACGGCACGGTGATTCGGGCCGCTTCATCGTGCGGCGCGTCCGCCTCGCGCAAAGGGCTCAGGCGCCGGGTCAAGAAGCTGGGCGAAGTGATCGAATCCAAACTGTTGGAGGAGTCTTCAGGGGATTCGACCGATGCCTTGAGACGCCGGAAGGCGCGGCTGGAACGGGCCTTGGACGAGATGACGGCACTGGGCAAGACCGGTGACGAGGAGCGGATGACGATCACCGAGCCCGAGGCTTCGAAGAAAAAGCTCAAGGATGGTTCCTTTGCTCCGGCGCACAACGTGCAGGTGGTAACCGACATGAGCAGCGGTGCGATCATCCACACGGAGGTCATCGAACAAAACAACGATTGCGCTCAACTCGCGCCTCAATTGCGCAATGCGCAAGAACAATTGGCACGGGTATCGGCACAACTCGATGAGCCTGCATCGTCCAAGCCGCCTTCGCCCACGACGATTTGCGCGGACTCGGCCTATCACCACACGCATCAACTGGTCGAGTTGGCCGAGCGTGGCATTGCCGCGGTGGTCCCCGACAACAACCGTACGCGCCGGCCGCCGGGCCTCACCGACGCCTATCTGGCCGAGGCCTTCGACTACGATGCCCAGCGCGATGCGTTGATCTGCCCGCAGGGCAACGCCCTCAGGCCGCGCAAGCTCAACCCGAACAAAACCGCGATGACCTACCAGGCCAAGACCCACGATTGTCAGCAGTGCCCCGTCAAATCCCAATGCTGTCCCAAGGCCAAGCAAGGCCGCAGCGTCAATCGCCCTCTCTACCCCGAAGTCCTGGCTGCCGTGGCCGAAGGGCTATCCACCCCCGAGGGCCAACGATGTATGCGCGATCGCAAGATCACCGCCGAAGGCGCGTTCGCGCGAATCGTCCACTTGCTGCACTGGCGTCGATGCCGCACCTGGGGCAAACGCGGCGCCCAGGCCGAGGCCCTTTGGAGACAGATCACACACAATCTTCTCCTGCTCACCGGGCACTGGCAACCGATCATGCCCCAAGTTGCCCTGGACGGATAGAAGATAGAACAGAAGGAAGTCAATGGCCCAGCACCCACAAAGAGCAGCAAAAAGGCCAAAGACCAACGAGCCCCTCAAAAAGAAACGAACAAGCCGTCAATCGCCAGGCATACGCGCATTCTTGGAAGGACCCGCGGACTCGCCCGGCCGCTCTATCCTGTCAATCCTGTCAAGTTCCTAATTGGTGTCCATCCGTGTGCATCTGTGGATTCCTCTCTTAATTCGTCATTGCGAGGAACGAACGCAGTGAGTGACGCGGCAATCTCATCCGTCATATCCGGCCAATCCGTGGCCGACCTTCCCAGCATGCCGGCGCGGGTATGCCATCATCAGATACACGGCGCCCTTGCCGGCTCGCCCGGCAACTCTGTCCTGTCAATCCTGTCAAGTTCCTAATCTGCGTCCATCTGTGTTCATCTGTGGATAAAACTCCTAAAAATATCCCCATCCTGCAACACCGTCAACGCATTACCCCTTGTCCCGCACCTCGCCGCGAGCAGGGTGCAACGTATGCGCCTACTCTATAGAGAGACGTAGTCCCATCACGCGAACGCGCTGCAACCCGGAGCGCACATCCCCTGCGCGTCACGCGTGGCGCTGCGTGAGAAAAGGAGCATCCCCAAATGAACACCCCCGGACTCCGACGCACCGGACCGCACGAGTCTGCACATTCCTGCGCGATCCTGCGCCTACCCTGCGCCAATTCGCCAAAACACGACACCAATCTGCATCATTTGACACTCGAAAACACACGTCCGCGCGCCGAAAAAGCCCAAAACACGCCCCTACAGGTGCCGCTCCGCCAACTCTCGCGAGATCGGATACCCCGCCTCCGGTGGTATGCACAAGTACGGCGGGCCGTCGTCCTGCGGCTCGATCCACGGCTGGACCGTCATGATGTCCCGCCCCCGCGCAGCCTCAAGCGCCGCATCCACGCTCCCGCTCTGCCCCAGCAGCATCAGATTGCACCGCGTCGGAAACATCACCTGCCATTTACCCTCTTCCCCCTCGCGCAACACCCGCCCCGGCGTCACCCACACCGAGTCCACCGACTCCCCGCCGTCGTGCGCCGCCACAT
>JAZDCZ010000400.1:0-2344 GCA_036679605.1 Gemmatimonadota bacterium
GTGGTGGCCTTCCAGACTCGCAATCCTCTGCATCGAGCCCATGAGTACGCGCTGATCTACGGTTTGGAGACCTTGCTTCGTGCCGGACACAACGCCGGTGCTTGCTTGAATCCTTTAATAGGTGAGACCAAGGGCGACGACGTAAACGCCGAGATTCGCATGCGTACTTACGAGACCCTCATCAACGGCGGCGAGATGGGGCAGGGCGACAGCGACGCTGAGCTGTGGGCCACAGTCGGAGGGGCCGTGCCCGATCGCGTTATCTTGCTAGGCCTCGACATCAAGATGTTCTACGGCGGTCCCAAAGAGGCGGTTATGCATGCTATCTACCGTCAAAATTGCGGATTCACCGATATCGTCATCGGCCGCAAACATGCCGACGCGCCTTACCACGACGGTAGCGCCATCTGGGGGGATTTCGACGCTCAAGAGATCTTCGAAAATCTCTCAGGAGATCTGAAGATCAAGCCCCTTAAGGTCGGCTTTGCTGCCTACTATGAGTCGCTGGGCCGCGTCGATCTGATGGAGAATCACAAAGAGGAAAAGCCGGTGTTTATCTCCGGCAAACATGTGCGCGCGACTTTGCAGAAGGGCGAGGCCGTCGACCCGCGCATCATGCGTGAGAGTACATCCAAGATTCTCGCCGAGGCTATGTCGTCGAAAAGAGCGTGAAGATCAGTAAACACTTGGCGTGACTCTGCAGAGTCGTGGCGAAAGTTATGTCTTCCACGCGACAACCTCGAATCCCGGTTGTATCCAAGTAATCGCACGCCCGACGCCGGGTACGTGCTCGACGAAATCCAGCCCGGCGCTCAGTGCACGGTATACGACGCTGTCTCGATATCCTGGAACGCGGAACCTCACGAACATCGATTGGACACTGTAATTGGATCCGAACACTGTGCGCACGCGCGAGTTCAGGTCGGAGAAAGAAAGGTTGCGGATGCCGCTGAGGGCAGTCCACCTACGAGGCAGGAACCCGACCAACCATTGCTTCGTATGGGGTTCTCTCCATAGGGAGTAGCGGTTCGGTACGTCAAAACAAACAGCGCCGCCTTGCACCATAACTCGGTGTACCTCTTGCAGCCCAAGGTTCTGGTCGGAAAAGTGCTCGAACGTATGCATGAAGTTGATTACATTGAAGCTCTCCGAAGCGAACGGCAAGTGTTCGGCAAAGCCGCAGGCTAGCGTGAGCTGCACGCCAAGTTCTTCTGTATGCTTCTTGGCAATCAGTAGGTGAAGGAGATTCGGGTCAATTCCGACCACTCCTGCTGAGCAGGCGCTCGCGAGTTCGAACGCTGTCGCCCCGGTCCCGCATCCGATTTCCAATCCGACGATTCTCGGCGGGGTGACAGGCGATTCGTCAAGCAAAGTATTGACCAGTCGAATCCGGTGGCGAGCTCGCGCGCGTAGTTCGCCGAGGTAATACCGGCGCATTGTGGCGCGCTGCGATTCGGAGCGATTGATCAACGCAGCCAGCATCACATCCAGAAGCTCTGCCGCAGTGGTGTGGCCATACGCCTCCAGCATGAGGGGTAAGATCCGTTTCTGCCCCCATATGTCCCGGTTCGCCTCCGGGCGAAAATCGGGGATTCCCTGGATGACCGGATAGCTTTTCCGACACCGTACGCATTCTAGGCTTAGTTTGTCGTGAGCGAGTCCGGCCTTACAAAACGGACAAGCGAAGAGTTGGTAGGCGGTCGTGGTGTCTTTTCTAGAAGTCATGGGTTAGATGGGCTTAAAGGCGATCAACTTCGCTACTGCTACGGAAAACGTAGACGCACATCAAGCTGAGGCGATCACGCCATCCTTACAATATGGGCACTAGTCGGGTTCGATTTCCATGGTCGTAGGTATGGCAAAGCCGGCGTGCGGGGATCTCGGTTGCCACGGGCGAGCTAGCAGCCCGGTGAAAAAGCCCGGATTTTCATACCAGGCCAATGCGGGGAGACAGGCATTCGAAAAATGCCATCGGCGGGGAGATAGCGCTGGATGAAGGGTTTTGCACGCCTGGCAGACCCATCGGCTTGAAATAGCCCTGTATGATCGCAATCAAGCAGGAAAAAGCCGCGACTAGCCTTGCCTCGAGTTCCGCATACTCCTTGGGTGTGCCTTTGCCTATCAGGTTGCGCATCACGATGGCGAGATTGAATCCAGCGACATGCACGAGCAATCGTTTGAGAATGTTCCCATGCGTTCGAAGGTGTGTCCGACGCATTCCTCCCGCTTGCAGGTAGTGGGCAAAAGGTCGTTCAAGCAGTTCGCCGCGTTGACGCAGTAATCGCTTTCCTCGCTGCCTGCGAACTCGCCGCCGGTTCGCGTAGGTTGCAGCTTGTTGCTCTTG
>JAZDCZ010000401.1:0-11866 GCA_036679605.1 Gemmatimonadota bacterium
GACCAGGGAGAAGCGCCAGGTGCGGTCCCCAGTTTGTGTCTGATTCCGGGGCGTGCGTTCACGAGGCAGGGACACAGGCTCGGCCGTGGCCATGGCTGCTATGATCGATTGATGTCGTCGCTTGCCGCGCTAGGCACGACGGTGGGGGTCGCGTACGATTGTCAGATCGTGCCGGAGCTTCCCGTTGAATCCTTCGACCGCTCGGTCGAGTGCCTTGTAACCGAGGTTGGATTGTCCAGCTGTCGTTCGATTCCCTCGGTAACCCGGTAGGCAAGCCTTGTGATGCGCCCGGTCGAAGAACAATTGCAGATCATCAAACGGGGCGCCGTCGAGCTTATCGACGAAGACGAACTCAGAGAAAAGTTAAAGGGTAACCGACGGCTGCGTGTAAAAGCCGGGTTCGATCCGACCGCGGCCGATCTCCATTTAGGCCACACAGTCCTGATCGAGAAGCTTCGGCAGTTTCAAGAACTCGGTCACCAGATCATATTTTTGATCGGTGATTTCACGGCGCGTATCGGAGACCCAACTGGCAGGTCCGATATCCGCCCGATGCTCAGCGACGAGGAAATCCGACACAACGCTGAGACCTACCAGGAGCAGGCATTCAAGATCCTCGACCGAGAGGCAACCGAGATAGTGTGGAACGGGACGTGGTGCGAGCGTCTCGGTGCCGCCGGGCTGCTCCGGTTGGCGAGCGAACACACCGTGGCGCAATTGCTCGAGCGCGACGACTTTCAGAAGCGATACAAGGGGCGACAACCGATTGGCCTGCATGAATTCCTCTATCCCGTATTGCAGGGATACGATTCGGTCGAATTGAAGGCCGATGTCGAACTCGGCGGCACTGACCAGAAGTTCAATCTATTGATGGGCCGCGACGTGCAGAGGAACCGCGGACAGGCGCCGCAGGTGGTAGAAATGTACGGCAAGCTGATGTCGATTTCCGATGGACTTATGGTGCGCTACTACGAACTTCTGAGCTCGGCCAGCGAGGAAAGGTTGGAGGCCGTTCGCTCGAGCGTGGTGCATCCCATGGAAGCCAAAAAGGCTCTGGCGGCCGAGATCACCGGGCGGTTTCATGGAGCCGTGGCTGCGGCGGCCGCAGAGGCGGATTTCAGGCAACGCTTTCAGAGGCACGCGCTACCCGATGAGATTCCCGAGTTCCGTTGGCCGGGAACCGAAGCTTCCCTGTGGATCTGCCGGTTGTTGACCGAGACCGAGTTGGCCGGGGCTAAGCTTGCGAAATCCAATGGGGAGGCGCGGAGATTGATCGCCCAGGGCGGAGTCAAGGTCGACGGAGCCCGGGTGATCGACGCCGATGCCGAGGTCGAGGCGAAAGGGGCAGCGCTCGTGCAGGTGGGGAAGAGACGGCTCGTCCGCGTGATTTTTGCGGCCGGAGCCTGAGCCTCCGGAGAACCCGGGGCGATTGTGCAATACCCAATCGCCAGCTTTGGCTGAGAATTAGCTCCGCTTGTGATCTGCCCGGAGCAGAGTTGAAATGTACACCGCATAGGTGTACGACTGAAGGGCCAGAGAAAAGGTCAACGGTCTATTCGGCTCAGTCGTACCTACCGAGCCATCTATGTCGTCAGGCGCGACGGGGCACTGGAATTCGTAAGCGTCGAGGAGGTAAACAAGCATGAGTACTAGATCCAACACGAGGACCAGGGACTCCAAGCGGTTCCTAGAAAAGTTGTCCGGAGGACCGCTCACGTTCGGCGGACTGCTCGCCGCGATCCGCGAGGCGGAGGGGGCAACCCAGGTGGATTTCGCCGCAACGCTCGGAATCTCTCCATCACACATGTGCGACATTGAGAAGGGCCGTAAGGTCGTTGGTGCCGCACGCGCTGCACGCTTCGCAAAGATTCTCGGCTATTCGCCCGAGAGCTTCGTAGCGCTCGCTCTGCAGGGACAGGTCATTGAGGCGGGCCTCAAGCTCAACGTGAGCGTGGAAGCAGCGTAGCAGCACCTAGGCGCGCACCCCCCAATGGCTGAAGGCAGGGACTATGAACTTCTGCGACTAGGCTTTTCAAGTGGGCGTAGGGAAGTATCGAATGCGGTCGACCATATCGATTATGTTTACTGA
Source organism: Gemmatimonadota bacterium (assembly GCA_036679605.1). Taxonomy (GTDB): domain Bacteria; phylum Gemmatimonadota; class Gemmatimonadetes; order Gemmatimonadales; family GWC2-71-9; genus JAZDCZ01. Next base: position 2,090 of record JAZDCZ010000401.1, read on the forward strand.
GAGGCTGTGGTACCGGCCTTGGAGACTGACCCCCGCGCCCCTTTGGTTGCAATCTCCTTGTTTGGCGGCGCCCGTTGTGATTCTATCGGTTTATGGACGGTTCGCGTCAGAGGCGTCTGCGTAGTTCAAACATTCTTTTCTCCGCGATCATGGCGGCGTTCACCCTAGCGACTGCTCTGGGCGGCGGCGCGTTGGCGTTTGCTCAGTCCTCGACCTGCCTGACGCAAAAGTCCCGCCACGTGAGAGCTGCGGCATCGCGGGCGTGCCGCGCCTATGTCACCGCGGCACGCCACGGTACGGCACCGGACCTTTCACGCATGGACCGCGTGCGCGTTGACACTGCCTGCCGTGTGGATGTTGTTGCGGTCTGCGCTGAGCTGGCGGGACTGTGTTACGGAGCGGCCTTCGATTCGGCGACGGCAACGTTTTTGAATCCGGTAGGCGATCGATGTGCACGCATTATCGGGACGAGCTGCAAGTCGGCTCTGAAAGCCGAGATGAAATCCCCGGGACACGCCACGGCACGCCTGGCGCGAATTGCGCGTCGATGCAGTGGCCCGATCGACGGAGATCTCGGCGGCGCTTGTGCGACACAGACCGCCGTTGAGGGAGCTATCCAGTGTTTGGCCCCAGAAGTTGCGAGTCTTTCGAGACGCATCGTTACGCCTCCACCTATGTCGTCGAACGGCGAAACGTGGGTACGCCATCGCGGCGGGACGGTGTGCAAGGGGGCACTGGCCCAGCCCTTGCCGGGCACTGACGTTTGGGTATCTCCAAGCGGCGACGATACCAATCCCGGCACATCCGACGCACCTTTGCGTACACTGGCCCGCGCGCTCTGTAACGCGATACCGGGTCAGACGATTCACGTGGGTTTGGGTACCTATGGCGAATCGGTACTGTTGTCGGAGTTCGGAGACCCGATGACGCCGATTCGGATCATCGGCGAGGTTGGACCTCAAGGCGAACTGCCGGTACTCGACGGCGGAGGCACCCTGACGATGGGCATCGCCATCATAGGTGAGGACATTACGCTAAAAAGCGCCGGCTTTGTCATCGAGGATATCGAGACGAAAAACTATACCGACGAGGGGATCCTGGCCGTCATTGCAGAGAATGTAACCGTGCGTGGCTGTCGCGTGCACGACAACGGTTTTCATTCCATCGACCCCGATGCGGACGGCGAAGGCTTCGGCGTGTCCTTGGTTGACGTGACGGGTGCCCTGATCGAATCCGTCGAGGCCTATGCCAACGGGCCGGACATGGCTCGCCAGGGCCGCGGAATTTTGGGTACCGGCATCGATGTGTTCGGCTCCGACGACGTAACCGTGCGTGGCTGCGATCTGCACGACAATATCGGCGGGGGCCTACTCATAGAGGACTGCGCAAACGCCCTGGTCGAAAACAACACGATCCGTGCTAACCATCTTGACGCTGCCGGTGACTACTGGGACGGCGGAATCTGGGTCGACGGTGGCCACGACGTAACTGTGCGTTCCAACACACTCAGCGGTAACCTCGGGCCGGCAATCGTGCTGAGCGACGAAGGAGTACAAAACCCCACGGGGTACGCGATTATCGACAACACGCTCGACGGCAACTTCTGGGCAATTTACCTGTGGAACTTTGGCGTATGTCCCTGGCCGGCCCCGACTGTCGTAGCCCATTCGGGGAACGTGTTCACGAACAGTACGCGCAGCGATATCCTGTGTAATCCGTGGGAATGCGGTGTCGGTAAGCCCTGTGGCTGAAGGTCGCACCGATTTTGCGTTCGAGCGCGGCGCTCTTACACGCGATTTTGCCGCGACTGTTCGAGCCGACGGCTGCGGAGAACTCTTAGGCATTATTGACGCCGCTTTGAATCTAGATGTCCCCGGTGAGTAAGGTTTACTTTTTGAGCACGGGACCGAAGACGTATCGACGGCATGTGCGCACCCGCTGATCGGGTCACAACTATACCTGGTGCACGAGTCCCCGTCGTCGCAAGGAGGAGCGGGCGTTAGACAGGACCCTACGCCATTGCATGTCTCGCATTGGCTGCACGTGATCGACGACATCGGGTCTACCTTCAAAAGAAGGCACTCACCCGGTGTGGGTGCGACGTACCTCTCGTTTCATATCTTCCCAGCCCTCGATGGCCCTACGGCACGACTGCGAGTTGATGCAGAGGTGCGACCAGATGGACAGTGACGGTGTCGCTATAAGCGGAATCGCGCCGCGACTACGGCTTTTCTTGCAAACCCCGCAGGGGGCGACGATCAATACGACCGCGGAGTCAGGCTGGGCGGCCAAGCGGACCAATCCGTCCAAATTGAAGAGCGTGACGGCAGTGTACTCCATGTCGGGATCGTTGATCGGGCCGTGCAAATCAAAGGGACGGGTTTGTACGTCGCCGGCCCAGTGTTGGCGGTTGAGTTCGGACATGCGGGTCTGCACGTTCGGGCTCGCGTCGATTTTTCTCAGTTCGTCATCTGAAGCGTCCCGGCGATCTCCGTAACCCAAGCCTTCGCGGATGAACCATTTGAGTTCATCGTGGAGGTCGGTGGAACTCGCCAGGCTGGTAACGACGATGTCGATCTCTTTCTTGTATTCGAGAGACTTACCGATCCCCGGCCATTCGCTGAGCTGGTCCGCTATTGTCGTCGGAACGAACGGGGGCACGGGGAGTCCTACGAATCCTACGTCGGGAAGATTCTCGAGCGACTAGGCCTTTTAAGTGCGCGTAGGGAAGTGTCGAATGCGGTCGATAATATCGATTATGTTTACTGAGAGGCTGTCGGTACCGACGAAGAGAAGATTTGTCTTCGCCGAACGTGGTTCATCAGTGCCCCCGTGCCCTGGCGGCTTTATCGCATCGAACGCGAGGCCAAGCGCGACGGCCTGCGCGGCGAGGAACTCGTGCGCCTGCGTGCGGGGGAACCCAAAGCGATGCTGGCGGTTTTGGGTGAGTATATCGAACGGCTTAGGCCGACGACGCTGCCGAAAAGCGGGCTCGGTACGGCGATTACGTATGCCCGATCACAATGGCCGTCTATCACGCGCTACCTTGCGGTGCCCGAGGCCGAGCTGGACAACAACAGCTGCGAGAACGCGATCAGGCCGCTGGCTCTGGGCCGCAAGAATTGGCTGTTTGCCGGCAGCGAAGCCGGCGGACACCGAGCGGCAACGCTATTTTCCATCGTCATCACGTGCAAACGGCTCGGCATTGACCCGCAGGACTATCTCGCCGATATCCTGGCCCGTATTCCCACGCACAAGCTCTGACGCATCGAAGAGCTGACGCTGCGGGCCTGGCAGGCCGCACGCGAATCGTAAACCCTCTACTCTCTTGCGCCGACACGGTCGACTACGTTGTTCGTCGGACGGTTACGAAGAACAAGAAGCGTCGGGTGATCTACAAGGCCGAGGTGACCCGGTTGGAAGCCCGCGAGCCGGATGGTCAGGTAGCCCTTTGGCCGATCGCTCGCCATTGCTACAGGTGTCTTCCAAATTCCGCTGCGCGTCAACCCATTGCTAGGAGCTACCGGCATTGTCACAAGTTTGAAAACTTCTGTGCCCCCTCAAAACTCGATCGAGGTGAAATGTGTTGACTATACAATGTCGGCAGATGATGCCGATCAGCGATCGCCGCCGCGACGGCCGATGCTCGGACCTCCTCCGGAACGCCCGGCCCTGCCGAACGCGCCGCCGCGCCCAGTGGCCCTACCCGTCGCACCGCCCGCGTCGGAGACCTGTATCATGCCGGCCTCGACCATCTCGAGGAACGCAGGCCTTTCAGCGCCGTCGTCGCTAACCTGCCCCGACTTACCCGGCCCGAGCCGTAACAGCTTGTTGCGAGGCAGCGGCACCTTGATCGGCGCCGGGTCAAACGGCCTTGTCGCATAATTCCCGAACGGCTCGAAAGTCCCTACCTACGGCCGACGGGTCACGCTGCATGCCGGTGGCGTAGAGGTTCCGGTAGCCGAGCCGTTCACTCTAGACATCACCGACGAAGACGTCACCAACGAGAAAACGCTGGGCCGAGGAACGCGACCGCAACGAGCAGTCGGGTGACCTCAGGCAGCCGAGCCGCTCGCCTCGCACACGTCACACGTAGGATTGGCTGGACCTCGTTTTGCGTTCAACTACCACTTCTCCGATAGGTCGGCCACGATCGGTATGCGCCAGCGCTCTCCTTTTACTGCTTTGAGGATTGCGACGATGAAGATCGCGATCATGGCGAGGTGTATAAGGGAGAACAGCGCTCCACCCGCATAGTACAGCGGCCCTGAGTGGAAAAAGAAGGGCAAGGCTATCGTCCAAATTAAATACGCGGCCGAAAGCGTCAGTCCTTGCTTGGCATGCCACCTGATAAACTCATTGTCTTCTGCCATTAGATACGGGATCAAGCCAAGCGGTCCCAGATAGGCAAGAACTATCATCACCGAATCATTGTCAGACTTCTCATTAGCCATATAGAACCTCAGATCTCTTCGGGCGTCTTGGGGTTGACCAGTCACCCATGGGCGAACCCCGCCCGACCGGAACCCTTATTCTTAATTATAGTCACTCACGGCTTGCAACTCACCCGTTTTCCGCTTCCGCCTTGCCTGCAGCGTGCGGCGGCAGTGAAACAGTCGTCGCCGATGTCGAGAACCGCTTCCAGGCCCGCCCCGGGGTCTTGAAGGCTCACGTCCCGGGCCTTGACACGCCACCGCTCTGTTCCGTCGTTGCGGACTTTAAGGCGGGCGCGCCTGATTCCTCCGGCGACCGCTCCGGTCGGATCGCGAAACGTGAAGCTCGTACCGGAAGGCCCCGCTCTAAAGGTACCCGCGGGAATCGTTGCGGTATAGACGGTGCCCGTCGCATCGGCCAGCACGACGCTGACGTCCTCGGACAAAGGGTCGAGTGCGCCATTCGCCGAGGCGGGGAGACTACCGCGAAGAAGCAAGGTGTCATCTGCGCCCCCGGGCCCACTGCTGAAAAACCCCAGACGGCCCCGCTTGAGTACCAGGTTCTGATCACGCCGGGTCGGGCAGAGATCGCAAAGATCACCGATCCCGTCGCCGTCGCTGTCGATCTGCTCGGGATCGGGAATGCCGGGGCAGGTGTCGGGGACAGATTTGAGGAACTCCACCACATCGGCACGCTGTTCGTCCTTCCACTTGAGATCGAAAACAAACTCGTGACCCCGTACTCCACCTGGTTTGTCCGCCCCCGGTGGCGTGCCGGTGGCGATAAAACCTGGCTTCAGTCGGGCCTTGTCGAAAACTTCCTCGATCGTGGCGAGGGTTCCATCGTGAAAGTAGGGCGGCGTTGCCCACAGGTTGGCCAAGGGTGTGACACGGTAAAAGCCGGATGCGATGACACCCTTGGTCGTGAGATCGGGATCGGTGCCGATGACGCTGAGGGGAATCGGATCCAGGTTTGAGTAGCGACCCAGGTGTGGCGAATGGCAGTCGTCGCATCCCGAGTCGAAGAAAACGCGGCGTCCTCGCCGCGCAGCTATGGAATCCACGTTGGGGTTCTCGATCAACTGGTCGAGCACGTAGCCGTACACCGCGAGCCCTTCCAGCTCCTCTGGCGTCGCCGGGCGTTGCGCCGCCTCGAGGTTCGCCGAGCCTGCATTGCGGGCGTCGATGCTTATCGCCAGTGCCGTAAACTCAAGGCGCGAGAATCCGGTTGTATAGAGGTGTGGTGGTATGTTGCTGGGATTGCAAGCGCTCCCCGTGATGATCACCCCCACATCCAGCCGTCCCGGTCCCCAGTCCTGGAGACAATGCTTCTTGGCGGGGGAGAAGGATGGGGAGAACGCCAGCATGGCGCCCAGATCGAGCTGGATATTGGGCAGCCCCTCGACCTCGGCGCCCGTCAGCGGATCGGTTCCCGTGTGACAGAAGACGCAGGTAGTTCCGTAACGAACGGTGCCCGTGCCGTCGAGCATCTTACGGATTCCGACCCAGCCACTGCTCAGGTTCCCGAGGGGGTCGAGCGTACCGGGTGTGTCTTCCGGTTCATCGGCGGGGATGAGCCCGAAGTTCTCCCCCTGGGCGAGGATAGTCTCCCACGGGATGCCCAACTGATCCGTCAGCACGACCTCGTTGCCAAAGGTCTCTTCCTCCCACCCCTCTTCCCCTAGTTCGATCGCATCGGCGAGCGCAACCCCGGTGACGGTGAAGGGAACTCCGTTGCTGTCTTCCCATTGGGTCAGCGTCAGGGTCTGGTCGCCGAACGTGCGCAGCTTGGTGCTTTGCAGTGAGACCACCACTTTACCCGGGGTGGCTCGGGGAGGGACTTCAACGATGATCTGGCTGTCGGACCAAAGCTGGACGACTTGAGCGTCGAGGAGATCGAAACTGACAGTACCGCCCCCCTGGACGGTTCCGAACCCGGCCCCCGTTATCGTCACCACCGTGTTCCAGGGCCCTGCCTGCGGGCTCACGTCGGTGATGTTCGGGCTGCATCTTGCCGGGGACGGGGCGAGCAAAAGAAAGCAAGGCAACAAGACGATCGCAACAATGGCCTTTTTCACACGCGGACTCCTCCCCCCCCCCTTGTTTTGATAGTCAAGTGCACAGCCATGTCACAGCTATGTCAACGATCATTCCTGCAACACCATGTGGAGAACTCCCCGAGGAGAAGCTGCCGACAGGCGCGGCTCTTGACCGGCGTGGTTATGGGCGACGACACGGGCCGGTCGGGTTTTCGCCCATCATTCTCCCTCTGCCGAGGGACCGACGAGCGGGCCATGACGGACAGAGGGTTGCCGTGTTGCATCCGAACAAACTGAGTCGCGAAGACTCCCATGCCGGCCCGATCTGTACCTGCTTGCTCCTTTAGTATCTTGAGAGGTCGAGGCCGAAGGTACAGGGCCCTATTGTACTCCAGTTCGCAGAGGGTAAATGTGACAACTGATATGAGACGAACGTACGAAAGCTGTTCTGGCGCGCTCACTGCCTGCGCCGTTGTTGCGTTGACTTGCCTCGCTCCCGCGAGCGCATTTGCGCTGGAGACGATCTCGGGGATCATTCGTTCCGCGACTACCGGCGCACCGCTGCAGGGGATCGATCTTGATGTGTTTGACGCCTCGACCGGTAGAACGGTCGCTATAACCGGTGACACGACCGGCGCGGCCGGAAACTACACGGTGACGCTGCCCGGACCCGGATCCTACGTAATCCGCACCGATCCGACCGCCGCACAAGGAGTTGCCAGCCAGTACTACAACGGCGTCTTTCTGAAGAGTCAGGCCCAACCCATCGTAGCCGCTATCGGCTCGGCGACCATGGGAGTCGATTTCTCGCTCCCTGCCGGGGTCATCTTGAGCGGAACGGTTACCTCCGGGGGACTAGGTATCGCGGGCGTCGACATCGACGTATTCGCGGACAACGGTGAGTTCCTGGGCGCGTATAACGCGAAAACCGCGGCCGATGGCAGCTACGCGGTCGGCGCACTACCGCCGGGCAACTACGTCGTACGCGCCGACCCCGATATCGCGCTGAATACTCAACTATTCACCCGTACCTATTTCGCAGGTTCGGCAGACCTCCTGGGAGCAACTCTGATACCCGTAGGAACGACCGATGTCAGCGGAATCGACATGGCGTTGACGCCCGGTGGAACGATCAAAGGAGTCGTGACCGCCGCCGCAAGCGGGCTTCCGTTGGCCAACATAGACCTGGACCTTTTCGATCTCACGGGCAAACGAATCAACGTACAGGCCAAGAGCGACCTCATTGGTCTGTACGAGATCGGCGCCGTTCCAAGCGGCAGCTATCTCCTTCGGGTGGATCCGAGCCTTGCGCAAGGCTACGCACGCACGTACTACGTCTCGTCTGCCGCCGAAAGCAGTGCAGCACCGATCGCTGTGGTGGCAGGATCCCGCACAGGCAATGTCGACTTCGCAATCGCAGATGGCGGCACGCTCAGTGGCACTATCCGAGCGTCGGGTATCGGAACGCCTTTAGCGAATATCGACCTCGACCTCTTTGATTCGTTCGGCAGCTTCCTCGCGACCTACACCGCAAAGACCGACGTGGCGGGTAATTACCAGATGGGCCCGTTGGCGCCGGGGACTTATTTCATACGAGCGGATCCGACTGTCGCCCAGGGTTATGCCGACCAGTTCTGGCCCGCCGCAGTCGATCTAGTGTTCGCCAGCGCCGTCACCATCAGCGTCGGCGCCGATACCGCGTTGATTGATTTCGACCTCGTCTCCGGGAGCGCGGTCACAGGCACCGTGCGTGATATTGGCGGGATGGCGCTGTCCGGAATCGACCTGGATCTATTCGATGCTGCCACCGGCAGTCGACTTCGCCAGGGATCCACCAGTACCGTCGATGGTACCTATCGCTTCGATTCACTCGCGCCGGGCGGATATCTGGTCCGAGCTGACCCCACGGGTATCCAGGGATTCGCCCGCCAGTACTTCAACGGTCAGTTGGCCAAGGCGGTTGCCGATGTCGTTGTGACAGGAGCCGGCGCGGCGACTACCGGCGTCGATTTCGCACTTGACCTAGCCGGAACCTTATCCGGGCAGGTCCTCGATGCAGGCGGGGTGCCCGTGGCCGGTATGGATATGGACGTATTTAACGGACAGGGTCTAGGCGCCATTCGAATGGACCAGCCGGCGGTCACCGACGTAACGGGCAACTACTTATTCGAAGCTCTACCGCCGGGAAACTACATCGTGCGCGCAGATCCCGATCCGGCGGTGTCGCTACCAGTGTATCACCCGGCAACAACCGATCCCGCACTGGCCACGCTCATCCCGCTGGCACCCGGGCAGGCCGCCGTAGGCAAGAACGTCACGCTTGGCACAACGCTTTCTTCCGCTCAGAGCACCGCCCAACAGTCATGCCTCACCGCGTTACACAAGGACCTCGCCAGGGTCGACAAGACCCAGGGACGCGAGATTCTACGCTGTATCAAAAAGAAGGCCGGCGGCAAACTGAGCGGTACGGTGGAGAATTGCATCATCCAAGACGCCAAAGGCAAGCTCGCCAAAGCTGCGTCAAGAACGGTATCTGACTTCAACAGACGTTGTGTGGCTCAATTGCCCACGATTGGAGCGACGGATCCGCAAGTCGTCAACGATGTCGGGCGGCAAGAAGAGACGAACGTCGCACACCGGATGTTTGGCGTCGATCTGGACGTCGGGATCGTTACCTCTGCCAACGGCGCCACCCGTTCCGTCTCTAGTTGTCAGCTCGCGCTGTCCAAGCAAGCGGCAAAGTGCAGTCTGACCAGGATTAGTGGGTTCTCACGTTGCCTAAAAAACGGACTAAAGAGCGCTGCGGTCGTGTCCGCCGGCACACTGTCGAGCTGCCTGGACCAAGATCCGGCCGGACGGATAGCCAAGGCCTGCGGCCCGGTCGCCGGCAAGCTCGGGCGCATAATAGGAAGCCGCTGCAACCTTGCACCTGCAGAACTTTCCGCAGCCCTTCCCGGCTGCGCAGGAGCTACCGCTGGTGTAGCTGAGTGCGTCGACGGCATACTCGCATGCAGCGTATGCACCGGCCTCAACACCGCCGACGCCCTCGGCCGTGACTGCGACCTTTACGACGACGGCACGGCTAACTCGAGCTGCCAGTAGGAAACTGACCAACCGAGTCCGAACCTAGACCGGAATGCCACTACCTCTGCTCGGCGGTAACGTAAGCGCTCCGGCGCGGTGCGTTGACTACGGCGCCGGAGAAAGCCTATGGACAGACAGGGCAATTGCGGGCTACCGACTGCCCGACGGTGAACTCTAGAACCCGCAGGGCATCGCTTGCCGAGATCGCACCGGAGTTGTCC
>JAZDCZ010000402.1:0-2589 GCA_036679605.1 Gemmatimonadota bacterium
TGAGCGGGCATGCTTGAAGTAACCAAACCAACCTCGGAGAATTGGATTGAGATCCTGGAGGATCTGCTCCAGACTCTCGCCACGGGTGCGCTTCGTCTTCTGACGGATCTTTTCCTTCAGAGCCATCAGACTTTTCTTGCGCACGATCCGCTTCCCTTCCTCGAAGCGATAGCCCAGAAACTCAAAGCCCTGTCCCTGTTCCACGCAGTTGCCCACCTGGGTCTTGTCCGGGTGAAGCATGAGCCGGTTGGCGTTCGCCCAGGTTTGGACCTCGGCCAGCGCGCGTTCGGCCTCGGAGTGACTGCGACAAAGTACGACAGCATCGTCCGCGTAGCGGACACTGGCGTACCCCGCATCGGTCATCCGCACATCGAGCGAGTGGAGATACAAGTTCGCCAACACGGGGCTAAGCAGCGCATAGGAACTTTAAACTGAGAAATCGAGCCAACGTCCGATATTGGGCGCTGAACGAAACCGCTACGCGGTGAAGGAATTCGGCCAGCATCTCGCCATCTCCGGGTGAATTTCCCGTCCGCAAGGTAGCTCCCCTACAGTCCCCCCGACTCCGCACTCGGAGTCCAGGTTCGGCCCGAGTGGCCGTTGCGGGAGGGATTGCCATGGGAAAGCTGCGCGAGCGCATGAAGCGGGATATGGAGATACTCAGCGGGCCTACCTGCATCAAGTCAAAGCACTTGCGCGCTATTTCGGTCGCGCGCCGGACACGTTGATATTGGAGGACCTCCATACGTATCAACTGCACCTGATTCGGGAGCGCAAGATCGCCTCGAGCAGTCTCGCGCAGGTCGTAGCCGCGCTGCGATTCTTTTACGGCGTGACGTGCCAGAAGGCCTGGGACATCGAGCAGATCCCGTATCCGAAACGGAAGCGTCGGCTTCCGGTAGTGTTCAATCAAACGGAGCTGCTGCGGTTGTTTGATGCGGTGCAGAATCTCAAGCATCGCGCCATTTTGATGACGCTGTACGCGGCGGGACTGCGCGTGTCGGAAGTCGTCCATCTGCGAATCAGTGATATCGACAGTCAGCGGATGATGATTTTCGTCCACCAGGGCAAAGGACGGAAAGACCGCTACGTCACGCTGTCCCACCGATTGCTCGGAGTGTTACGTGATTACTGGAAGCTCGAGCGTCCGACGCACTGGCTCTTCCCGGGCCAGGACGGTCAGCGCCCGCTGACCCGTGCTTCGGTGCACAAGTTCTTCAAGAAGGCCGTGCGCACAACAGGGCTGATCAAACCGATTACGGTGCACTGCATTCGCCATTCCTACGCAACGCACTTGCTTGAAAGTGGTGTCGACATTCGCAAGATCCAGTTGCTCCTCGGGCACCGAAGCCTGCGTTCGACACAGATCTACACCCACGTGGCTCGGAATGATTTGGACGGTACTCCGAGCCCGCTCGACCTGCTACCCGACGCCATCGAGCCCTGATCCATGCACTGTACGACGGCGCCGCACCGCCGTCGGAGTCGCCCCGAATTGGAGATTGCCGACGTCTTCCGTCAGTGGACGGATCAGTCCCCGCGACTCGACGACGCACAAGCGCGTGTGGTGCGAGACATCCTGCGTTGCCGCACCGCGGCCCTCGGCGGTCACCTTCACGAGTGTGACCGGTGTGGGCTTCGGGAGATCGCCTACAATTCGTGCCGGAATCGGCACTGTTCGAAGTGTCAGGGCCTTCAGCAATTCCGCTGGCTCGCCGCGCAGCAGCAAAATCTGCTGCCGATCGAGTACCACCATGTCGTCTTCACCATCCCCGATCAACTCCATAAGTTCTTTCGTGCGAATCCAAAGCTCACGTATGGCCTGCTCTTTGCCGCCGTCGCGGAGACGTTGCACGACGTGGCAGGCAACCCGAAGAATCTCGGCGCCAAGATCGGCTTCTCCTGCGTGCTGCACACCTGGACACAGAAACTGCTGTTTCATCCTCACATCCATTGCATCGTCACCGGAGGTGGCCTGCATCCGGACGGTCAGCGATGGGTTGCGGCGAAGCGCGGATTTCTCTTTCCCGTGCGCATCCTGGGGCAAGTCTTTCGCGGCAAACTGTTACACAAGCTCGAGTGCAGTCTGGATCACGGGAGTTTGCAGGCCGCCGAACCGAATCCGTATGCTCGACTTCGCGCAGCTGCTCGCAAGAACTGGGTCGTCTATTCCAAACCGCCGTTTGCCGGGCCCGAACAGGTCCTGCGTTATCTCGGGCGCTACACCCACCGCGTCGCCATTTCCAATCACCGCCTGGTGGCCCTAAAGGATGGGCGTGTGACCTTTCGATGGAGAGACCGGGCGAACGGTAACTCGAATCGACTTCTCACACTCGACGTTACCGAATTCGTGCGACGCTTTCTGCTCCACTTGGTACCGCGGGGTTTGATGCGCATTCGACACTACGGGTTGTTGGCCAACCCGACGAGAAGGAAACATCTCGAACGATGCCGTAGTCTCCTCGGGGTCAAAGCCGACGCATCCTCCGTACACGACACCTCGAAGCCGTCGCCAGTTCTCGAACCGACCAGCAAGCTGCTCGAGATCCACCTCTGCCCTCGATGCCGAACCGGCACTCTCGTCGTCAT
>JAZDCZ010000403.1:0-3327 GCA_036679605.1 Gemmatimonadota bacterium
GAGAAAACCCGATCCTCCTGTAACAAAAGCCCGCATACCGACTTACCCCACCGCCCTCATCGAACGTTTTCCTGCCGGAAGCCCGACCCCCTCCCAGATTTGTGAAGTCACGCGGACGACTTCTCGCCCTTCTGTAACCGATACCGGCGGCGGCCCATCCTCTCTGACAGAGACGTAAAACCTTCGGATCAACTCGCCCATACCCGGGTAGTACCTAACTTTGCCGGTGACAAATTGTATTGTGTTGGATACAGTCTGTGCAACGAGTTGTCGTGCTTCGTCCAGATTCGGCATCGGTTTTGCCAAAATTTTCGGCAGGTCGAACTCTCGGCGCTTAACGATCGTCATATTGTTCAAGTTCACCTCAACCGTCATCTTAGTCCCGTAGATCTTGATCGTGTTCATGGCCGGAGACGCATTCATAGAGATAGTGAGAACTCCTGAACAACGCTCCCCCTTCATCAACACCCGCAGCTCTTCGAGAGGACTCCCGTCCGGTCGCTCCGGACCATACGCATCCAGTTCGGAAACAGGCCCCGTGAAGGCCAACTGAAGATAGAGCGGGTGCGGAATCAGGTCGCCGAGCCCCCCCCCGGGTAGACTCGACAGCCAACCGCGCTGACTCGCGCCGCCGGCCTGAAAGCTTTCGACCGCAACGACCTCGCCCAGGCCTCCTTCGTCCGCCAGCCTCCGCGCTTCCAGCATCGGCGGATCGAAGAGACGGTTATGATCTACGGTCAATATTACACCGCCTTCTTCGGCGGCTTTCTGCATACGATCGACGTCCGTAACGTCCGTGGCAACAGGCTTCTCGACCAGAGTGTGAACGCCTCGGGTCAACGCCGCAACGGCCGCGTCGGCATGGGTGTGAGGAGGTGTCAAGATGTGAACGACATCCGGTCGTTCTACATCCAGTAGGTGCTCGACAGAGGTGTACGTACGTTGGACACCATGGCGATCAGCAAAATCATTTCCTCGCGCCGTCGATACGTCGGCTACTCCGACGACCTCACCGCCGGCTGCGCGGATATAGCCAATATGGGTCTGCGCTATGATCCCGCAACCGACGACGCCGACCTTGAGGGGTTTTTCTTCTTTTGTCATATGAACAAGCCTACATATACGGCTCAATACACGTTCGCGAACGGCGCCGGCAGCTCACGCAGCAGCCCGGGGGGTGCGCTTCGTATGAAACGCGCTGCGTTCACGACGCTGGCTACAGTGGCCTTGTCGCCATTCAACCCGCCACAGATCCTCAGCTTCAACGGTGGATCTGCATCTATTTCAATTTCATCGATCGCTTCTTCGACGTCGATCCGCATGGCGAGTTCCAATGTGATCGACCTTCCTGAGTCGTCGGTTGCGCCCGCCTTGTGTTCGATGCCCAACACCTCGCCGACTTCGACCGTCTCTCCAGCACGCTCGAGCCGACCCTCCGCGACGATCGGAGACAGCGTCTCGTCGATCTCGCCGATCCTCCATCCCAGAGCGGTGGCCAGATAACGGACAGACTCGACCAATCCCACATGGCCCATATCGCGTCTCTCGAGTCTACGTCCGACCGACCGGGCATCGTCGCCGACCCCCATCTTCCGCCGAAGAGCTTGACGCCTCTCCGCCAAGTTTACCAGACGTCTGACAGTGATGCGGCGGGGACCGAACGTCATCGAAGTGACGTAGGCCGGAAGTCGGTCCATCAGGAACCCGGGGTTCACCCCCGCTGGGAACAGCGTCACCCCATTCGCCTGCGCCTCTGCGTGCAAACGAGCCGCGCGCTCAGCGGGTGCACCTTGCGGGCAGATCAATTCCTCGGCAGTAGTCACCACGTTCAGTCCCGCTTTCAACAGACCGGAGATCTGACTGTCGATTACTTCGAGGTACGAACCCGCCGCGTGGAACGCTACATCTGCATTACCTCCTTCGCGCGACGCTTCATCGATGGTGGGCTGGATGACGACGTCGCCGCCAGCAGAACAAACCTCTTCGAGAGTACGCCCCACGCACTCGGGTCGAACTTCAACCGCGGCTACGCTTCTTAAGCCCGTGGCTTTGCCGGTCGCCCTGACCAACGCTATGCCGATCTCGCCTAAACCGAAATGAACGATTCCGACGCTCTCTACGAGAGAACTGTTTCCCACAACCTCGTATCCCCTAGATGAATTATCGGCCACCTCGCCGTCTCGGTAACCAGCGGCAGCTTCTGTCGTCTCGCGCCTCAGATACGAGCGCGAACAGTCTTGGCACGATGGACTGTAGACTCGACCGCCTCGCCCGTGAAACCGTAGCGTTCCAAGTAGCCGACATTGTAATAGCGAAGATCGGTGGGGTCTACACTTCCATCTTGCAAGAGTCCACGGACTTGCCCCACACCGTCGGCGACGCCGAAACGTGCTTGGAAACCCATAGTGTGCCGAATCTTTTCGAACGAAACCCTGTAGCTACGCGGGTCTTCCACCGAATCTCCGTACTCAATCTCGGTACCGGGCACCAGCCCGGCGACTATCTTCGCGGTATCGGCGATCGTATAGTTGTTGTCGTCGGAACCCACATTAAAAACTTCTCCCGATACCTGAGAGGCAGGAGCTTCGGACGCCATCATAAATGCACGAGCGACGTCTTCCACGTGAACATGAGGCCGCCAAGCTGCCCCCCCCGTAACCCGTATCCTACCATCCGTGACGGCCCTGCTCGTCATCGTATTCACCATAAGATCGAGACGCATGCGCGTCGACGGCCCGAACACCGTTCCCAGCCTCAGCGTGACGACCGAGCGTTCTTGCATAGATTGCGACAGAATCCCTTCCGACACGATTCGGCTTCGCGCGTAGAACGACACCGGGTTCAGACACGATCCTTCATTAATCAATAGATCGGCGGCGGCACCATACACGCTACATGACGAGGCAAACACGAGTCGATCCATATTGGGGTTCGATTTCGCCACCTCCGCCAATATTTTCGTCGACTCTATGTTGATCGCCAACGTCTCTTCGTGACTCAACTCGCACGCCGCGTCGCCGACCAAAGCCGCAAGCGCGACAATCGCCCTCGCGTCCTTACCGACACGTATCATATCGCGGATATTGCAGATGTCGCCTTGTTCTACCTCGAGTCCCGGCGACGCGTATAACCCTCGCAGTCCCGCGTCCCCGTACAGAAAGGTATCGAGAACCCGCACCCGGTATCCACGGCCTAGAAACATACGGACCAAGTGCGAGCCGACATATCCCGCGCCCCCTGTCACAAGAACGAGATCCCCAGCATTAAGAATAGGTTGTTTCATACCGTCGACTCCGTAGTCAGCTCGGCACGACTCACAATCTTCGC
>JAZDCZ010000404.1:0-3051 GCA_036679605.1 Gemmatimonadota bacterium
TCGCCTGTTCTACTTCCACCTGTAACTTCTCCGCATGGGTGCCACCCAGCTGGGTGCCACCCTTATGTGCAGCACTCAGTTATGTGGAGCTGGTACTCAGCAAGCGCGTGAGTCCTCGACAGAGACCACCCGGCACTCCACATAACAGATGATCTCCCGCAAGGAGGTCACCATGAAGCAAACAAGGACCGAAAGGGTGGCATGGACGCCTGAGTCTTATGGCATCTACACGCAGAACCGAATTGAGAAGGCATGCGCAGAGAACCGGCCGACACTGAGGGCGTTCGCGACCTGGCTCGTGGAGGTACGGGGACTTACCTCGGGGACGATCACATGTCGACTGAGTTCCGCATGTACTTTCGTCGATGAGGTGACGGCTCGCGCAGAGGCGAGGTGCACAGAAGCGTTTCAGTCGCTGACTCCCGATGGCATCGAGGATTTCTTCGTCCGATACGGCAAAGACCATGGGGTGTCTGCACGTCGCAATATGTGCTCGGCAATGAGGTTGTTCCTCAAGTTCGCTGCTTCTGCAGGCTGGGTGGACTTGGAGTTGGTCAATGCGGTGCCGAGCTTGCCAGGCTATCGACTCAGCGGCCTCCCGCGCGGCCTCAGTGACGAGGAGTTCAAGACGCTGCTCAGTTCACCGTGGGAGGGAGGCAGGTGCCCGCTTCGGGACCGGGCTATTGTCTACCTTTTGGCGACCTACGGCGTACGGTGCGCACAGGTATCAGCCCTTGAATTCATGGACGTTGACTGGCATGAGGGGATGATCGTCTTTGCTGCGCACAAGGGTGGGAAGGCCGTTCACCACGTTCTGACTGAGGCCGTGGCTGAATCCTTGGCCGACTACTTGCGCAATGAGCGCCCGACCAGCGACTGTGACGACGTCTTCCTGCGCCAAAACCGTCCGCACCTAAAGCTCAGTCCAATGGCGATCTCGGGCTTGGTGAAGTCTCGGATGGTGCGTTGCGGATTGCCACCACGGCGTCCCCATTCGTTGCGGCACACGTTCGCCACCCGATTGCTACGGGCTGGCCAGGGCGTCAAGGCGATCGCAGACTTGCTCGGTCACCGGTCGCTTACCGCCGTCGCCATCTACGCGAAGGTGGATTACGCTCGCCTGTTTGAGGTAGCAGTCGACTGGCCGGAGGTGGTGGCATGACCCAACTACGCGAATTTACCAGTTGGCTCGCACCCCACTTCGAGCATTTCGTTGAACTCAAGCATGCGGTCGGCGTGGGCTATGTTACCCAGAGACACTTGTTGCTTGCTTTTGATCGGCATGTGGGTTCACACGCCCCTCCAAGGCATCAAGATACTGGCGCCAGCGGCAGCCACGCATCATCTCTGCCGCGGAAATCACAAGCCTCTTGGTGGCGGCGCGACGGTTACCGCCGGTGAACGGCCTACGCTCAACGACGACTGCGACGCTGCTCGGCCTGCTCTACACCACCGGCATCCGGATCGGTGAGGCCCTGGCCCTCGACGTTGGGGACATGGACCGCCGCGACCAGATTCTGACCGTCAGAAGAGGGAAGTTCGGCAAGAGCCGAGCCCTTCCGCTACGCCGGTCGACGATGGAGGCATTGGTTCGCTATGTGGAGCATCCTCTTCGGCCGATGGGCTCGGATGCGTCTGACCCCATCTTCGTTTCCAGTCGGCGACGGCGTGTGTCTTATCCGCCGATATGGTCAGGCCTCAACAGCGCGTGCCTCACAGCTGAAATTCCCAAGCCCTTGCCGCGGCCACACGATTTTCGTCATACCTTCGCCGTCAGCCGTGTCGCAGAGTGGTACGCGCAGGGGCGCGATGTCAATGCCCTGCTCCCAGCGCTGAGCACGTATTTGGGGCATGTCTCCATTGAAAATACTCGGCTGTACCTAGTCGCCAACGGAGCGCTGCTCGAACAAGCCGCGACACGTTTCGAGCATCAGGCAGACGCCCTCGACGAGGTGCTGTCATGAAATCCTCCAAGTCCGCAAACGTATCCCTCCAGCGGCTCGTCCAGGACTTCTTTGAGAAGTACCTGACTATTGAACGTGCCGTCAGCCCCAACACGGTGCTGTCCTACCGTGATGCCCTCAAACTATTCCTCCAAGACGCCGCGGAGCGGAACGAATGCACTGCCGACCAACTCGATCATGAGATCCTTGATGTCGACACAGTCCGTTCTTTCCTCGGATGGTTGGAGACAGAGCGAGAGTGTGGCGCACGCACCCGTAACCAGAGGCTTGCCGCAATCAAAGCATTTGTGCGTTACGCCGCCTCCGTCGCTCCCGAGCATCTGGAACGCTGTCGTAGGATCCGCGAGATGGTTCCCGCCCGTTTCGAAAAACCGGAGGTCGAATATCTCGACGACGACGAAATTGTTGAACTCGTCAAGGCCATCGATCCCGCCACGCAACGACGCGACAGGGCGCTGTTCCTGCTGCTTTACAACACGGGCGCCCGAGTCCAAGAGATCGTCGACCTGGATGTCTGCGACATCCGCCTGGACCCTGTTCCCGTGGTCACCCTTGAGGGCAAGGGACGCAAACAGCGTACCTGTCCCCTGTGGACGAGGACGGTCGACGCTCTCAAGCAGTGGCTCGCAGAGCGTGGCGATGCTGGTGGGCCGCTCTTCCTCAATGCCCAGGGCCGTCGTCTCAGCCGCTCGGGAGTCGCCTACATTCTACGCAAGCTCACTGCGCGTGCCGAACTCACCCCACGGCACGCGGTGCGCGTTACGCCTCATATCATTCGGCACACAACGGCCATGCATCTACTCCAAGCCGGCACCGACATCACCACCATCGCCGCATGGCTCGGTCACAGCCAGCTCAACACCACCCATAGCTACATTGAGATCACCTTGCGGATGAAGCAAAAGGCGGTCGCCGCAGCCACAGCGTTGCCCAAGCTGAGCGAAGGCAAGTTCCCCGAGGGCGACCTCCTTACCTGGCTCGCCAGCCTCGGTCGGTCGGGGCGTTATGCGCAGTCGCCGCCGCCGATGCACCCAACCTGACCAGGGAGGGGCCGGCAAATCCACATAACTGAGTGCTGCACATAAGC
>JAZDCZ010000405.1:0-6413 GCA_036679605.1 Gemmatimonadota bacterium
GTATCTGACCGGGATCGGGTTGGCAGAGCGGACCATACGAAAGTACAGCTGGGACATAGAACGCTTCTGGAAATACGCCGAGAGTGAGGCATTCGATCCTTTCGCGGTCGGCGCGCTCGACCTACGTCTCTTCACTGAAACGATGCCAGACTCATCGAAGCGGACTGCGAGATCAGCGTTGAAGCACTGGTTCGAATCGATTGGCTACATGGACGCACCTATGCGGGCAATGCGTGTGCCTCGCAAGAAACGGGGCATCTCGCGGGCCCTGGAACCGGAAGAGGCTTCCCGGCTTGCCCATTGCGCAGTTGCCATGGAACACCCAGGAGGAATGGCGGTGCTCCTTGGCCTTTACCTCGGGTTGCGGCGTGAGGAGATTTCGCAGACACAATGGCCACGCTTCGACCCGGAGTTCGAGTGGTACACGGTGCTGGGAAAGGGCGGTGTCGAAGCAACGGTGCCGGTGCACCCTGTCGTGAGGGAGGTCCTGCGGCCCCGTATGACCGCGTTCCCTGCGGTGTTCCCGGGACTATCCGCCACGAACACTGGTGATCTGCGTATGGCGCAAGAGTTTGCACGCCATGCCGATATTGAGACGACACAGATCTACACGCGAGTCACCAAGGACCGGTTGAGATCCGCGGTCGACGCCTTGACGTATCTCGACGATCAACCAACGGCGCTGCTGGGTGATCTACCGGAATCGGTCAATGGGTAGGTCTCAACATGCACGGAGGAGTGCTGAGAGCGACGAGGATGCCGTATTTGCGAACAGAGGTGTTTCCGATACCGGGCCGCGTGCGATCGCTGGGCGAGGCGCGGTGGGCATCGAGAGGTTGGACACCGGCGAGCGATGCCGCCCCACGGCTGCTGGTTGGGCCTTAGTGACCTGAGCCTAGGATGGAGTCTCGTGGACGATTGGGGACCATGAAACGGATGACTGCGACGATCGCAGTGCTCTCCGTCATGATGATCGGCTGTTCCGATACATCACAGATGGAGGCCGACATTGCCGAGCACGATGCCCGGATAGCGGTACTGGAGCAACAAGCGGGCTCTACCGAGCGGCCGCCCGTGGAGTCGATCACTACGACAAAGCCGAGCACCACCACCGAGGCAACGACCACAAGTCGTGCCACAACCACCACCCTGGTATCGATCGGAGTTGACGACTTCGACGTGACACTCATTGAACTTTCGAACAAGTGCTTCGGGTCGGCCGGTGCGAACATTGAGATGCGAGCCGAATTGTCGGTGTCAGATCGGGCACGCAATGGAACTGGTGCCTACCTCGTCATCTACGAGGTTTCCCCGTTGGAGGACGGAGCGAACACATACAACATCGAGGTCGACCTCGATGACGGCACCTACGAGGTCGACACGCTTCTCCTCTCCACAGCAGATTGCGACGATGTGCCTGTGGCAACGGTGACGAGCGTGTTGGCGAACTAGAGCAGTGTCCGAACGGTCCTCAGTCGTAATAGAACCCTTCGACCTAGGGAAGACCATCCCTGCAACTCAAGGTACCGACCGATAGCGTCAAGGTATGGAACGTCCATTCACGGTCGACGACGTAGCTGCTTTGCTTCAAATGCCGCCACGGTTCGTTGGTGGTGTCCTAATTTGGGGCCGAAAGATCAGCTAGTGAGGCCGGAGGTACCGGAGGGTACCACTCCTCTTCCGGCACTGTGTAATCCGTGTCATCGCGGATACGCTCGAACACCTCGCGTGTGATCTGGTGCGTATAGGCGAACCCCGCGAGGGTCTTTGGCGTGTGGAGAGGACCCACTGGAACTGCGGCCTCAATCCGAACCGGATTCGTGAGATGGGCTCGGAGATTCCGAATAGCACTGGGGATCTCACGGAGGTCGCTATCCAAGCTCACGACAATCCCGACATCGAACAGGCCCGTTAGGGCAAACTCCACAACGTCGAGCCCAATCAGCAGGTCGATGCCTTTCTCACGTGGGCGTTGCCAGGGCCAAAGGATCACGGTCTGCGGGGTCACTCCCTCTCCGGGTTGGGGAAGCTTCTCCCGGTGTCCCCAGTCCCAGTGGTACCGCAGGCGGCGAGTCTGGACCGTGGCCCCCATCCTCCGGATGACCGCGAGTCGGCGGTCTAGATTCCGAGCTTTCACCCTCTCGTCGGGCATGTTCGGGCTCGGCCTTCCAGTGTAGAAGCGGGTCGAGACGCGGTTCTGAGTGCGAGGACCGGCGAGGTGTTCCGCAAGGAGGTGCGGATGACATAGGGGGTGAAGGAAGAGTTCTCGGCAATGCTTGTAAAGGTTCTGGCCGTCAATGAACACCATGACTCGCGCAGATCGATCGGTCGCCAAATGGCCGAGGTTGGGATCAGGAATGGGCTCCCCCGATCATAATTAGAAAGCCCCGGTCATCCCCCAAGAGGGAAGCCGGGGCCCTTGAATAATCGAAAGCGTACTCCTCTTTAGCAAGTAGTACAAGAGCCCTTGTGGTGTTCATCGACAACATACGTTCGGAATTAGGCCTATCCGTGCCTCTTGATGAGATACGGTTTGGAACCATCCTCATGTTCCCAGTAGCCACGACTCGACTCCACATAACCCCTGTCGGCGATCTCTTGCTCAGCCGCCCTGAGCCGATCCCACTCAACGTGAGTAACTTCCATTTCAACTTCCAGCGGTACCGTCTTCGCTGCTGGGCGTAACTCGCAGATAAGGTTTACAACCTCTTGGTCGGTCATCTCTGACAGTTCGTTCATGTTCTCTCCCTTCCTACCTATATGTAATCACCAGGGGTCTCTTGTGTACCACAGTTCTCTGAAATTCTTCTGTACACAAACGCACCTCGGGAAAACGATCCCTGCAGCGCGGTTGTCCAGCCGATAGCGTCGAGTCATGGAACGCCTACTCACGATCGAAGACGTGGCTGACCTGCTTCAGATGCCTCCAGGGTTCGTTGAGCAGCAGATACGTGCGAACTACCTCGACATCATCAAGATCGGCAACGAGGTCCGGATCGAAGCGTCTGCTTATCTGCGGTACATCGAGAACCGCAACGCTGTGACTCCGCTTGTTGGGCAGCAACGATTACATGTGATCGAGTGAACGAATGGGGACGTTCATCGACAAGCTAGAGGACTAATCCCGGGGGCTGGCTCATCAGCGATCGCCGGTATCTGCATCCCCCTTTCGCTCTTGTTCCTCTCTCCACGCCTTGTGCATAGCTTTCTCGCTCTCTTCCCACGCTTCGATCTTTACGTCAATCAAGTCCGAGTACCCGTCGGTGTCCTTCATGACAGGTGGCTGCTTCTCGTTTCGCATAACAGCGCCTGCGACATGGGCGACCTCCCGATTGACTCTCCACGTGATCTGGCCGGATGTCTCATCGACCATGGTCACGGCGATTCCCACGTTGTTGTAGACCTTCCGTGCGGTGAGCAGCCGCGTCCGAGCGTCTATGTCCGTAATCAGCTGTGCGTCGACGCCCATCTGTATCAGCAGCGTTCGGATTGGCTCGAGGGGTGGTTCTTCATCGCGTCCAAGGCCCGAGTGCATGTTCCAGATCGCCTCCGATGTTTCGACAATCCTCCTAGCGGCATCCTCGGACCGCGCCGTACGACGACGACTCTCCTCGAGCTTCGAATTCCTCCCGCCAAGTATGAAGCCACCGATGAGGCCGAACAGTCCTCCGGCGAAGAGAAACGCAACCTCCTGCCAATCGAAACCGGAGGTGGCCACCTCTTCGATACCGATCAGCAATGATTCCAACGCCCACGCTCCTTTTGCATGCACAGTAGTGGACGCGGCTCGACGCGGAAATCTCACCTACCTGGGCTCAGACTGATGATCCAGAAAGCGCATGCAATGTGATCGGCATCGATGGGGACATCGAGACGCTTGAGTGCCTCACATGCGGAGGGTCCACGCTTCGATCTTCCCGGAACAACAACCGGAGCATTGCTGTAGCTTCAGGTCATGGACTACGTTCCGATACTGTCGAGAGTTGCGTGGCTAGTTGTTGGCGCGGCGATTGCTGTCGCTCTACAGGGACTGTTCAACTGGCACCGGCAACGCATGCGCTATGAGCTCACGTACTCCGTCATGACAGATACTGCGGTCGGTGCGGGATCTCAGAACGGGCCAGTGGTTGGCATTTTCGAAGACCGAGAGATACGAAATCCACGGCTCCTCGTGATTCGGATTCAGAACACAGGCACGGAAGAGTTCACTTCGGGCGATTTCGAAGATCCTGTGAGATTCACGATTAGTGACAATGTCAAGATCGTCAGAATCGGGAACAGAAGTGACGAACGCCTCAAAGTCACACCGTTGCGTCCCGTGTCCGCCGGAGTGCCGATCGGGTTCAACCCGCTGTTGTTGAAACCGGGAGACTGGTTCGATCTGCGAGTGCTCGCCGAGATTGATAAAAGGGCATCACGGCGAATCTCGATATCGGGGCGGGTTCGCCACATCAACGCCCCCAAACTGTCGGATAGCAGCCTGCCAGTTGATTGGCTTCCAGGCCTCAAGTACTCACCCAGATCACGCAACATGGATCGGCTAGGGCTCCGACCCCGGATCCCGCTGGCCTACGCAGCACTGTTGACAATCGCCATTGTCGCGGTCATTGGGTTCGCTGCGTTTAGCCCTTCGCCGTAACTCGTGCAACTCAGACAAGGCGGGCTCGTCCTGATGGAGGCTGGAAAGGAGCGCAATCCCTGAGATTGCGCTGGCGAGCACTTCTACACCAGAAGACTTCGATGAGCAGGAGACCTAGAACGTGACTGGGCCGTGACGACGGGGCGTTGCCTTCTTTCCAATACGGAGCTTCAAGCCTCCGCTCATGTTTTGAACCCAAACCCGGTATGCGTATGGCTGTCGCTCAAGTTCCGATTGCCATGCAGGAAGATGGGTCGTAATCCGAAGATGTTGGTTGCCGAGACCCGGAATGTCTCTGTTGAACACGATGACTTCCACGCCGTGGCGGGCGAGGAGGCCACTCCTAATCCAGCGGCCCTTGAAGTCGCTGTCAGTCGTAACGAGGACACTCACATCGTCAGCACACCACGCGGCGATTTCTTCATCTGAAGCACCCGCTTGGCCCGAGGGCAGGCTCGGTGACGGAAGCACTTCCGATACGTGAACAAACGGGTGCTCGACCAACGCAAGAGCTTCCGCCACTTTGTAGCTCAGGTTTGCATCGAGGCAAAACGAACGGAGATGCTTAGGCGGCGGCGAGGTAGTCCCTAACGCCGAGCACCTGCTCCTCCGTCAAGCCATACCAGGCTGCTACGTCTGCCGGAGTACCGACTGTTAGGTTGGTCTCGATCGTTCTGACCGGGATGCGTGTTCCGCTCACCACCGGTGCACCAAACTGGATACGCGGGTCCAGATCTACGTACGGTGTTGGACTCCATGTGATAGCTCGACCGCTAGCCGGCTCGAATCGAATCTCGTCAGCGAAGGTGCTAATCCCATGAGTCCACGCGTACTGCTTGTGATAGCGCCCTACCACCTCGATTACGTCGTTCGCATCGGCATCGGATCCCTGAGCCCAAATCGATGCGCCATCCGTGAAGAAGGCTTCATATGCGAGCGGACGCTCACGATCGGTGTTGAGTTCGCGGAGAGCCTCCTCAAGCCTTCGAATACTGTGGAGACTCACCCCCTTCGCTCTCAAACGCCTCACAATCTCCAGGCTGATCAGATCCTCAAACGACAAAGCTACCGAATCTGCCACACGGTGGGTCGGCGTGGTCAGTCCAGAAGCCAGCCAATAACGCACCTGTCGCGACGATGCGGGTTCAGCGCCGCGGCCAAGAATGCGCGCTGCCTCAGCGACGGTGTAGACGCCCTCATTGAACGACGGGAGGTGCTCAGAATCGGTCAAGACGCTCATCCCCTTCCATCGGCGTACAACCGAAGTCACAATACCCACAATACGGCGAATCTCCGCTGATCCTTGCCGGATGCGTCGAACCAGTTCAACCATCGTTGCATCGATGCCTGAGTTGTGGCGGCGGTAACGGCCGCTCGGTCATGTCTCACCGCGCCGCGGCGTCGGGGGCAACGCCGAAATGTGTGCATCAAGGATGATCATGTGAGCCTGCTCCTTGAATCTGTCTGCGATGACTTTGCCGAGTTCGTCGGCCATGATCGATGCGAGTTCCATGGGAATCTCGATCGGTAGGTGCCGCCAGGTCGGTGTGGCGAATGCTTCTCTCAGTGGTTCGTCGAGGCCAATGATCGGGGCTGCACCAATCGAAGAGCAGTAGGTGGCGAAGATGTCGGTGAACGCTCCGTCTGCTAGAGCTGCTACGCGTTGTGCATTTGTTTCGTGGCTCATTGGGTTCTCCTCATGTCATGATGTTGATGAGGCCGCCTCTGCGTTGCGCCGCCCGCCAGAGCAGCTACTCGATCTCGAGTCTCTTGA
>JAZDCZ010000406.1:0-3810 GCA_036679605.1 Gemmatimonadota bacterium
TTTACGCACGCGATCAGTAGCACGAACCCCACCGCGGCCAACAGAACCCAAAGGCCGGTGCGTGTTTGTGCAACCAGGTCATCGCGCAAGGGGAACAGTGCGTATCCCACGCCCAAGTTTGATTCGGGGTACTGCTCTTCAAGTCTGCTACCGATTGCCGTAGCACGTGCGCGAGCAGTCTCGAGCGTTACTCCGGGTGCCATCCGCCCCATACCACGCATGACGGCGAAACCGCGATTTTGCAGGCTTTGCGAAATGTTCCGCTGCATGGGCCGCCAGACATCGGCATTCTTGACGAAAGGCGGTCTGAATCCGGCAGGCATGACGCCAACAATGACGTGAGGATCTTCGTCAAGCATGAGGCTAGTACCGAGAACCGATGGGTCCGCACCCAGAACTCTGGTCCAGAACCCGTGACTTACCAGGGTCACTCGCTGGGCGCCGGGTTCACCCTCTTCCTGAAGGAAGCTGCGGCCAATCAGCGGCTCTACACCCAGTACGTCGGAGAACATGCCAACCGAAAACTGAGCGGCGGCGATTTGCTGTGCTTCACCTTTGCCGGTGAGAGTTGGGCCAAAGCCCTGGTAGACACCGATATCGCTGAAGACATCGGTCTCCTGCCTCAGGTCGTGAAAGTTGGCGAACGAGAGCCATTCGCGGAGCGGCCCGTCCGCCCGCCGCGTGTAGTCGGCCCACACGCTGACGAGTTGATTGGGCTCGGGGTAGGGAAGAGGCTTTAGCAGGATTCCATCCACGACGCTAAAGATTGCCGTGTTGGCTCCGATGCCGAGCGCAAGTGTGAGAATCGTTACGACGGTGAACGCCGGGTTCTTCATGAACGTGCGGATGGCGTAGCGAATGTCGTGCAGTGTATCTCGCATCATGTCTCCATATACTGTATGCCGAATCAGCGCGGTGTGTCGCCGAGTGGGTTGACGGAGTGCTATTCGAAGGGCGGGGTTGAGCGAGCGGATCGCTTGTTTCCAATACCAGCGTCTGGCATCGCCGTATTCCAGCGGCGTGCGTGCTATACGGTAGAATTTCTCCTCGACATCGCCGAGAATCGTATCGCGGAGTTCGCGCGGAAGGGTCGCGCGCAGCAGTGCATGTGCAAGCGGTGGGGGTTTGGGTCGCATTGCTTAGCGCGTCGCCTCGAGTTCAACACCTTCCCACAACCTGTCCAGCATATCGCGCGAGCGTTTGAGTGCATCGGCGCCGGCCGGCTCGACCTGGAAGAACTTCTTGGCTCGGCCACCGCGCTCGCCCGTGGGTTCACCTACGCGCGACGACACCAGGCCTTTCTTCTCCAGCCGTGTGAGGGTCACGTAGACCGCCGGGACGGATGCATCACGTCCAGTGATGCGCTGGATTTCCTCATATATGCTGACACCGTAGGCGTCGTTTCCGAGCCGAGCCAGTGCCAGGAGCACCACAAGCTCGAATTCACCGAGGTAGTCGCCCTTGCTCATGGGACTGATGCCTCCTGTTTAAACAAAGTTAAGTATAAACAAAATAAAAGATATTGCGGGGTGCGCAAGGGGCCGGATCGCAGGACATTAGGCACACAGTCAGGTTGACCGTTTGTCACGTCCATACTATCATGAAGTCATGAGAAATCATCATGACAAGCCAACTCGGAGGGCCGCCGAGCCGGTCCAGGTCTATTTGAGCCGGCAGGAACGGGAGAGGCTGGGCCGTCTCACGGCACAGCTCGGCGCGACCAAGTCCGACGTGTTGCGCCGCGGGTTGGAGGCACTCGAACGCCAGCTGACAGACCCGGCGGCGCATCCGGCGCTTCGCATCATCGGCATCGCCGCAGGATGCCCCCGTCGTGGGGAACCGGGGTACGATGTTGCGCTTGAGCACGACCGGTTTCTCGCCGAGAGCGAGCGGGCGGCGTGGGAATCGTCGGGCGAGGAGAGCCGTGGTTCCTGAGCTGTTTGTTGATACGAGTGCCTGGTTTCCGCTCGCCGACCCGGAGGACCCCGCACACTCCGCGGTTGCCGACGCATTGCGCAATGCGATTCAAAAGAGTGCTACCCGCATCGTAACTACGAACCTCGTGGTTGCGGAAACGTATGCGTTGCTGCTCCGGCGGATCCACCGTACGGCGGCGCTTGCGTTCCTGCGCGAGGTCGGGCGCGAGCCGTCGGTTGTCGTGACGAGCACCCCGGAGCACGAAGCGCGCGCGCGCCGAGATTGGCTCGAGCGATACGACGATCAGGAATTCTCGTTCACCGATGCGGTAAGCTTTGCCGTCATGGAGGAGCGCGGCATCCGCGAGGCACTGGCATTGGACCATCACTTCCGCGTTGCCGGGTTTGTCGTGGTACCTGCCGCCGCCTGACCGTGGTTAAGGCTTCGCTAGCTCGTAAAGCCTGACGTGCTCGACATCCAACTCATCGCGCCAAACACCAAGGACGAAGTCACTACCGACCTGCTCGGAGTCACTAGCATCGCGGGCATTGCGCTGCTGCCGACACCTGTCTGCTTGACCATGGCACTGCAGACCGTACATTGTAGCGCAGCTCGCAGGAGGTGGTCTATGCGTCCCAGCACATTTCTCGTTGCCGTCCTCGCGGTTACGCCGTTCACCATCGTTACAGCCCAAGACTCAGTGCAGGTCAAACCCGGTGACCGGGTGCGCGTTGCATATTGTACGTCAAAGTTCTTGCCAGTGACGGGGGGGGAGGCCCGCACGAGGTGCCGCACGGATGAGGGAACGATCAGGACCATAGCCGCCGACAGCTTGGTGCTGGTGACGGGTGCGAGCGATCGTGCTGTGCCCGTCGACGCGATCTCCAAATTCGAAGTCCGCGTGCGTCAGGAGGGACACGCGGTGCGGGGTGCGGTTATCGGCGCTCTCGTAGGCATCGCTGTTGGAGCGGGCATAGGGACCGCCTTGGCTGTGAGCTGTAACAACAATGCCGTAGACAGCGACGATGCGATTGGGTGCGCGCTGTGGCCCGCTGTCACTGTGCCCCCTGGCCTCGCGTTGGGCACAATCGCTGGCGCTGTCATTGGCGGAGCCAAGGGGGCCAAGTGGGAAGACGTGCCGCTCGACCAGCTCCGCGTGAGCTTCGGCCCGCAACGCGGCGGAAAGTTGCGGCTGGGCATTTCCCTCAGGTTCTGAGCAATCCGGCATCGGAGGGGCGTATAGCGTCTCCCTCATCTCCATCGTTCTCGCCGTCCGAAGACTATCTTACGAAAATCAGGTCATGGCTTTGCCAACTCGTAAAGCCTGACGTGCTCCACGTCCAACTCGTCGGTCCGAGATCCAAGGATGTAGTCGGAGCCGATCTCGAACACGCGAAATCCCGACGGCAAACTGACGCGGGCGACGTAGACGCCATTCATGTCGAACACGCGCCAGACGGTCTCCTCGGCAACGGGCCGGGCGTAGTCTTGTATCCACAGCAACCCGTCGGCATCTGCCATCAATGCTCCGTAGGCCGGTAGCTCTTTGGGAAAGTCTATGTCGGCGTAATATCTGCGTTGGCTACGACGAGCATTGTCCGACCTTGCCTGCTTCACCCGATCA
The DNA here is from genome assembly GCA_036679605.1 of Gemmatimonadota bacterium. GTDB lineage: Bacteria > Gemmatimonadota > Gemmatimonadetes > Gemmatimonadales > GWC2-71-9 > JAZDCZ01. The sequence goes on from JAZDCZ010000406.1 coordinate 3,542, forward strand.
TCCACATACCGGTTGATCTCGTTCTGCGACAGGCTGCGATCCAATCCATCTAGGCGGATGAGTAGTCGCAACTGCCCGTCCATTCCATAGCTCGCAACCTCGTAGGTGTCCGCCGTTCCGATGTACACCCGGTCCCCAAAAGTTGTCAGCGACAGGTTGCGTCCGAATGGCAGAGGGCGAGAGCCCCGAACCAGCCCGTCTCGCACCATGCCCCATCGGTCCACACCAGAAAACATGCCTAGCATTCGGACTGGCGTGCCATCCAAGTC
>JAZDCZ010000407.1:0-155416 GCA_036679605.1 Gemmatimonadota bacterium
CAATGATACTGTACGAACCATTTTCACAAATTATTCTATCTGAAAGGAAATTGTGGGGGTTCGCTTTCCCCCACCGGCACTAGGCCGGTGGTACCCCCGTTCACACTTTATGGAATTGCTTGTGCGGTACACTACGAGACCGCAAGGATGTTTGGGGAGGGTATATGAGACTTATGAAGGACAACGCTATTTCTTTGGCCAAGGCTGAGCGGAAGGATTTCTTCGCCGTGTACAGCCCGAGTGAGAAGGATGTGGATTCTATGGATCGGGTCGAGATAGTCGATCCGGAGGAAGCGTCTTGGGTAAAGTTCGCCTTTGAGTCCAAAATAGACGAGTCGTCCGGTGTCCAGAAGCAGGTGCTGTCCCGCGCCGCCGTAGTGCTGGGCGAGTTGTGTCGCCGACTCCGTGATGATTCGCGGCAGGATTCGGAGACCGCAGGTGGCTGATAGGGTTATAGTCGCGGGCGTCCATCGCGCGAACATTCGGGTGGAGTCGATGACTGTCCGACAGATGTGCGGCAGAGCTGGTCGTCCTAAAATAGTGGATGGCAAGGTGGCACTTTCCCGCGGGGATGCGTATGTACTCCTGCCGGAGGCGGAATTCAATGCCCTGCGAGAGGAATATGGCCGGGTCGAACCTGTGGTTAGCAGACTAAATGGCGTCCGCCCTTTGGCCTTCCATGTGGTCAGCGAGATAGTGCAGGGCCGTGTCGTGGATTCGTCATCATTCGCCGACTGGCATTCTAGGAGTCTCGCGCATGCGCAAGGCCAGACGCTTGAGCGATCCCAGATAGAGGATGTGTTCTCCGCGCTCGTGCGCCTCAAGGCGATTGAGACATCGGACGACGGCGAGACATTCGTTGCCACGAAACTGGGGAAATTGGCGTACGCTATGTATTTTTCGCCTTGGCAGGTGTGTGGTTGGTTTCTAAATTTCATGAGGTTGTTCAAGGATAAGCATAAGGTTGACGGCGTGTCCGTGTCATGGGCGCTGTGCAATACACGCGAGTACGCCGAGGGCATGTCCGGTGCTGGGGACAGTGCGGAGCATGTGACCGCCTTCCGCAGTGCGTGTACCAAAAAAGGCCTTCGGATCGAGAAGTCCCCAGCGGTGGTGGGTACGGCCTACCGCGCTTTGATGGACGGCAAACGGCTTCCTGGCTTGGAGGGCGTGCAAGGGCAGTTGCTCGCCGACATCGACAGGGTCACCACCACACTCGCGCTTATGGAGAAGATGTGCGCCCCCTCGTGGTCGTACGGCAGATGGTCTGATCTCGGTGCCATGATCCGGTACGGACTGCCTCCAGCGATGGCATCGCTTACTAGGCTCGACGGTGTCGGAGGCAAGCGGGCTAGGATACTGTGGTCGTGCGGCGTACGGAGTCCGAAGGAGCTGCTTTCGCGACCAGAACTGCATGACAAGCTGCGTGGACAAATCGGCGCGAAAGTCTTCGACACTATCCTTCGCTCGGCGAGGGGGAGTTAGTCGGATATGCCGAGGCGGTACTCCGTTGCCTGCGATACCCTCTCTATGGCGACGAGATATGCCGCCTCCCGCAGCTTTGTGCAATCCCTACCGCTGGCCACCCAAGTCGCGTCGAAGGCTCGCTGCATCGCGGAGGCGAGTTCCGAATGCACCCGCGCCTTGTTCCAGCGGAATCCTTGCCTGTTTTGCACCCATTCAAAATAGGAGACAACCACGCCCCCTGCGTTTGCTAGTATGTCTGGCACGACTGTTACACCACGATCCTTCAGTGACTCGCTCGCGCTTGCGGTGAGAGGCTCATTGGCGGCCTCGATGACCATTTTGGCTCGCACATCGTTGACATTGGAGTCCGTCACAACCCCGCCGAGCGCCGCTGGCACGAGGATGTCCACATCGGCGGCCAGCAACTCCTCCGCCGATATGCGAAATGACCCAGCCGCAGACAGCAGAGCGTCGGCAATCGGTTCCCTGCGGATCGACGCCTCCATTGCGACGCGCAGGATGTCCGCTGGGAACCCTTTGTCACATTGCACCGCGCCCCACTGGTCGCACACGGCGACGATATTCGCCCCGCGATCCTGCGCGGCTAGGGAGAACCATGATCCGACATTGCCGAACCCTTGCACGGCGACAGTCTTCCCAGGCATGTTCTCCCCCAAGGCGTCGCACATATGTTTCGCCACCATGGCCACGCCTGTTCCGGTGGCCTCCGTCCTGCCGTATGACCCACCTAGACTGATAGGCTTGCCTGTCACCACTGCTGGGTCGTAGCCCTCAAACTTACCCCATTGGTCGGCGAACCACGCCATGACCTGTGCGTTCGTACCCATGTCCGGCGCAGGGATGTCCTTCTTGGGCCCGACTGCGGAGCTGAGTTTCCGCGCGAACACCCTAGTCATTCTTTCCAGTTCCGCTTGGCTCAACTTTGTGGGGTCGCAGGCCACCCCTCCTTTGGCACCGCCGAATGGAATATCGAATAGCGCGGTCTTCCATGTCATAAGGCGGGCGAGGGAACATATTTCCGCTGGGTTCACATCAGGGTGGTAGCGCATACCGCCTTTGTATGGCCCGCGGGAGGCGTTGTGTTGGACGCGGAAGCCGTACGCGATCTCTAACTCCCCACTGTCTAGTCGGAACGGTATCTGGACTTGGATTATCCTGTAGGGTGTCTCTAGCAGCGCTGTCATGGATTCAGACAGGCCCAGCTTAGCGGCCGCGCGGCGCAGCATCGGATCTTGCACTATGTTGAACATAGGTGGCCTCCTTGCCCCCTCGGCGGGTCGTGTAAACAAAATAAGAAAGGCAAAGGTGTGCAGAGATGCAGTGGTAAAAAATAGGTCGGCTGGTGCTATGTAACACCAGCCGACCAAAGTCAGACTTAGAGGCCGTCGATGTTCGTCTTAACATCTGCAAATACGGTATTCACAGACTGGCCTAGTGCGCCAACCGTAGCGATGCAGGCCACGATAATGAGCGCGAGCATAACGGCATACTCTGTTGCCGTTGGGCCATCTTCAGATTTCAGGAAACGCTTGGCTGTGTTCAAAAACGAATTCATAAGGAACTCCTTTCATTGGCGGGGCGAAAGTACCCCACAGATTTAACGAAGGTCATGGCATAGAAGCCCTATACCTTCGGGAAGGCAAACTCTAGCCTCTGGGGGCTGAGCAAAAATCTCTTTGGGGAACGATTTTGCTTTTTGTAACCCATTGGTGCGTACAATGTAGCAATTCGATCCTCGCACATGAATCATATGATATATTCGTGAGGAGGCAAACCTTGTTCGGTTATCGGCTGAATCGATGAAGTTTTGTCCCCTCACATAATAGCCATGGCCGTTACTAGGGAAAACGCCGCAGTCGGGGAAGCGATACAGCTTAGGCTGTTCGTGCGCGACAGCCTTGGCACGCTGACTGACGCCGATGTCGGCCCACTTCGTCTGTTTGACGACGACACGAACGACCTTTTAGAGACCATACCCGCGCCGACTCGCCTCCGTAAAGGGGTATATGAGGCGGTGACGAATCCGGCGTGGAATGATCAAAGGCGTCGGGTACGGGATGAGTGGCAGGTGACCCCCCAAGGAGCCTCTGATCCAAGTGTTGTATCGCAGTCATTCCTAATACCGGATCCAGATGAGTGTCTCGCTTTAGATCATGTGGACGACGGCGTGCCTGTGCGCGTTGGTTCCACCATTGAAGGCGTTGAGAGGGGTTTGTTTGAACTTCGTGTGACAGAGGACTGCCTGCACGAGAATGTGCCGGCTGGGACGCCCGTGTCCTGCCTAGGCGACAGGCTATTGGACGCCCGTCAGGACGCATGCAGGTTTGTGTGCGGCAAAGCGGGGTTTGAGCCATCCTTGGATCCCATCGTCCGAATACATCCCCACACCCCTTGGTGGAACGCCCTGATTCGTATATTCGATCTCGTGCCATCCACCCGCATCGGTAAAATGTGGCTCCAAGACAGGGTATGCGCCGAGATCGGCGGCCAGCCTGCCGTCGTACTTGTTTTCCGCTTCGTCGCATGCGACCCCGCTGACTTGGCGTAGCAGTATTACCAGACCAGTGAGATAATCCACCCTTCCTACTTGCGTTCCACCCATACATATCGTAATTTTCCCATGGCTCCGACGGCACCGATATCCGGTTGTTTGGTAGAGCCAGTGGAGACATGAAGATGAAGACTAAGATCGTGTTCGTGGCCATGCTCGCGCTGTTTACGGCCGGGCAAGCACAGGCTAGCGGGAGGGGACATAAGAAGAACAAGGTTGAGATGTGCCATAAGGGGAACACCATCATGGTGTCCGGCCACTCCGCCGAGAAGCATCTCCGGCACGGTGATTCCATCGGGTCATGCGCCATGTGCGATCCGCTGATCGACTCGGACGGCACTGTCGTCATCTGCAAGGACGGCGAGACCAAACACATGAAGCCAAACAAGGCGTGTAGGGAGGTTGCGAAAGGGAAGGTTGAGTTTGGCTTCTGTGATGAATCCGATTCGGTTGGCTCCGACGACAGCGATGGCGGTTCTGATTCTGATGGCTCCGACGACAGCACTGATGACGGCTCCGATGACGATGACGATGATTCCAATGCTTTCGTCGATACTGATGCCGACGGGGTATACGACAGCGCCGATGCCTGCCCTAACACCGTCTCGGGCGATCCTGCGGACGCATCCGGCTGTTCCTGCACCCAACGCGGTGACTGCGACGCCGATGGCGACGGAGTTTTTGACCAAGATGACCTTTGCCCTAACACTGTAGGCGATCCTGTGGACGCATCCGGCTGTTCCTGCACCCAACGCGGCGACTGCGACGCCGATGGCGACGGGGTGTACGATCAGGATGACGCCTGCCCAAGCACCCCTACTGGCGACATTGTGTACGCGGACGGCTGCACCGTTGTCACCATCTCTGCTTTTGCTGGTCCGGACATGTCCGCCCTTCCAGGCGACACTGTGAATGTAGTTGGTCAAGGGTCAGTGTTGACTGGCGGCTATGACTCAGCGAATCTAGTGTACACATGGGAGCAAGTGGGCGGTACCCCTGTATGGTTCCAGTTTTCCAGCCCGCCGCTGGCCGTAGATATGACTGGCTCCGGCGCGACCGCCACCTTTATGCTGACGGTATCCACCGCAGATGGCTCCGCCACTGCGACTGACCAGTTCACGATCAATGTGAACACCGCCGCCATCATTGTGGCCAGCGCCAATTGCGACCCGGTGACGGGACATTGTTATGCTTTGGCCAAGCTTCCGAATGGGGCGAACGACAATCTCCCATGGGACGACGCCAAGGCTAAGGCCAACAACATGTATTTCAACGGGATGCGCGGCCATTTGGCCACGGTCACGAGCATCGAGGAAAGACGCGACATCGCTGGCACCGCGAGAAACGCCGTCGCCTTCTTGGCTGGCACTGATCGGGTGACAGAGGGCGTCTGGATGTGGGCTGATGGCCCGGAAGCCGGACAGCCCATCCAGTATCTCCCTTGGGCCCTCAATGAACCCAGCAACTCCTACAACTGGAGATGGCCGGAGGGTGAAGATTACCTCGTGCATGAGGCTCGGGGGGAGAACGACGGCCCCGGTAGCGGGTGGTACTATGTCGAGTTCGAGGCGGGTTGGTAGAGACCCAAGACAGGATGGGTAATAAGGAGGGCCGCCCCGGAGGGCGGCCCTTTTTGTGCATTTATACACAGGAATCACAGCATTTCTTGGCCTATACGCCCCCTGCTGCTCAGGAAATACACGCGACTTTCTGCTCCGACAAAGTGCGTAAGTATACTCCTGGCCGTGTCCTCCGACCCGCCGAATCCCCACCTGAATAGTCCATTCGGCCCCTTCACCTCGTCTAATCCTAACTCCGACTCGTCCGGCGGACACCTTTCCGGACACGGGCTAGGCTTCGTCCGCTTACCGTTCTCGTCGTGGCACCACAGGATGTCGTGTATGTCCTGATGTGTGCCATTGTGTTCCTTGAAGAACGCGGTGTTACAGACATAGAATGCGCCACACATTCTCCTGCCACCCTCTATCCTGATGTCGGAGCCAAGTCTCTTCCGGACAAGCGTCCCAGTAACGGTTATGTCGAACACGTGCGGATCGCGCCGTATTCCGAACATTACCGCGTCTGGGTACCTCGCCACGCACTCCTCGACATAGTTGAACCAGCCCTCGCCGAGGTCTGTGTCCGCGTCGGTCTTGATGAACCAGTCGCCCGACGCCAGCGTGTTGAGGCTCCTGGTGCAGTGCAGGATGTGGGTCAGGTAGTCCCAGCCAGGGGCGTGATCCGGCTTGTGTACGAAGTCGAAGTTAGGCTTTAATTCCTCGATCTCCATGTCGGTCAGGAAGGCCGACCCCAAGTGGACGCGTCCGTGCGGGTGCATCCTCGGCAGGAGCATCTTCATGCGGTGAAAATGTTGGGATCCACCGTTGATGAATATGTCTATACGGTCCTTGGAGAGTCCCATTGTAGCAGTGTGCTGTGGGAAAAAGTTTATAGGGTCTTGCTGATCTAGTATCAACCAAGGGGGATGAATGGCCATAGACATGTGTACAACCGTGAGCTGCGAGGCGGACATCCTGTGTCTTAACGCGCTTCTTTATTCGTTGCATAAGTTCGGAGAGCTAAGGTCGCTGAACCTTCTTGTGTCCGTGAACTCGTCGGATGCCAAGTGTGAGGAGTCGCTCCGGGATATGTGCGGTACCCATGGCATCAGGTCTCTGTATACCGACAGGTTCCCACGGAAGACTGGGGATCCGGCTTGGCAGCACGGGCTGTCCCTGAACAGGTTGGTAAACAAGACCACGACGGATCATGTGCTTTTCATAGACCCAGACATCATCGTCACATCTCGTAGGTTGTGGTCATATTGTATGGAGGAGATACAGGACAAATTCATGGTCGGGACGCCCTACCATGACGCGCAGGCGCGCATAGTGTGGCAAGGCACCTTTCCGAACATCTGGCTGGCAATAGTGGATGGTCTTGTATTGAGGGAGTCCGGGCTGGACATGCGCCCCGGCTCGAAGCACCTTTGTCCGGAAGGGTGGATGACGGACGAAGAGTTCAGGAGATATTATTTATCCGTTGGAGGGCAGGAGACGCCGCCGCAGGCTTGGACACTCAGAAGGAAGTCAGGTGGCGCATTGAGGGACACCGGATGGGAGCTGGCCGGACACGCCTATAAGCGCAATTTGGCGCATCGCAGCCTTGAGTATTTCGCGGGCGGACTGAGTCGCAAGAATCGCGGCAGGAGTCTTGGCCACTCCATTGAACAATGGCTATTGCAATCCAACAGCGCGAAAAGAGGAACACATGTTTCGATAGCCAGAAAATTGCGAGAGATAAGTCCGTTGGAGTTTTGTTTTCATGACACTAAGGAAATATGTTGCCTTCATTTACTGCATGCCACAACTAAGCCTGACCGAGCCAAGGCTTGGATAGAGATCGCAAAACACATTGTAGATTTATGTTACCAGATGTAAGTCCTAGGTTTCGCGCGTCTGTGGCCTAGCTGGAACACTTCCGTGTGCCGACATATCTGACGAAGCCTGCCCAGCTAGAATCCGAGCGGCGCAATGTCGAGAATCTAGGCGTCCAAGGAGCGATCCAGACCTCCGTCTTGAATGTATGCCACCTTCCTGTGCCTTTTGATACGCTGATATTTGATGCCTGCCCCGTCGCATGTGAGCAGGTACTGGCCTGTGTTCGGCTCTCGGACTCTCGGACTTTAGATCAGTTGGTTTTTGATGAATAAGCGCCGCAACTAAGTCAGTAAATATCTCATACGCTCAGTCAATACACTTCGCAAGGCGGTACTCGGTGATTGGCAGTCTGTTTTCTCACTGCCCTCTGCCTGCTAACGGACTGATAAAGTTCTTCTCGCAGCATTACATGCGGTCAAAATATACCGCTGCGGGAAATCCTACTTTTTGGCACCCCGGGCGGTGTCCAATAAGGAATCACGCACACCGGCTTATAAACTGTTTCCGAATGTAGGAGGTCTAAATGATCGATTTGTTCAAGGTGCATATGCCGACGGGAATTGACAAGAGGATGTCCGCCACGCTGTCATCTGGTTATGTGACAGAGGGGCCCAAGGTCAGGGAATTCGAGCAGAGGATGGCGGACTACCTCGGCAACCCGCATGTGGCCGCAGTCAATTCCTGCACGAGCGGGCTAACCCTATCCCTGTTGGCCGCTGATGTGGAGCCTGGCGACGAGGTCGTGACGACCCCGATGACTTGTATGGCCGGGAACATTCCCATACACACGCTCGGTGCCAAGATAGTCTGGGCCGACGTGGATCCGACTACTGGTAATATAGACCCGGAGTCGGTGGAGCGTGCGATCACCCGGAAGACCAAGGCCATTCTCTATGTCCATTGGGCAGGGCAGCCGGCGGACATAGCCCACATTGCTGCGGTCGCCGAGAGGCATGGGTTGAAGGTTATAGAGGACGCAGCCCATGCCCTCGGTGCGGAACACGACGGCCGGAAGGTAGGCAACCATGGAGATTTCGTCTGCTTCTCATTCCAAGCGATAAAGCACATAACCACGGGGGACGGCGGACTCGTGGCGTTCAATGGCGTCGAGGCGCGGCAAAACATGGATCGGCTGGCGAGGATGCGGTGGTACGGCCTCGACAGGAGATTCAACCGATCCGTCACCAAGTGGCACACAGACATAGCCGACATCGGGTTCAAGATGAACATGAACGACATCGCGGGTACACTCGGCGTGGCGCAGATGGATCATATCGATCGCATCGTCGGCGCGCATAGGGCGAACTCGGAGAGATACGACCGCGACCTAGCTAATGTTCAGGGGATCACCCTCTTGCGGAGGAATCCACAGTCCAAAACCGCCGCGTGGATATACACCCTGCTGCTGGACTCTGAACAGGAGAGGGAACGGTTCGCGGCGCACCTGACTGGCAACGGGGTGGCCTGTAATGTCGTGCATGTGAGGAATGACGAGTATTCCGTGTTTGCGCCGTACCGCGCGAAGCTTCCTGGCGTGGACGAGTTCTGCTCTAGGATGATCAACATACCCTGCGGATGGTGGCTGTCGGATGACGATCTAGACACGGTGGTGCGGGTCATAAAGAAGGGATGGTGATGGGAATGGAACTCCGGAGGATTGGCACTAAAGGCGTTGACGGCAAGCCGAACGGGTGGATTACCCCCATTTTCAGGGACTATGACGAGTTTTTCAAGGATTACCGTGTTCGGTTTGTCTACGCGTCAGCCGTCGCCCCTAGGGTCAGCAAGGGGCCGCATGTGCACCATAAGCGCCAATGTATGCTGATCCCGATCTCTGGCAATGTGACGGTCGTCAAAAGGGTGGACGGGGAGTATATGAGGTGCGAGCTGGATGCGGCGAATCCGTCCGTATGTCACATACCGACGCATGTTCCGTTCCTCGTGTCGAACGAGTCCGACTCGGAGGCGATCCTCCTGAACTTGGCGGATCACGCTTGGCGACCGGACGATCAGGACTCCCCTGTCGTGGAGGACTGGAACTGGGAGGAGGGCGAATGAGATTCGGATCGAACACCAGATGTGTCGTCACTGGCGGCTTGGGGTTCATCGGTAGCCACTTCATCGAGAAGGCTCTTTCCTCGGGGTGGCACATCATCAACATCGACAAAGTGACTTACGCATCGCGGGACATCGACTTCGGCGGCAATCCCAAGTACAGGCACATCAAGGAGGACATCTCGGAGATCGCCGACCTGCCATTCTGCCACCTGATTGTGAACTTCGCCGCAGAGTCTCATGTGGACAACTCCATAGACGGCTCCATGCCTTTCGTGAAGTCCAACTTCCTAGGCGTACACAACCTGCTGGAGATACTCCGCAGGAAGATGCAAGAGAACGCCAGCAAGTCGTGGTCCTACTCGCCGCCGCTGTTCCTGCAGATATCCACCGACGAGGTCTTCGGCGACATCCTGCACGGCTTCTTCAAGGAGGACGCCCGCTTCAACCCCTCGAATCCCTACTCGGCCACCAAAGCAGCGGCGGAGATGCTGGTGGTCGCATGGGCGAGGACATATGGGATACCGTACATGCTCACTAGAACCACCAACAACTACGGCCCGCACCAGCACCCAGAGAAGCTCGTCCCAATGGCGATCTCAAAGTGCCTCAAGGGCGAGAAACCAATTGTACACGGCTCCGGCGGGTATGTGCGCAACTGGATACATGTGGAGGACAATGTGGACGCCATCATGGCGGTGCTCCAAAAGGGTGAGTTGAACAGTTCCTACCACATCGCCAGTCCGGAGGAGTACACAGTGGTGGAGATCATCGCCAAGGTGCTCGCGGTGTTCGGCAAGCCATACGATGACTCCACGGTGGATTCCTCGTCGGACAGATCCGGTGCCGACCTTCGGTATGCGTTGGACACCAGCAGATTGAAGGCGCTTGGGTGGCAGGCCAAGCGGACAATGGACAAGGAACTGCCAAGGATGGTAAAAATCGCTAGGAAGAGTAGGGGGTAAGCATGGGTAGGAAACACAGACCCAAATGGCACCCGAGAATCGTAGAAGTCGGCGACGGTACATATGGCGCGAATTTGATAACCATACGAGAGTGGCAGCAGGGTTCGGTGGTGCGCATAGGGAAGTACTGTTCCATAGCTCCTGACATAACTATCCTGCTTGGGGAGAACCACGCCTATGACAGGATAACCACATACCCGTTTCAGAAGTTGCTGCTGGGTTCCGTGGATGGAGCGAAACCAGACTCGTACACAAATGGAGATGTTGTGATAGGCCATGATGTGTGGTTGGGGATAGGCTCGACCATAATCAGCGGTATATCCATAGGAAGCGGAGCCATAGTCGCAGCGTATTCGCATGTGGTGAAGGATGTTCCTCCGTATTGTGTTGTTGGCGGTAATCCCGCAAGGATCATACGCAAAAGATTCACAGAGGAGGAGATAAACGAGATGCTTGCCTTGAAATGGTGGGATCATGCTGATGTACATAGCATCTCAAAGCTGCTTATTAGCGGGACAATTCAGGAACTGAAGGCAGCCCTTGCGGAGGCCGGACAATGAGAGTGGTAATTGTGGGATTGGCCAAGTCCGGTACTACGGCAATGCTGTACAAAGTTGCAAACTCGTTGAACAATCCCGTGGTACTCATGGAACCAGTACGCCCTTGGAAAGAGCGTAGCTGGCGAAGAAAAAACCGCGTAGGGCAAGATGCTGTTGCCAAATTGCTTATAGGAAAGTTTGCACCTAACTCGGTAGCTTGGTCGTACGATGATTCAAAGCCTTTGGAGATAACTCCATTAGATTACGGTAGTTTTGGTTGTTTTGAGAAGAAGGTTTTTATAGTCCGCGATCCGCAGGACATAATAGTAAGCCATATGTTACATAGAGCACAGTTCTATGTCGGTAGTGATTCCGGTATACGCAAATATCTGGACTTGTTAATGGAAAAAGAACTAGCCCCGCAATCAAAATCCATTTTGCCGTTAGTACTTCCAGTCTTGGATATGGCTTACCTTCAGTATGTGTTTGACGCTGGAATCGCTTTTGTTACGGAGCATACTGATTACTTTATCATCACATACGAGGATTTCATAGCTGGTAATTTGGCATCGTTGGAGAGATACTTAGGTGTGAACCTCACTGGTTCCGCCACCGTTGATTCTGAATGGCTTTGCTTGGTGCGCACTAAAAGCAGCGGTAGCTGGAGGAAATGGTTTTCGCCAGAGGATGTTGCGTTTTTCAAGTCGATGCTCACACCTTACATGTCCGCTTTCGGGTATGACTTGGAAGATTGGGAAGTTGGAAAAGACGAGTCAATACCGCCATCCGAGGGATCCGAGTATGTCAAACGGTGGCTTGTTGTAGGTAATGCAGCAGGATGAGTTATCTTTCCACCTCGTAACATATATTTACCATACTTCTGCCGCAGGAGAGCCAGCCCCTCAGCGTGTTGGGCCGCACGCGATGCCCCTTGAGATGCATGCAGCATGTTTGTCTGCTGCTCCTGCTATCCGGCAGGCGGTATCCTGTTGGCCTCAGCATTTTCATCTTGTCCAATATCCGTTTGCCAGTTTCGCGTATGTAGCGCCTGTCCCGGCTCCCGCGCAGGCGCGGAATACGTTTCTCCATCCATATGAGCATTTCGTCCGTGCCAGCGACCGGGAACGGGATGTAACCCAGCCCGCGGCTCTTCACACGCAGTCCGAGTCGCCAGGAACAGTCCTTGGGCTTTCTTCCGGACAGTATCCATCTTCCCTTCCTGGAGTGGTAGCGCACTTTTGGGCGCATGTCCAATTCGGCTAGCCTTAAATTGCCGCCGTCCACGAAGGTACACCATGAGTTCGGTACATCGCCCACCCAAACCTTGTCCGGATGCACATAAGGTGTTCCGACAAGGAATCTGCCGTCTATGTGGCTTTCGCACCACGGTCTCCAGCGGGAGGATGTTATGATGATGTCCGGATCTAGCAGCACGACATGCTCCGATGTAGTCTTTGATATAAGCCTGTTCAGCATCTCGCCGTGTTGTAGGTTTCCGGACGGTTCGCCTGTGTGGAAGTTGTCTATGTGCAGCGACCCCATGTCGTATTTCAGGCAGGTGCGCTCCAACAGCTCGGCTAGGCGCGCATTGCCGGAGTTGTTCGACACTAGGATGTTCACGGACGGCAAATCCGCGAACTTAGAGAGGGAGTAGAGCAGGATATCCAGACACTTTATGTCCCACTCGTTACATGTAGCCACGCACATGTCAGGCATGTTGCCCTCCTTTGACCGATTCCCGGTGCATATTTCGGGCGCGTACTAAAACATAATCTCGATCTTATAACAAAATGGCGCGTCAGGTCGTGTTCAGGAGATACATGTTGATGTAGTCTAAGTATTTACCATTGCGGTAGATGGCTTGGGTGAACCTGCCTTCCTCTTGGAAGTTGTATTTTTTATAGAGACTGATGGCGACTGCATTGGTCTCCAAAACGGACAAATAGGCTCTTCGGCAATTCAGCACGCCGAACACATAGGCAAGGCATGCCTCAAACATCAATGAACCGAATCCTTTCCCCCTGTGCGACACGGCTATATCCCCGCCGACCATCACACTTCTGTTGCGAGGGTCGTAGTGATCCAACCGCACGCAGCCTATGATTTCCTCGTCATAATCCAGTACGGCCAACCGCGAGGATGTGGCGGACGCACATATTGACTCAAACCATCTCTCCTGCTGTACCTCGTTGACGAGCGTGGTGTCTGTGAGGTTGGCGATTGTCGTCGGGTCGTTGTGTAGCCGCCGCAGGAACTCCAAATCGTCCCTCTCGATTGCTCTCAATGATATGGATTTATGCTTGAACATTCGGGTCCTCCCAGATTCCCGCTGCCCGGTAAAACAAAAATCATTTCTACCTATTATTGTTTGGCTCTGGATGCTGATTGGGATGAGATACGACCCTAGGAAGTATTGGAATGAACGGTATGCGCGGGAGGGAACCTGCACCGTCGGCCGGAGCGGCATGGACGCCGCAAGGGTCGCCAGTCAGGGGGATATTTTCGCTAGCGCGATTCTGGGCATGTTGCCATTCCGTGCCGCCCGCACGCTCGATTTCGGCTGCGGTGTGGGCCGTCTGTTCGACGACCTCACGGTGCAGTCTGAGATGTGCCTCGGCGTGGATCTGTGTCAGGAAGCTGTCGCGACGGCCCAGATCAGGCATGACAGTCCTTCCTTCTTCCACCTCAAGGCCGACTCCATACCGTTCCCAGATGGGTTTTTTGATTGCACGGTCGCCTGTACTGTGCTACAGCACATCGTGTCCCCCCCACAGTTTGCCCTTTGGTGCAGGGAGATTGGTCGGGTACTCGCACCGGGTGGATGTATGGTGGTGCTGGACGACAATAGCGTAGGGCGTTCCGCTGCGCACGTGGAATTTCGCCGCCCGCATGCGGTGGCATCGGCCTTGGGTGTTCTGATCGAAAAGAAGGCTTTGGTGTCCGCCGAGCGAATAAATTCACACTGGGTATTCAAGGGGCGGAAGTCATGAAGATGATGATAATGGCCGCGATACCAAGGTCGGGCAGCACATGGTTCTGCCGTTCGCTCGCCGGAAAGCCACAGGGCGACACTTGGGGCGTTGGCGATCCGCATATCGTGAAGACACATTTCCCCGCCCCTGCCACTCCGCTGCCCGGCGGTTGGTGCGCTGTGTTTATGTTCGGAGATCCAGTAGCGTCTGTCGTCTCCACCCTGAAGAACCGCAACGAAGGTACGCATTACTGGAACTGCGCCTGTTCCATGCCGTTTGGGTCGGTGGATTTGCGCGACGCGGATTGGTTGGGATATGAGAGGATGTTTGACTCCTGGACATCCTTCCCTGGTACACTATGCCTTCGATACGAGACGGCGCACGAGCATGTCGCGGAGATCACGGCCCACACAGAGAGACAGTTCGACTTTCTGCCTCTCCGCAGGCGGACCGGCAGGGCGTGGCTCAGGGACGTGTCGAGGATCGAGATGACATACGCGTCGCTTTGCCGTAAGATCGACGCGGCTCAGGATTGTTGGACGGTCTAGGGCACAGTATGACCTCTGAAGGCCTCGGCATTCCGTATGGTCTGATTCATGTCCCGCAGGGAATGATCGGGAGCCAAGTCGGCAATACTATAATCTCTAGGTTGCCTCATGTAGTATTGTATACGGGATACAGGTGCCGGCATGCAGTGGTCAGATATAGATGGGTGGTTCAGCGAACAGGACGCAGAGTTTGTATCGGCTCTGTGTCATAAGGTCAGCGGCATGGTATTGGAGATCGGGGTCTTTAAGGGCCGTTCTACCGCTGTGATGGCTCCGTTGTGCATCGCTAACGGCTGTGACTACCATATTGTGGACAACTTTTGGGGGACCGAGGAGAGAGATCCTGCGACCGTGGCGCAGCGATCGGAGAAGGTACTGACTGCGTTCAGACGCAACATGAAATCCCTCGGTCTGTGGGAGGATATCACCGTCCACAAGTCCGACAGCTACGCTGCCACGGTGGCGTTCCAGGACGCCTCGCTGGGGATGTGCTTCGTCGATGCCAACCACACATTCGGTGGTTGCGTCCGTGACATTGAGTCATGGTGGCCGAAAATTCGACCCGGCGGCGTACTCGCGGGCCATGACTACTCGGACTCGCGCAGGTTCAGTGTATGCAAGGCGGTGGACAGCTTCGCCGCCACCACCGGACTCCAAGTCGAGCACGGACGCGCCAAACGTCGGAGCCAGCGACATGTCTGCTGGGCGATCACCAAGCCGGAGTAGATAGAATCTATCAGCGACGGTTGCCAAGGCGGTGTCGTCGATGCCGAAGCTTCTCGCCGCAAACGGTCTCCGCGATCTTGCGTCTTGGACGGCACCACAGCGGACATGGACATGATACGCCACTACAGGCCGACGCACAATGTCGTCCGCCACCCGCCCGGCAACGGGGTGCAGTTGACGGGCCACCACGAGATCATGCTACCCCTGCTGCATCAACTCCTAGTTTGATTCAGTCTTGGCTTCGTAGGCTGTTGGGTTGGCTTTCTATAAAGTTTTATTGGGTGATGCCGCTGTATGAGAAACGCGAGACGAGTGGCTACCAGAATAATGGGCCGATTGAGGCAAGCCGAAAGCGAGGGTGCGAGGCGAGAGAAAGAGATACATGAACTCCAGCAGCAATACAACGCCCCGGCGTATGACGATCCCCGCAAGCGGGATGATGAAAACCGTAAGTTGGAAGAGGATTACAAAGCCCCAGCGTATGAGGGTGATCGTGATCAGGAGTGGGAATATGACGAGGAGACGGATGATCCGGAATCCGCCGCCGAGGCTCGGTATGGCAACGCTTTACATAATGCGCAAGCGATGCTGGATAAGATTCCTGGCGTGTTCGACTGGAGCGAACGGTATCCTGAAAGCGCCCACACGATATCAGACTTCCTTATAAGAGCCGCGAAGCCGGGAGCCAGCAAATGGCTGCTGCAACTTGCGCACAAGTTGGATGCTCTTTACACGGCGCATCGCGACCTAGATAAATTCGCGTAGTGTGCCTGCCGTTTTATGAACTTTTGGGTCCCCGCCCTTTAGAGGAGGAGGTGCCACATGGCAATTGACATACCGAGAAGGGACAGGGATCAGGTCAAGGTGGAGGGTGCAGAGCTAGATCAGGTCGTGGAGGTCGCCGAGAATTCTGACGGCGGCGTGAACAGGGCGGATCATGCGACCGTGGACTCGGCCAGGATCTACGACCACGGCATCAGTGCGCGTGATCACGAGAACATGTCCGCCCAGAGGGTTATTCGGCAGGATGTGAAGAAGGCTGGTGGATCGCCGGGTTTGGTCACGCCGGATCACAAGAACGAGTCCGGCGGAACTTTGCTGACCGATCCACTCAATGGCTAGAGCCTGTGGATTATGACCGCATAGTCAGGCAGGTCGTTGTGGGCATGATGAATCCCCTGCGCGAACGCAGGGACTACGGCGGTAATCAACTCGACAAGGGGCGGGGTGCCGCAGGCTGCGATTGTGGGAAGTGTACTGGCGCGCGCGGCTGCGGGTGCTGCAAAAAATGTGGCTGCGGATAGCCGCCCGATAACAGGAGGAGTAGGAAATGGCAACCGAAGAGCAAAAGGGCATGGGAAGCAGGCCAGCCATCGTCGTAGGAGCACCACTTTCGGACGAGGGCACAGAGACGCCAGGAACTGGTGAAGGGAATATCCGAGACGCGGTCGAGAAGACTGCTGACATGGGCATTCAAACGACTGGCCATGCGGGCGACGCGAGTCCCGCTGATGGCGAAAGGGGCGTGCAACATCAAGATCCGGCTCGTCAGCAATATGAGGCTCAGCAGGGTGAGGATTTCAACAAGAAGGATGTCGTCCGGAATAAGGTGTCTGGTGGCAAGGCGGAGGGCGGTTTTATCTTTCCGAGTGGCACTGGACAGACTGACTCCTCAACAGCACCGTAAGGGAGAACCGTAGGCATAAGGGCGTGTGACTTATTGTCAGTTGTCGTCAGGCGTCGTCTGACCGCAGCATTGGCCCGATAAGCAGATACCATTATGAGCCTCTTGACAAAGTTTGCCTCGTTAGTCACCAGAACCGCTGGCCCTCGGACGCCTAAGCGCCCAGAGACCCTTGAGGAGTTGGTCGGCCAGTCTGGTTTCGTCGAGCAGGTGCAGCTCATCCTCGCAGGTGTTCGCAAGGGAAAACCTTTAGGACACATTCTTCTAGCAGGCCCCCCCGGCACTGGCAAGACGACGATAGCCGAAGTCATAGCGCACGAGGTCGGTGGTCGCCTCATAAAGACTGAGGGAAAATCGTTGGATAGTGCGAAGGCCGTGCGAATTTTGTTGGCTGGATTGCGCGACGGCGATATTGTCTTCGTGGACGAGGCTCACGGGATTCCCCGGAAAGTACAGGATTCCCTGCTTATCCCGCTGGAGTCCAACGAGATGGAAATCAGAACCCAAGCCGGATCGCAAAGGGTGAAGCTACCCCGATGGACCATGATTGCTGCTACCACCCTGCCGCAGAAGCTAGATCCGGCGTTCAAGCGCCGCTTTCCCAATAAGTTCATGCTTAAGTTGCTCTCGCCGGAGGATTTGGTTCCGATAGCGAAGGGGATGGCTGATTCTATGGGCCTTGAATACACCGACGGGGCGATAAGATTGCTCGCTGAGATGGGTCACGGTACGCCGGGGATCACGAAGAACATGCTTGATAGCGTGGAGAACGCCATGTTCCGCATGCGTGAAACGGGCGAAAAGTCTGACAATGTGATAGACGAGGATGTGGTCAGGTTCATGCAGAAGAAGACTGGTCGGGATCGCATGGGTTTGGATAGCAACCAGCGAGCCATCCTTGAGACCTTGGCGAACAGCCCGTCTGGGCAACGGACTTCCCTGAACGCGTTGGCCGACATGACTGGACTGGATCGGAACGCGATCGAGTCCAGCTTTGAACCGTTACTGATTCGTTTCGGCCTCATGCGCCGAGGCCATGGTGGCCGTGAGATAACCGAGAAGGGCCGCTCCCATCTGGCGATTGCTTAGTGATCGTCCAATTTTAAGCCGCGTATGACTTAGATTCCCTAGAATGGATCATGTTTTTGCAGATAATAGGCCAACGCCCTACCCCTGGCATGGTTATGGGCATAGACGAAGCTGGCAAAGGGTGCGTGCTGGGCGACCTTGTCATAGGTGCCGTACTTTGGAAGGACGAGGAGGCACCAATTGAGGGTCTTCGAGACAGTAAAATGCTTTCCGCCAAACGCCGTGAAAGCCTTTTCAGAGAGTTGAAGTCCATCTGCTCTTGCGTTACGGTCTCTTTGCATGCCGATGAGATAACCGCTTGTCGGAAATCTTTACTAAAATATATCACGATTGGTGGTAAACGACTTCCAATCGGCAATATACTGGATTTGCAGATAGCCGCGACCCGTATGTTGCTGTATCGGTTCATGCCTCGGCGCGCGATCATTGACTGCCCGCACGCCAACCCGCCGAAGTTCACCAAGCTTGTAGCCCCCTCCGGTGTGGACATCATCGCAGAACACAAGGCTGATCGCCACCACAAAATAGTGTCGGCGGGCAGCATTGTGGCCAAGGTCCTGCGTGACAGGAAGCTGAAACGCATAGCTGATTTCTTCGGCGTGGATTTGGGCTGCGGTTACCCTAGCGATGTCAAGACAAGAGCCTGGCTAGAATCACTGGCAGGCGTGACGAATCTCGACACTAGCCGCGTGGTGCGGTGGAACTGGTCCACATGTCAAGACATACTTGGCTCGAAACGCGTGGCATCAGAACTCCTGCGAGTTGATTCAGATAGCCTTATTGGGAGACAGTATGTCGAAGAAGAGTAAAGCGAAGAATCCTGACACGACAATGGAAGCCGCTACGGACAATTCTGACACAACGAGGGAAACCACTGTGGGCAGGCAGGCTGAAGCCATTTTGAACCGACTCACCGACCTAGAGCAGGCGATGGGGGCGATTTCGGGAGCCATAGACATATTTGAGTCCCTGCTGGGCTTGTGCCAAAGGGTGGCCGTGAAGTCGCAGCTTGCGGCGTCGGTCGCAGAGAGGTTCGCGACTTGGCCACCGTTGACTCTCCTGCATTCCGCCGCGTCCGTGCCGCAGCGGGATCTCATGGAGGAGATGGAAAGGATGTCTAGCGAACTGGCTAGGCTAGGCGCGGAATACAGGTTATTGAAGAGTGAGCAGAGAGATGCGGCCGCGTTCAAGGCCAAGAGAGAGAGGGACACCGATGGCGACTAAGACTCCTATAGTGGAAATAAAGCCTGGCAACGGCGGGATTACGGTCTTTGCTGAGTGCATTAGCCCGGAAATCCGGAAAACATCCAAGGGTGCCGACTATTTTCAGATGACTCTCCGCGACAGGACTGGCAGCATTGGGGTGAGGATATGGACTCCGAGAAAGTTGCCGGACGGCAGTGGATATGTTGAGGACTCCGAGCTGAAGCACGGTGATATAGCGGTGTTTCAGATCGGGGAGGTGAAGGATTGGAACGGCTACACGCAAGTGACGAAGTTCGACGGTTTCACTGTCATGGATTCGGATGATGAAGGGTACGCCGAAGCTAAGGAGAAGGTGAGTACGGCTCCGACGAGGAAGGAGCTCGATGTATACTTCGCCCTGATGAAGAAGATGCTGTCGGATATATCGCATCCCGCCCTACGGAAGATGTGCCTCGCGTTCCTCAAGGAGAGGGAGGAGGACATCCGGAGTTACCCTGGCGCACCCCATGAGAGCGGACACCACGGCTATGATGGTGGTTACCTTATCCATGTGACAGGTGTCATGCGCCTCGCGAGGTTCCATGCCCAGAAAGTGCTTGATGGCAAGTTCGTGAGTACGGATGTGGTCGTCGCTGGCGCGTTTTTCCATGATGTCGGGAAGTTCGACACCTATGTTAACCGCAAACTCAAACGCACGCGAGACGGCATCCTGCTCGGCCACATCGTACTCGGCATTCCAATCCTAACGGCACTGTGCGAGAAGTTCAGCGTCGATAAGGAGACAGCATCGATGCTCCTTCATATACTCATCTCCCACCACGGCAGACGGGAGTTTGGCTCGCCGGAGAAGCCGATGACAATCGAGGCGGAGATAGTGTGCTGGGCCGACATGGCTGATTCCAAGGTTGAGGGCGTCAAAATGAAGCTCCGCACCGGCCTCATGCCAGGCGATTGGAAGGGCAATGCTCAATACGGCAACCACACAGCCTATGTTCAGCCGGAGTTCGATGAGGAGGACGAGTAGTATGTTGCCTAGGAACCTTGAAAAAGCATGCCGTAGCGCGGCCAACGCGGCTGTGGACTTTATTGTCGAATTGGCGGCGGAGTATGCTGAGGCTGACAAGGAAGCTGGCATGGCCGAATTATTAGCCTTGCTGGAGGGGCAGCGGGAGGCTACAGTGGTCGGTGCCAAGGATAGGGCATTCCAAGCCGCCGCCGAGATATTGGATCCGTCGTTTCAGGATACAGGGGGACAGGATGGCTCGTAAGGCTACTGCCACAGTGACGGAGGACATGACCCTTGTTCAGCGCACGAAAATTGGGAAGTACAATTTCCTGACATACCGTTATGACGAGCGGGAGTATCATCTTCTTGTCAAGCAGGGTTCGGAGATGGTGCCTCTCGTCAAGTGGTGGTGCGGCTACTCTCCGGACAAGACCTTGTTCATAAACGGTGTCATGGAGTTTGTGTGTCAGTCGTGTCCGGGTTCGAGACCATCCAAGGTATATGCCGCCATTGGCGACGAAATCCGCTACACGTGCTATAAATATCCTATAGGATCAAAGGTCGCCGTATGTAGTAGTCAGACGGCAGTCAGAGAACTGCAGAAGCTCGCCCCGTCGGACATGGCTCAGGAATCGTCCGACGGTTTGGTGGCGCACTTGTACGCGCAGACACCCGCCACTGTGATCGACACGGATTACGCGAGCGATCCGTCCGCTCCCAGTTATATATTGGAATGGGAGGACGGCTTTCGAGAGCGATTTGATTTCGATTTCGTCGATTCCATGTTCGCCTGCATAAAACGGAGGCGCGCGGCCGCTGGCCAGAGAGCGTCGGTGCTGGAGAAAACTCCGCCACCCAGCGAGCATGTGGAGTGCAATAAGTGAATGTAAAGATTTGGACCTCCGCCGTCATCGGATCGCAGCACAGCTCCGGTGGAGTGCATCCATACCTGCGGGACGGATCTGAAAAGCCGCCGATACGCAGTGGGGTGACTGCGGAGTTCATTCGTTTCTGTGTTTGGCTTGAGCGGCAAGGCATACGATCCGTAACAGATCGAGTGTCTAGGGCATCGTCATTTCTCCGGTCGCGTATGCTGGACAACGGAGCAGTGCCGTATGAAATGGATGCAAGGACACTGTCACCCGTGAAGGAGTGTCCGTACTTGTCGCGCGATTCGATGTTGGCCGCCATGGCTGGACAAGCCTGCGATGACGAGGAGCTCGTCGGTCACTCGCTGGACTTTCTTATGTGGTGTCACAACCAACTCCCAGTAGGGAAATTCCTCCCTATGTGGCATAATTTCGAAGCACCACTGTCGAGTATGCCGAGCGAATGGATGCATCAGCCCACTTGCCACCAATCTCTGATCGCCAGCTTGGAACTCGATGAACTCGTGTGTTCCACTTGGGGTGAAGGTGTGACGGACGACATAAGTGCGGTACTTTCAAACGCAATGGGTTCAGTGTCCGCTGGTTTGTTCGACGCGGATCGTTATCGACCGGAGATTCCGCTTCTGCCGCACTTTATTACCTGCGAGTCGTCCATTGGATATCTTTTAGAGTTAGGCGACACCGATGGTATACACCAAGTAGCCGAGGCAATAACGGTCGGGATCGGCATACTTCTCAGTGCCGACGGCGCTGGCGACTCCGTACTGGATGGCAGGCTTGTCGGCCACATGCGGCCCAAACTGCTCGCGACAGCATCGCGGGCAGGTCTGGTGGCTAATGCTGTGCTGGGTCGGGAGATCGTACCCAAATCCAGCATAGAGGCGATGATGGGAATCGTGTCTGCCAGTGTCTTCAAGAGCGGTTTCGCCAAAGGCCTTCCACCTGTGAGCAATGATTCGGAGTGGGAGGAGGACGAGATTGCATGCGTCGGTGCATGCATGGTTGCCGCCCAAGTCGAGGCCATGCTTTCCCGCGACAGTTTGAGTGCGGACGACATACGAATACTCGTGTGAGAGAGGGGGATTTGGCATGCGTCATGTTCTTTTCATTGCATCGGACGGCTTGGACGCATTGGAGGGCGACGCCGTCCTTCAAAAGGCACCGCACTCCAAGTCGATTCGTGTCGTCTGTGCATCGCCCGACGGTCTGACGCCGGACTCCGCCGAACCCATATGTGCGTCAAATCCGGCGGAGGCGCACCAAGCTTTGAATGGCCTGCCGAGACCCTCTATGGTCGTGGTAGTAGGCAATACCCCCTTAGCCCTTTGGGCGTCCCTTTGGGCGTCGAGCGAGGGAATACCGGTGATGCATCATCATGCTGGACTCAGGAGCAGCGCAGGCCTGCCAGAGACCAATTTCGCGAACCGCCTTGGCATGGCACTTGATGCGACGGCTGACCTTTTGTCCTTCATCGACAGTCGAGATCAGAAGAAGACAATGCATTTTGCCGCATCTGCTACCAAGGTGGTTGGCTGGCCCTCTATAGAGGCTTGGTCGCGACGACTGCCAAGTTCGGAGATCGGCACTGGAGTCAGCGGCTGTCTTGCTCTCCTTGGCTCGATGTCCTCTGACCAATACGGCAGGGTCGCGAAGATAATGGATGCCTGTATGTTGGCCTGCAGAAGGTTTCGGGTGTATGCCAGCCCACAGTTCAGGGACATGATTGTCAAGGTCGGGGTTCCTCTTCCGGATGGCTTTGAACTGCGCGTGCCTGATAATCCGGACGAATTGGCAGAGGGCGTGGCCAAATGTCGCATGCTGGTGACCAATGATGAGAGGCTCCAATCGCTCAGCGCGGCATCCGGATGCCATACAGTGCTTGTAGGGCAGCCGCCAACCATCAGGTGGCTCACGGATCAGGGCAACAAATATGCCATTCATGTGGACATGGGTGCATCTATCGCCGCAGCCACCATATGCCGTTTCTGGGAATCTTTGCCGGATCTTCCGTTCAGCACAGCCGTGGTACCGGATGCATCCGGTACGATGGCCGCGTGGATGCGACCGTTCATCTTGTGATTATTTGCATTTCGGTGGGCAGCATCTCGGCGGTGTTGGAAATTTACCCTGTCCGCACCCGCCAATGAGTCCACCAGCCTCACCCTCAAATCCAGGCGGCCTGAAATCGCTCAGGCATCCCGCTTTGGACCAGACGCGCCATTCCTCGCTTTTCTCGATGAATTCGGCTCTCCCGCACGGCACGAGCCAACTTCCCCACCATGACCTAGACGACGCTTCAAGTACGAGCATGTCGCATTCGTCGATGACGCATTCCGTATCCCTAGTGTTTATCCTACCGACATGTTTGGAGGCGACATAGTGGTAGAACACCTCTTTCGGCTCGTTAGACGGGCAGCAACCGCCGAAGGGGTCGAATGGGTCGGCGCACACTGTCTCGACGCAGAATACCTTTCCCAGCCAGTCTGGACTCTCTGGTATGTCCCGGACAACTATGAAGTCCCCGATTTTAGCTCTGCACTGTTTAGGCATGCTCCCTCCACATTAATGGCCTCCAACCTAAACAACACAAGTCACTAGAACAACGATGAAGCAAGAAGCCTGCTGAGTGCGTCCTATAACCAAACAAGTAGGCCAGTCAGGTCGCTAGAATAGGATTATGAGAGAGATAGAAACGCTTTACATGCAACTAAAGGAGTCCGTGGACGACGGCGACTTCATCACACCAGACAAGGCGAAGGAAATGTTGCGACTTTTGGACGCCGCATTAAGGCAACCGGAGGACGCAGGCGATGGACGGACAGACGAACCCCTTAACCCGTCTGAGGAGATTGCACACGATGTGTTTGGACTGTGCGACGCGAGTTCGGAGTTCGCGCCGTCTGCCTTCATGTCGATGCTCCGTAGTATCGGCCCTAAAGATGTTCAGAGGTTCGCTGGAGCCGTGCGAGAGGTAAGCGACACCTTTGATTTTCTCAAGTTTCAAATTGGTCCATCCGTCGCACCGGATGTTTTCGTGGCCATCCCCGGCGATCCTGGTGTGGTGTATTGGATGAGGCTTCGGCAAGTCAAGCAAATTCTGGAGGATAAGGGATGAGTGACACAATGCTCATGTTCAAGCCGGACTGTTTCAATTCGGATTCATCGTACAGCTTCCAGGAGATTCTCCGGGATACTATGCGGATCAGTGAATTCGGCCAATCCGTATATGCGTCTAATAATGGAGAAGGGTGGGCGATGGATCTCGGTGCCAAAGTGCATCTCACCCATAACATGGCTGAGAAGCTGTACGCCGAGCATGTAGACAAGCCGTTCTATGAGGGGCTCATAACATTTGCGAGCAGCGGCCCTAGCTTTGTGAGTGTTTGGTCCAGTGCCGCCGATGATACTTGGATTTTCGGTCGTGATATCGTGTCGGATATCAGGGGCAGGTATGGAATGTCTGACCCAAAGCTGGGTCCGGCCAACATTATACACGGCAGCGACGGATTGGAATCTGCGAATCGGGAGGTACAATGGGCGTTGAGGTGTATAATGTTGCAATGTGCGAGCGAGGAGGAATGATATGTGGGTTGTAAATTTCGTTGTGGTGAGGGATGGTGCACGGAATCCCGATGATGGCTCTCCGAGATTTGTGGAGACCGTCCCGTTTCAGGTGCCGGACATTGACCAGTCGGTCGTCCATCGTGGCGAGATGTTCGTGGTGGACGATGTGGTATGGGACTTGGAGAGGAAGACCATATCCGTCGAGATAGTACCTGCCGATGGTGATTCGCCTATCGCGTCAGTCGAGATAAAGATCGAGGACGACGCGGAGGAACCCGATGATGATATAGAATCCGGTGACGACACGGAACCCGCCAAGCTGTCTGAAGGTTGATAAAGTGTTCACGCCCCAGCCGACTGGCGGAGCGCCCTATGATACCAAATCAATCCATTCGGAAGGCTAAAGCATGCGCCCGCCGCATAGTCGCGGAGATCGGCACTTGGGAGGTGGCCATACACATGCCGCCCGTGCGAGTCAGAGTTGAGGCCGCCTTGCGGGAAGAGGCTCAGGCGATCGCCCTGTCCCTTCCGCCGGAGGATTTCGCCGAGGGACTCATCAGACGTCTGCAGCACACAAGGCCCAAACTTGGCGATATCATTGGCACGCATCAGTTCAGCCGTGTGCCGGAGGGAATCCACGCGTGAGGGATGTGTGTTACATAGGTCCCACCGTCCCCGACGGCATGTCCACAATGATTCGAGACGGGTTTCGGTGCTTGGACGAGCATTGGGGCGGAAACGCCATCAACTTCCACGCCGACAGGACCGCACCTGGGTTTTACAGGCGCTGCAAGAAGGCCGATCTCGTACTCGTCGGTACGAACCAAGGCACCAACTGGAGGATGATACGCGACATCGCGAAGGTCCATAACAGGTGGGCTGTGGTGGATGGGAGCGACTACAGGGATTTCACTGGAATAAAGACCATCGATCCAGGTGAGGCACCGTTGATATTCAAGAGGGAGTATGTGCCTGAGATGCATGACCATCTCGGCAATGTCCGCCCGTTGTCATTCTCGGTACTCAGTGGCTGGCGACGCCCTGGACGCATTCCAAAGTTTATTAGCTTCAGTTTTGCTGGCTGTTGGCACCAGCGCCGGGCAACCTTTCTTCGTCATGTGAAGGAGAACATGGATGATCCGCATTCAATCTTGTCGCCTGGCGGCCTGCATTCGCGGGAATACTGGAGCCTCTTGGACTCGTCGAGGATAGCCATATCTCTGCGCGGAGCTGGGTGGGATTGCGTACGCACATGGGAAATTCTGTCTAGGCGGAACACACTCCTCATGCTGGAGGACTTCGGTGAGGTGAGGATGATGGATCCGCCATTGGTGGACGGCATGCATTGTGTCATGTTCTCCAGCCCCCGCGAGCTTGTCGAGAAGCTCAAACACTACACTAAGAATGAGCAGGCCCGCAGGGAGATAGCGAAGGCGGGTCGTATCTTCGCGTTTCAGCACCATTCCACCTTTGCTAGAGCCAGATATATCCTGCAAGCCTGCTTGGAACACTTCCGGAAACACTCTGATTAGCCTTACTATTGTCTTGCTGGCGACGAAGACATGGAGGAGGTGTACGCGTTGTCCGGAGCAGGTAATAATTTCAAGTTGGATTCAGCCGCAGCGCAGGAAGCATTCGGAAGGCTCAACGCCGAGCTTTTCGGCGGGAAACTTCAGCGTATCCCCATCCGGTTTTCCAACGCCATCAGGAAGGCTGGGACATATAGTGCCAAGGTGTTTTATGAGCAACCGAACGCCTTCATGCGGCGCATGCTCAGGGACTATAGGGTCAAGGATATTCGCGACCAAGCTATAATTTTGTCGCGGAGAGTGATTTTGACTCAAGAAGCTCTTGACATGGTGATGGCGCATGAGTTGATTCATCAATGGCAGACCGAGGAGCTGGGCATATCCGAGGACAATGGCGGCCACGGCGAGACTTTCCACAGCAAGATGGATGAGATCAATGTGGTGAAGGGCGCTGGGTTCGTAACCGTCACATCCGATACGGTCGCTGGCGGCATGGGTGGGAAGTCTGGGCAGATATACTATGTCGCGATATTCGAGAAGGGCGGTCGGAAGTTCGGAGGATTCTCCCGCCGCCCGTTCACCGAGGGCATACTTGCCATATTGGAGAAGACCTCCAAGAGACGCGGTATTCCGTACAGGATCATCGCGACAACTAGCCACGACGCCCAGAGCCTCTCGGATATGTCTAGGATGAGGCCGAATTCGCGCAGCAGATCGTGGCACATCATACCGGACGAAATCTACGATTCAATCATATCCGACGAGGTCGTCACAGCGGCTCTGCGGCGAGCCGCGACACGGGTAATATGTGCGGTAGCTCCGCTCCGCGAGGTGGCCATGGATGTCGTCGCCTCGTCGGGGACGGTGATTGCGTATCACGCGACACTGTCCGGCTCCGACATCCTTGAGGGTGGGTTTAAGAAATCAGACGAGGTCGAAAGAATAGGCCTCGGTGGCAGTAGCATGGGAGGGAGTGTCTCCTTCACGATCGACTGGGGCGTCGCAAAGGGAATACATAAGTCCTTCGTTATGATGCACTCGCTCGTGAACGCCCTTGATCCGCTCGTGGCGATAAAGGAACATCTCGAGTCGCTGGACAGTCGGCTGGCAGGGTCGGTCTTGAAGTTTTGGGAGTCCGCCCACGGCGGTGACCTAGAGGAGCTACTCGGTGGATGGAAGCCAAAGTCGTATGGTTCGCGAGCCCAAACATACGATCATCTCGTGCAGCAGGGGTTCAAGCCTGTGGACGCCGTCGGAGGCGAGGGTCTGGGCGGCCAGGGCGACACACTCTACTATCAATGGCTGGAGCCAGTGACGGACGAGGACACGGAGAGAATGGTATATTCGTATGTGAAGGTGTATTTCTACGCGAACGACGAGGAATACAATCCAGTGTTCATGGGTGGTGCTGCGTCCCATTTCAAGGGTATCCCACGCGACGATATAGGTGTCCTCACGGTTGAGCTGCATATTGATCCATCCAAGAAGCGCAAGAACCACGGCGAGATTCAAATGTCTCCCGGGTACGCCATACTTCCGGCGGAGAGTGAGTATAGGGTGTCCGACATGTCTATGATCGGCGAGATATTAGATTACGACGCGCATCCCGGTGACGAACCAAAAGTGCATGCGGACGATGTGTCCTTCCATTTGGACACCGATACCGAAGACATGGTGAACAGGTTACTTTCGTTGCTCCAACATCACCGCAGCATAATCGACAAAGGCGGCCAGGTGGATGTGCGACAGGCGATGGCACTCCTCCGGAACACAGATGACATGTGGGGTGTCAGTGGCATAGCTGGGAAGATTCTGGCGGCGACCGGACTAAAGCATGTCAGACGTGCCTTGGAAAATGCGATCGATTTGCGGCGCAAATCGCAGCCATCGGGTGACGCATCTAAGGCGATAGCAACACTGCCTCTGGATGTCCGAGAGGAGGTGGAGCGAGCTGCACATTCGGAGAGGTTTGCGGACATCAGTGAAAGGTGGTATGACCGCGACGAGGTGGCATATACCGTTTGGGTGGACAAGTTGGGCGAATTAGGAATGTCGGAGTCCACTGCGGAATCTGAGATAGACAACTGGATATCCGGTAAACAGTGGGACTACGAGAGTCGGTATGCCGAGGAGATGAAGTGGGTAAAAATGGATGTCCCTGGTTTCCGAGAAGAGGACGCTACCGAGTTCTTGGAGCTAGCGATTGGTTTGGAGGAGGCAACGCGCCGCGCCGTAGCCGCAAATCTGCTTGCGGAGGTGATGTATGGATAGGCTGCCCCCAATTTTATATCACGCCACGCTGCCCAAGAATGTACAAAACATATTACGCCACGGGTTGATTCCGCAGGACGAGTCGTATAACCTCGGTTCGGACGGGATTCACCGCAATCGCGTGTTCCTGTCTAAGTTCGACGATCCGCAATATATGAACCTTTCGGCAGACAAGGTATACGACGCAGTGATACTCGCTGTGGACACATTGTATCTCGACCCATCACGGCTGTATCCGGATGATTCGATATATGGTGCGTACTTCAATGACCAACTGGAGGACACAGATATCGGCGCTATGTTCCCAGACTACTACCGAAGCTGGGGAGCATCTGGTTCCGCAATCGGTTTTGGCGAGTGGATGAACAACCCCGCTAACAGCCCTAGTGACGACGACTTAGAAAATATGTTAGCTGGTAGGTTTGGTCTCACCTTGTGGAACTCCGGCGGAATAGACGCGCCGTTTGAACTCGGCGAGGTTGGATACGAGGGTCGTATACCGCCGGAGGCGATCAATCTCCGCGCTCCAGTGCCTGCGCTGCGCTCCGCCGCCCTGCGCGTCGGTGGGCAGTACTTGTACCATTCCACACTTGCTGACTATCTTCTGGAGATAGCAGAGGACGGGTTAGATCCATTTTACGGAGGACGGAATTTTCAGGGCGGGCCAAAGGATTCCGATGGTTGGGTCGAGGGCAAACTGTTCTTCTCGGACGATCCGCAGAAGGCACTGTACTACGGTGAGAACGCCATGTCGCGAAAGTGGACGGAGAGGAAGACTCCTCCTGTACTTCTTCGTGTTACAAAGAGCGCGATCGAGGTGCAGCCGGATCAATACGGTGATTTTTACACGGAAGACTCGGTGCCTGCGTCGATCATAGAGGTCAAGGCTCCGGTCAGTATGGAGGTCGGCTCCCCCCTAGCTTGGGAACCTCTCACCGAGGAATTGGCAGAGGATGCCAGAAGTCTTTTCTGTGGTGATTATCTAGGTCGGGACAAACCTTTATTCCTCGCGCCGGACTTCAGCCCGAAGAAGGCCGCCATTGATGAATATATCGTGGAGTTGACTGACAATGACCATGGCGGCGTGACGGCATTCTTGGCAGCCAATAGCGGCGTCGGGCAGGTGGAGGACGCGTACGCCGACATTCACATGGGTATGGCGGAGGAATTTCAAGGTGATACTCATCCGTACAATTACTTCAGACCGGACGAACCCATCGAGGAGTCTGGGATCGTGGCTGTGTTGACTGGTTTGGAGTTGCCGAAGAGTTTGCGGGGACGTGGATTTGGTCGTGATATGGTAGATGCCGCAGTCAAGTGGGCGTTCTCCCATGGTGCTGAGGCTGTATACACACACTCATTTGGTGCACCGGGGGATTCTGATCCAACGGGCTTCTATGAGAAGCTCGGCTTTGAGACGGTCGACATGGACAACATGGGGAATCCATACATGAGGTTGGAACACTTGCCCGCCAGCACTAGCCAATCCAGATCGACACGCACGGCGTCCAAAGAACCAGCTTTCATGCGAGCGCTTTCAAACGCAGCCGCCCTTCCGCCGGACGATGTCACCACCGCTGCTGTCTCGAAGGTCATGGGCGGCACTCTTGTGCATCAGACGGCAGGGTCACATGGTTCGCCTAGCGAGGACACATCTGAGAAGATCCAGTCGATACTGGAATCTGGGGTGGATCCGTCGTACTGGGCGAAACAGTGGCCCGGTTCCCCTGGCGAAGGACATCCAAAGGCTGCATACCTCAGTTTGGCTTGGCCATCCATACTTAGCGATCCTGTACCTGGCTATGTGGCGGTGGAACCGAAACTCTCGCGTCCTCTAGTACTCTGGTCAGGCGACAGCGAGGGGAACTACACATGGGGTCCGGCTCTGAACGCCGCCACCGGAAAATCCGGTTCGTCGCTGTCGTCTTTTTTGCGATCCAAAGGATACGATTCGGTAATCACAGTTCGGCGAGATGGCGAGATCGGCGAGGTGGCATATTTTGGGAAGAAGCCGCTGCCAGCCAGTCTCATCCCTAGTCGCGTTGCTGTGTTGCTTCGTTCGGCATCCGCTATCATCCATAATGCGGCTGTGGAGGACATCTACAGAGGTGTGAAGACGGTGATTGAAAAGTATGGGGGCAAGGGGCTGTTTGCTAGGTTCTCAGATGTACCTAAGATAGGCATACGCCCGTCCACTGAACATCATGACCCGTACGGCGTCTATTTTTATCCGGTGGATTGGTTGGCCGAGAACGCAGGATTCGGCACCACATACATCAACCGGACGTACATCACGGTCGCAAAAATCAAGCGAAGCGGTTGGCTCAACCTTGCCACAATCCGCCCTGCCAAGGCTCGCGAATTAGCCGAGAAGGGCGGTGTACTGGAGGAGTATAAAGCTCGGACAGAGGGCAAAGGGCTCAATCAAGCGAAGGGAGGCAGAGCTGGAAAGAGGTTATGGGACGCTGTGGAGGCGAAGGTTAAGCCGTTCGAGTCCAAGGCCAACAAGATGGAGTGGAATCGGATATTCGGGCGCATGGGTGTGAAGGCAATCTATGATCCTGGCACCGGATCGGTGAACTCGGCGGAGCCGTCCCAGATTGTGGTACTTGATCTCTCGCTCATAGAGGTGGTGGATGTCGTCGAGAACCATGAGGATCGCAAGTCAGTGTATCACGCCGTCTTGAAAGCCGTGGCCGATGAGATATTGGATGAGGACTGGCGGGTCAGCGGCTCCCATGCCGAGGGCGGCATATCCGCTGCTGGCACGGTCAATGGCCGTCCGGTAGCAATGAGCGTCATGCCAGCGAAGTCAGGGTTTGAGATGGAGGTGACTCTCTCGTATCATGATCCGTCCGGCAGGAAACATAGAATTGTGTCGCGGGGACGGATGCCCAACGAGTGGGAGGATGCGCCGGCGGGATATCTGGCGGAGGGACATGCCAAGTCGATTCTACGAAGCCTAGAGGACGCGGTTATTGGCGAATCTGGTGAGGAGGATGCCGAGGATATCCTAGACAGTGCCTTGCGGTCGCTCACTGATCTTCGTCTGCCTGACCTGACGGTCAAGGAGATGAAGGGCGGCATAGAGTTCTGGAAGAACACTGGTGACGGAAAAATACAAGGGTCATTAAAGGTGGCTCCCGGAGGTCGCCGGGAAATGGAACTTTATGCCGAAGATTGGCTCCTGTTCGGTGGGGATGACTCAGTGGTCATAGAGATAGGCCCTATGCGGGTGTCTTGGGATGGTGATCCGTCTTCGGCATCGACCGACATGGCTGCCGAACTGTCTAGGGCCGTCCGAGAGTTACGGGCGATAGGCGACGCAGGGGAGAACAAGGACATCAACATGGACGCCGCCGCTGAGATAGTCCGTATGAGGACACTGAGTTGGATGTTTCCGGATGACATTCTCACCGCCGCTGGACAGAAATACGAAAGAATGAAGAGTACCGCGCGGAGTGCGAGTCTTCGCATCGCCAAACAACAGTATTGGCACGGGTCGTCGGGCGTCAACATCAGGGAAATCGCCTCCGCAGGGTTTGTGAACCCATGGGTCCCAAAGGGCGAGTCGTGCAGGGGTTATCAGAAGCCTATGTCCGGACGCACATACGCCACGACGGATCTCAGCTATGCCCTTATTTATGCCCTCGGCGCGGCGATGGTCGGGCAAGAGCTTCCGAACAACCAAAATTTCGACGGCGAGGGCGGTATTGTATTATTGGAGGCTGGCGGCGATCCGCTGCCGGATGAGGATTGGGTCGGTGAGTTGATTGCGGAGTGTGAGAGCCGCCGCAGGCGGATGCGGGGCGATCTGAACGCTAGGGGAGGTGATGTACCAGAGTGGAAGGAAAACCTCTACATTGAGATGCGCAGGCAACTGCCGCCCGAGGTTGTGTCTATGATCGACCGAAAGCCTATCTGGAAGCTTGACGAGATGGCCACGCAGTCCATGATTGGGAAGAATGTGAACAAATGGCTCCTCAAGCATGATGGCGCGCTAAAGACGAAACTCGTACATCACTCGCCGCACCATTCCTATGCGGGAACCATGCGGGTGATCAAGGCGTGGGTATTTAACAAGCGGGAGATAAGCCCTAAGTTGGAGAAGGACGGTTCCAATTTCCTGAAGTTGGCGATGGAGATTCCGGTCGCGAAGGCTGTATCCGCGTCGTTATGTTCGTACGATGACTACAAACCCTATTCTTGTTCGCCGAGTGGCGTGTGTATGCCGTCGCGCGTCACACCTGATATTCATGATGCCGTGAGCCGCTTGTTCGGCGGAAAATGTCCCTGTCCTAGATGTAAATCTGTGGACAGGACTGCGTCATCGGTGGAGGACAAGTGTTGGTCGCACGCGGTCGAGGCCCTCGCGGCGAATGGGTTTGAGGACATGGATGGCATGTGTTTAGAGGCGTCAGTCGTGCTTTGTGAGAGGCTCCGTGACGAGGGCGTGGACGCGAGATTGGCGCGGCGATGGTCGGACGAATACGGTGGACATTGGACGGTCTGCACCTCGGCTGGGGAGTTCGATCCGACAATCGCTTGGTGGGGCGACTCCGCACCAAAGGGAGCCTCAAAGGGCCAGTTATACGAGGTGACAAATGTCAGTCCGCACGCCGGATGGGAGAAGGACGACTCGGTGGATGAATCCACTGCGTACCGGATCGCGATAGAAGAGTTGGGTGTGGATGATTTGGAAAATCTGTACGACAACGCCCTAGAGGGGATTCTTTCCCGCAGTGCGCGTCGTGTCGCAATGCCATATCTTCACGAGCCAAAGTGTCCCTACTGCGGTCACATGGGGCCGCAGGATCCAAAAGTGGAGTTCTGGGAGTCCTTATCGGATGACTATCGCGGTTTCCTAGAGAGGTACTATGGCACCGAAGACAGGCTGGAGATAGCGCGTAAGCTAATGTGGGATCGCACGGTACCGACATATTGCGGTAAATGCGGGCAGACATACCTTTTCGAGAAGTCGGAATCTGATTCGCTTGCCGAGAAGGTTGCTGGGCGTTTTAAGGCATGGCACGGCACGAGCGACATCCTGCTGGACGATATCCACACCGCAGGCGGCCTGATTGACCCGTACCTCGCCGCGACACTATCGCTGGCGGAGTATTATGCGGGCGTGGCTGCAGAGAATGACGGTGGCTCGCCAATTGTGCTGGAGATCGATATCCGTGACAGATCTAGGCTCCGATATGATGGCAACGCCATGGACGAGCCAGTCACGGTTGGCGTGAGCGAGGCCGACAGAGATTTCGAGTGGGGGCGCGCCGAGAAGGAACACCCTGAGTGGGTGCATGGCGACACTATATCCATACCAGCGGACGAGTGGGAATACTCTTGGCGCGGCGCACATTCGGTGCGGTACGACGGCCTGTTGCCGTCGTCCGGCATAAGCAGTACGGCTTGGGAGAGCAGATCGGAGGGCAGCGACTTCGGCAGGGAGGCGTCCGCCACATTGACATTCGGCGCGTTGCCGCCCGCCGTGCAGACCGACATAACGGACAACATACACGACATGTTCTTCGCCGGGACGGATGTGAGCCGTGAGATATTGCGCGGCGTGCTGGAGGACATGGACACGCCGTTGCCGGTGCGACGCCTTCCCGTTGCCGACTTGGCTGGGCAGGCACGATCGACGCACTGCGTGTCGGAGACGGTCGTGTCCACATTGGCGGACACGCTCCGCCGAGTCGGCGATCTGGATCTAGTACTCACTGATGGCGTCCGTTTCCTCGATGGCGGACACAGGGTGATGGCATACGAGTCCGAGGGCAAGGGCAGCATCCCGACCGTGGATGTCTCATCCCTGCTGTCTGCGGACTGGGAGTCCGAGTTCCGCGAGGACATTCTAGGACTCGGCAGAGCCGCGAGACGAATCCTGGCCACCGCAGTCCGGTACTGGCACGGCACCACCGCCGCCGCGATGCGCTCGGCCGAGCGTGACGGGTACCTGCGCCCGCCCGTGTACCTGGCCGACTCCCCGGAGGCTGCTAAGGAGTTCGCGGAGATGGCCTCGGACGACGCCTGTGACCGTTCGGTGGTGCTGGAGATCGTACTTCCCGAGGACAGGGTTGCCCACCTCCGCGCCGACGCTGGATTTGACGGTGCCCCTGGTAACTTTGTTCTGAATGAGACCGTCCCGCTAGAGTGGATTCCGTGGTATCCAAATCCAGAAGATTCCGATCCCACTATGGCGTCCGCGCTGTTCTGCGCGGCCGTTAAGGCGACATCGGCGTCTGGGCTGGACTTAGCTGCTATCCGGGAGTTCTTAGAGTCTAAATGGGCCGCGAGGGGCAGGCCAGAACCTGGCCAGAATTGCATCACCACGGCGTCCTTCCTCTCCAAGCTGATCTCTGGCGCGGAGGTGCGGGGTGGACAGCCGGAGGGACACAGAAATCTTGTGCGGCATGGACTTGCCACGGATGAGGAATCTCGCTCCGGCGGCGGTTATAAAGATGACGAAGGTTACCTCTACCCCCACTTATGGGTGGAGTCCAATGGCATGGTATATGACCTGACGGCTGACCAGTTCGGCGGTGATCCGGTCACAGTCGTCCCCTCCGGCGGGCGGTATGTGCCATCAGAACTGTCCGAGAAGAATACACGCGCCCTCCGAGCGGTAGATGCGGAGACGGACGCTTGGTTGGAGGAATGGATGGCGCAGGCCAACACAACATCCGCCGCGCTCATTCTCTACCACGGTACCGCTATTCCCGACCTTGACAAGCTGCGTGTCGGCTCCGGGGCGGAACACATGCGCGTCGCGGGCGTGTACCTCTCCAAGAGCCGTGACGAGGCTGAGAAATACACCAAGGTGGCCGGAGTCAGACACCCTGAGAATATCCTCACGGTCGAAGCTAAACTGTCCAACCCCGCCACAAGGGACACGCTCGACGGAATGGATCGTCGCTTAGACGGATGGCAGGCACAGGCCGAACTTATCCGCCGTGGGTACGACAGTGTAATCGATGATTTGATGGACGAGGTGATCGTGTTTGACCCCGCGAGGTTAAGAATTCTTGGAGACCGCACTGCAGCGACGGTCGACGAGTTCCTCGACCCTGTCATAGCCTCCACTCCATCGCCGTACCCATCATTGAAATGGGTAAAGAATCAACTCCAATACTGTTCGATGTGGTTGCCGATCCTTGACGCCTACATCATTGGCAGCGAGGCAAAGGGTACAGCCAGCCCAGATAGTGACTTGGACATCGCCGTGATCATCGGCGATGTGTCGCATTCGACATCGATCAGGTTCAGTGAGGACTTCCACAGTGAGCAGATTGAACTCCCAGATTGGCAAGGACGCCAAGTGGATTTCCAGTTTTTCTACCCAGACGACCCTGAAATAAAAGAGTACTCGAAAATCCCCCTCGCCCCAGACTCCGAGTACACCAACACGACAGAAGCACTCAGGGAGAAGCTTATTCAGCGGGGCATCATCTCTGCGTCCCTCTCTTCGACCGCCCGAAGTGAGACGGCGACCGCGTACAAGACTCTGGCCACCGCCTTCTCGCGAGCCGCCTCTGCCGTGATCCCGCCGCTGAGCATGAGGGCATACCGCGCGGAGGGTTCCAGCCGAGGGGTGATGGCGGACGCCATGCTGGGCGGGATATACTTCTTCCCGAGGCGGGATACAGCCGAGCTTTGGGCTGGGGATCGCGGCACAGTGGTCGGGTGGATGATCGACACGAGCGACGCGGATGTGCAGGATGTGCCGGAGGGGGAGATGATCCGCAGGGACTCGGATGTGATAATCCGCCGCGACCCAGACGGGAGTGGCGATGTGCTGGAGATAGTGGTGTTTGACGATTCACTAATCCATCCGTTGGATAATCACACACACGCGGCTAGGCAAACATTCGAGTTGAGTACCCTCGGAGATACGGTCTCGTACGATGATGAGCTATATCACGGTACATCTATCAAGGCGGCCGCAGCGATAGCGAAGCGTGGGTTCAGCGTCGAGCAGCACGGCGAGATGAGCTGTGGCACCATATCGCTGACGAGGAATCCTGTCGCGGCGCAAATCTTCGCCGGACACGATGGCGTGGTTTTCGAGTTCGATATATCGCTTCATCGCTTGTTCGTCCTCCCCGAGTTCGTTTACGACGCCATGGGCTGCTACGCGGGAACAGGCATGTGTGGCGATGACTTCGTGCGCAGGATGTCGGAGAATGCCGACGCACTGAAGCGAATCGGTGCGGTGCCTGAGTCTTGGGATTCGGAGTCTGGGGAGCCGCCGGATTGGTCGGAGTGGAGAGACAGCGACATGGACGAGTTCGGCTGGCTGGAGCGGTCGCTGCCCGGTTATGACGGCGTCGTCGTGCCTGGGTTCGACAGCAACCATCCGCGCGCCGAGGCGGAGATCGCCTTATTCATGCCCGCCACCGCTCGCCTCAAAGAGTCGGTCTCGGCGATGTATGTCGGCGAGAGGGAATACTGGAAGGGCGGCCCAGAAACCGAGTCCTTGGATGATGGTTGGGATGTCCTCGCCGGAATGGGAACGGACGAAGATGACGAAGAAGGGATGGAGTTGGACGCCGCTCTCTCGAAGGCTGCACGTGCCCTAGGCGAGCACCTCGGCGACACGGTGACTGCGTACAGAGCGCTCGCCACTGAGCACGCCGAGAAGGTCATGCAAGAGGGCTTCATGGGTCCCCATCACGCACACGGTGTCTATTACACCGCCAGCCCAGAGCGGGCTATGTTCTACTCCAGGTTCATGGCGTCGTCCAAACTCCAAGGCGTGATATTCGAGTTGGAGGCCGACACCAGCCGTTCGACGGCTGATGTGAACGACACCACCGAGTGGCAGTCCAATGAGCTGTACGAGGAGGTCAAGTCGGCTGCGGGCGACATGGTCGAGACGGTATATAAGAACACTGAAACGCGGTTATGGGACAGCGACGCCGCAAGGTTACTGGAGTCATGGCTCGGCGGACTCACAGTGTCGGAAGGCTACTACGATTCGCCGGAGCAGCACTCCGTGTGGCAGTTGCTCGCGGACGAGACCAAGGGGACGGACAGCGAGATGACGATCTCCGAGGCCAAGGACGCCCTGCCCCCCGGCAGGTACGGCGGGATGACGGTGCTGGACAGTCGAGGCGTCGCGGGGATCGACGCAGGTGAGATGGATGGTCAGGCCCAAGCGAAGTCCCAGGAGGGGATACCGGCGGACAGGCTGAAGGCCATATGGATTCCGACGGCCATGCTGCACTCTGCCGGAGTGGATGCCCCGGCTGGGGCGGAGACGATGGAGGATTATGTGGATGTCATCCCAGCCAAATTTAACATGGACTACGACATTGACTTCGTCTCCGAGATCGAGAAACAGAGGGACGATGCTAGGGAAACAGGACCACCACCAGGACTGGACAAGGAGGCTGAGGAGGTGTGGCATCTCGGAATGGAGGCGGTGGCCGATGAGATGGACTCCATCTTGGACAGGTGGCGGGACGAGGGTGACTCCACCATGCCAGGTCACATCTACTCGAAGCTTATTACGGGTGAAAGAGTGACCCCAGAGGACCTCGACCGCGAGGAGGGGTTCGTCAGGTATCCATTGCCGCAGGGCAGGCTGCTTGTGACGAAGATACTGCGGAAGGCGATCGCGAGGCAGGGTCGGCGACCCGCTGAAGGGAAGGCCGCCCGGAGGGCGGCCTTGGATGACGATATAACGCACATCCTTCGGCACGCCGCTGATGGCATGGGTTGGAGCGAGGAGAGCGATGTTGATCCGGACAGTTTCGTTGACGAGGGGTTCATGGAGGACGAGAGTGGACACACCTTCTGGGGTTCGCGGGGAAGTGGGCTGCTTTTTGTGCGCAGCCATCCAGATCACGGTTGGGAATTATTGCTTGTAAAACGGTCACCAATAGTGGAGGAGCCGAACACATGGGGAACGACTGGTGGCGCGGTGCCGAAGGACGAGAATAACTTGTTCGCCTCTGCCGTGCGGGAGACTCGGGAGGAGATAGGCGGTATCCCGCCATATGAGGCGGTCAGACAATATGTGTGGAAGGCTCTCGGCGGCAGCTTCACATACACGACATTCATTTTGGAATGCACCGACATGGATTGGATGCCATCCGTATTTAACTGGGAGGCCACAGCCGCCCAATGGGTATCTCTCAAGGAAGCTAAGTCATATGAACTACATTTTGGTTTGGTGTCTATTTTGAAGGATTTGGGTGAGTCCATATTCCCCGCAACGGAGGATGTATGAGCAAATTCATGATGAGTGTTGTGGTGCCTGTCTGGAATCAACTACGGTTGTCCGTCCAGCTCTTGAAACATATAGATGCGGATCCAATGCCCGAGCGCGAAGTTATTTGGATCGACAACGGCAGCACGGACGGCACACCGGAGTTTTTGGACGGCCTACGAAAGAGGTCGAACCATAGGGTGATTAGTTTTCCGGAGAACCGAGGTTTTGGTGAGGCTATGAACGCTGGTGTTGCCTTGGCATCGAGCGAGTTTCTGGTGCTGCTTAACAATGATACGGAACCTTCCCCAGGACTCATGAAGGAGTTGGTCGCCTGTCTGCGATCTAATTTGAGATTTGGGATAGTCATACCGCGAGTGACCCAAGCTGGTTTGCGGGTGAATGTGTTCCCCGTGGCGGATCCAAACAGAGGTCCAGAGATCCTGAAACGGTTCGGACAGTACCCTAGCGGTGTGTGTTACGCCATGCGCAAGGAATTCTTTGACGCGCTCGGCGGGTTCGATACTGAGACATACAAGTTAGCAAGCGCCGAGGATGCAGATTTGTGTTACAAGACATGGGATGCCGGACGGGAGGTAGTGATACATCACGGGTTGTGTCTGAAGCATCTCGGTGCTGGCACTAGCTCAAGGCTTCCTGACAAGATGTCGATATGGAGGAGGAACGCCAAATTGTTTGAACAGAAATGGAAGCGTATATTTGCTTCAAGGGGTGGTAAATGAGGGC
Source organism: Gemmatimonadota bacterium (assembly GCA_036679605.1). Lineage (GTDB taxonomy): Bacteria > Gemmatimonadota > Gemmatimonadetes > Gemmatimonadales > GWC2-71-9 > JAZDCZ01. Next base: position 39,490 of record JAZDCZ010000407.1, read on the forward strand.
GATAATGCTAGGATTAGGGGCGTCGGGCACATCTTATTATGCCGCGCTCGCCGACAGGATGGGGTGGATCACCCCCCGACCGCACAAGGGACACATGCCATTCCCCACGCACGAGACGAATCGCGGCAGGGAAATCAACGAGAGGCTGGTAGGCGAGTATGGTCACCATGTGTATGACACCGAGGCCTTCGTACCGCTTGCCCCTGATGCCATCGCCTCCGAGGCACAGATGTTTGTCGCGGATATGGATGATGAACACGACCGATGGCTCTTCAAAGATCCACGATCCACCCTCACATTTGATGCCATCTGGCAACAGTTTAGTTGGGACAGGATTATCTGCGTCTACAGGCATCCGGGCGACACCACGGCATCATTGAAGAAACATCATGTTCGCGGTCCGCTGGCAGAGGATTCGTCATTAAGGACGCTTTGGACGCAGTGGTCGCAGCTAATGCTGCGTATGCCGGATGCTGAGTTTATACGGTTCCCCGGGGACGAGGCTAAACTCGCAGCTATTCTCGGGTGCGAACTGCCAATTAATACCGGATTCAGGCCGAGTTTGAACCATGGTGTCTCCGCAGCAATACCTAACTGGGCCTCCGTTGCGTGGGACGCGATGGAAATCCGTCGGGCTACTTAAGGATATCGGTGCATTTCGTGTTTGAAGGATCCGTAATCACAACCCAACTCTGGTTGTTTGGATGTTTCCAGCCGATGGGTATGCACGTTAGACCGTGTAGTTCGGCGACTTTCTTCATGTAGCTCAGTGTGTATCGTACGCATCCTGGATATGTCCAAGTGTTACCTGCGTAGTTCTCGGTTCCATTCACAAATGTGGCTGCGAACACTGATGCTGATGTCATGACCTTTCTGGCCTCGCCCAAACATCTCGCGATTTGTGACATTGCGGCGTGCGAGAAAATTGACTGCGCGACGATAAAATCAAATGTTTGTCCAAACTCGCTCAGAGTGAATTCTGCATCGTTACTGAACTTCGGTCGTTTGAGATCAACCATGTCCTGGCCGATCTCGTGCTTTATGCCGTCCTTTATGAGCCAGCCATTCGGTTCCACGCCGAAATACCGATCTGGCATCAAATATGGGATGAACAGTCTCCCAGCTCTCAGAGAGCCGCACCCAATGTCGAGAAGGCTGTGATGTTCCCTCAATCCGAGTTTGGTCAGCAGACTGAATTGCATCGCGGACACGATGTCGTACGCTTCCGGCCAGCCGACGAACGCCCTGTAGTGTTTTGAACCAGGACGAAGCCCTTTACCACTGCTGCCCATAGTTGAACCTCCAGTATTCCAGCGGACGGAACACTTTATGAAGGCGAGTGGGAATACCACCCCCCCTTGTGGGGGTGGATGAAAACGAGCATCTTCCGCAATCCTTTCGATAGAATAACATGTGAAAATGGTTCGTACAGTATCATTGCGTCCAAACCTTCCGAAGGACAGGTTCCTTCCAATGCTCGAGTCCTGCGTCGAAATCTTCGATGAACACACCAGATGGGCGACTGAGAACAGGACATACAGCAAACAAAAAGCTCATGAAGCACTCTATCGCAGCATCCGCGAATCCCGCCCGGAGATCCCGTCCGCCATCCTCCAAGCGACGAGAGATTGCGCTCTTGAAGCATCCAAAAGATGCAATAAGGGCAACAAAGGCGAATGGAAGACGCCTACGAAAAACACTCTCAGTGTCAGGTATGACCTGCGCACACTCTCTGTACGCGGCAATCTCCTGACCCTGTCCTGCATCGGCAGGCGGTTCAGGATTGTGCTTGACTGCGGAGATGCTCGCAGCTCGACGCCTGACACGATGGTTTTGCGCATCCCCGAGCATTTCCGGAATGTCGTCCAAAACTGGAAATGCAAAGCTGCCACGCTGAAATACGACAAGCGCAATGGGTTCAAGCTTCACCTCAACTACGATATGGAAGCCCCTCCTAAGATCACAGGCCGTGGGTTGGGCATCGATCTCGGCATCAGGAATTTCGCCGTCACTTCTGACGGCAAAAGGCACCCCGGTCTGCGGACTGCGAAGCGGCGCTACGGCCACAACAGACGCACATTGCAGGCAAAAGGCACCAAGTCCGCCAAAAGGCGTTTGCGCGCCGTGGCGGGCAAGGAAATGCGGTTCAGCCGCGATGTGAGAGGCAGACGGCTCAACCGAGAAATCGGTAGTTGGCCATGCCTGTTCCTAGATTCCGTATGTCCGCATTCAGAGCAGCGCTGACTGGTGTACGCAGGCGGGACAGTCACGACCGTCTTGCCTAGTGCATCGGCCTTGTAGGTCAGACAGAAAAGGAAGGCAGGATGTGTGGTATTTGTTGTCATTCTGACACCAACGCTGCTAAAAACATCCTTTTTGTGCATGAGACCGATGTTAAGCTCCATGCATCAGTTCCCTGCTCTCCCGCCTCGCGCCGCAAAGCGCCTTGTGGGCAGGCTGCTGTCAATCAGCCGAAATGCAGGACTTGTTACACGCCGATAGCGTGTGACATTTCCAGCATTACGATGCGGCAGGCTTTCAGCTTAGCTGCAAGCCACCGGCCTTGTGCTGGTGGTAATTGACTTACCATAGCGGTAGATGGATACATTCGCCCGCGTTTTCGCGGCGAATCGTTCGATCATCGGCAGATATTTGTCCCAGTTGCCGCCCGCCATGCAGCACCCTATGCCCCAAGGGAACGCCACACTGTGCAGGCTCGGGATGTGCAACATCTTTAGGAGGCAGTTGGCGAACGCCACGCGTCTTGCTTTGAAGCCGTCCTTCGCGCTCTCCGAAAATTTTGGTTTCCCTGGGTAGAATTGGGCCAGCATGTTGATGATGAATCGCTTGTCCACGCCGTCGCCGCACATAACTATGTCGCCCAGACATCGGCTCGCTGGTGGTTTGCTACCGTACATGCGGTCCGAGTATATGTCCGCCCAAGGGTAGCGGTTGAATATATCGGCCGCCAGCCCTGCGGATTGTGTCGTGATGCAGTTGCATTGGTGGCAGATGTACTTCGCGTCCGTCCCGAACAGGTCGCCGTCGATGATGGTCGGAGTCGTGATGCTACAACCCTTTGCCGAAGAGGGTTTTGATGGCATCTAGGATGTCGTCCTTCGACTCGACCATGGTCGCGACGCATTTTTCCTCGTCTTCAAGGTATTTCTTAAACGCATTCATGAAGTCGCCGCTTCCGTACGCACTCTTGACCTGACTATATGCGACTTGGTTCACGATTGGCAGGAAATGTTCTTTTATGAGTTGGCAGGTCTCCTCGCTGTCGGATTCGCTTGAGTTGTCCCCGTCCGAGAAATAGAACAAATAGATGTTCCAGTCCTGCGGGTTGAATTTGGTTTGTGTGAGTTCCTTGACGACCTTGAACGCACTGCTAATCTTGGTTCCACCATCTTCTCGGATGTTGTAGAAGGTGTCTCGATCCACCTCTCCAGCGCGGTAGTCGTGCACCACATACCTGCTCTCGATGCCGTCGTAGTTGCGTCGGAGCCATGCGTCGATCCAGAATGCTTGCGTCCGGACGATCTCCTTTTGTTCGTTGCCCATCGAACCGGAAACATCCATCATATATATAGCCACGGCGCAGGACTGCGGGTTCTGTATGGTTGTCCAACTCCGGTATAACTTGTCGTCTCGCTCTATGACCACTGTGGGGTTGTCTGGATTATAATTTCCCTCGATGATATGGCGTTTCATCGCTTTCCTGAAGGTGCGTTTGAAGTGCCTCAACGATTCTGGGCCTGTGGGACGCAGTCCGCTGTACTTGGCTTTGTCGTCCGTGATGTTCTTCTTGCCCTTCGGTTCGATGCGCGGAAGCTGGAGCTCCTCGCCCAATATGTCCGCCAATTCCTCGAGGGTTAAATCCACCTCTAAAATGTGTTGGCCAACATTGGTGCCGCCTGGTCCCATCCCACCATGCCCATCACCCTGCCCATCGCCCGGCTTCGCTTGCCCGTCACCCACGCCACCACTGTTGTCGCCGTATCGGAAACGTGGAATCTCGATGGACTTGATCGGTATGGAGATCAGTTTTTTGCCTTGCTGGCCAATCATCTCGCCGCTGGAGATGTGTTTCTTGAGATCTTCCCGAACTTTGCCTTTGACTATCTCACGGAATCTCTTGTGATCCCTTCGGATTTTCATAAAGTGTGAGCGGGGACACCACCGGTCTTGTGCCGGTGGAGGAAAGCGAACCCCCGCATTCCTCCTTTCGATAGAATGTTGTGTGAAGATGGTTCGTACAGTGTCATTGCGTCCAGACCTTCCGAAGGGTAGGTTCCTCCCCATGTTGGAGACTTGTGTCGAAATTTTCGACGAACATACCAAGTGGGCTACCGAGAATCGAACATACAGCAAGCAAAAAGCCCATGAGGGACTCTACCGCAGCATCCGCGAATCCCAGGCCGATGCACTGGGCAAGACGGTCGCGACCGTCTCCCCCGCGTACACCAGCCAGCGATGCTTCGAGTGCGGACACACGGAGTCCAGGAACAGACGGGGTTCCAGATTCCTCTGCAGGATGTGCGGTGTTTGTCGTCATTCCGATACCAATGCTGCCAAGAACATCCTTTTCGTGCATGAGACAGATGCCAAACTGCATGCGTCAATATCCCGTTCTCCCATCTCGCGCCGCAAAGCGCTCGGTGGGCAGGCTGTCGTCAATCAGCCGACGATGCGGCGGGCCAACACGGCCTAGCTGCAAACCACTGGCCTCGTGCCGGTGGTAATTGACAAGTTTCTGGCTCCCCTTTAGGTATTGCCCTATGGATTATACGCACGGTCATTTTGCCAGTATCCTTCTCCATGATTCCGGCGTAGCCCCTCTGACCCTCTTGGCGAACATTGGGGACCATCTTGGCTCGAATGGTTCTCGGATCAGCTTCACGCCAGCCTGACGCGGAGTGCGACCACCTTTCGATACATTGCACCTGAAGCACGCCGCTACGACATTCTCCCAGACCAGCCTGCCCCCCTGTGATTTGGGTATGATATGATCCAAGGACAGCTCCGACTCTGGGAATTTCCTTCCGCAATACTGGCATCGGTGTCCATCCCTTTTGCACACGGTGGATTTGTTCAGGTTGACCCTTGAGTTGCGAAATTTCTGCACAGCGTTGGTCACAACGATCTCTGGGGCGTCGAAGACCGTGTTGGTTGTGTGAACAGGCCTCCCAGCCGGCGTACCACGATCCACCCATTGCTCGAATCCATAAGTTGAGAAGTCCGTAGGATCGACGAAAAGGTGTCCCCGTCCGTAGCACATACAGATGGCTCTGAAGGCAGGGACGACATTTATCGCCCTCCACGCTTGGTCGAGCACGAGACAGGATTTGTTCAGCCAAGAAGGCATGGGGTTCTCTCATCAGTCAAACACGAACTAGGACTACAATACAAACGTCATGCCCTATGACGAAGTTATAAGCATGAACGCCATCTTCGCGAATCCGGACATCTCGATCCGGTTCGCTGTCCCGTCGCGGTCATAGAGCGATAGACATGTCTCCAGCACTGGCCTCCAATAGCGCTTAGTGCTGTCCAGGCACAGCAATTCATTTCGCATTTGCGGATGATCCGCCTTCGGTCGGATGAGAGCCACCCGCCCGCGGTTCCCTAGAATCTCGATCGCCCTCTTGATGCGCCGTCGGTAACCCCGTATCTCCTCGTTGTTCGGGAAGAAATTCCTGTTCAGTCCCGCTGGATCCACAGGTTTCGGTATCTCGTCGAGGAAGACGGCGACATGGGTCTTTGGCTGCATGAGCGCGGCCCACATATCTGCCTTGATCCTATCCATGCCGTCTCTCGCGTACGGCGACACACTGGCCTCCTCTTTGCCGTATCCACCTATCATGTCGAGGATGGATTTTGCTTTTGGCCTCCAAATGCGCCGCGCCACGGCCTCGAAATCATCCACCGTGCGTTGGAAGCCCCATGCGGCGCACATGCCCCTCTTGCGAGCCTCTGTCACGAAGAGACTTGCGGTTTTACCGCCTAACGCCACAACACTACTGCCCGTCGTCATCGTCATTATCCTTCTCGTATCCATTTGGGTTCTCTGCGTGCCACTCTGCCGCCGACCTGACTATGTCCTCTATGTCGTATCTCGGCTCCCACCCGAGCTCCGTCTGTATTTTGGTAGGGTCGGCATACAATTCCGGCGGATCGCCCGCCCGCCGCCGCGCAGGATTCACTGTGATCTCCGAGTGCATCACCCTCCGCACTATGTCGATGATCTCCTTGACAGAGGTACCCCAACCAGTGCCGACATTGAAGCACCTGAACTCGCCCTCCTTTTGTGATTCGATGGCCGCGATGTGCGCCGTAGCCAAGTCATCGACATGGATATAATCTCTCACCGCCGAGCCGTCTTTCGTCGGATAATCCACCCCAAACACGCGCACTCGCTCATTCTGATCCAAGGCAGCTCGTACAACCAGCGGGATGAGATGCACCTCTTCGGGATGTGCCTCGCCCAATTCACCGTTCGCCGACGCGCCTGCCGCGTTGAAGTACCGCAGCGATGTGCTGCCCAGCCCCCACGCCCGGGAACAGTCGTCTAGTATGCGCTCCACCATGAGTTTGCTGCTTCCGTACGGCGAGATCGGTAGGCACGGCATCTCCTCTGTTATCGGTGTGGCTAGAGGTATGCCGTAGACGGAACAGGACGAGCTGAACACGATCTTTTTCACGCCGGACCACGCCATCGCCCTGAGCAGGTTGAGGGTGTTGCCGACATTCTGCACATAGTAGTTGACTGGGTGTTCCAAGCTTTCGTTTACATTGAGCGCGCCAGCGAAGTGCATGACCCCGTCAATCTTGGTGCGCATGATGTCATCCAACGCTTCCAGATCGGACAGGTCGGCGACGATCAGCTTTGCCCTTCGATCCACTGCCTTGGCGTGTCCGGTAGACAAATTGTCGTAGACGACAATATCGTACCTGCGGTCGCATAGCATGCGCACGCAGTGTGAACCCACATAACCCGCCCCGCCAGTAACCAGAACCCTCATGGACATCCCACCTCTACTTGTATTCGGTTCCCCAGTCGAAATCAAAGCAATCCCAAGCGCCCCGTTCCTCGTCCGGCTTTGCCGGATTGTATTTCTTAGTCACATGATATAGCAGTAGGGCATTTTTGCCGCCGATCGCGACGCCGCCATGCCACATCCCAGCCGGGATGTGGAGTACGCCCGGTCTGTGCTCGCCGAGGTACACCGCTTTGCCTGAACCGCTAGGTAGAACAATTTTGATGACGGTTTCGCCGTCCGGTGTCCCATTAGCTAGCCGGAGTTCTGTGACCATTTGCGAGTCCTCAGTGTTAAACAGCCCGATTTTCATATCTCCCGACAGCGGAATCCAGTAATCGTCTTGTAGGGCATGCCTATGCCACGCTTTCACCGCGCCCACATACATGGTCGAAGCATTGAATTGTCCAGGCAGCTCCCCCACATGGTCGAGGAGAGACATAGCCGATCGTCCACGGTCGTCTGAGAACACATGCATTGTTTACACCCCCTTCGTATGATTCTAGCCGCTAGAACCAATCATGAGAGCGTTTTGGATTTGGATTGCGATATGCGCACTGAATTTCGTGGCGGTCGGACTCTTCGACGCGGTCACACAGCCGACGGGTGTATATTATCTCGATTTCACTGGCGGCGCGGTTCGGCTGAACACAATGTATCCTCTTGGGACATCGGCGGATCTTCGTGTGCCGCCGTTTGGAGGCAGAACTCAAGCGGTACTCAAGGCCGTCAGGGCCGACTTTGCCCGTTGGCCCGACATCCGGATTGAGATCGGCGAGTCACACGACCATTGCGACGGCAATGTCGTGTTTGTGGGCGATTTGAAAGCCACGGGCGGATTGCTTGGCATAGCTGCGGAAGTAGATACAGGCGATATCTCACATGATGACAGGGCGGTCGTGTTCGCGGCCAGCATTGTATCTAGTCCGTACGGTCTGACGGATGATGAAAAACTTCAAGCTGTGGCCAATGTGGTCAGCCATGAGATTGGGCATCTACTCGGCTTCAGTCATGTCGGGTTCAAGGATGATATTATGGTGCAGGGTTTTTTCAAGGTCGATCAGGCTTTTCTTCTCCACCAACAGTCGTATGTCGATAGGAGATCCCTTTGGCTGGCATGTACGAGATAGTCAGGCGGCGATACGCTGGTCAAATGGTGGACTTGATCCGCATATCTGCGGATGTCTGGAGAGAGGCTCTGAAGGAGGACAAGTCTAGGCAAGGGTGGCACGGCCCGAAGCGTAAGACTAACCACTGGCTGGGGAAGCAGGAGCAGGTACTCGGGAACGGCGCGGAGATAATGGCTCGGATGTACCTTGAATCTCTGGGTGTCCGTGATTGGAGAGCCGCTCCTCTCTTCAACGATAAGTTCCACAAGCCACTGGAGCAGGGTGGATCTCCGGATTGGGACTTGGAGTTCCTTCCGCACGATGGAGAGGATTTTCCCATCGATGTAAAGGCTACCGGATGCGGACCACGGCCAAAGTGGGTTATGCGCGTCAAAGAGGAGGAATACAAACCACATCCGCGCCTCGTGTTTTTCGCCACATTGATGATCTCATTGCGCGACCCGACGCTCGGCGTGCAGGGCTGTGGTTACATACGGAGATTGCCTGGATACATGCTTCCGTTCCATTACATTGAGAACAAGTTTGTCGAGACCGTTCCGCCTGTCCCGGTGGAGGAACCGTTCGCGCCGCACAAGGCATGTCGCGTATTCCCGTTCCCTGGCTTCGTCCATTCCGCGATGGTCACCGGAAAGACAACCCTTGGTCCCCCGCTGAAGCTGCTCACTAAAAAATCCTTGCTTCGCATGTTTGGGAGGTCTATAATCAGACAGTCATGATGCACCGCCATGAAAGGTAACCAGAGCAGACAACCAGAACCCTCCCACCGGGTGAATGAGCGCATACGGGTTTCCCCCGTCATGCTCATCGCCTCCGATGGGAATAAATTAGGCGTCACCTCGACCTCGACGGCTATGGAAATGGCTAGGGATGAGGGTCTGGATCTCGTCGAGATTGTCCCCACCGCCCGACCGCCCGTGTGCCGGATAATGGATTTTGGTAAGTTTCGGTATGACAAGGGCAAATCCAAGAAGTCCCAGAAGAAACAAGCACAGCTCAAAGAGGTACGGCTGAGGCCGAAGACAGATGTGGCCGACAAGGCTAGGGTGGTGGGCAAGGCTAGGAAATTCCTTGTGGCGGGTCATCCGGTTCAGTTCACCATGCTGTTCCGTGGTAGGGAAAACGCATTCAAGGCTGATGGCATGCGGGCGATGTCTGATATCGCCGCCACTTTGGACGATGTCGGACAGCTAGACAGGCCTCCGACCCCCGCTGGTCGCAGAGCCACGATGGTTATATCGCCGCGCAAACAGACGAAATCGCCCGTGATCCGGAAAAACCCGCCTGCTTCTCCCCAAGAGTCGCAATAGTCTTTGATTCCGTAGGCGAACCGCTGCTCGACTATATATCTGTGTGAGGGGTAGCCTCCCTGAAAACGAAGCATAGGAGAACCGAAATGTTCGATCGACCGACCGTGAAAAAGACTCGTGACAAGATTCAGGCCGTCTTGGACATCCTGTCCAAGGAACTGGGATGCCAAATCAAGGTCGGCCGCGCGTCCTTCGCCCGCGATGGCTCCAATTGCACCTTCAAGGTGGAGTGTGCCATCATGTCTGCCGACGGTACGGTGGAGACGAAGGAGGTGACGGCTTTTCGCAAGATGGCGTCGTTGTATGGCCTGTCGCCGAACGATCTCGGAAAGGTATTCACCAACGCTGGCGAAAAGTTCACTATTAGCGGACTCAAACCGAAGGCAAATAAATATCCGATTCTGGCGACGCGGTCGGATGGCAAGGGCTTCAAGTTCCCTGTGGACATGGTGAAGTTGGCTCTCGCCGCAGCAGCGGCGTAATGTCTGTTACAGGAGGCTGAAAATGGGAATCGGAGCAGTATTGTGCATTTGGGTGGCTTTCATCGTGGTTGTGTTGGCCATCGGCAGGGGGTTCGGCGACACCCTAAAACGGCAGCCCTTGGATCGCGTGGAGGAACGGAAAAATGGCTAGTGCGCCTTGGGCAAGATATTTGGATGATTTGGATGATTTTCCTGCGCGGGCTGGGTATAATAAGGTTGTGATGTGTGTGTCCGGCGCGAACCGGACGGGATTCGGCGTCCGGGTGTACCGGGCAGCACTAAAAAGGAGGAAAAGGTATGTTTAAGATGTTGAAGCGGAGCAAGGGTTTTGTGTTTGGTATTCTTACGACTGTGGCGGTCGTTTTCGCGGCCATCCATTTCGGGTTCGTTAAGGTTGATCTCACGGTCACCGAGAAGGGCCAGACAGCCATTGATCGAGGTTCGGCCTTGATCGACACGGCGGTTGAGGGCACCACAGGTCTCTTCGGGGACGACAATAAAACCAACGACTAGACCGCGAGCGGATTTGGAAAGGGCACCCTGGTTTCGGGGTGCCTTTTTTTTTGGGGAGTGTAGCTTAGTCTGGTTAAAGCAGTCGACTCATAATCGACCGATCGTGGGTTCGAATCCCACCGCTCCCATAGAGCAATGTCCCACGCAACTCGCTGAATTGCCGACGAGGAACTCATCATGAGCAGAAGCACACAATTCGTAGGGATGACCGCTGCGGGCGTGGCGTTCACGGAAACTTTGGAATTGACAGGCCGATATGTTGGGGCGCACGGAATCGCCTCTGAAGATATCGAACTCGGCTTGTGGTGCGACTCCGACGGCAACAAATACCGAGAGGTCTCACAAATCATTTCTTGGTCGTCTGGTCCGTGCATATTCACTTGTTTGGAGGTTCGATGGGCTAACGAAGAATCTCCAGCCACATCATCGGAGGATGCACTAGAACAGGTCCGGGCGCGTCTGAGGGAGACTGCAAATGGAGATGGAGCCGATATTAATGCGACCACCGCCCTTGATATGCTTACCTTATTGGATGTTTGTCCGTATACATTACTTTTCGAGTGGACACTCGACCCTTCGCTCGAGGACGATACAGAGTGGGATTATGACCGTGGAGCGTACTGGGTTTGATTTGCTGACATTCATCGCCTAATATAGGCATGAATCGATTAATTGTAATGTTGTCATTGTGCCTCTCTGTACTTTTACATGGTTGTGGAACCGAAAGTCTCCGATCGTTTGCCTACCTCAGCAACACAGTGGTGTTGGATTGGACTGGTGGCGATAGCCCTCTTTGGGATGGCAGTCTACCCCCCATTGACCTCGCAGAATTCAAGTTAGATTGGCCCGATGAGAGGACACTGGCGGATGTAGAAGGTTTTAAGGAGATGGTACGTGCGGAGGTCGAGAATGTTCTGAATGGCTCTGGGTTGCATATGACCATCGAGGGTGGCGAACAGCGACTCGGCATCACCGTGGTTCACTTCTCGCAGGTGACTGATCCCAAGAACCCAGCATCGCTGGGTCGGGGCCACTTTGACATATGTAATGTCAGTGATCAGGACTACTCCATCATATATGCAGCAAAGTTTTTGGAAGGGCGGAGACTGGACGAGGCTGAGTGGGTGCGATTCTTCGCGAATGTAGCCGCGCACGAGATAGCCCACAACATCGGCTTCGACCATGTGGAACCCGGAGATGTGCCAGAGTCTGAGTTCACGGAGCTGATGCTCGTTGGGCAGACAACCTCGCAAAGGGTATCGGCGCAGAGAATAATCGTGGAACAGGACACATGCGCCCTGTTCGCCGCGAAGGCACAGTCGGATCGGCGTGGGCGATCGACACTTCCGTAGATAGGGAACACATGAAGCGCAGGCACCCGAGGCAGATTGTATCTCACACCGAACTCCGTCCAGGCGACAAATACGCATGGATCCGAGTAGAACACAACTGTGCCGCGCAGAAGACGACAGTCCGTTGCGAAAAGACGACATTCGTGGCCGCCTTGGCTGATGGCAAACTCGCCTCTGCCGCGGCTGCCATCATTCGCCACCCAGCTATCGACGGGGAGATGAGACTCACCACACACTGCATATGGGACGAGGTTGTACTTTCGCTTTGGACTCCCGACGGCACTTATGTTGACACTTTCTCCGATTTTTTCGGGGATAGTATGGCTCCTTGGATACACCAGTTCATCGTCCCGTTGGGGGACTGGGACGCCGATCCGCGCGTACATGTGATTGATTGGATCAATCCGGACGATGTTTGTGAGGCCGCATTCACATGGGCCGAAGAAGAGGCGGAATTAAGGCATCGGAGGGATGTCGCTATGCGCCGAGCGCTCGGTTTTGAATAGTTCGCATGCTGTCCAGGGTGGAGGAAAAACGCCAGAGGCACAGTCGCGAGCGCCGCCGGACGCACGAAGCTGTCGGCTGCCCAATGAATTGAGTGATGGCTCCTGCCCGAAACATACTGGTACCTCGTGATCGAGAGGTCTCAAATAACCATTTAGCCGCTAACAATAATTGCTAACAAAATGTTGGCTGGAGTCAATTATTGGCACAGCCGGGAATCGAACCCGGTAGCAGAGTAATGTATCTCCACAAGCCGAGACCGCCAGAAGACAGAAGACGGGCTTTTTCCTGCACCAGTTGATTATACATGAGGACACCCAGGCCAGCTCGCACCAGGCCATTTCGATTTTGAGAGCCTGACGCCACGCGGCTTTCTCCGAATGTTTCCAGTACCGCCGATTGGGCACCTACTCTGGATAGCAGGCTGAAAGGATTGTCTATCCCAGAGAGAAAGGGATAGAATATCGCGCCGAGTACTCGACTTCCCACCGCTCGAACGGCTGACGGCCCAGCAATATGCTGGGTGTTAGACACCTAAATATACAATCCAATTGGCGGTGGGTCAAGCCAATGTCCTGAATCACACTTATCGGAGGTTGGCGAGAGCCGAACTGTCAAGGATTACTTGACTGTCGAACCGGCAACCAAGTCTAGTCCCAAACTCATGACTCGACTTCCGCGTGGATGTGCTTTCACTCAAGAACACTTATGGGACCGCATGCGTGGTGTTTTGATAGACCTGACAAGCTTATAGGTGGTTATCTAACTGTTGGATGGTCAGGTCAGTTATCTGCTGAAGAGGGACGCCCCCAGAGGGGGCGGCCAATGACGGTTCTCTCGTCAGGCGGCTGTTCGCCCACCTTTATGCGGACATAGGATGCGCCCGCCCGCCCAGTGAGTCCGAGATGGCCTTGTGAGTTTCAGCGTCCCATTTGGGCGTATCTCATGTTGTTTACAAGGAACCGTTAGCAGTAAGGAGGCCATTATGCCAAATGAGATAGAGGTATACGCAAGAAAACATCGGAGGCTACACCCGGAGTTAGTAAAGGCTCTGGCACCATTCTTCAAGGAATATAAATGGAACCCGTCCAAGGCTAAGGTACGCATCGTGAGTCCTTATTGGGGTAAACTAAGCGGGCGAGGTCAGCCGACAGCCGTGTTTGTAGTGAAGGGAATCATCTTTGTAATGCGCGGGGCGATAAACGCCAAAGGTCGTGTGCGAGGCAACAATTGGAATCTGGCCTCTAAGGTGGGATTTGCCACCTTTGCGCATGAGGTATTCCACACATATCAGAACGACAGGGATGGGTTTTCCAAGTTCCTGATCAGCCTGTTCTCTGGGATATGGAAGTCCATCACCCGTAGTAAGAAGACATATGACCACAAATTTTTCGACTTTGAGCAGGAGGCAATCGCATTCCAGAAGAAGGTCATGTCCACAGTAAAATTGAAGGACATAAGCATGTTCAGCAACATGCGTTAGTAGAGACTTGTAGAGACCTCTTATATGGAGATATAATGAAAAGCGCAAAGAGCATCGCCATAATTTTGTCCATTTTACTCCCTCTCTCACCGTCGCTAGTTTGGGCACAGCATGTATCGGACTCGCCTGTCAACTTGTCTGATTCCCAGTCCTTCGATATGCCGTTGACATCGATGCTGTCACATGCAGAAATCACCAGTGCGCGGCGGAGGGTGGCGAACGCAGTCTCTGTCGAGAAGTTCATCGACGGAGTCAAGACTGCATTTTTTATAGCGCTTGCCGCATATAGTGCATCCGCGTCGCGAGCGGGTTCGACGACGAACACACGGTTTATTTTTGCTCCATCAGCACCTGCTACACCCTAGCGACCGCTTTGGTGTTCCGCGTAGAATTGGTTTCAGTCAAGAAAAACAGTATATCCTACACGGAGACGGCCTAACCTTGCAGCAGCCTAGCCAAATAAATGGCTCAGATGTTCTAACTGGCCTACTTTAGTGCGCTTGGTTATAGGACGCACTAAGCGGGCTTCCTGCTTCAGCGAGGCGCCGTAGATGGGTTTCCCCTGTCACGGACGGGCCAGAGCCTTCCTCTTCACAGGCGTTTTGAGCCGGGTTGTACCCGACTTTGGTCCCCCGTCGTTCACGGGTACCAGATTCAACAGATTCATCGCCGCGTTCAAGTCCCGATCCATCTCAAGTCTGCAGGCATGACAATGGAACACGCGCTCACTGAGCTTCAGCTCGGCGCGCACTGCTCCACAGTCGCTGCATGTCTTGCTGGACGGGAAGAACCTGTCCACGATCACGAGTTTGGTTCCGTAGATCAGGCACTTGTACTCCATCTGTCTCCTGAACTCGTACCAGCCCATGTCGGCGATGCTTCTGGCCATCCTGTGATTGCGCATCATTCCGCTGACGGACAGGTCTTCGATCACCACCGCTTGGTTCTCGCGGCATAATTTGGTGGTCAGCCTGTGTAATGTGTCCTTACGGATGTTCCTGATGTGCTTGTGCAGCTTGGCCAGTCGTCTCCTAGACTTCTCCCTGTTCTTCGATCCTTTCTTCTTCCTCGAATGTTGCCTGGAACAGCGTTGCAGCTTCTTCAACGACTTCTTCAGTGGCTTCGGCCCCTCAATCTTCTCTCCAGTCGAAAGCGTCGCCAGCGTCGTGATGCCGAGATCCACTCCGACTTCGCCGTCGGCTGTCCTCTCCTTCCTGTAGTTATCACCGACATCCACCTGCACGGAGAGCATCCACCTGTCGCCGTCTCTGCGGATTGTCGCACCCATAACCTTGCCAACGTATCTCAGCTCCTCGTGCATCCTGATTGGTCCCAGCTTGAACTTGTCAGGCCCGAGGTGTAGGGTCTTGCCATTGAACTCCATCTCCCTGTGGCAGACATAGAAGCTCTCCGGGCTGCGGTGCTTTGCACGGAATTTCGGGTGCCTCGCCTTCTTGCGGAAGAACGCGGAGTAGGACTTCTGGAGCTGAATCCACGGATATGCGTAGACATAGTTCGACACTTCACCCATCCACGGGAACATCTCCTTCCGGGTCGCGTTGAACTCCTGCCTGAGCTTCCCGGGGTTCGCCTTGCCATCCTTCTTGTATGCCGCTTTCCACATCGCCAGGGCGTTGTTGTACGCGAACCGTGCCGTTCCGGCGGCGCGTGCGAAGTACTCGTACTGCCGTTTGTTCGGGTTCAAGGCTATGGAATGGGCCAGAATCACTCTTTATTCTAGCCGATGCGCCCGATAACAGCCTGAAATTTGCCTTTTGGCCGAATGAATGCTATGCTTTCCATAGCGGATTTGATGATATTCGCTATTTGTGATTTGGGTCAGGAGACAGCCATGAAGATAATGCTTATGTTGATGATGTTGATGATGTCGTGTACGGTTTTTGCAGAGCCGCCATCGGAGGTGCAGAGGGATACCAAGTCTGTTCTGACTGCTTATAGCCGCATGTTTGGGCAGTCCTCAGTGCCGCTCGATCCTAAGCTGATTCGGGTCTACGCCGGAGGAACTGCCGATTGGAAGACCGAAAATGATGTGACCATATTCATTGTTGGGAAAACCGTGTTCGTCGTTGCTGCGAGATGGGTTAAAGGCAAGGGGATCACGGTGGCTCCTGTCTGCGGTAGAGAGAATATCATCAAGTTGGCTGACAGCCTTGCCAAGCCTCCTATCATGCCCGATATTGAGTGGATCAATAAGCACGCCGACGGTAGGTTGGATCTGCTCATACGGATGACATCCGTATCATCTTTGGATTCACAACTGAGAATCTTTCGGAACTTGAATGCCACCGACTTGAATGCCACCGACGACCATGATGTTCATATTGAGATAGCCAGCAAAATCGGGAACATAGGAAAAATCAGCATGGCCATCTCACTTGGAACAGCCAAGGCGATGTCAAATGCGATCCGGCACTACATTCCATTGTCAGGCGGTGTTCTGGAGGTCAACAGCGAGCTGCTGACATCCGCACGCACCAAAGTTGCAGGACTTCTTGACGATGCGAAAAAGCTACGGGAGCAAGGGGAACGCAACGACGCTTTGAAGGTGCTGATTACCGCCACCGCAATAATAGATGAAGCTCAACAATCAGTTCCCAAGGGGGTTTCGCTCAGTTTGTCGAATCAGAAAAAACTCCTTGGACTAGAATTCGCGGCCTGCGTGCTTCACATCGGGCTAGGGCTTACGGAGGCCGACAAGGCGACAGACGAGGTCGCGGGGATCAACGCTGTCAGACAAATTGTAAACGAATGGGGCAGAGAAAAATGGTTGACCAGTCCAACTGGTGGCCTCAGCACTTTCCTCAAGACCCTTCGTGAGCAGTATGTTCTGAAAGACGGCGATCCAGGTGCCGCTAATGCACAGATACAGAGACGGTTTTTCTTCGCCAGTAAAGAAGTAAAGCGGTTGAAGAAACTGGAGAAGAACCGAAAGAAGGCATATAAAGGGCGCAATGTCCACGGCAAGTTTATACCTCTGCGCGATCCTTGGGTTGATATTCCACTGGCTACCTTGGAGTCCCGCAATGGCGGATAACGCGCATCCTAGGGAGATTACCGTGATTGGATTGTGGAAATCATACGCGGCGCACAGGAAGGTTTTTGCCCTGCGAAGGCGAGACCTTGATTTTTTCACAATGCGCGCCCACGGAATCTTCGGGGTTTTCGGATACATCGCGACGGCGCTGGCGGCAACGTTCTGCCTGATTCTCGGCGGACAGTGGTTCTGGTCCATGCCGTGGTCGCTCATCGCCGTGGAGTTCGTCATGATCTCGGTCGCAATCCTAGGCTTCGGCGTGGCTGGCTTGGACACTTGGGGTCGGCTGGATGATATGTGGCGAATGAAGCACGATCCTGTTTTTCGCCGAAAGCAGGAGGAATGGCATCGGGAACTCGCCAAATGGCTGGGTGAGACCGAGTGGATGGTTGACGCGACCCACGAGATCAACGAACTGGCGGCATCATGCCGCGAGGGCGCGGATGGCGTCAAGCGCGGGCGGGAGCGTAGCCCCGACGGAGGCGAGTCCGGCCCGAAGCTGCGGGTCGTGGGCATATCCGATGTCACGTAGCGGCGACAGGAAATCCTTGAAATACTCGATCACATTGCCCGTCCCGACCTCCACAGGCCGTACCTTGGGTATGCGGCCTGCGGAAATTGCTCGACCAGCGTGCTTGATGGCGGCCAGCGCGATTTTCTTGAGGTGATCTGCGGTCAGCATGTCCTTCTGAACGGCGGGCAACGCCTTCACTGCCTTTTCAAGATCGTTCAGCCTGTCCCACGCGGCTTTTTCATCGGGTTTCAGTTTTAGACCCCGCCCGCGCATCCAGTCCTTTACGCCTGCCTCCACGACATCTCTGACGATTGTCTCCATGTCCAGCGATGCCATTGTTTCCCTCATAATACGTCAGGATTAGGAAAAACAAGATAAGCTGTTAGCTACAGATGTGGTACTTGTTCTGCCACGCGATGTACAGGTTCAGGTGATCCTGCAACCGCGTCGCCAGCTTCGAGATGCACCATGTTTTGCGTCGCAACCGCGCGATGTCCGCACGCATCTTGGCGCAGGTGTGGTTGATGCGGAACAGCGGGTCGAAGCCACCGTCGCAGCCGTCCCGACGACCGCTGGACACATATGTCCTGTGCTTCGCACTTGGCACAATTGTAGCAATAAGCCTGCGGTAGTGGTTCAGCTCGTCCGTGGCGATGGTCGCGCCAGGCTTCGCGCACACGGCCACAGATTCCAACACTTCCCGACGGATTCTCGTGCGCTCGTCGGCACGCTTCCCGTAGCGGCGCTCGCTGTCGGCCTTCCTGTGCTTGCAGGTGATCGTCCCGACGCGGGCGTCGATGATCTGCCCAGTGCTGGCACGGACAGCCAAGGCGATCATCAGCGGCTTCAATTTCGTGTGTTCCACGGATTCCATGTCGTCGAACTGGACGAACGAGGTCTCCATGTCGCCGCCTCGCAGCGCCTCCGCATGCGCATCCGCCGCACGGGATGCCAGCCAACGGAACTTGCGTTCGACGGTTCTCCTTGCGATTCCAGCGACATCTGCGGTTCGGCGCTGTGTCATGCTGTTCGGCATGCTGTGTTCCACCTGCCTGTTCACATGCGGCTTGTGCTGTCCGGCGGTTGGGGTTCCTGTGCGGCTGTTGAAGCACTTGCCGCAGGCGCGGCAGGAGTATCGCGGCACGGCGCGGTGGTCGTGCTTCGTCCTGTAGTACCCGCGCTTGATCCAGAAGCGGTTTGAGCCGTAAAGCCGTTCGGAACCGTTCGATCCGTCGCGGAAGCGGCACTTCTGGTTCGGGCATTTGGTGGGCTTGGTGAACATCAATTCAAGTATACGATATCCTGTCGCAAGATGGATGACCTTCGGGCGACGGAAGGCAGCGATGTCTGGGTGCGGTAATAACCGTGAACCCGCCCACCACGGCTGCAAATAGCGGTTTACAGCCCCATAACCAAGCGCACTAAAATATGGCACTTACATCAGATGTTTTGTAGCCGCTGCTCTTTGTTGTGGGTCTGCAAGGCGTCACCGGCACGAATGTCGTGTGAAAATGGTTCGTACAGTGCCGCAATCCTTCTTTCGATAGATGTCGCTACGCGAGCGCTCGGCTTTGAATAGTCCTTATTTCCACATCCCTTTCATGTCGTACCACTCGATTCGCAAATTATTGGCATACGGCCCAGAGGTTGGAGACCACCCATTCAGCGGCGTCCTCAAAGTCTTTCGCGGGGGCATCCTCATGGTACAAGTCCGGATCGGCACCGAACACCACCCTGCCAGAGGCGTCCTGCACATGCCAACCATCATCACTGCCGTTCCACAGGATGAATATCCTGTCCGGCGGAATCTCGGGGCTGGCCGCACAACCGGACGGTGCGTGAGAGTATTCTCCGACCCCAGAATATGACTTGGCTCTCCTCGTCCCCGTAGTGGTACGCCTCGACGCCGCCGACCCAGAAGACCACGGCGTGCTTCCCGTACTTCGGATCGGCGTCGAAGTATCCGGATGCGGCGTTCCTCGCGTCCCTGGAACCGACGACGAACGCGAAGTTGTAGCCAGGGCCGCGTTTCCTAACATTGTCAGTGAAATGCGTCGTCAGTCCGAGTCCCTCGGTGCCGTCCCATCCGTACTTGAACCCGTTCTCCGCGATGTCATCCGGATCGTCCGTGAAATGCACGAGCCATGTCGGCCTGACAAGGCGGCTGTATTCCATGTGCTCGTAGACTGGCCGATCCAAGCTACTGGGGAGCCGCGACTCCTCGATGTGTCTCCTGAATTCCTCAATCCTGCCCGCCGTCGCGGAATCCACCCACTCGTACAGTTTGTCGTAGTCCGGCAGTCCGTCCTCGTCGCGCCAGTCGCCGGATTCCTCGCTCTCCAGCCAATCCGCGAGTTCCTCGGCGTAGTCATTCGGGTCGAAGCCGGACTCGAGGTACCGCTTCAGGTAACCCTGCTCCACATGCTATCTAAGGTGGAGGAGAAGCGCAAGAGGCTCCGACGCGATCGAGCTAAAGCCGCCGGACGCACGAAACTGTCGGCTCCCCAGTGAATTATGGTTGAGTTGATGCCCACGCCCGAATTTGACATTATCGCCCGATGGATGTATAATACATCACGAGGTGCAATCCGTACCGGTATGTTTCCGCCAGTGCGAGAGACATGCCTTTCCGGTCAGCTCGTGCAAAAGGAGGCTCATATGGCGAAACAGAGGCAGTCTGTACAGAAGAGGATACGTGAGCAGAAGAAACGGGAACGGGAGCAACGGAAACATGCGAAGGCCACCGCGAAGGCGGAACGCCGTAAGGGCAGCAATGCGATGACCGAGGCGGAGTACGACAGGGCTATGATTCGTATCAAGGAACTCATGGACACAGATGCCAAGAAGGATTCCCCAGAGGGGGAGGAGTTGGATCTTCTATCCACCCGTGTCGAGGGGTACGAGAGAGAACATAACCATCTAGGCGATGGACAAGGCGAACTCGGCGCGATAGAGTAGTACCGGAGAACCAAGCGATGCACATGTCACACAAAATTGGAGGGCGTCAGGCCGTAATCAGCCAGTCTTAGTTACTCAAGACAAAGGAGGTTGACATGGCAAACGAGCGCCGAGACCCGAAGAGGGAGAAACTCCGAGACCTGCGACGCATGGACACAGGGCGCCTCTCGGGCATCTTCTTCAAGCGCCACCCAGAACACGACTGGAGGAACTTCAAATTCCTCCTAGGGACTTCTTGGGAGGATCGTCGCATGCGCTGGCGTGAGTCCGACCGCGTCGGGGATGAGTGGATTCTTCGTGCTGTCGGTCCCGGTCGCTCGCGATACTCATGCGGAGTACCGCCTGCGTCGTTCCGCCGCGGACTTAACAGGAAACGCCGCGCCCAGATGAAGCAGGCCATGAGTAAACAGCTATGCGACGGGGATGATGTGACAAATCCCCGCCCCCACCGCAATGTCCGCTGGGAGTGGTGGTAGGGACTGGCCGTAGCGGTCGGTGTTCGATTTGCGATAACATCGAGTGGCAAGCTGAGGAGCAGTGCGCGCCGAGTTGAAGCTCAGCGAGCGCGTGTTCCATTGTCAAGCCTGCGCGGCGATGAATCTGGAGAATTTGCTGGCCGAGCTGTTCGACGTCTGTGGAGAGGAAGGCTCTGGCCGTCCGTGACGGGGTAAACCCCGCTGCGGCCGAAGCAGGAGCCTACGAAATGTCGGCATTCGGTTGTACAAGATGGGAAAAGACTAGAATCCCGACAAAAATCCCGACAAAGTGCTGGGATTCCTATAACCAAACACACTCAAGTAGGAGAGTTATGGCGGGCAAAAGCTGCTGGTCGGAGTCGAACCCACAATTCGGACTTACAAAATCCGCGTGTTACCGTTGACACTACAGCAGCAGAATCGTGGCACTCGGATTCGAACCGGGAACCTCAGCTTTATGAGAGCCGCGCTCTTCCAATGAGCTATGCCACGTAACTTACCGGACGGGAGTCGAACCCGCGACAATTCGCTTAACAGGCGAATGCTCTGCCACTGAGCTACCGGCAAGACCTGCAGGGGTGGGAATCGAACCCACAATGACCGCATTAACAGTGCGGCGCTCTACCAGTTGAGCTACCCTGCAATAACAAGCTGGCCCGGGAATCGAACCCGGAATATCCACTCGCTCTACCAGATTGAGCTAGGCCAGCAGTTCCCTTCCTTCAAAGTCGCCACCGGGATTTGAACCCGGACCGCCTGGGTGGAAGCCAGGTATGCTATCCGTTAAACACCACGGCGACGCAGTAAAAAAAGTCGCTGGCGGGATTCGAACCCGGCACCTCCTCGATGGCAACGAGATGTGCTACCGTTAAACACCACAACGACAATTTGGCTTCTCCTCTGCCTCCTGTTTCATCAGATCACCCCCTGCACTCAAACCTCCGCCCTTCGGCTTCGCAAGCCGACGCTCTGATCCAATTGAGCTACATGGACTCATCCAAAAGCCACCGGAGGGAATCGAACCCCCGCCATCTCCTTACGAAAGAGACAGGTTACCACTACACGGTGGCAAAATGGGTCTGGGATCAATTTGGGTTACCCCCATAAGCGTAAAAGCCCGCCGGCTATCCCAGACCCAAAAGCCGCCGACGGGAGTCGAACCCGCGATCTCTTTTTTACCGAAAAAGTCTTCCAACTGAGCTACAGCGGCGTACCAACGAAAAAAGCCCCGAAGACTTTCGTCTCCGGGGCTTCGCAAATTCAGTTCAATGCGAAAGCTTAGCCGAGGACGCACCTCCGTCCGCGCGTACCATTATTGGTTGTCCCGGCCATGTCGTTACGGAATGTAGATGCGCTCGTTTGCATAACTTTCACCATTTCCAGTGTATCGCGCCACCGAGCCATAGTCAAACGGAAATTTTTGTCTACCACATGGCGACCGTACATACCAGTGTCAGGAATAGTATCCAGAGTCCTCTCTTCAGGCCTTCCGAATCCGTACCTAAAATGTTCAAAAGCCTGCCCATGCCGAATTATAGGCTTGCCAAGCCGCCGAATCAATGTACTTCAAACTCTGCGTCTATGACATCGTCCTTTTCCGGCGGATCATTATCACCCCCTTCTTGGCCATCATCGACCGTCGCTCTTTGTGTTGCCTCGTATATCGCCTTGCCCATCTCCTGCGCGTCGCACATGAGCGAATCTCTAGCCTTCTCGATGGCGACCGTGTCGTCGCCTTTCAGAGTATCCCGTAGGGAAGACACGCTGGATTCGATCTTGGATCTTGTCTCTGCCTGTACTTTGTCCCCGAACTCCTCAAGCTGTTTCTCCGTCTGAAATGCCAGTGCGTCTGCCTGATTTCGAAGCGCGACCAGCTCAGCCTTCTTTTTGTCGTCGTCGGCGAAGGCCTCTGCGTCCCGTTTCATGCGTTCGATTTCATCTTTGCTAATCCCACCGCCGTCCTCTATCCTGATGGACTGCTCTTTTCCGGTGGCCTTGTCCTTGGCGGACACGCTGATGATCCCGTTTCTGTCGATGTCGAATGCCACATCAATTTGTGGTACGCCACGTGGGGCAGACGCTATGCCGGAGAGGTTGAATCTGCCGAGCGTGCGGTTGTCGGTCGCCATCGGGCGATCGCCCTGTAGCACATGCACTGTGACTTCCGTCTGACCATCTGCTGCGGTGGAGAATGTCTCCGACTTGGATGTCGGGATGGTCGTGTTGGCGTCGATGAGCTTGGTGGTTACGCCGCCAAGGGTCTCCAACCCCAAAGCGAGCGGCGTGATGTCGAGCAGGACGATGTCGTCCTTGTCGCCGGACAGTATAGCTCCTTGGATTGCCGCGCCGATAGCTACCACCTCATCGGGGTTGACACCCTTGCTCGGCTCCTTGCCGAACAGTTCGTGGCATAGTTCCCGCACGGCTGGTATCCTAGTCGATCCGCCGACCAGTACTACCTCGTCGATGTCCTTTGCGGTCAGTTTGGCACCAGAGAGCGCGTCAGCGACTGGCTTTCGGCATCTGCTGGTCAGTTTGGAGGTGATTTGCTCAAACTTGCTCCGATTGATGGTTTCTTGTAGATGTTTGGGACCAGTGTCGGTGGCGGTGATGTACGGCAGATTCACGGTAGACTCCACTGCGGTGGACAGTTCACACTTCGCCTTCTCGGCTGCCTCCCTAAGCCTCTGCCGAGACGCTGGATCTGTCAAGATGTCCACCCCCTCCTGCTTGCGGAATCCCTTGGCCAAGTGCGCGACTAACGCCTCGTCGTAGTCGTCGCCGCCGAGATGGCCGTCGCCGCTGGTACTCAAGACTTCAAAGGTGCCGACATCTGGGTCGATTTCCAGAATGGACACATCGAAGGTACCCCCGCCAAGGTCAAACACCGCGATTCGCTGCTCCTTTTTTTTGTCGAGTCCATAGGCAAGTGCGGCTGCCGTCGGTTCATTGATGATGCGCTCGACCTTTAGGCCAGCGATCTCCCCAGCGTCCTTGGTGGCTTTTCGCTGCGCGTCGTTGAAGTATGCGGGGACCGTGATGACTGCCCGCTCAACCTTCTCGCCGAGATAGGCTTCTGCGGTGTTTTTTAGGTCCTGCAGGATCATGGCACTGATCTCCGCCGGCCCGTATTCCTTGTCTTGAATCTTTATCTTGACTGGGTTCTTGCCTTTGCTGCTGATGACTTTATAGGCAACGCCCTTGTCTGCTTCGGACACTTCGCTGCCCCGCCGCCCCATGAACCGTTTGATTGAATGTACTGTGTTCTCGGCGTTTGTGATCTGCTGGTGATGGGCTGTTTTCCCCACTAGGCGTTCACCCTTGGCCGTTATGCCGACCACGGACGGTGTAGTGCGTGAACCCTGTTCATTCGTCAGCACCTTGGCCACATCGCCCTCCATCACCGCCACAACCGAGTTTGTCGTTCCCAGATCGATACCTATGATTTTTGTCATGTCGTGCTCCTTGTGAAAAAGTGTCCTCTATCCTTACTATACCCGTAACAGCAAGTCATGTGCCACGCGAAAACCTACTTCTGTCCGTGTAAACCGCCCCTATTGCCAGTTCCTTGCTGCCAATATGGCACTTGGCAGGCAGTCCGCTGTTGTTTTCTTTTCGGATTCCGCCATAGTATATGAGACTCTACGGGTTTATGGTCGTGAGGAACGAGGCCGACATCGTCTCTGAGTCCATCACACATAACCTCGCGATGCTTGACGCGATAGCTGTGACGGACAATGGTTCCGATGATGGCACATGGGAGATACTTCAGAGCCTCGCCGCGAGGGATGACCGCATATGCCTTTTCCGGGATTTAGCGCCTTTCAACCACCGAGTGTTCCACCGCAGCGCAATGATGGTTCGCCGCATAGGCTGGCGCCGCCGACGGGGCGATTGGGTGGTGCAGTGTGACTGCGACGAGATGTACGAGAGTGATGTGAGGGCAGTGTGCGAAGCCTCGGCGGATCACGATCTAATACTTGGACGCAAGTGGATGTTCACATTGCTGCCAGATACGCCGACTGAGGGGCCTGTGCGCGAGAGGGTCAGGTGGCACCATCCCAAGCCACATGTCGAGCTTAGGGCGTACCGTAACCCGCGATGGTTTTTCGTGCGGGCAGTCGAGACAAGGTATGGGCTGAGCATATCCCCACTCCGTCTCGATATCGCGCATTACCAATACCGCAGCCCAGAACAGGTGGAGTCTCGACTCGCCGTGCGGCATCTGGCCGCCGAGACGCATGATCTGGAATGGTGGCGTCGGAGTCCACTGGGCGTCGCGTCTAGCAGCAGGGGACTCGTTCGCCGAGACATTCTGGACGGTTGGAGGTCCTCATGACGCCAGTCGTATGGGGTATTATGCTGGCGAAGGACGAGGCTGACATTGTCGGCACGAACATCCGGCATCACTTGGCCTTGGGGCTGTCTGGCTTCGTCGTGTTTGATAACATGAGTCGCGACGGCACTGGCGACATTGCCAGATCACTTGACGTCGATGTATTTTTGGACGAGGAGGTGGCCTTCTGCCAGCAGACCAAGAACCGCCGCATGACAGAGAAAGCGTCGTTGTTAGGTGCCGAGTGGGTACTGGCAGTGGACGCCGATGAGCTGTGGTATCCCACCCACGACAAGACGATACCGGAGGCGATTGCATCCCTGCCGCTAGGGACGGACGCCGTCCGCGCCCTCTCATTTGATCATGTATGTTGCGAGTTGGACGACGAGTCTGAGGCCGATCCTGTCCTGCGCATGGGCTGGCGGCGGAACAGACCGAGCATAGGCAAAGTAGCGCACCGATGCCTGCCTGGCGCGTACGCGTGGGGCGGGAACGAGAGTTGGGTACTCGACGGTGAGGTGAAGGAACCTGACCCGTGTAATTGTCTCCGCATACGGCATTATTCCGTACGGGGACTATCCCACCTGAAGCGGAAGGCTGCGAACGGTTGGAGAGCCGTGAATGGACAGCCGGGCGTGAGCAGGAGAGCCTGCGGCCACTGGCGCAAATGGTATCGTAAGTACCGGGACGATCCTGTGTGGTTCCGGTCGTATTTTGAGGGAAAGGTGCGATTGAACCAGGGTAGGATTGCGCGGGAGTCCGGCGGTTGGGTTGAGGATCCCTTCACGCCAGCGCATTTGCGGTAAGTCGATGTCAATCAGCCGAAATGCAGGACTTGTTACACGCCGATAGCGTGTGACATTTCCAGCATTACGATGCGGCAGGCTTTCAGCTTAGTTGCAAGCCACCGGCCTTGTGCCGGTGGTAATTGACTTTGAATTACCAGCCGAGCAAATAGGCGAACATCAGGGGTACTACTATCGTTGCGTCTGACTCGATGACAAACCTTGGCGTGTCCGGCGTCAGCTTACCCCATGTGATTTTTTCGTTCGGCACAGCGCCGGAGTAGGAACCATAGCTGGTGGTGCTATCGCTCACTTGACAGAAGTATTCCCAGCACCGCACCTCCTGTGTCTCCCCGACCGCGACAGGCAAATCCTTCGCGATCAGCGGTACGACGCATATGGGAAAGTCGCCTGCGATACCGCCGCCTATCTGGAAGAACCCAGTCGGCGAGTCCTCGTTGTTCTGGTACCAGCGCACGAGCTCTTTCATGTAGTCCACGCCCGATTTCACGCACGGTTTCGGCAATCTACCGTTGATAAGGCAGGCGGCGTAGCCGTTGCCGAGGGTGGAATCCTCCCAGCCAGGTACGAAGATTGGCAGGCCTGCCTCCGCAGCGGCTAGGAGCCAACTCGCGGATGGGTCGATACAATACTGACCCTTCAGGTCACCTTCCAGCAGGGCGGTGCACAGGAACTCGTGAGGGAAAAAGGTCTCGCCAGCTTCGCAGGCGCGGAGCCATCTCGGACGGAGGACATCTTCCAAACGCACCATCGCGTCCTCTGGTATACAGGTATCGGTGACTCGGCTCATGCCGCTATCATAGATGATTTGCTCCTCGCTCGGCGAGAGGTGTCTGTAGTCCGGCATCCTCTGGTAACCGTCCGCCGCGATGAGATTGTAAATGTCCTCCTCTAGGTTGGCTCCAGTGCAGCAGATGGCATGGACCTTATCTTGGCGTATCATCTCGGCTAAGGAAAGGCCGATCTCCGCCGTACTCATCGCGCCAGCCATGGTGAGGAGCATCTTGCCGTCCCGATTCAGCAGTCTCTCATATTCTCTGGAAGCGTCCCTTAGAGTGGCAGCGTTGAAGTGCCGGAAGTGTCTGTCCACGAATTGCCGAATGTCCATTCCTTCTCCTCTGTTATTTTCCACGCGCGGTCGATTAGCTTGGCCCGACCATCAAAAGGTGACCATAACGAGTCGATGTGCATCAACACCGCTTTGGACCGGAACGCCATACAGGAATAGAGGCAGAAGCTAAGCCTGCCAGACTCGTCCGACTCTGCCGACCACCAATGGAACGCCGCGTGGGATGTGCTGATGACCAGTATTCCTGTGATGCCTTCGTTCCCTTCGTCCAAACATTTTACACACCGCGCTGGCATGAGTGTATTCATGCCCACCAATGGCGGCAGGGCGTCCAGCCACGCCGTGCAGGCGGCGATGTCTGGGGTAGCTGCCACGCGGGCGTTGACCATTAGATGCATGTGTTGGCTCGGCATTCAGGTTGCGTGTGCAACTAGAACAAAATAATAAGCTGACACAAAGGCTCTGGAATCCCACCGTGATGGTGAATGCCTCGCCAAGCAGAAACCTACGAGTGTGTCATATATAATAGTGTGTCAATTACCACCGGCACAAGGCCAGTGGCTTGCAACTTGGGTTGCGCGCAATCGCCTTCTGGAGGAACGAGTGCCTTTTGCCTGCAATGTGCTTCTGTTGTGGCCGTAGCGCCGCTTCGCGGCTCCAATGCTGGACTTGCCAAGTGTTCGCACGCTGTAGCATTTTCTGCATCACAGTCAAGCATGATCCTGAACCGCTTGCCGATGCAGGACAGAGTCAGAAGACTGCCTCTCATGGAGAGTGTGCGAAGGTTATACCTGACGCTAAGCGTGTTCTTCGTGGGAGTTTTCCACTCACCCTTGTTGCCCAGGATGCGATTCGCGGATGCCGCGATAGAGTCCCTCATGGGCTTTCTGTTTGCTATATGTTCGATTCTCCGTCGCCCATTTGGTGTGTTCGTCGAAGATTTCGACACAAGTCTCCAACATGGGCAGAAACCTGTCCTTCGGAAGGTCCGGGCACAACGACACTGTACGAACCATTTTCATATGACATTCTATCTAAAGGAGGAATGCGGGGGTTCACTTTCCTCCACCGGCACGAGACGTGTCCCCGCTCACATTTTATGAAGCTGGATTTCGCTGAATTTTTCGCTGGCATGGGGCTTGTCCGTGTTGGTTTGGAGCCGTTTTGGCAATGTTGCTATGCCAACGATATAGATGCCATAAAGGGCAAAATGTACCAAGCATTGTTTCCGGACTCCGCCGAGTTCCACTTGTGCGACATTTGGGAGACCGACGAGGTGATATTGCGGGCAGGTTCGCCCTTCCTTGTGACTGCGTCCTTCCCGTGTACAGATCTCTCACTCGCTGGCGTGCAGCGTGGCCTGTCTGGAGCTGGCTCCGGAGCTTTCCATGGCTTAATGCTTGTCATGCACGAATGGCTGTCGGCGGGCAAACTTCCGCCCATGGTCATGTTGGAGAATGTACACGGGTTCGTCACTGGCCGCAGTGGGCGGGATTTCAGGACAGTGTGTGGCGAGTTGCGGTCGCTTGGCTATTCGCTTGATGCGATTTCCCTAGACGCGAGGCATTTCACGCCTCAAAGCAGGCCTCGCATCTTCATCGTCGGGTTTCTTGGGGAACCGCCTGACAATATGTTTGGCGAGAGGCCGACGATCCTACGCCCACCTGCATTGGTGTCCGCGATGGCATTAGAGGGCGGGCGGTGGTCTGGCTTCCGGTTCTCTGAGCCGCCGGAGATGAATGTTCCGTTGGAATCCATTTTGGACTCTGGGGATGGCCAAGATTGGTGGACTGAGGAACAGGTTGATAGGCATGCCGCTAGTATGAGCCGCGCACACAAAGATCGCCTCGCAAGCATTGTTCCGGCAGTCGTACCAGCGTTCAGGAGGACGCGCAATGGAAAAGTGAGGCTTGAGGTGCGGTTTGACGGATTGGCAGGTTGTCTCCGGACGCCCCGCGGTGGCAGCGGGAGGCAGATCATCGTGAGGGCGGCTATCGACGGAAGTCTGGCGATGAGGTGGATGACATCCACAGAGTACGCTCGGCTTCAGGGCGCGCCGCATCCAGGCATCGCCGTCTCTGAAAGGCAAGCGATGTTCGGTTTCGGCGACGCCGTGTGTGTGCCAGTGATTTCTTGGTTGAATCACAATCTTCTGTCGCCTCTGGCCACCCACCTCCGCCGGGAACTAGCTAGAATCCACTGATGAAGTTCCCCAACCTGAAGATAGTGCGGCACCCTTTGATCCAGGAGAAACTTACGCGCATCCGCGACAGACACACGGGTAGCCCAGAATTCAGGATCCTACTTTCGGAGATCGCGGAGTTGATGGCCTATGAGCTGACGGCGGATTTTCCCGTGAGGGATGTCGTGGTTGAGACCCCTCTCGCCGTCATGACTGGTGCTGAGTTGGCCATAGGCGTCACGCTTGTGCCGATAATACGAGCAGGACTAGGGATGTTGGACGGCATCTTGCGTTTGGTGCCGCAGGCTAAGGTTGGGCATGTTGGGATGTACAGGGATGAGGACACGCTTGAGCCAGTCGAGTATTACGGGAGATTGCCAAAGGATGCTGCCGACACCAATATCATCGTCATCGACCCCATGCTCGCGACTGGCGGCTCATGTAGTGCGGCGGTGTCGAAGCTAGGGGAGTCGCACAGCGTGAGGGTGCTGTGTCTCGTGGCGTCGCCGGAGGGTGTTGCCCGCATGCTGGAGGATCACCCACTCGTGACGGTCTATGCGGCGGCGTTGGACGAGAGGCTCGACCACAGGGGATATATTCTGCCCGGACTGGGCGACGCGGGCGACCGCATATACGGCACAACATAAAGGAGATACGATGCGAAGATCCGGTCAATTCAAGTCTGACCCTGAAATCCATGTTGCATGGCCAGGTGTTTGCAAGAATTTGAGGATGCCATGAGTAAACTGAACTCGGTTTTGGACAGAGTCATCTATCGCGGCGATAAGGACAAGTTGGTGCTTGCCGTGAATCTGGCTATCTCCGCAGGGAAGGAAGCGCAGAGGGCACTAGAACAAGCATACGGGAAAAAGGAGGACAGATGAGCGATGTGACCAAGAGCCGCCAGACATGCAGGGAATGCAAGAGTTCCAGTCAGGTCATCCGTGTGCGGTGGCAGGACGACTGCGGCGGCCCGACGATCGACTATGACAATCATATCTGTTTGGGGTGCGGGCTGTACGCGAATGGAAGCGGATGCAGCCTGGGCGAGCAGTCACTGAATGAGTACCAGAGGGAGTATGGATATATTGTCTCGCGGGAGAACGCGGCGTACCGGAAACTGATGAACGCGGCGATCAAGGAGGCCAAGGCCGGGCTAGCCGAGGGCGGCATCCCGATAGGGGCAGTCCTGGGGACGCCTGGCGGTCGCATCCTGGCGAGGGGACACAACATGCGGGTCCAGGACGGGAACCCCATGGCGCACGCTGAGATCGCGTGCATGGCGGCCCTCGGTAGGGAAAGGGACTTCAACGGTCTGGTGTTGGCGTCCACTCTGATGCCATGCATGATGTGCGCTGGCGCCGCGATACAGTTCGGTGTCGGCACCGTGCTCGTTGGCGACAGCCTGATGTTCAAAGGGGAGAGGGGACTCCTGGAGTTGCGGGGTGTGAAGGTGGAGGACATGTGCGACAAGAGGTGCACCGGCATGATGTCGCGCTTCATCCAAGACAACCCAGATCTGTGGAGCGAGGACATAGGCGTGAAGACGAAAAAGCGGGGTCGGAAGGCGCGCGCGAGCTGCGAATCGTGCGGAAGAAGGTAGCCGACCTGCGTGCTCCTAGATGAACGGCGTCAGTTCCACCGAGTTCGCCGCAGGACGGGAACGGATTCCATTTCCTCCTCCGAGGAACATCTCTAGGATATAAGACTTCGTGAATCCGTGCCACACGATCGGTGACATCTCGTCGCTGACGCATCGGGTGTAGAGAGTGAACAGTTCCCCCTTGGTCAACTTCATGAGGTCCGACTTCGTTGCTGTGAATGCCTCCAGCTTGCAGTCGCAGCATTCTTGAGGGCTGCAGCCGCAGGACAGTTTTTCCGGCTTCAAGTTGATTCCGATCATATTCGCTCTCCGAGTTCTGTGAAAACGAGCGAATGGTCCGATATGGCGGTTAATAGTCGTTTTCCACCACCGTGAAGCTGATTCTCATCGTGTCAATCCCTTTCCCAGACGCCGTCCGGTCGCATGCGGAGGCGTTCCCTTCGGCGGCCTTCCAATTAGTCGGCGTCCGCGTCGTCAGGCTCTCCGCCCCGTTCGTGCCGTAGATGGATCGTCAGGCTTTCCGCCCCGTTCGTGGGTCGTTGAGTTGGATGTCATAGCTCATGGATCGGCTTTCTCAAATGTCGTCATGAGAACAAAGGGGGGGACGAAAACGTCCCCCCCTTTTTTTTTTTATTCATGCGATGATATGTTACTCGCCTGTCAGGGAGAGGTCGATCGTGGCGACCTTCTCCTGGGCGATAATGTCGAGCGCGCCGAGCGTCGCCCGCACGGCCGCAGCACCATCCGGATCGACTTTGGACATGCCATCGAGCAGTGCCTGCACGGCGGGCGACCTCCCGACATTCAAACCAAGGCTCAATCCACCGTTCTCGCCGCCGTACATCGCTTGTATTAGCGACATTGGTGCAGGCAGGTTCACGACCGCATAACTGCCGATGCCCGCTGCCCTCGCCGCCGCCTTGATTGCGTCATCGACGCCGCCGAGTTTGTCGGCCAAACCTAGTCCGATCGCTTGTGACCCAGTGTATACTCGTCCGCCAGCGATCTCGTCAATCGGCTTGGACAGTTTGTTTCCACGGCCCTCCGTGACGCGCGACTTGAATACGCCGTAGATGGTCTCCATCTGTGTCCTGACGATCGCCCTCTCATCCTCGCTGAACGGCGTGGAGGAACTGTATATCCCCGCGTGCGCCCCTCGTTGCGTTGTGTGCCATTTGACGCTAAGCTTGCCCCAGCCGCCTGTGGTGACGAATTTGCCGCCCACGACGCCGATCGACCCAGTTATGGTCGTTGGTTCCACGAAGATCATCCTCGCCGGTGTCGAGACATAGTATCCACCACTGGCGGCGACATTACCCATGGAGACGAACAGTGGTTTGCGCTTGGCCAACTTGGCCGCCGCACTCCAAATAACCTCAGACGCGAGTGCTGATCCGCCCGGCGAGTTCACGCGGAGTACCACGGCCTTGATTGTCGGATCGTTCATAGCCTGCACGAGAGCCCTACGGATGGTCGTGCTGTAAGCGCCTTTCGATGCGCCGAACAGTCCGACTTTCTGCTCCCCGCTGTGGATCGCACCGTCCACACTGACGATAGCAATCGCGGCACCGCCAGGTACAGCCTGCATGGGCTTTCCTTTGAGCATCTTCGCGAGTTCCATGAACATCCCGAACGGATTGTCGGGCATGTTCGCGAACGGGTTCTCGTTGCCACCGCCGTAATTGGCACGTATTGGACCGTGCTGCGACGCAATGCGATTGATGAAGTCCTGCTGGTGTTCGACGGAGTCAATTAGGCCAGCCGCTAGCGCACCCTCGGCTAAATATGGACCGCCGTCAATCAACGCACGAGCCTTCTCTGGCGTCACATGCCGCCCCTCCGCGATCATGGATATGATGGAGTTGTACAAGTCGTCATAGAGCCAACCACTCATGGCCTTCGCGGCATCGGACGGTCCGTCGCGGGTGATGGTCTCCGCTGCAGTCTTGAAGTCACCAATATGTATGAAGTCCGCTCGGACGCCCACCATGTCGAGCAGCCCTTTGAGGTATGCCATGCTTGAGTGCAGCCCAATCAGGTTCACGCTTCCTGTGGGCGTCACATTGATGTGTGTGGCCGCGCTAGCGAGCGCGTACGACGCAGTGCTGAGTGTGTCCACGGTGACATACACTTCCTTGTCCGCCGCCGCGAGCTTGAACATCTGTGCCCTGATCTCAGCGAGCTGGCCAAGGCCGTATGAGGACGCGTTGAGATCCAAGATCACCGCCCGAACGGATGAATCTTGCCGAGCCGCTTCTAAGCGAGACACCAGCTCGTGAGTTGTTTGCGCCGCGCCAGGCTGCGCTCCGAAGAGTCCTTGTTGCGCTGGCGTCTCTGTTAAAGCACCTACACGGATGTGTGCAATGCCTGCCCGTTTCTGCACAAGAGGCTGGTTGCCCTCAAACTTGAGGGTGAATTGCGCCTGTGCGGCACCTGTGAACGCGAAGACCGCCAAGGCCGCCGCGACGATGGTTGTTTTCCGTTTCGTCATTTTCAATCTCCTTTGTATGTGCCTGTTTTCCAGACTTTCCCAAAACATTCAAAACTGCCTCGCTGAGTGCCGATCCTTTGGACACGGCGACTCCAACCTATAGGAGAAGGTCTCGAAACGGGCCCACATCCTATCGGACATGCAACGTACGACGCGCCAAGCGCCGTTCACGAAAATTATTGTTTCCTCAATCCTACCTGGTTCTTCGCCCGGCGGGTGTTCTAAGAGCAACCATGCGCGCCGTCTCGCAGCTCCCCCACCGCGCACCTTTGCGCGGTGCCAAAACATGTGATTATCTAGGTCATCCCTCACGACAGCTCTATCGCCGGATTCCAGCTTGGCAAGAGTCTTCCTCCACTCAGCGTCAAGGTGCCTTCTGTCTTTCCTAACTGTCATGGCCACGCCCTTCTCCGCGTAGTTCTCTTTCGCGGGCCTCTGCGTCGAACTTGGCGTACTTCGTGAGCAGGTTCAGGTCGGTCGCCTTGTCGATTAGTTTCGCATTGGCCTCCGTGAGTTCCCCTAGAGCCTGTGTGAACTCCATCGCAGCTATCCTCCCAGCTTCGCCAGCTTTCTTGATATCCGCAGCTCTCTTACGGGTCTCCTCGGCCAACATTCTCAGTGCAGATCTGCGATCCTCCGGCAGCGACTCTATTTGCTGTTTGAATTCCGCCATTGCCTCATTGAAGGAGCGTTCTTCCATGACCTATAGTATCCGACATTAGGGTTCGAGTCAAGGGTGTTCAAGGGAAAGCCATTCGGCGTATTTGGCCACACCGATGGCGTATGGGGTGGTGGCGCGCCAACCGAGTGCCTTTTCGGCCTTGCTTGTGTCGGCATGGGTCGTCATCGCATCGGCGGGGTTGCCTGACATCCGATCGAACTTCGGCACCACATCAAAGGCGTCGGCTATCGTGTATATGGCATCCTTGAGCGTCACTGGTGATCCATTGCCTAGATTGTAGACCTCGTGTCCTGGCTGGGCGGCGGACTCCGCCGCGAGTATACCAGCCACGATGTCGTCGATGTATGTGTAGTCGCGGCTCAGCGCGTCCATGTTGCCATATACAGGGATGGGCTTGCTATCCAACATCAGCTTGGCGAATTTGGACAGGACAAGGTCAGGCCTACATCGCGGGCCATAGACGCAGAAGAATCGTAGGGATGTTATCGCGAGGTCGGGATTGCATATGGCGTGGGCGTCGCACATCTTCTCGGCCGCCAGTTTGGTGGCACCGTACGGGCTTATTGGTTTCGTCGGTCCAGACTCAGGCGTCGGAGCTGGCACATCTCCGTAGACCGACGAGCTGCTAGCCACGATGACCTTGCCGACCCCAGCGCTTGTGGCTTTGTCCAGCACAGATTGTGTGCCGACGACATTGTTTTTTGCGTATGCCTGCCCCATGCCGATGGATGACCGTACACCCGGCGTCGCGGCCATATGAAACACTGTGTCCGCGCCGAGGTATGAGACTGATGTACTTGAATCCAGGATGTCCTTTCGGCAGAACGAGAAGTCAGGCAGAGACTTCAACAACTCCAGATTGCGAATCTTCTCGTCTGGGCCGTAGTATGCGTCGAGACAGTCAATCCCGACCACCTCCCGTCCCTCCCTCAAAAGGCTCTCGCAAAGGTGTGAGCCTATGAACCCAGCGCATCCTGTGACAATGGCTTTCATAAAGTGCGAATACATCCTTTTCGCGTACATGAGACTGAAACCAGCCTTAAACCCTGTCGAACCTAAAAGCCTGTGAGATTTACCGCATGCCTTAACCCAAACCAAGTTCCACGTCGTTCACGGGTACTAAATGCCGTTTGGTTATCGTGGCACATTTCATTATAGTGGACGCGGTTTCCAGTTTTTGTTCCCACATGGGGTATCTGCATGACCTCTCCAATGGCTGTTTGTTGTTGTTTTGAGCTTCGAGTCCGATTCGGAACGGCACTAAATGTGGATAGACCCAAAGCGAAGGAGGCACGAGAATGTCTAGGGAACCATCGAATTTCTTCGTCGATAACCTCGACGGTACAAGGGTAGAGTCGAGTATCCTGCCGGCTGGCTGGATTGAGATTGATCAGCAGAGCGGGCAGATTTTCTTCAGGCACCTGCACATGCCCGGTAACCCTGGTCGTGAGGTTCTTCCGACATCGGATGGTACTGGCATCTTTAACCCGTTCAATGTCGCGCCAGGCGGAGGAGGCTCTGGCATGCACTTCGTGGAGTCCGTGTACCTATATGGACTCGCCCCCGGCGTGGCCATGGAGAATATGAAGGCCTGGATCGATGCCCGCGTAACTGAACTTCAGCTCGCGGTTGATGATTTAGTGAGCATATGGGACGCACGAACCGAGCCAACAGCCGTCATTTCGTCGCCAGGATCAGCCGCAGCGGGGGTCGCAGTGACATTTGACGGTTCGACATCATCCGTCGGCGTCAAGGCTGCTGGCTCATTGCCATCCGGTGCCATCCATTCTGGTGACACGGGAGACTTGTTTTACACTTGGGACTTCTCCGGCGCTGCGGTGCCGGAACCAGGTTCCACACTAGCAAGTGTGTCGCCAATTGTCAAGTTCAGTGCTGCTGGCACTTTTGAAGTAACCTTGACCGTCAGAGATTCCTTCGGCAGGACATACCCAGACTTCTCGTCGGCCAAGACATCGGTGATGTACACCGCTACATAAACTGTTCCATAATTCGTTTTGGAAAAAGAGAGCCGCCTTTGGTGGTTCTTTTTTTTGCGCGATGCCTATTCGATCTTCACTTGCATGGCGTCTGGGCAGTTCGCCTTCACATCTAACCACAACCGTCGCCGCGACCCTTCAGCATCCTTTGTGGCGATGCGGATGGTGTATACGGTCGTCACCCCCTCGCCTTCGGTGTAATCGATCGTTGTGGACAAAACCTTGCCCCCGTCCTCTGCTATTGCTATCAGAACCTTCTCGCCATTATCCCCGCCCTGATGGTGTGAGATGGTGAGTTTTATGTAGTGGTGGCTTGCAAGCAACCGATCCGCAGCGCGCAACGCCAAGAGGGCGAACAGCATAATGGTTGCCCCCATGCCTGCGACCACATACATTCCTTGACCGACCGCCAAACCGACCCCAGCGGTACACCACAGTGCTGCGGCCGTGGTCAGGCCATGCGGCCTGAGTCCTTGTTTCATTATCACACCGGCTCCAAGGAACCCAATGCCTGCCACCACGCCGTAGGCTAACCTTGCGGGATCCAAGCGCACGACGCTGTTCGCGTCGAGGTGTTCATAGATTCGCGGGAGGTTCATGGAGGTCAACATCATAATGCAGCAGCCGAGACACACAAGTATCTGTGTCCGTAGCCCCGCCGAGCGTCCGTGCAATTCCCGTTCCAATCCAACCGCGCCGCCAATGGTCGCGGCTATCAGCATGCGAATAATGGCCGCCCACTGCCAAGGTTCCAGCCCTAGCCAAGCCTTGGCACTGTTGATGATCTCGCTGAGGGTCTCCATATTGCGATTATACCTAGCGGCTGGTAAAGTCCTTATTATGTTGATCGATACCCTATGAATGTATGGTATTCAGTGAGACGGCTTCTTGCATCGACTGACGAGGAAAGCTATTATATGGAAGAGGCCTGCGCCTACTTTGCATTGGCCTTGCATGATTTTTTCGGCTATCGCATCCGGATGCTCATCGATAATGCCCAGGAGGACGAATGGGATGGCCAAACTTTGCCGCTTGTTGCGCATGTCTATACCGTAGATTCGGCTGGTAACGCGGTTGATATCAAAGGGAAGCGGAGCGAGACTGACATAAGGGCGGATTTTTTTGATCTAGTCGAGCCGACCATTTACGATCTTACGCCAGTTGAGCTGGAACATGAATGGATGGGCGATGACCTTCCGCTTCACGCGCCGTCGGGGTCTGATGTCGCCGAGGCAAAGGCTGTAATCACGGCGAATCCCAGTGTCTGGGCACCGAATCTGATTTAGCCCTAATCTCATTGTCTTATATGGATTTCCTTTACTTGTTATTGTGTTTCTCCCCGTCCGCACTGCGATGACTGACAGTGCTAAAAAACCAAGCAGGGGCAAGAAGGTCAAGCCCATCCGTGAGACTGCGTACGGCAGGCAACTTCTGGAACGGGTGGCTAACCTTGACGAGGAGTTCTGGGGCGGCGCGTTTGAGGCCGAGTTTGTCCGCGCCGTAGTAGGCGGCGATGACTATGCGACGGTCGCTGGCAGGTTTGGCATATCATACGAGATGGCCCAATACACAGTGCGCCGCCTGCTTTGGCGGTACGATGCTATCCTGAAACTCCAGGCGGGATTGGTCGTACTTAACGATCGGAAGACTGACCTCGCTGCTGCTGGCCTGACGGACACCCAGCGGGAGGCTTTGCTCATGCTTCTCGCCGGTCGCTCACAGGCGCATGTGGCTGGGTCCCTGCAGATCACCCAAGCCGCCGTCAGCAGTAGACTTCGTCTCGCCAGCAAATTCTTGGAGAAGTTTTCGACCGATGAGGGCAACGAGTGGATGTTCCCGCTCGCCGAGGCCGTCAGAATCCGCCGCAGCCGCAACACATTGACCGCTTTTCAACGCAAGTCCAAGGGATCGCGAAGTTGACTTAGCCCCTCTGGCGATATATTATTTGTGGATTCATTGCAGTCAGGGGGAATCGCATGAGATTCAGGTACATCAAGCACGACAGTCCGCTCGCCACGGCCGTCTTCACATTCAAGGCAGGCAGTTTGACGGATCCAAAAGGGCAGGAGGGTGTCAGCCATTACTTAGAGCATGTTCTGCTGGATGCGAGTGACATGTATCCGGACGAGGTAGCCGTGTCGAATGCCTTCGCTGGTTTGGGCGCGCGGACCAATGGCGGGACTGGTTTTGGCTCTGTGTCGTATTACGGCACATGTCGCGCGAGCAAATTGACCGAGATGGTCGCCATCCATTGCGATCTCGTGTCGGCTCCGCTGCTCAAGGATGACGATGTGGAGCGTGAGGGCAAGATTATCATGTCCGAACTAAAGGATGGGCTGGACGACGCGATGTCCGTATTCTTGCACGACACGATCGGCTCGACCTTGGGTTGGCCGCCGATAGTTGGACATAAGCCGACGGTACTCTCCATAACGGCTAAACAGATTCGAGAGCACTACGCACGCCATTATGGTAAGTCAAACCTCATGGTCACGGTGTGCGGTCCCGCGTCCGCAGAGGACGAGATACGCCGCAGGCTGGATTTACTCCCGACGCTCGCACCGACTGTGTTGGCCAAGCCTACGATCAACCTCGACGATAGGATGATCTCTAAGCCGAAGTTCGGGCAGACGTGCCTAGCCATACTCGCGCCGACGACGCTTGGTCAGTCTAGTCATTTCAGGGAAAACCTTGTCGCATCCGTCGCGGCCAACTGCGTCGGCGGATCCGACTTCAGCATGCTGTTTAGGCGTCTGCGAGGCGAATTAGGGCTGACATATTGGATCGGCTGCGGCGGGTTGGCTTGGGAGGACGCTGGGATGGTGTATGTTATGAGCCAATTCGAGCCGAAACTCGTAGATCAGGTCAAGGCGGAAATCCAGGGTGTACTCAGGAAGGTAGTCTCCTCCGGCGTGCCGGAGGAGACGGTGAGGTTTGCCAAGGATGCTATGCTGACATCCGCCGCTGGTTCCTATGAGACGACAGGAGGCCGTGCGAGGCAATTTGAGAGTTACCATCTCGCCAGTGCTCTAGACATCCCCAACTCATACGCAGAGTACGAGGCGATGATATTATCCGTGGATCAGGCGGATGTCGATGCGCATGCTAAGCGGGCGTACGCGCCGATGCTGGATTCCGACGCATGCAAGACGGTGATCATGAACGCTCCGACACCATAAATACACATGCGTGTATAATGGGATATGGCTAGGTTCTGTTTTTCCAAGGCGGAGTTGACGGATTTGTATGCAGCTAGACCGTGTTATTGGTCTGCCGCATCATTGCTAGGGATACGTCAGGTCAATTACCACCAGCACAAGGCCAGTGGCTTGCAGCGTGCGAATGCACGCTGTATGAAATCCCGTCGCATGGCTGGGATATTGACGCATGGAGTTTAGTACCTGTCTCATGCACGAAAAGGATGTTCTTGGCAGCATTGGTATCGGAATGACGACAAACACCGCACAGGGATAGATCCGCGAGACCGCAGGAGGTACGAGTAATGGCCAGAAGCATTTTCGACTGGGAGCACATGTTCACATATCTGGCAGGAAGTATTGACTTTTCCAAAGATCGCGGTTGCGGTTGGCGCGATGTTATCATCGAGAAGCTGACGAAGATCGGCATACCAAAGGAACGCATTCTCAATCCGTGCGACAAACCAGTATGCATAAGCCATAAGACAGTGAACGCAGACGAAGGTGAGTTGATGGATAAGTATAGGTCAGCTAGAGATTGGGGTGGTCTTGTCCGTGTTATGAAGGCTGTAGCCCACTTCGACCTGCGGATGGTGGACAAGTCGGACTTCATCATCGCAGCATTCCCGAAACTCGGTCGCGGTCCATTAGAGGATGACATTGCCAATTTCGAGAGGTCATACTCGGCCATCAAAGACTTCATCGGCAGAGGGCAGGCTGAGGGCATCAAACAGGCGCGGATCGACTTAAAGCATCTGAAGGATGTGTTTGAGCGAATGATGGGTCGGTTGGCGGATTCGCATGTACCCACATATGGTACTATGCATGAGATTGTCGTCGCACGGCAGCAGAAGAAACCAGTGTTTGTTATTTGGGAATCTGATGGCATGTCCACCTGCAGCGCTTGGCTGGCTTGGTTGGTAGGACACAAGAATGTTTTCCGCAGCCTTGATTCCTGCGTCAACAAGATTGATAGGATCATGCACGACAGAGAATCGGTCGATAAGGAAGACTGGGTCATATTCGAGCTTTACGATGATGCCATCAAGACCGAAGAAGCGTCCGCTAAATAGCGGTGGACATCACCCGTATCTGATGCTATAGTTATACATGAGGAAATCCATTCATGGATTCAGTGCGCGTTCCGTAGGCAATGCTGTTCGGGAAGAATATGATCATGAGCAAGACTCTCTACATATTAGTCGGTCTGCCAGGGTCCGGTAAGTCATGGTACGCGACGCACGAGTTGAAGGCTGTGAGGCGGGTGAGCCAAGATGATATGGGCAGAGATGTGCATATGAGAGCCTTCACCGCCGCCTTGGCTGCTGACGAGTCCGTGGTTGTGGATCGCGTGAACTTTGACCGCAGCCAACGGGAGAGGTACATCACCCCTGCCAGGCAGCGCGGCTACCATATCGTATGCGTCTGGTTCGATGTGGATCGGGCGACTTGTATGAGGCGGCTGTCTGGGAGGAAGGGACACCCGACCGTGTCTAAGGACGATGACCACGAGCGAATAGTGGGACACTTCGCCAAGATGATGGTGCAGCCGCTGGGGGACGAGTACGACGAGTTGAGGGTGGTGTCCAAGCGCACGCACGCGAAGGTGGAGGACATACGGGATGAGTGCGAGGGCAGGCGGACTATCGTCGTGGGCGATATACACGGCTGCTTCGACGAGTTCATGCTCCTCCTGCAAAAATGTGGATATAGCCCAGAGGACATCGTCGTGAGCGTCGGTGACTTGACTGATCGCGGACCGAAGAGTCGAGAGACATTGGAGTGGTTCTACAGCACGCCCGGGACGCATGTGGCGGAGGGGAACCACTGCAACAAACTGAGACGGCTCTGGTCCGGACGCCGGGTCAAGATATCCAATGGATTGGGTTCCACAATCGAGCAGTGCGATGGCATGGATCATAAGGCAATCGCCGCGTGGATGTCCCTGTGGCCGCAGATCATTCGAGTCCCAGACATCGGTGGTCTGCCTGCGTATGTGGTACACGCCGGCGTGGACGGGACCCGTCCGATCGACAGACAGAAGGTGGAGGATTGTTTGTACGCGCGGTGTCTCGGAGGCAAGGACTATTTTGACGAGGACGGCGGGGCGTGGTGGTATCACACACTGGACGGCTCGTTTGTCGTGTTGAGTGGACACGCTATCCATGACAATCCGCGCCCAGTGGAGTGTGCATATCTATTGGATGGTGGCGCATTCCAAGGCGGGACGCTACGGGCTCTGGTGATCAATGGTGAGGGGACGGAGGTGTTCGAGGTGGACAGTTCCGGCTATGTGACGTCGACTGAACCCAAGACTCCGGTGCAAGCGAGGGAGGAACTCGTTGCGGAGGGTTTGATCCGTAAGGATGAACTCGGGGACTTGGCCGTCTACACATACACAGATGCCTGCGTGCATGCGCGCATGTGGGACAACATCACCATCAACAGCCGAGGTCATGTGTTTAATCGAGTCACAGGGGAATGCGTCGCGTGGTCGTTCCCGAAGTTCTTCAACATGGGCGAGATGCCAGAGACGCAGGAATATGTCCTGCCGTGGACTGGGGGTTTCGCGGCGTTCGAGAAGATGGACGGATGGTTGGGTAACCTCTATAGGCTGGATGACGGGCAATATGCGATATCCACGCGAGGTTCTTTCAAGAGTCCTGGCGCACTCTGGGCGACGCAATTCCTACGGGACAACCATGACCTGTCCGGCCTGCCGGACGATGTCACGCTCGTGTTTGAGCTGATAAGCCCGATCACGAGGATCATAGTGGACTACGGTGACAAAGAAGCTCTCACACTTCTGGCGGCCTTCAACAGGCACACTGGGGAGGAGTACGCTTGGCATAGGGTTATGGAATGGGCTAGTATATACAAGTTCATCACGCCGACGGTGTATTGTGGGGATTTCGCGGAATGCCGCGCCACCTTGGCTCATAGCTCCGGCAAGGACATGGAGGGATTCGTCGTGAGGTTTCACAACGGCTTGCGGGTCAAGGTGAAGGGCGAGGATTATCTGCGCCGTGCGAAAATAGTTTCCAATATGACGCCGCTGTCCGTGTGGGGCGCCATGTCGTCGGGCAAAGTGTTGGACGAGTACCGCGACGCGGTGGACGCGGATTACAGGGGACAATTGGACGCCATGGCTGATGAATTGGAAGAGCGGTGGGCCGCAGTAAATGAAGAAATAGACAGTGAGTTCGCCTGTAGCTTTCCGGGAATGACTGCCCAAATATCCGATGAACACGAAGGCAGGAAGGGTTTTGCCGAGAGAGTTGGGAACCTGACGCTGCGCCACAGGCGCGTGATGTTCGCCAGACTCGACGGAAAGTCGGAACTCATTGACAAGTACATAATGGGGATCATCAGGCCCCATAACAACGAAATGAAGGTGATAAATGGTGATTCGTAGACAGAAAATGACGATGCTCGTCAACTCGGTCGCTGGGGAGACCCGTGTGGCTATATGCCGAGATGGGCGACTGGAGGAGCTGTGGGTCGAACACTCAGATCAGGTTTCGCCCGTTGGTAACATCTACAAGGGAAGGGTGACGAATGTGGAGCGTAGCCTCCAGGCCGCGTTCATCGATTGCGGGTTCGGCAAGGAAGGCTTCCTGCATGTGTCCGATATACTCCCTCGGTATTTCCCGAAGAAGCGCAAGAACGAGCGGATCGGGAACCGCACGCGCAGGAGTGATCGCCCTACGATCGAGAGCTGCCTCCGGAGGGGGGATGAGGTCATCGTACAGGTCATCAAAGATGGTTTCGGACATAAAGGTCCGGCCTTGAGTACATATATATCGCTTCCCGGCAGGATGTTGGTTATGTTGCCGTATAGCACTGGATCAGGAGTGTCCCGCCGCGTGGTTGATATCGAGAAGAGGCGTGAACTCAAGAAGATGCTTGCTGGGATGAGACTGTCGAAGGAGGCAGGTTTCATACTCCGCACGGCAGGCAATACTGGTGGTCTGACCGAATTTCAGGCAGACGCCAAGTATCTCGTTGAATTGTGGGAGAAAGCTGAACGCAGGATGAAGCGAAAGGCTCCCACGGAGGTACTGCATGAGCGAGGCTTGGTTACGCAGATTCTGCGGGACAGGTGGACTAAGGACTTCGATCAGGTGATCGTGGACAGTAGGGAGGACGCAGCAGCAGCACGGGCATACTTGAAGGCGACAGCTCCGCGGATCAAAAGGAAACTGGTCACGCTCCACACCGGCTCGCCCATATTCGAGAAATATGGCATCGAGAGCGATGTCGAAGGGTTGGCTGGCAGGAGCGCCCCACTTCCGTCTGGTGGACACATAGTCATCGATCAGACCGAGGCTTTGGTCGCGGTGGATGTGAACTCAGGCAGGACCAAAAGCAGGAACAGCGAAGACACCGCGCTTAAGACCAATTTAGAGGCTGCCACAGAGGTGGCCAGACAACTTAGGCTGCGAGATCTCGGCGGTCTAGTCGTTGTGGATTTCATAGACATGGTGAGCCACCGGAATCGTGTCAAAGTGGAAGAGACACTGTCCAAAGCTTTGGCACAGCACAGGGAAAAGGCTCAGGTGTTGCCGATGAGTGAGTTTGGTATAATTGAGATAACGCGGCAGCGTAGCAGACAGTCTGTGGCTGCAGCCTTACACGCCACCTGCCCTCAGTGTTCAGGCAGCGGGAAGATAGAGTCGCTCGCGTCGTCCGTGGCGTCCATACTACGGCAGATGCGATCTGCGATATCCGCGAATCCAAGATGCAGGATACGCGCTATGGCTCCTACGGAGATTGTCACGGAGGTTTTTAATCGGCATCGGGAAGAGATGGATAGACTAGAGTCTCTGGCAGGTGCGCCAGTGGAACTTTTGGCAGGGGGGAGGACGGATGTTAGCATTGGACAGCCCGCGACGCAC
This sequence comes from Gemmatimonadota bacterium, assembly GCA_036679605.1. Taxonomy (GTDB): domain Bacteria; phylum Gemmatimonadota; class Gemmatimonadetes; order Gemmatimonadales; family GWC2-71-9; genus JAZDCZ01. The sequence goes on from JAZDCZ010000407.1 coordinate 83,565, forward strand.
GGTGGAAAAACAAGTGAAAAACCAAGTGGACGCGGGAACAGTAGAAAGAGGAGGCGTCGTAGAAAGAGCCGAGGCAACAAAGTGGCCAAGGCGGTTGGATAATGGCACAACAACAAAGGAATCAGATAGGAATGGGAGCATGGTAAAGGTCACAGCAAAAGGCCCACACGAGAATTTCCGGAAGTTGCTTCGTCGCTTCAAGAAAGCGTGCGACAACGCTGGTGTAATGCGCGAGATCAAACGAAGGGCGTATTATGAGAAGCCGAGCGACAAACGTCGTAGGGAGCGTCGCCGCCAAGTGCGCGAGGCTCAGAAGAAGCTAAGGGAAGAAAGCCAGTCCCAATCCTAGGGAGGGCGTGTGGATTACTACAAGACACTGGGTTTGCGGAGGGATGCTACGTCAGAGCAAATCAAGAAGGCATACCGCGCGCATGCCAAGGAATATCACCCCGACAGGAATCCTGACGACCCGTCCGCTGAGGCTAAATTCAAAAAGGCCGCAGAGGCATACGAGACCCTCTCCGATACCGAGAAACGGAGGCGATACGATCTGGCGGGTTCGGACGGGGGTTTCCGCATAAACATCGGCGACATCTTCAGTGCGTTCCAGAGTAGACCTCGCCACCGGCGAGGTGCCAACTTGGAGACGGTCGTGGAGATTGGCATTGAGGATGTCTTGCGCGGAGTGAAGCGAAGCGTCGAAGTGTCCGGACCGACGCCCTGCGCCGCCTGCCAAGGCGCTGGCACAGGCAGCGCCTCGTCGAGGCGCTGCAACTGCTGTGGCGGTTGGGGAGAGATGGAATCTGTCGATATCATGGTGGGGAGAAAGGTGTCGCCGTGCCCAGCATGCGGGGGATCCGGCAGACAGAGCGAACGGTGCGACGCGTGCGGCGGAACTGGGTCAATCCCATCGGCGAGATCGCTCGATGTGTCCATTCCTCCTGGCATCGCCCACGGCGCGGTGGTGAGGATAAGGGGCCACGGTGGAGCTGGCCATTTGGGCGGCTCACCAGGCGACCTCCATGTCCGTGTGTTCGTCAGGCCACACCCACTTTTCGTCAGGAAGGCCAGCGACCTATGGCAGGAGGCGGCCATGCCATTTGCCGCTGCAGCCTTGGGTGGTAGGATTGATGTGCCGACCCTCGACGAGGGCGATATGACTTTGACTATTCCGCCTAGCACACAATCAGGGCAGGTTTTTCGACTCACGGGAAAAGGTCTTCCGAGGATGCGATCCGCTGGGCGTGGCGATATGCTCGTCCGAGTGTCTGTCGCGGTCCCGACTGACCTGACAGACGAGCAACGAGCCGCCATCCAAACCCTTCGAGACTCAGGAACTTCCAGATGACCGCTGGGCGCGAATCAATCAGCGGGACGAAGGATTGGTGTACACCTCCGGAGTATGTGAATGCCGTTCGAAGTGTCTTCGTCACTGGAATCGAGCTGGATCCATGTTCCAATATGCACTCGATTGTGGGAGCCGACACGAGTATCTCTTTGCCGCAGGACGGCCTTGCCGCGCTGTGGAGTGCATCGACAGTGTATGTCAATCCGCCGTACGGCAGAGACAAGGCGAGAGGGACGACAATCAAGGACTGGCTTGCGAAGTGCAGCACTGCTGCCAAGGCTGGTTCCCAAGTTCTATCGCTTGTCCCAGTAGCAACCAACACAAGGCATTGGCGGGATCATGTGTTCACCGCGACAGGCATCTGCTTCCTGAAGGTGTCGAGGCTGAAGTTCTCGCTGGCTGGTGAGGTTGCGCCAAAGGGCGCTCCGATGGCGTGTGCCATGGTTTACTGGGGCGATACTGGATCAGGCCTTTCCCGATTCCGGACGGTGTTCGGCGAGTTCGGCGCTGTGCTGCTGTGTCCTAAAACTTGACAGCGAGCCAGCCGCGCGATATACAAGTGTAGCATACCCGCTGGGCCTCTGTTGCAAAGCATGCCATACTACGGCGGGTTTTTTATTAGAGTGAGCGGGGATACCACCAGCCTTGTGCCGTCCAGAAATCCCGTCTGCCATCCTTCAAGGAAAGCGAACCTCCCGCAATCCTTCTGATATACTAGCTGCAAGCCACTGGGTGGTAATTGACGCGCTAAGCATCCTATATTGTTCCCATGTACCCGCACTGGCGGAGGCTAAATGAACATGCACAGGACAGCCAGACACATTATCGTTGCGTGCGAGGAAAGCGGACGCATCACTGGGGATAGGTCGGTGACCACCGAGGACGGCTACATCTTTCATAGGCAGCCAGACGGTTCTTGGACGGACGGCGACATGACCTTTGGATCGCTCGACGAGATCGAGTCACAGGTGGGCATAAAACATCTCGGTCCTGGCAAGTCAGATAGAGGTTTGCAGGCGTCCATAGCCGCCAAAGTGATTGATGCTATCGGCGCTGGATTGCGATCCGCTATTGAGAGGGAGGCCATGTGGCAATCCACTCTCCATGAGAACTACGACGATGACTTCGGTCAGTGGTTGGAGTACTCGGACATGTACGGCCTCGCGCGGAAACTCGGCTTTACCACGGCTGAGGAAGCATGGAAGGCTAATCCGACAGTGCAGGGTTCCATCGACCCGCAGGATTTTAGGATCGTGCCAGATGGCGAGAGGATGGACTTGAGGGTTGATGCCGCCTTGGGTTGGATTTGTGAGTCCTGCGGCTCTGTCATGTCGTCGGGAGAGCCGTGCGACTGTATTCGCCGCCCGGAGGCGAGGCAACCAGACTTGGCCAGAGCGGCTGGTGAAGCCTTGCTCGAAGCCGGAGGGTCGGCTGGCAGCAGCTTATCCCTCCCGATCATGGCTGCCCAGATTATCGCGTCAAACGGGTACTTCGTCGGCGAGGTGTTCATGCCAGATATGCGGACCAACCCTAGGAACAAGGGTCGCATGGGCAACATTGTCATTGGCGGCGACAGGGGCGATGTGTGGGCGACGAGTACCCATGCTGATGAGAGGGACGGTGTGGAGGGCGTTACATTGACGGATGTGGAGTTCAGGACGACATTGGATTTTGACGGCCTTGACCACGATGAACTCTTGGATGAGGTCAGGCAAGTCGTTGGGGAGAGTTACGACTCGATTCAGGAGGACACTTTCGTGCCGACGCGGATCGCCATACTTGCCCCAGACGAGTCTGGCAGGCTTGTTCGCCGTTCACCAGCCAAGCCAATCCCTGTTGATTACAATGTTGATACGGAGGACATGGACCCGGAAATTTGTCCTAGGTGCAAAGGACATGGAGGTGTGTTCCCTGCCGACGAGGGTGAGAATTGCAACCTGTGTGACGGCATCGGCGAGGTGTTCAGGCACCCAGATGGCTCGTATTCAAACGAGACTGACAAGAACACATACCTATATTAGGTTTTGGGCGGGGACTCTGCGAACGGTGATCCTGTTTAGGGCTTTCGTTACTCGCTCGCTGTCGCGGCCATTCGCTCGCGGGTTTGCTTGTCTGCTTCGGCCATCGCCGCCTCCGCACTCTCGAAAGTACCCATGTCAAGTCCATCCCACGCCGCCAGCACATCCTTCCCGGCCTCTGACAGCCCTAACTCGCCTTCGTCGAGATGACTGGCTTCTAGTGCGTCGTCGAGAATCTCTTGGTATACAGACGATGCAGCGGAGTCCTTGTCCATCGCCGTCTCTATGCCTCTGAGATCCTGCGGACGCACGACGGCGTTCACGCCGCTGTTCTGTTTCACAGCGCGAATGCGGGACACGATCATCACTTCTTTGGACACAATGTTGAGCTGTCGCCCGATCATGAGTTCCTCTGTGGTGGTCAGGTCGAATTGTTGCGCCAGCGTCCGCCGAAGTTCTGCGGAGGTGGTTTTCGCTCCCCTGTCAAATGTCTCTTGCTTTTTCTTGGCTAGCTTGATCGCTTTTTTTTCCAGCGTCTTTCGCCTGTTTTCGGCCATCAGCTCCGCCTTCCGCAGCTCCTTGAGATCCATCTTGCCGAGCGGTTTTTGTTTCCTCTCAAATATATTCAGTCCCATGTCTTATTCTCCCACTGGTATATACACATACGCCGTGCTATCCCCGCGCCATCCCGCACCGGGAAAGTCGATTGCTGCGTATATGATTGTCTCATTGCAAAGCCGCATCTCCGCCGTCATCGCATCCACCGCCCGGCGATTGGCTGTCCTGCATATCGTATCTAGTGTGGCCTCGCAGCCTATAATTTCCCTGCGTTCTCTCGCCGTCTCGTCATCTGTCAGCGACCGCACGGTTCCGCGTCTACTTGTGCCGCACGGCACCACGGTCGCCACCTTCGCAAGAGCCTCGCCAGTTGCCCACCGTGGGAACTTGCCACCACCGGCCAAGCTGCGGGCATACACAGTCAGGTCGCCATCGACGCTTTCAACTCTGTGTATAGTCCACATGATCAGAATCTCGCTATCGCATCAGACGCGGCCATGTCCCGCGCCGTCATCCGTTTCTTCGGACCTGACATCTGTGCGTATATCCGAGTACTCTCGACGGAGTCGTGTCCCAGCCTATCCTGTATGTCCGACATCTCAAATCCGCCCTCCACCATGTGGACCGCCAGTGAATGGCGCAGCGAGTGGATTCGGCTCCATCTGTACTCGTTTGGGTTGTATGACGGGCACCGCCTCGCAACACGCTGGAATCTACGCAGGATGGTCTTGGAACAGGCCTGTCCGCTATCCTGCCCAGGAAACACCCAAGGGCTGTCAATGTCCAGACCCTCGCGGCTTTCACACCAGTCGCGCAGAGCTCGCATTGTGCCATTGTCCAGCACGACATCGTGTACCATGCGGGTCGCTATCTCGTTACGGATGCGTCGGCGTTTTTTGACGCGGGTGACGCGGATAACCTCCGCCCGACCCGTGCGCCGCCCTTTTGGACTCCAACCCAAATCCTGCCATTGCAGGAGGGTATATTCCGCTGCGCGCAGTCCGCACAGATAACCGACAGCCATGAGCGCGTATTCCTGCGGCGTTTCGCACGCTTTTTTCAGCTCCTGCATCATCGACCGTGTGAACCATCGGTCGGGCGAAAGACTTTCCCGCGGCTTGTCTGTCCGGGTCAGCCCAGCGTCCGGAACGAGTCTCCGTACGATTGCCAAGGCTTCCGTAATTGGCAGGTCGAGCGCTGGGGAGATGGCGTCGGCGAGTCCTTGCCCGACGATACGGACAAGGATACGGCGTCTGGTGTTCGGCGTCAACACCGCCAACCCCATAATATCGTCAAGCGTTTCCATTACGCCGTGTCCTTAGCTTTGGATTCGGTTTCGGTGTCGCTTGATTCATCCGACAGATCATTGCCTTCGAACACTTCAAACTCGGCCATCGCTTCCGCGTCCGCCGCGTCTGGCTCCGCCGTTTCGGTTGCTTTGGCGGGCTCGTCGGCCTCAAACTCAGCCATACAGGCCTCGGCTTCTTCATCCAAGTAATCGAACTCGACCGACTCGGCTGCGTCCGCCGCCGCGTCCGCCGCTTCGATGGCCAACTCCGCTTCGACCTGATTATCGACAATATCCTCGGTGTCCGGCAGCCCAGAAGTCCCGGCAAGCCTCATCATTTTACGGGTGTGCAGAAAATCCTCGCATCGGTATATTTGCCGTCCTGCGAATTGCACCGTCGAGTTCTCGCGCGAGATGTCTTTCCTGAGTGCGGCTAAGCGACCTGCGAGACGTCTCTTGATGTTTGTGCTTTTCTCGGCTTTCCCATCGCGGATGATGTCCTTTTCTTGCTTCTCGAGTTCGTCCAGCTTCTCGCGGGCGTCGTCCTTCGTCGCACGGAGCTTCCCGAGTGCGTCGCGGACCCTCTCCTCTTTCTCGATCTCGGCGATCTCGCGCCGGTAACTTTTTGACGCGGCGTATTTTATGTAATGTCCAAGGCCGGGTCCTGGAGCCGTCGGGGGTGGTTCGATATCCAAACCCTGCTGCTGCTTGACATATTCGACATAGTCGTCGAATCGTTCCATCATGTCGCGGAGATCTTCGGTGTCAAGTTCTTTGAAGTGCACAGGCGGCGATCCACTGGCGAGTCGATACCGCAGCCCTTTCTTCCAGTAGTTCATGCCCCAGCCTGGCGGTTGCCAGACGATTCCGCCACTCTCGACCACGGTCTTGATGTCCGAGAGTTTCCTGTAGAGTATCCTTTCGGCCGCAGCCAACCTGTCAAGATGCGTTTCCTTCGGTACAGCCATATCTTTTCCTTTCTGCCAGGTGTCCGTCTACAACGGTTTCCATCCACTCTATCTTACACTATGCAGGCTCCAGAATCAAGGGGACATTGTTCCTTGTCCTTTTTGCCTGTCCCTTTTCCATTATGAGAGGTGGAGGATTGCCTACGGAAGTTCTACTGTTATCGGGTGTCGCGACCGGGCGGCTCCCTCCGGGCCAGAGTTCATTGCCCCCGCTCGCTCCGACTGCCCTAGCGACTTGATTGTTCGGGGCCGCTAGTCCCTAACCCCCTGCGGGGGTACCTATGCTTTATTATACCGGACGATGTCAATGCCACGATCAGTGATATTTTTCCGTCCGGAGCGGCTGGCCCAGACGGTGTCCATGCCGGATTCCGGCATGATGTCTGGCTCGAGCATGGTTTTTTTGATGCCGAGGACGCGTTTGGATCTCGGCGCCAAACCTAAATGGGATGCACATGACTTCATGCACCAGTAGCTGAACTCCGAGCAGCACAGGGAATCAAAGTTGGTGAAGTCGAAGTCGAAGTCGTAGGGCGTGCCGATACGGCTTATCGCCCTTTCGAGAACCGATGGCAGTATTTCCTCGCGGGCGACCCCCTCGCCCTCCTGTAGCCGAGTGTAAATCTCTAGCTCGTCCGGCGTGAACTGGGAGACGGGAATAAGGGATTCCGAGGAAATGTCGGATTTCCGGACGATGTCTGGTAGCCGAAGTATCGCCATGCGATCCGTCCTACAGAAATCCAGTAGATCTTCGCAGAGGACGCCCTCTGCCTTCGCATGAACAACCATCTGTGGACCAGGCTCAAAGAGTGCTTCGGCATCGATGCCTTCGGCCTGTTTGAGGTCGTCTATTGTCAGACGGCCCACATATGTTCCGGCGTGGCTGAAGAATCCCGGTATGAAATGGCCGTCTAGGTAATCGACATACCCGCGCAGCAGAACATCACCTGGCTGCACGACATCCATCGCCTCGCGGCAGTCGATGCCCCGTACTTGATATCCCCTCGGTGCGTAGATTAGGAACATTGGCCACCTATAGACCTTGATATCGCCGAATATGGTCAATAGCTTGCCCAGCAACGACTTATGGTATTTCATTTTTTTCTCGGCCATGGTGCCTCCTTTTATCGTGTTGACGAGCCGCAAACAAAATTAAGGGCTAAAATAGAGGACTGGAGGTATGTGTGAAATCTATATTCGTGATAGCGGCCATAGTATTCCTGGCTGAGGCGGGTTGTATGCTGCGGTCCGCAGCTCTTGTCACGCAGCACGGGAAGTTGGCTGTGTTCCTTGGGACGATGGTTGGCACGGCTATCGCCGCCGTCATTGGTGTGTATTTCGGGGAATGGGCGGACAAGGCACTTCCGCATGGGATGGTGCATTGGATCGCAGGGCTGGTCCTCGCCGCCGTCGGCGCGTGGGTGATAGTTGAACACTACATTGGTGGTTCACATTAGGGCGGGTTATATGGAAGAGTTCTTGGACTTGCCGCACGACGAGTTGGAGAGATTAAATCTGAAGGCCAAGCGGCTAAGGATTGCCGAGCCGACGAAGGCGGAGTCGGCGTATAGAGAATGGCTGAAGACTGAGAGAAAAATCAAGGCGGTGACAGTGTGCTTCTCGGACATCGAAGGCCGCCTCCACATGCTTGATTATGACAAAAAATGGCTTCTGGCTCATGGTGACGCCCTGACATTTGACGGGTCGTCCATACAGGGATTCAGCGAACTGGGCGAATCTGATTTACGGTTAGAGTTGGATTGGCCCGCTTTCTATAGGCTGCCTGCGAGCGTGTTTAGGGCTGGCAAGGCGCTTGTGTTCGCCATTGTCCGCAACAGGGACGGATCGCCGTACCCAATGGATTTCAGAGGCAGGCTCGCAGACATGGATTTGGACGGACGCACCGTGTCCGCAGCTATGGAAATAGAGGGGTTCTTGTTCGACGGTGTGAACGCCGAGCAAACGTACTCAGGTGAGTTCTGGCCGTCGTCCTCCAAAGGTTACTGCCATTCGCTCCCCGGGGATTTGTTGCGTCAGTTCATGGATCGCGCGGCCGAGACGCATAGGGCGCTAGGTTTCGAGAACGAGAAGGATCATCCGGAAGTGGCTCCGGCGCAGTTTGAGATGAACTGGTCGCACACTGAGATGGCGATCGCTGCGGATCAAGTGCAGCTTTATAAGCTCGTGTGCCGGCAGGTGGCTAGCCAAATGGGGTGTACAGCGTGCTTCCTGCCCAAGCCAATCGCCGGGGTGAATGGGAGCGGAATGCACACTAATCTGTCCGTCTCGGACTTGGGTGGAGAGAATCTTTTTCACGATCCATCGGCGGATGACGGACTGAGTGCGCTAGCTGTCTCGTTCGCCGATGGTATCTTAGCCCGCGCCAATGATATATGTCTGATCCTGAATCCCAGTGTGAACGCGTATAGGCGACTTGATCCGAACTATGAGGCGTCGAATCAGATAAGACGATCGTCCATCGATCGTGGGGCGATGATACGGGTACCCCTAGCTGAGCCGTCATCGGCTCGCATAGAAGTCAGATCCGTATCACCCGACGCGAACCCGTACATGCTGCTGTATGCGCTGGTCGGCTGCGGCATTTCGGGAAGCATGCCCCTCCGCGAAGGTAAAATTCTCCATGCCGACATACACTCGGCCATGGATGGATTCTCGGCGGATGACATTATAGGTGTCGATGAGGCGGCCAAATATGTCGCCCTCAAGAGGGCGACAGCCAGTCGCAGCCCGATGAAATTAGGATCGCGGGTGAAGGTGTCTGAGGTAATCTTCCACCACGAAGTTACCAATCAGTCCCTGTGGAGCGATTTCTGATCGAGGAACGCCCTCTAACACTCATATGCGGCATTGCATATTGTCTTTCCTCGTGCGGTGTTTCGGAGGATTGTATATGGTGCATCCGTGGCATGACGCTGATTGGTGGGATATGTACACCCCAGAGCTGGATAAGGATCGTACGCGATACGACCGTGCCATCATTGCTATGGCTGGCCTAGCCGATCGTCTGCACACTGCGATCCTTTCCTGCCAGTATACGGATATCAACGGAATAATGGACGAATTCTTGCGGGTGCAGGACGAATATGCTGACCTCGGCGCGGCCGACAGTGAGTCGTCTATGGCAATGGCTAAGGTCGTGGAGGAGTCGAATCCATCGCTTGACGAGATAGCAGGGAAGGTGCGGTGGTGGGGCATCGTGGACAGGATTGCTAGCGCACTCAAGACCAGCTCGCCATCCATAGACGCTTACCACGGAACAGTGTGGAACCTGTTGACAGGTGATTGGTTTGAGAAGTTGGATCCGTTGGAGGCGTGCAGGGCATTGGAATTCAGCGAGGACATGTACACCGCCCGTGGGCGGTGTTTGGACGCCAGAGATTTCGACAAAGGCGAGGTCGAGGTGGTGTTCCGTGCGAAAATAGAACTAGGCCGCGCTGAGAGGCATGGCGATGAGATATGGGTCCTTCGTCCCGACGCGGTATCTGAGACGCAGGCTAGGGCAATCGTTGGTGATGACCAATGGACGGGTTGGATGGATCCGGCCGACCTTTGGTGCTATCTGCTGAAGCTTAATGGGCTGTTGCCCCAAGGCGACGAGATCGCGATCATTCTGCTGGCAGCCGCAGATAGACTGGGGGATGGGCATGCGAATCTTCATACTTGAGGATAACAGCCGGCGCGTCGTGAAGTTCAGGCGGGAACTCATCGGCAACATTGTGGATCACGCCGAGACATTGGATGTCGGTCGCAAGATGATACACGAGAACGAGTATGATCTTATTTTTTTAGATCATGATTTGGGCGGCAAGGAGATGGTCGATTCTGTGGATGAGGACACAGGCTACCACCTCGCTCTCTTCATAGCCGATGATGACGCAAACAGAGATACGCTGTGCGTCGTCCATTCATGCAACCCAGCCGGAGCTGATAATATCGTTACCATCCTTCCGCACGCTGTTAAAGTACCGTTTCCCTCTCTGGATATCGCTGCAGCCGTCCGCTGGGCGGAGGGGAGCGGAAGTGAGTAACGGAAAGCCGGACGGACAACAGCCTCCACGGATGCCGGCTTTCCGATTCCCAATGTTCCTTTTGCTGATAGTAGGTTTGGCCTTCCTGCTGTCTGGATTACGGCAACCCATAGATGTCAGAGTGGATATTAATGAGTTTCGCAGCATGGTGGACAGCGGCACTATCTCGGCGATGACTATATCCGGTAACTCCATATCTGGGGAGAGGACGGACGGCTCCCGCTTCGCGTTGGACTACCCTGTCGGAGCCATTGACTCGGATTTCGTGAAGGAACTCCATGAGAGGGTACCAGACGCTGTCATCATTGTGGAGAAGCCCAGCGTATGGGTGCAATTGATGGTGATGATGCTCCCATGGTTGCTGATATTCGCCGTCGTCTGGTTTATGTTCCTCCGTCCCGGCGCTAAGACTGGCGGCAGTGGTCTCATGGGCGGCTTCGGCCGGTCGCGGCATTCCACAATGACTGCGGAGGAGGACACAAATGTCACTTTCGACGATGTTGCTGGGATCGAGGAGGCAAAAGAGGAGGTCTCGGAGATCGTCGAGTTCCTGAAGTCCCCCAAACGATTCACTAGGTTGGGCGGGCGCGTGCCGCACGGTGTCCTATTAGTTGGTGCCCCTGGATGTGGTAAAACATTGCTCGCCAAGGCGATTGCTGGTGAGGCGAACGTGCCGTTTTTGTCGGTGACGGGTTCGGATTTTGTTGAAATGTTCGTTGGCGTCGGTGCATCTCGTGTGAGGAATCTTTTCGAGGAGGCGAGACAGCGCTCGCCGTGCATCATCTTTATAGATGAGATAGACGCTGTCGGCAGGAAACGCGGCAACTTCTCAGGCGGCCACGATGAGCGTGAGCAGACACTGAATGCCGTGCTGGTGGAGATGGACGGTTTCAAGAATGACGAGGGCGTGATAGTCCTCGCCGCCACCAATCGCGCCGACATACTTGACCCCGCGCTCGTCAGGCCTGGCAGGTTTGACAGGCAGGTGCATGTTCCGGCACCTGATGTGGATGGCAGGCTCGCCATACTGGGCATCCATGTCCAGAGTGTGGTGCTGGGTCCCGATGTTGATCTCCGGAGGATGGCGAGGGGTACCCCTATGTTCAGCGGCGCGGACTTGGAGGCTCTCGTCAATGAGGCGGCGATAGTTGCCACCATGAAAGGCAATGAACATGTGGGGCAGGACGATTTCGAGGAGGCGAGGGACAAGATTAAGTGGGGGAAGGCTCGAAAGAGCCATGTCGCCACCGACGAGGAGCGGAGGCTCACTGCCTATCACGAGGCCGGACATGCGATCGTCCAAGCTCTGGAGGAGGAGGCTGATCCAATACACAAGGTGAGCATCATACCACGCGGTCCGTTCGGCGGCGCAACATTTTCCCTGCCTGAGAGGGACAGGACATACTACACGAAAAGGCATGCCCTCGCCATGTTGCGGGTCATGCTGGGCGGCAGGGTTGCGGAGGAGGAGTTCCTCGGTGACATCAGCAGCGGGGCGTCGTCTGACATATGTCAGGCCACAGCACTCGCTCGGCGGATGGTGGAGGAGTGGGGTATGGACGACGAAATAGGATTTGTCCACCATGGGACGGACGGTGAAATGTGGTCGGTTAGGCCATCGCCGGACACCGCACGCAGGATCGAGGAGCAGATCAAGAGGCTCGTTGATGTGGCGAAGGACGGCGCGAGGCAGACAATCAAGGATGCCCTAGACAAGTGTGAGGAGATCGCGAAGGCACTACTCGAGTATGAGACCATAACGGGTGATGAGGTCACAGGACTCGTCGAGGGCAGGCCGATTGACAGGCCGGAGCCACCTTTGCCGACCACCGTCCCACCACTTTGCGACCGCAGTGTGGTGGACGATCTGCTTGATGGAGCCAACGGATAGACTGTTTCAGGAGGATGAGATCATGAGGAAGCCGGAGAAGCCGGGCGCGGCAGGGCAGAAGGCCGCAGTGAACATCATGAGGCAGCGCGCGAAGGCGGAGGAGCGTCGTGGTGTATCTGAGAACGCCGTGCGGGAGACGATGGATGAGTTTGAGGAGAGGCGGAAGGCAAAGGAGGCCATCGAGGCCGACGACGCGTCGAGCGGCACATCAGGTGGCGGGCGAGATGGCTTTGGCTTGGATATCTGATAAAGTTTCCGGCATATCCGGTGATTGGAAGATGTTTGCGAAATCCAATGGAGGGAACACTTGATGGCAACACCACTGGAAACCCGAAAATCGGAATGCGCCGCACGGCTACGGGACACGCTGGACAGGAACAGAAAAGTCTGTCGAGAGCTCAAGGAGGCGGTGGAGAATTGCATCGCCAAAGCGACTGACCCAGAGGTGTCAGAGGATACGCAGCCGTCGGATTAGGTCACGGAGGATCGTATGCGCAATGCAAACCGAGAGGCAGACAGAATAGTGATGGCGGCGTTGACATCCGCTGACTTGTTGGAGAGGGCAAAGGGTGCCATCGAGGCTGGTGAGGGTTTCGTCTACGACATCGCCGCTGAATATGGCCAAATGGTGGACAATGTGGGTCACATGGGATGGTTCGTCGAGGCGGTGGCGAATTGGCTGATAGACAACACGCGTAGGTGGTCTCGGCTTCCACATTTTGGTTAGCCGTCAGCAGCAGGTGTATAGTGGAACTGACGCGACGCTTTGGCGCCGCGTTTTTTTGGAGGATGATGGATGCCGAAGTCCGAGAACATTGCCGCAGATATTATCGAGCAGACTGAGGGTGAGCAGGTGGTCGAAGAGCAGCGCCCGACGACTACGCCTGGCATGCAATGGTGCATTATACGAGCCACCACCAACATGGAGAACAGGGTGATGAAGTCGCTGGCTAGTGGCAGGATACCCGGCATCGGGCGGGTTTTGGTGCCGACTGTGGCCGAACGGCGTGCGAAGGGCGGCGAGAGCATAGTGGTGGAGAGGCGGCTGTACCCTGGCTATGTGTGGGCGGAGATTGTCCTAGAGGACGGTTTGGTGCCGGACGATGTGTGGTACGCGATAGGCGGCGTCACTGGGTGTATCGGCGTGTTGGGGGATAGAAAACCCTCGCATGTGTCGGAGGAGGAGGCCATCGCCATGTTGGAGGTTGCGTATCAGAAGGAGAAGCGGATCAAGGGTCCGGATTTCGCTCTTGGCGATATGGTGGCTGTCCGGGACGGCAGCTTTGAGGGTCATGAGGGGGTTGTGGAGAAGATCGATGAGAGGAAGTGCATGGCCACTGTGGACATCGTGATATTCGGGCGATCCACCCCAGTGGATATCGAAATTTGGGCGTTGGAGAAGACCGTCTGAGGTTTAGGATGATAATTAGCAGTTAAGGAACTGATTGATATCAGGAGAAAATTGATGTAGCAGCGGAAAAAAGTCCTTATGAAATCAGTACTCAAACTTCTGACTGGTATCTTTGGAGTATCGTTCGCTATATTCAGGCGGAGGGTGGCACCATGCCATCCACCCGAACCTGTCAGGGAACCCCTCCCGATAACAGCCGTTGACAGCATTGCCCTCTGCCACGTGCCGGAACATTGGCCACCCCACTATAATGTCAACATGGAGCCGTGCGACATGACGGATGGCCCGTGTTGCTGTGGTGCGTGGCACGACCATGGTGAGGACTGGGTTCGGAATGGGGTTGCTCGGTTCGGGGTTCGACCTACCGTATAATCCGGTGTTTAGATGTCCGGTAGCGCTACTCTCGAATCACGCAGGCGTTTGTCTAGCTCCGCTCCCGCATAGGGCGAGCATTCCGATAAGTATCTCCCGATTGTGATAAGCCAGTATGTTTCATAATTTTTCGTGGGAGAGCCGCCCGGAGGGCGGCTCTCTGTGCGACACATTCCGTAGGCGGATTCCTTTTGCTGATATTAATGAGCAGACGGTCGGTAGTCGACCGCATATTAAAGGAGACGGATATGAGAGCGATCAGGAATCTTCTATGTTTGTCGGTGTTAGCTGCAGCCATTTTGTTTGCAGGTGGGTGCGTTCTGGACGATGTTGTCGTGGATATTATCGTACCTGGATATGGCGGAGATATCTATTCGGACTATAATGGCGGCTGCTACTGCGATGATTTTTCCGACGATTTTTCTTTCGATTTCTACTCGGATTTCTAGGTTATACGGATGAAACTCCGTAGGCAGAACCACATCTGGCTTAGTATGTTTGTAAGGAAACGGAAACCAAAACAGGAGAACGAAAATGGCGACTACCACGAAAACCACGAAAAAGACCACCGCGAAGAAGTCCACGACCGCGAAAAAGACCGCCAAGATCACCGAGCGACCCAAAGTTGCCCCGGCAGTCGATCCATTCGCCCCCGCCCCAGTGTCCGCTACGAAGAAAACTCCTGCTGGCGACAACATCAATAATGCCCCGTCGGACGACGCGGAGCTGGGCAATATCTCAGCCGACATTGCCAGCTTCGCAGAGGCCAAAGCCGAGTGGAAGGCAGCCGAGGCTCGCTGGAAAGCCCTATCTGGCACCGTGCTGTCCTATTCTAAACGCATTTTGCTTGCCTTGATGGTCAAGAACCAGTCTAAGGCACCGAGCCAAAAGCTGGTCGGCGATAAAAATGCCATCGTGACTACCTTCTACGCGGACAAAGTCCTCAGTATGGAAGGCAAGAACTCCGGACGGTACGAAACCCTATGCGACATGTTCGATAAGGAAACTGTCGATACGGAGATCGTGGAGTTCACTGGATGGACCATCCCCAACGAGAAGATGGCAGACAAGAAGCTCGTTGAAAAGATGAAGGCGGCTCTCCAAGACGCGCTGACAGGCGATGAACTCGATGGACTGTTTGTCCCGTCACACAAGAGTCGAAAGGGCGTCGTGGATAAGGCCGCACAGTTGTGCGACAATGACACCGAGAAGATGGACATTCTTCTGCAGCTCACCGTCCCGTCGCCGACATTGAAAGGCTAATTCGATGCTATCCTTCAGAGCCACCTTCGGGTGGCTCTTTTTAATTAGTCAATTTTGGCGTGGAATCGGCTTTTTTGCGCGTTGTATTGTGTTAAGCCCCATCTCTATTTCCGATGTCTTTGCGCAGATATGTTTTCGTGAAACGGATACTCTTCCGTTGGATTAAGCTCCCTGGCGGCGCTGATCGTGTGATGCGCGTGGGTGAATACATTGATTTCGATTTTGAGACGGAGAGAGGCCATTATGTTGAGGGTACGCTCAGCAGCCCGTTGGGCGGCACATCCTTCCGGATCGTCGCCCGCGAGTTTTTAGGGCTTCTGGATGACCGCAATGGTTCGCATGTTTTGGAGGAGGTAGGCCTTGCCTGTGATCTGGCATGTGGTGGCAGCGGGGGGGGTATTGTAGGCTCAACTGGAGCCACTGGAGCCACTGGTATTGGAGTCACAGGCCCCACTGGGCCTCTTGGCGGTCCTTTAGGTCCGACTGGCCCGACAGGTCCGGCAGGAGCGCCAACCGGAGCGACAGGGGTTGGTATAACGGGTCCAACTGGTCCAACAGGCATTGTTGGTCCAACAGGCTTTGGTTCAGCAGGACCAACTGGATCAACTGGAACGATGGGATTCATCGGACCCACAGGCCCCACTGGGCCTCTCGGTGGCCCTCTAGGTCCGACTGGCCCGACAGGTGCGGTGGGTCCAGCAGGAGCGCCAACCGGAGCAACAGGGGTCACAGGAAACACTGGCAACACTGGTGCGATAGGTCCGACAGGCGTCGGACTGTTGGGTCCAACAGGTGTGGGTGCAGCAGGCTCGACAGGAGCTACTGGTCCCATTGGGCCAGCCGGTGCGCCGACAGGAGTCACTGGGGCGACAGGCACAGCGGGTCCAGCCGGAGGCACGGGTTCCATGGGTTTGCCAGGACCTGTAGGCAGCACTGGTGCCACTGGTATTGGATTTACTGGTGCTACTGGCTCAATTGGTCCAGCCGGTGGTTCCACAGGACCAACTGGGGCTACTGGATCCGTTGGTCCGGCAGGCGCGCCCACTGGGGCCACCGGAGCCACTGGCGTGACAGGTGCAGGAGCCACTGGCCCTACTGGCCCGGCTGGCGCTCCCACAGGAGCGACAGGCATCACGGGTTCGACAGGGTTGGTAGGCACTACTGGGCCGACCGGCGTAGGTCTGGTCGGCAGCATGGGATTCACAGGTAGCACGGGCTCCACAGGCAGCGCAGGTCTTATTGGAGCTGCAGGCAGCACTGGCACTACTGGTATTGGTATGCCGGGTTTTACAGGTGCTACAGGCGCGACTGGTCCAGCCGGAGGTCCCATTGGCCCGACGGGGGTTACAGGTCCAATCGGGCCAGCAGGTGCGCCGACCGGAGCCACTGGCTCGACAGGTGCCACAGGTATGGGTGCGACTGGTCCAATAGGTCCGGCAGGAGCACCGACCGGAGCAACAGGTGGTACTGGAAGCACGGGTTTGACAGGTATTGGTCTGCCAGGACCGACAGGCGCGACCGGATCGGGTTCCACAGGAGCCACAGGAGCCACAGGTCCTGCTGGTGCACCAACTGGAGCCACGGGTTCCACGGGTGGTACAGGCTTGGCGGGTGTGACTGGATTGGTTGGCAACACAGGATCTGCTGGAGCGACAGGCGCTGCTGGTCCGGCTGGTCCGACTGGTTTCACAGGCGGCGCTGGCATCACTGGATTGCAGGGTGCTACAGGCCTGATAGGTACCACGGGTTCGACTGGTACCACAGGTTTGACTGGCGCAGCCGGCGAGTGGTTCAGTGGGGTGGGCGTGCCGTCGCCTGGTCTTGGCAAGATCGGCGATTTTTACATCGACAGCATTACGGGTGACTACTTCGAGAAGACTGGGATTACCACTTGGGCATTCCGTGGGAATTTGAAAGGTTCAGGTGGAGGTACAGGTTCGACAGGTTCGTCGGGCGTCGTTGGTGCCACTGGAGCCGGAGCCACAGGTTCCACAGGGTCCACAGGACCCGCTGGCCCAGCAGGCGCGCCAACTGGTTCTACGGGTTCTACTGGTATCGTGGGTGCCACAGGCGCAACAGGACCGGCTGGAGCCTCTACAGGAGCGACTGGCGGTATCGGGGCAACAGGCACCATTGGAGCCACTGGGATTGTTGGTCCAACAGGTGCTGGTGCGACAGGCGCGACTGGCCAAGGTTCCACTGGCTCCACTGGAGCAAAAGGAAGCACGGGTAACACTGGATCGGCAGGTGCTACTGGATTTGGGTCCACCGGAGCCACTGGAAATCCCGGGACAACAGGGGCAACCGGATCCACGGGTTCTGGATTAACAGGAGCCACAGGCGCTGGTGTAACTGGTGCCACTGGTGCCACTGGTTCGACTGGTTCAGGAACCACGGGGGTCACAGGTGCGACAGGTGTCACCGGACCTGCTGGTGCACCAACAGGATCGACGGGTGCCACCGGACCTGCAGGTATTGCAGGTCCTGCGGGCGCACCGACTGGCGCGACAGGTTTATCAGGCCCTGCGGGTCCGAGCGGAATCACAGGTCCTACCGGCCCGACTGGCATCTTTGGAGCAACTGGTCCGACAGGTTCGTTTGGATCCACTGGATCCACTGGATTTGGCGGTAGCACAGGTTCCACGGGTTCTGCGGGTTCGACAGGAACTATCGGTGGAACTGGTTTAACTGGTTCAACTGGTGCGGATGGTAGTGAATGGTTCACAGGTGTTGGTGTACCGTCACCCGGACTGGGTGTCGTCGGTGACTTTTACCTTGACGGTTTTGCGGGCGATTATTTTGAGAAGACCGGAACAGGCGTTTGGACTTTCCGCGGAAATTTGAAGGGGCCGACCGGACCTATTGGCCCTCTTGGCGCGACTGGAGTTGGAGTGACTGGTTCCGTTGGTCCCACAGGCCCACTCGGCGGACCATCGGGTGCGACTGGCTTGGTTGGTCCTACTGGCGCAACAGGTCCAGCAGGAGCGCCGACAGGAGCTACTGGAGTAACTGGCTCGCTCGGTCCGACTGGTGCAACAGGTGCTGGTATCACTGGCCCAACTGGGTTAGGTGTCACAGGCACGGCAGGAGCTACAGGTACGACTGGTCCTGTCGGACCCGCTGGGGCTCCCACTGGTCCAACTGGGCCTGCTGGACCACCTGGCATAGCTGGACCGGCTGGCGCGTCTACTGGTGCGACCGGATCGACAGGTCAAACTGGTCCAACTGGTTCCACTGGCATGTCTGGCTCAAAGTGGTTTGACGGCATCGCCGCGCCGACGGGCGGGCTGGGCAATGTGGGAGATTTTTACCTCAATGATACGACTGGGGAGTATTTCGAGAAGAGCGGCACGACCATCTGGACATTGAAGGGTAACCTTACCGGCCCTCTCGGTGCAACTGGCGCGACTGGCTCACTGGGTCCGATTGGATCCACTGGATCCACTGGATCCACTGGGGTGGCTGGTCCCAACATAAGCGGCCCATACCAAGGCGATCTCCGCGACGACGAGAAACCTTGGATAAGGATCAAGAACTTGGATTATACTCTTATCGCGACATTCCGGTTCGCTGGGACGGGTGAATGGACTCCTGCGGCTTTTAGGGCGGTTCTGCAGGCCAAAACCACTCCGGTCGCGGGGCAGAGACACCAAGTGCGTCTTTGGGATTTGACGCATGGTGTCCCAATTGCGACATTGGACGAGCTGCTGACGGAGGATAAGGTGATATATTCCACTGTTTCGTTGGCAAATCTTCCCGCAGTCGAAGCTATATTTGAGGTGCAGGTTAAGAGGTCATCCACCTCCACGCCGGAGGGAAGGATTTCGTATGTGATGCTCGACCTTTAGGTCGGAGGTGTTTTATGGCGATATTTTTCATCTGGAGGGTCTGGTGCAACACGGAGGGCGCATACCATCGCGTGGTCTCCTCTTTGGCACCTACACAGTGTCCAGTCGATCCGGCAGACACCATCGATCCCACGAGAAGCGTCATCCTAGAGGAACTCGGGGCCGGCGGCGGCGGCACATCCGTTGAGGTGAGTCTTGTCACGGACAAGGAAACCCCGTTCGTGAGAATACACGAGTCGTCATGGACGACTTTGGGTGAGATATTCTATCCTGGTACGGATGTGTGGACACCAAGTGTGGCGAGAGTCATTATGGGCAGGGAAGGTTCTGGGTCGGAGACGGGTGACTTCTGCGCTGGCGGTGGCGTGAAGCCTGCGTCGCTCATGCTGGAGTACACTGGCGAGGGTTGTTTGGCGAGTGCCAACTCGCAGCCCTCTGACAAGTGGAGTTGTGCGGGCGACCCAGCCATGGCTTCGTCTGTGCGCATAGTGGTGAATAACAAGTCCATATGGAACCAAAGTCAGGCGAAAGTGTGGCACGATGCCGTTGTCCCACTAAACGGACTTTTCCTAGCTGCGGCATCCAATGCTGGAGAGAGCAAACTGAAGGGGAGTACATGGGTGCATATATTGTCCTCCCCTGGCGACTCAGTGCTACAGACGGTTAATTTTCACACATCCTGTTCGCAGCCTTTGTTCGCCAATGATCAGTTCGGGAGCGTGATTGTTAGGAGCTTCGTCGCGGAGCAGAATAGCGGCGGCTCGGGCGGTGACAGCACGGGACCTGGAACAAATGGCCCAGCGAGTCGCTATCGTTTCAGGTTATTTGATCTTATGAATGGGAATATATTGGCACAGATACCCGATGACGGCGGCGAAATCACACTGAATGTGCTGGAGGAAATTTTCGAGGCTAGACAGTTCACAAATCTGCCGATGACGCAGACAATCATAGAGATACAGGCGCACAAGAATGCAGTTGTGGCAAGTGGGGACGATGATGGAAGACTATTCCATGTCGCTCTGCAGGAGTAGGGAGGAATAATGGCAAGGGTCAGGAAATACAGGATATGGTGCGTTACGGAGAACAGGTATGTCTTCGAGTGGTCCATAAACACCCCCACACAGTGTCCGAACAACTCGGCGGATATTATAGACCCCAGCAACATTGTCGCCATTCAGGGCGCGGGAAAGCCGCGACTCACGGCCGACGGGGATACCACGGTCGTCAGGAAGGACAAGGCAGAGTTGACAGGCAATGTTCTCATCATGAAACGCATCGACGCTGAACTCGCTCCACAGGCCATCATGACCAAGGAGTGGATAATCCCCTTCGGGAAGACTTGGCGAATGAGACTCTTCGCGTCGTCCGTCATGGCATATGAGGTCGAGTCGCGGTTGGAGTTTTATATTCCCAACGGTCAAAGCGGATTTGTGAGGGCGAATCCGTTCGGCGACTATGCCGACGAACCCATAGCTGTACTTAAACTGGATGCCAACTCTGACTCTGCGCCGTTTTTTGAGGGCTTGCATTTCGTGGGCGACGGATCGTCCAAGCTTCGCATGGCTATAGAGAACAAAGATGCCTTAGACTCCGTGGAGGCGTCGGCGTACTTCAACGGGTATGAGGCGGATTCAATCCAGTCGTCGTCGCCGACAATTGACACGCCATTGTCAGCAGGTGCTGTCACTGTGTCAGGAACGAGCGCTGAGTCGGACGGTACCACAGTTCAGGTGTATGTGAACTTGGTTGTCACCAGCGCGCCTGTTTTGGTGACTGGTGGCATTTGGACATTGGGCGGATTGCCCGCTCTCGCTGCCGCAGACACAGTGCAGGCGAAGTCCACGGTCCTCGGCAAGGATGAGAGTGGTTTCTCTAACAAAGTAATCGTCGTATAAGGAGGGCTTTATGGGACGCAGGCGAACTGAGGCTAGGCAAATTACCCGCCGCATAGCGGTGTATAGCGATTTTAAGGACAAAATAGTTGACAAAGACTTGGCTATGCAGGTGGAAGAGACGGACAAATTCTATCTCCTGAAGGCCATAGACGGTCGCAGACTGTGGGTCCATCAGGTGTGGAAATCCACATACCTATCCTCTAGGACTGTGGTAGGTGTGGATCCAGTGCAGGAGGCGCTTGACCAAACAGACTTTGAGGCCAACCATAAGACCGCAGCCGAGGAAGACCCACCCACCAATGAGATGACGCGTGACGGAAAACTTTACACTCAGGCCACACCAGCGCCGATCGGCGCGACGACATACTTCACCTCGGTCGGTGATGATCCAGCTAACCCATCAGTAGTCGGCGGTGGCCAACAGACGATGATTGACCATCAGGTGGGTGGCGGGGACGTCGTGGTGGATGTGAGGTTCAACATGGCCGCCAATAAGACCTATTTGCACTCCGGTTACCTCACTTGGGCGTCCTCTGTGCAGGACACAGTGTCCCTGCATGTGGTGGCCAGCGGTAGTACAACTGCAGCTTTGGCTGGCACGAACTACACCACACTTTCGTTTCCAGGCCATCCTTGGGATGGAAAACTCATCACCCCGGCTGCGCCTGGAGCTGGTGATATAGATGTCATTACGCCAGTCTTGGTAGGTTTCTACCAGAGCGAGACAAAGGCTAACAATCCGGTGCCGCGGTATTGGAATGCGACATGGAACCCTGTGACGCAAGTGTATGATGGATTGGTCGCCGCCCCAGCGGGCGACGGTGAGTTCAATATGTTCACCACGGAGATGCTCCTCCTCTGTTTCGCGAGGGAGATAATACTGGAGGGTACTAACTATTCTCCGTGGATGTTCAACTCCTCAAACTCACAGAGGTTGGGCGACGGGATGTTTATCCGGCTCACGCCGAGAACAACAGGCGTCGATCACGCGTGGCGGTGTATGTCCACATTGGTGTTGCACCGCGAGAAGACACTTTAATCTGAGGATTGTGCCTCGCCAGATTCACCGATGGAACGAGCTGCTCTGATCAGCATTGCAGCCAGTCTCTCGGCTTCCTCCGGCGTGATTTTCGCCAGTTTGGTTGGAATTTCCACAGTCACGAGATTTCCATCCTTGCTGATCAGCACATTGTCGGTCGCCATACCTGCCATCGAGTAGTTCCAAGAAATACCCCTTTGTCTGCCCCAGTCCAGCCACGCCGCCGCCGCCTTCGCACGATCTGCCTTGTGTCCTGTGGCTGGATTCACTCCTGTGATCCTTTGCAGTGCTGAGAGCCAGAATTCCGTCGAATCTCGTTCCAGTGACTCCAGCATGAATGGAATGACCTCTTCACCAAGGGATACGATCTCCAGCCATGCTGGGTGTTGTATCGCTGCCGCCTCTCCGATTGATCCAGCATCTTTCCTGCAGCGGGCAGCCAGTTCTATGAACCTTTGGTTCGTCGTGCCGCTCGTACTTGGTTCACCGCCGCGATGGTGTTGATAACCAAGCAGCTTCGATCTCAGCGCGTTGTCTGGCTTCTTACACCCATCCATATGGCATTCTATCCGATAGAATCAACTTATGCCGCACAGCGAGACCGCCAAAATAAGGCAATATGTATGGCCGTGGATCAAGGATGGGAAAGGCGTGGATCTCGGTTGCGGTTTCGACAAGGTGCATCCGAGGTGTA
This sequence comes from Gemmatimonadota bacterium, assembly GCA_036679605.1. Classification (GTDB taxonomy): domain Bacteria; phylum Gemmatimonadota; class Gemmatimonadetes; order Gemmatimonadales; family GWC2-71-9; genus JAZDCZ01. The sequence continues at coordinate 106,210 of JAZDCZ010000407.1, forward strand.
TCGGCATGGACAGCATCAAAACGCCCACTGTGGATGTCGTGGGGAACATAACTGATCTTTCCAGATGGGGGAATGAAGAGTTCGACTGGATTTTCTCAAGCCACGCTATTGAGGACATACCAGACACTGAAGGGACATTCCGCGAGTGGCTTCGGGTTCTGCGTCTTGGAGGCACTTTTATCGTATATTGTCCGTACAGGCACTACTATCCGAACATCGGACAACCTGGCGCGAACCAAGATCATGTTCACGATTTCGTCCCGTCCGAGATTGTGGCGGCTCTCCGAGCAGCCGATCCGGATGTGTGGATTGTCACAGCCGAGGTGCGCGGTCATGAGAGGACGGACGAGTTCCATGAGTACTCGTGTTTGGTCATCGCAAGGAAAGGTCGCCCAGAACGACCCGCCGTCCTCATAGAGAACAACCATCAGATCGGAGATACTATATCTGCTGCTCCGCTATGCGGGATTCTGCGAGATATCCTGCCGGATTGTGAGATCACCATGGGTATGGATAAGACCGCCGTACTTATGACTGGTACTGTGGATAGGATCGGCAAGGAGGATAGGGCGTATGACCTGATTGTCCATCAGAGGACATCCGCCACAGAGAGAGGAGATTGGCTCAGGAGGACGACGCATTTCACGCAGTTCACAGCCAGAGCCTGCGCCGAGATTTTTCCGGAGGTGATCGCGGCGCTGCCTGATAATCCGCAGAAGGCCATTGCGTTGCCGTACCGCATTGATGATGCAGATCTCCACGGACTTCCGGAGATACCGATCGAATTTGTGGCGATTGCCATGGAGACGCATTCGCCTCGTTGTTGGTCACATGAGAAATGGTCCAAATTGATTGGATGGCTCCTAGATCGAGAGATTTCCGTTGTGGCGATCGGGATGGACGCTACTGATGTTCTTGATGAAAGGGTGTTGGATTTACGGGGTATGACGACATTCCGCCAAGCCGCCGCCGCGATGTCCTTTGCAAAGGTGTTGGTGTCGGTAGACACATCCTTCGTACATGTGGCTCATTCGCTCGGTGTGCCTTGCGCTGTCCTGATGGGTCCCAGTGATTTCCGCACGACCTTTTATGATGACACCGTTCCCATTCGCCGCCCCAACGGCTGCGTCGGATGCTACAATTGGACATCGAACACAAAGTATGTATGGAGTGAATCTGATGTTGATGTGCCAGCCGGCGAATCCCTCCGCGAGGGTCGCCAGATGCCGATGTATGAGAGAGCCGGATGCCGTGATTTCATGTCCGGTGTGGAGTGTATGTCAGCCATACGACTTTCGGATGTCTTTGCGACAGTCGGAAAAATGTTGGGCATTGCGCCGCCGGAGAGACGCAAGCTAACGGCCGCGTACATCGTACTCAACGAGGAAGACAATTTGCCCCGTTCCCTAGAGGCTATCGTTGGTCTCGCCGATGCCGTGGTGGTGGTAGATACCGGTTCCACCGATCACACTGTGGAAATTGCACAGGACTGGTCCGAGCGGACAGATATCCCGCTGAAGGTCGCCGAGTTCAAGTGGCGCGACGATTTCGCCGCAGCCAAAAATTTCGCCGTCGAGCAGGTGGAGACGAGCCATTTCATCTGGCTGGATGCAGACGACATCATGGAGAATCCAATCGAGGTAAGGGATGCCTTCGACTCCAGTGATCATGATGTCTACCATCTCCTGACTGATCTCGGCCCCGGTGGAAGGTTTCGAAGGGAGCGTATAGCGCCATCGTATGTCAGGTGGCTTTACCCAGTACACGAATGTCTGGACATCCGCGGCTTGGACGGGACATACATTGACTCGGCTGTGTTGCACCGCCCAACGAAAGCCGAACACTGGATTGGCTCACTAGAGCGGAATGAGCGCATTCTGAAGGCTTGGCTGGAGAAGGAGCCGGAGAGCGATCGAGCGACTTTTTATCTCGCTGAGACACTTAGACAGCGAGGGGAGTCAGACGCAGCGGCGGCATTGTATGAGACGCACTATGTCCGCAGCACGGATTGGAGGGAATCTTTGCTTCATTCGGCGTATCAGGTGGCAAGGCATCGACTGCATACCAGGAAATGGGAAGAGGCCATCAAATGGGGGTTGGAGGCCATCCGCACAGATTCAGCTTGGCGCGAGGGGTACTATGTTGTCGGCGACGCGCATTTTTGGATGGGCGATTACACCACGGCATACGCTTGGTTCATCGCCGCACATAACCTGCCTAGGCCAGATCGCAGTCTGTGGAAGGAAGAAACTATTTACAGCCATCTGCCAGCCACCCAACTCTCATATTGCTGTGAAAGGTGTGGTAACCTAGCTAGCGCCATCTCGTGGGCCGAGGAGGCTGCCCTCGCTGGAGGGGATCCTTTAAGGCCTGCAGAACTCCGCAGCCATTAGTGGCCATATTGTTTTCCTAAAACAAGGTTCGTTGTGGATGTGACATTGAACATGGTGGTGTTCGCGGAGGAGCCGGACATTCTGGGTATGTCCCTACGGCGGATCGTGCGGCACACGCGGCACACGCCGATAAGGTTATGGCTGCAGGGCGGCTGCACACCGCAAGTACACGAATTTTGCCAGCAATTCGCTGCCGCGCACGGCGACATTGATGTGGTCGTCTCACGAAAGAACATAGGACATGGCCCTGCGCTCGACAGGCTTTGGGAGATGTGCGAGACTCCATATTTTCTCTGTTTTGACATGGATTCATTTCCGATCGCCGACGGGTGGTTGGAGGATTTGGAGTCCAAAATCGCCAGTGGGGCCAGTTGCACAGGGGTGATTGAGAGAGCGGTTGGGCGGAGGAACAGGTGGGGGGAGTATGTACACCCATCTTGCCTTCTGATTGGGAAGGATGAGTTTGAGTCTCTGAAGCACCCGCGACATGGCTTACGGTTTGGTGGACTCTCGCCCACTAGGGCGGATGTCGGCGAGATGATAACTGTGCAGATAATGCGCTCCGGTCGCCAGTATGACGGATGGTGGTACACGCACAGCAGATTTCCAGATGAGGTGCGATGGGGCTTTCGGCACTACGGCGGTTATTGGTGTCACATATGGATGGTCTCGCAATTGGTTGGGCAGAAGAGATGGCACGGTCGTGGTGACGCAGAGAAGAAGGCTGGCATGGCTTGGGTGTATGACCTCTACGGCGTCGCACCTGAGCGGTACGCCGAACTTATGGCGGAGTTCTTGTCGGAGAATGGGTGATGGAACCTACTCTTTACATGATGATCGGTCTGCCGGGTTCCGGCAAGACATGGTATGCGAACAGGCTGAAGGCCGTTAAAGTAAGTCAGGATGAGATGGGGGGTGACGGCCATCTGAGAGAGTTTTGTAAATGTCTGACGAATGGCGATTCTGTGGTGGTGGATCGCGTGAATTTTGACCGTGAGCAGAGAGATAGGTACATCAGCCCCGCCCGGGCTAGGGGATATAGTGTCGTGTGTGTCTGGTTTGATGCCGATCAGGCAGCGTGCCTGAATCGGCTGTCAGACAGGCGTGGACATCCGACCGTCTCCGAGAGTGACAATCACGAGATGATACTGAAGCGATACGCTGGATTGATGGTGTTCCCATTGGAGGACGAATACGACGAGCTGAATGTCGTGTCGTTGGTAGATCAGATTTAGTTGAACCATCTGCCGTGCATGCGCTGCGGGCAGGCCTGATCACCGAATAGATTCCGCAAAGGGCGGTTTCGCCTTATCACGCCGCCACTGGTATGTCGTACAGGAATATGGAGAGAATCTCCTCGCCGTCCTTCTCGTCGACGAAAAGCACTGGCAGTTCCTTGTCTGTGTCGTAGCCGGATATGACATCGGCTATGTCGATCAAGCAAGAGCTGTTGCCAGCCACTGCGGTCGTGGGAAGCCCACTGTTCACGGCCTCGCACAGATTTTCGAGAGTGAGCATCCGCCCGACAGAGGGTTCCCCGATGATTACGAGAAGTGCCTTGCGTGAGGATGTACCCCCCTTCCATCCACAGTCGTTGATTACAGCACGCTCATGACCGGAACCCACCACTCTCATTTTCCTGCGAGAACCTTCGTCAATCATCATTCGTTCCTTTCGTGGCCAGTGGTTTCGTTCGGGCTTCTCCGAGAATTGTAACATTCATTGTCTACGATGTCAAGTATTCCATCCGCGCTTCCAATAAAATCTTGGGTATAATCTGTTGTGAACGAGAGAGAACGAAAGTTTACCGAGAACGCATCCAAACTGCTTGGACTGTGGTCTGCATATGTCACATCCGGCGGACTGGACAAACCTCCGGCTGCTGTGCCGGACGAATTATTGGACTTAGAAGACCAAGTGAGTTCTGAGGTTCCGGCTCTCATCGGCATATGTATGGCGATTCACGCTGAGGAGCAGGAGTGTCTCCCGCAATGGCGTGCTGTTTTTGATGGCGTGGGAAGTCATGCTGCCCGCACAATACTGTCATTGTCCGCAAAGCTGGCTCTGAAGTCTCCGGATGCGGTCATGAAAATCATCCCATTGGCCACTGGATTAGCGAAATGGGCTGGCGCGGGCAAGGAGACGCTTTTGCGGGGCATGGGGTGTATGACTGCTATGACCTTGATGCGCAGCGGAAGCGCGATCGCCCCTAGTGGCACACTAAAGGAGATGGTGCGCGACGGAGCTGTGTGGTCCGTGCTTTTCCCGGGCAGTGACCCAACGCCCGTAGGTATGGCGACGCTTGGGTCGGCGCTGGCGACGCATGTCTTCCCAGAGGGCGACGCTTGGGCAGATTTTGTCGGCGCGCCGGAACCGGAGCTTTTCAGTGGCTGGGCGGCTTACTTGTATGGCGGCGGATTGGATAAACCTGTCGCGTCAGTGCATTTCTCGTTGACAGGCATACTGGGCCAAGGTGCACAACTTGTGGACGCAGCCACATCATCTGTGATATCTGCGGCGATATGCCTCGCCGCCAATGATTTGGGAGACGATTCGACCGATTTGCTCAAGGTTACGGAGATGTGCGTGCGAGAGGCGGCTGGAGACATAGAAAAATTGCTTGTCATTCTATCGGAGAGGATTGGCTCGTTCTCACAGTTGTCCGTTAAGGTAGGAAGAGAAGAATCATACGGTGCGTCAGGGTGCCTCACAGCTTTGGTATTATGGCAGGCCGGACTTATGGAATGTCTCGATCCGCACCACACTCTCAGGAGAATGGCGGTGTCGCAGGATACACGATTCGCCGCCAAGAGCAAAGTGTACACCATCGGTGAGTTTTCGCGCATGCAGGGAGATGTGCTGCGTGACATGCGGAGAGACGACGATGCCGAGGATTCCTAATCCTGCATGTCGTTGGTGCGAAGGCACTGACATCACACTCCACGAGCCCCCCTAGACTGAATTGCTTCGACGGTAGAATGAGATGATGTTAAGAGCAAACAAATTGATATCTGCTGTGACCGCTCTGATCCTCATGCGGCTGGTTGCAGCGGCGAGGGTTTTGTCAGGGCTAGCTGCTTTGCTTTGTTTCCGCAGGCCGAAGTCGATATTCGCTGCTCCACCAGATGACTCGACGGACGAAGTAAGTTGTGCCAGTCACCCTATTAAGCCGTCGGATGAGACGCAGACCACTCCGCAGGATGATACATATGCCCCGCCGGCGGATGCTTGGAGAGAACCCGCTCGCTGGCCTCTCACAGAGGCCGTACTGTTGCAGGCTAAAAAGGAAATAGCCGATATATTGCCTAGATGGTCGATTGATATCGATGCGTTCGACTTGTTCGCATCTCGATGTCAGGAGTTCGTCCTGCGGGCAGAAACGCCGAAGGAATGGGGTTGGAGGTGCCTTGGATCGGATAAGTATGTCGTGGAAGGCCAACCTAAACAAGTGATGGGTGCACGGTTTTCTGTGTCACATACCTGCATTCACGCGATGCGGGATGATTCATATCTAGCGCAGCACATAATCGGAAAGCTCTGTGGGTTCGCTCATGACATTCGGCGGGAGGTACTACCGCCTTCTTCGGAAATACTGCCTCCACTATACCATTAATAGCTCTATTTGGGCAGTTCGATTTCGACTTGTTTGCAGTTCTGTAGCAACTGCCTCGTCCCAAGGTACATTGCTTATATATCACCGAAGAGGCAAATAGTGCTGCGGTATGACAAGCCTGGACTCACGCTAATAGGCGATGTCCACTCGAACAGCAGCGAGTCGCGTGGAGCGAAATTCGGGTCGAGAAACGTTGGATTGTCCAAGCAGAACCCGTCAAGCTCCTCTGAGTTATCCTTGATCCCGAGCCACCCTCTTGTCCGGAATCTCACAACACCGTCCTGCACGAAGCGAATCAGCATGGAACCGCGTTGATCTTAAGGGGTCGCACATCCGCGTCACCTTATAGTCCCCCACCCCTTCTCCCATGACAGGTTGTCGGCCTTGATCATGCCTACGCCATCCCAGGCGTGACGAGAATCTCGCCGTCGAGTTCAAACCTGCGGAATGTTTCCGGTATGTCCACTCAAACATCCCCTGCTTCAGTTTTCTTCACATCTTCGTATGGTGCAACGATCCTCCGACTAAGTTCGCTTTTCGCGCAGTCTAAGGCACCGATCACAGCGTTCAGGCGGGCATAGCGGCACTCCCCCCCCCCATGGCCGCAGAGCTGCCAAGTGAGCCTAGAGACAATGTAGTTAAGCGGTCCGACCATGGCATCGTTTGAACCGAGAGATCTTAGCTTCTCGGACAGTTCGTCCACCAAAATGTCGTATTTGGCTCTATTCTCCTGTGGTATGTATGGCATAACGCCTCCTTTCAGGACATTATACCTGTCTCCGCGAGGCTGTCCTCTAACTGTCCTCCTGGTTATAGGTAGGACACACTCGTAGGTTCCTGCTTCAACGAGGCATGGTTTCACTGTTCAAGCCTTAACCCAAACCAAGACCAAACACACTCAAGTAGGACAGTCAGGGCTGCCCTTTGTGGAATCTTACGCGTCCCATCCCCTTCGGCCAACCAATCCGGGTGGATTTCCGTCGGCGAGGGGCCTATAAGTATATATGGAGGCTTTCCAAAATGTTCGGCAAACATGAGATCGGCAAATTCAGGGCTTGGATGGATTATTTGAAGGGCGGCGGTCTTGACCGCCCTGCGGCGTCCATCCCGTTTGACCTGATATCCACAGATGGTGCCACCGATGACACGATACTTTTCCTAGCGAGCATGCTCACCATGGCCGCCTTTTCTGGGCCACCCGCTGCCGAGGAAGCGATGGAAGGGTTTATGCGCGATCCGGAGAACTTCGCGTCGGAGATAGATGGCGAGATCAAGGAGAAGATGGCCTCGGCGCAGGACGCGATGGACAGCATGCGATCCACCGAGGAGACACTCTTATCCGTCACGACCCTCCTGCACCTATTCGGCTTGTGGCAGGAGGGCCAAACGAAATTGCTGCATCCGGCCTATACGCTCAGAAAATTGATCCTGGATCCCGACGAGGGCGAATGGCTTGCCAGTAGTAGATGGATGAATGCAGACGAAGATAACAATCCTACAATGCTTACCCTTTCCGCCACAGAAGAGTTGGTTACATCGGAGCTGATGAAGTTCGGCGTCGGCCTACTGCTCCCATTGTCTGACAACCTGCCGTTCGATCTTGTGCTACATTGGGAGGGGCGGATGTTTCGGGCGAAGCTCAGACAGGCAAAGAGGAAGGACACATCGACGCGTTTTTCACTTCCGACTGACTCAGATTGCGATATCATAGTGTTGTGTGACGGCGAATCGGTCTATCTCTTGAAGCCGAAGGAGTTCAAAGGCCGCCATGGGTTTACTATCCGTCATCGCCCGACGAAGAATGGTCGCTCGAAGGGTTGCAATTTCCACGAGGATTTCGTGGTGTCTGCGAAAAGAGTCAAGAGCGTCCTTACCTCCGGTCACCGCCGCTAGAATATAGCACGGGGTCGTTTTCCACTCTGAGGATAGCCACTGGGCAGCCGACCCTTTCCTTGCGCTGGGTTTGATGTTGTCTTTCCGCCGCGCGGTTCAATATGAGCAAATACCATCTCGCCGCCGTAGCTCTCACCAGACCCGCCGAGGAGGATTTGACCGCCGTCAGGGACGCCGTGGCGAAGGCCAAGAAATGGACATCGGACTCATTGCGCCGTCTGGACATCCATGACACCGTCACTGTAAAGGTGAAACGGTTCGCTAAGTCGCCGAACTGGCTGGCCATGTACAGGTCGAATTCGCAGTTCGGCCGCAACCCTATATTCTGGATCAACGAGAACATCCTCGGCGTCCTGCGCGACGAGGATGTGTTGGACTCTGAGCTGCTCAAGGTGGTGTACGACAGTCTGCTGCACGAGTATGGCCATGTCGTATGGGAATGGGCCAGGACACGGGATTCTGAGACTTACGACATGCTGTTGAACGGCTTCTGGGATGACGAGGAGGAGTTCGCCGAGGGGTTCGTGCAGTTCGCGCTAAACGGCCTCGGAGAGAAGGGATATAGGCCAGTCGTCGAGGCGTTCGCCGAGAAGGTGTTCACCCCCGCCGCGTCCGCTGAGGGCGGCCTACTTCGGCTGGAGTGTCTCTGTGCGGACGACTTCGGTGCTAGGTACAAGGACGGCGACTTGACTGATGATGACGCAGCGCACATCGAGAACTATGAGGAGACGCGGGCGGCGCAGCTCGCGATGGCCGAGGAGGCCCGGTCGCGAGGGATTGAATGTTATGTGTCGGACAGCGACGACAAGGACTCCCACCATTCCGATGCGTATATTTATTTCCCGTCCGGCCGCATGGCCGAGGTGGCGGAGATACTCGCCTCCGTCGGCCTCGATGGCGATGTGCTTGATGTGCCGGAGTGGTTCACCGACGAGAAACAGATATACGGCTGGATCGTGGAGAAGCATGAGAAGCCGGATTGGCACGGCGCTTGACTTTCGGTTCCGCGTATGCTATATTAGAGTTGGAGAAAGTATTATGTTGATGATCGCAGCAACCCGTGAACAAGAGCAGGCCGCCGAAGCGAGGGGGGTCTCCGGGTAAGCTGCACTTACATGGCGAAGTGAACCAGCCCTGGAGACGCGAGTCTCGGGGCTTTTTTATTGCGCCCCCATCGTCTAGTGGCTAGGACGCCAGTCCCTCAAGCTGGAAACACGGGTTCAAGTCCCGTTGGGAGCATTTTCGGGGCCATATCTCAGTCGGGAGAGCGCTTCCTCGGCAAGGAAGAGGTCAAGGGTTCGAATCCCTTTGGTTCCATTGTTGGGCCGTAGCAGAACGCCCAGTTAGGAGGTCAAGACAGAGCGACATCACGCGCGGACAGAGAGCGTAACAGAGGCACTGTGGCAAGCCGCCGGAGTGGTGGTGGGACACCTTCGGTGTGCTGCGCGCGGGACTCAGTGATTCGGGTTCAAGTCCCAGTGGTTCAGTAGAGGGGTCGTAGCTCAACACGGGAGAGTGCCTGCCTCGCAAGCAGGAGGTTGGCGGTTCGAGTCCGCCCGATTCCATTGCCTTGTGGTGTAACTGGTAACACAGATGGCTTTGAACCATCCGTTTCGGGTTCGAGTCCCGGTGAGGCAGCAGCCCTTGTCGTCTAGCGGTAGGACAGCGCGCCTTCAACGCGCAAACGCCGGTTCGATTCCGGTCAAGGGCATTCAGCCGAGCCACTGGTTATCGTCGGGTCATGGGTTGAAATCCTCGAACAGATAGCCATGCGACTGGTGCCATCCGGATTCGGCGCACAAAAAAGGCTGGCGCTAGCCAGCCTTTCCTGTTTTTGCGATTCGGTGGTTAGGACAGGATTCCATACCGTTTGCCGCCGAGCTGCGACTTGATGCTTTTCGCATTTCGCTTTGAAATGATGTTGACTGCGAAGTGCCGACGTCCGTGACTTTTGCTGACGACCATCACATCGCCAGCCTTGGCGTTGGCGAGCGACACAAAGCCGCCAGTGAAGTGCGTTTCGTCGTCTCGTTGGAAGCCGCGAGAGTGTGCGATGACGGCCGCATCAACAGAGCCGACAAGGGTGCCGTTGCGCGACACATCAACCTTGACATTGGTCGCGGACGAGGGCAAAAGCGCGTAATTGGACACAACTGGTTGCGGTAGGATACCTTGGACGCTGAGCGGGATCAGTGGTCCGCCCTGATGCGAACCATTTGAGCCCACATCGGTTTGAGTGAGGATTTTTGCGAATTTCTTCATTTCATTCTCCTTTTTTCTATCTGCCTGTCTGCCTGTCTGTTGGGCACATGCCTTTGCACATATAGTTATATGCGCTCCGCAGGCGGAAGTCAACCTTAGAACTCAAAGAAAGCAAAGGCCGAGTGGAGGCCGAGCGCGGCCAGCGACGCCCAGAATATAGTGAGTCCCACATCACGGCTGACACCCGTGTGTGATGGCTTAGCCCGCGAGCCGATGGCGTATCCCAAGGCCGCGATCAACAGCCCGCTACCCGCCGTCTTGAGCAGTACCCATCCAATCCCTTTCGGGAGGGTGTCTGTCCAGAGGGTGGCGAAATAGTTCCGCCGGAAGGCGGACACAGTGGCACCGTCGGACGACAAAAGGAAGGCCACAAGGGACGCGTAACAGTTGGCCGCGAAGGCGATTAATGTCAGGATTGGTGCGGCGATTGCCATGGATAGCGATATGTTGCCGTACAGGTAATGTCTAGGGTTAGCCCCAAGGTTGTGCATGGCGTCGAATTGGTGTGTCAATCGCCTAGTCCCGATATCTGCCGCTATGGACGCGCCACATTTGCCTGCGATCAATACACATATCAGCAAGGGAGCCACCACGCGGAACGCACTATACCCCGTCGCCGCGAGGAACTCCTCCATGACCAGCGGCAATGTCATGTCCCTGTACGGCAGTTGCGAGAACCCGAAGAAGATTGTGACGAAGCCAGTGAGAGTTCCTGCGATGACGGCGTAGAGCGCGGTGTTCCCAAAGAGGACCATGCGCAGGTAGTGCAGGAGGTAGTGTACTTTCCATTGTGGTCGTGACCAGCCACGGAACGGTGCATTGGCGGCATCCAACAGCGTCAGTGCGACTTCGCCAGGAGCCTCCACTATGGCTCGCATTTGTCCGCTAACTGCCACCACCCGTTGCTGTACCTCTTGCTCTTCCTCAGTTTGAGATCGGAAAAAGTCGTCCAGTTCCTGCGGAGTCACATCACGCAGCCGTTTTTCGGACGGATCCAGCAGTACTAATCTCGGCTGGTGGGGGATGAAGGCAGCGTAATCATGGCTCACCACGATGGTTGTTCGCCCTGAGTTTCGGTGTGTCCGTGATATCAAGTCTGCTACGGCTTTTGCCCGTTGTGGGTCGAGTCCAGTGGTTGGCTCATCGAACAGTAGGATATCTGGCTCCATGGCGAGTGTCCGAGCCAACGCGACTCGTTGTCGTTCGCCACCACTGAGGGTACCTGTCTTAGCATGAAGCGGCACGGACATCTCGGCGAGCCGGCGTCTTGCTTCCCCTCCCTCCGCCTGTCTCTTCCGGTGGTCGATGGCGAATTGGACATTGTCGAGCGGGGAGAGTTCGTCGAACAGCGCGAGTTTCTGAAAAACCACGCCGATCGTCGCATCATTTTTAGTGTGTATGTCGCCAGACACCTCCATATGGCTTGTCTGACGAGCCATGAGATTAAGCAGAGTGGACTTGCCGGATCCGCTCGGTCCAGCTAACACAATGAATTCTCCATCCTCCACGATCAGGTTTGCGCTCCGCAGCAGCGTTCGCCCTTCAGGTAGCGTGACAGACAGTGTATCGATGCTCAGTGCGGGTTGAAGCTTCATTTGCCTGCCTTTTTCGCACGGAGAGTTACCCATGCCACATTGCGCCTCAATGCGGTGGATCGTACTAGATGCACAATCTCCGGTCGAGTGACTCCGTTTTGGTCGAACATGACCGTCGATAGTATACTTTTCAGCGTCGGACCGAGCAATTCTATGGTGTGGTACATCTCCTGCCGTACATGCGGATCATCGATGAGCCTCTCCCGCAGGAAGTCGGCGGTGTGCGAGTTCTTGGCCATCGTTTCACGGTAGATGTCCGAAAGGAGTAGTTGAATCTGCTTATCGTCGCGCAGCCGCTGGAGAATTCCGCCCAGACGAGTTCTGAGTTCCTCGTCCTGCCGTGCCATGTCCCAAGTCTCATGCAACGCCTCGCGCAGTTCGTGTCGGTCGTCCTCCGGCATGTCAGATATCCAATCGCCGAGCCAGTCCAACATTAGTTCGTATGCGGCGCTGTAATTTCCCCGTACTATATTCCAAACAATCTGTGTTTTAGGAGCGTCGGCCAAAGCGTTGCTAGCAAGACGGCTCAAAGTGGGTGTCAGGTGTTCCTGGAGTATTGGACGCAGTCGCTGCTGTATCAGCGGCCAATCCTCGCCTAAGCGATCCAGATGTTTTTGGCTTATGGTTTGCATATCCCCGCTGTGGTTTCGTATTACCGCTCCAAACTCTTCACTGACCAGACCGATGTATGCCATAGCCAAGCCGCCCGCGATTGGTTTCCAAATTTCCGTGAGTTCGGTGCCATTATCGCGCCATGCCAGCGAGATGTGGTCGGCCACGCGCTTTCGTATGGCGGGTGGCAGCAAGGCGGACACGGTTTCCTCCGCCGACATCGGCGTCTGCCAGCAGGTCGCCAATGTGTTGGATAGGTCGCCCAACCTCTGATCGACGGACAAAGCGATTGTGTCCCAGTGGACGGCACCTACTTCCCCGATGCGTCGCAGGCCATTCTCTGTGTCTAGGAACACAACATCCCCTGGAGAGATATTGTGTTCCCTCGGGGCAGGTATATGGAGTTCGCTTGTCGGTCTCAGCATGCGTCGGCATACAATATATGCCGATCCGACTGCCCCCGACCCCGCTGAAAGCCACAGGACAGCTCCGAGGATTAGATGGATATTGCGGCTACCGCTGTGCATTTATTTCTCTTTTATTCAAACGGCGTATCAACCCAGCGTCCGCTCGACCGATTATCATGACGGCTTCCAAACCGTCCGGCAGTTCATTCGTCTCAAACTGCCACCATGTCAGCCCCCCGTCTAATGTCAGAAGCCTGTAGACACCATATGTTTCGTCATCTCCCAACCTTTGGGCGAATTTGTCTTTGTAGGCCTGAACCGTGAGTTCTAGTCCGGCGTTCCTACCCTGCACATCAAACAGCATCGCGATCACCAGCCCCCACACGATTGCTGTTGTGATTCCGATAGCGATTTGTAGCTTCATGTTATTTTCCTGTCTCGGCGAATTTCTTGTATCTTTTTAGGTCATCCGGTTTCACAGAAGGCTTTATCCCCTTCAGTACGGAGAGGATATCCTGCATCGCGATGGGACGCCGGTCGTCCTTCCCGCCGGATTTTACGAAGTCCATGAAAGGTACGCTCGCGGATTTCGTTGCGAGGTTCTTTATGTCTGCGCCGCTGTAGCCGTCGAGGGACTCGCACAGTTTATTGAGATTGACATCGTCGTCGAGAGGTCTGTCACCGAGGTAAATTTCCAGCATGCGCATCCGCGCCGCCGTATCCGGCAGACCAAGATAAGCCATCGTATCAAACCGGCCAGGGCGCATCATTGCGTCGTCCAACATCCACGGTTTATTGGTGGCTCCGATGAATAATAGACAGCGTTCCCCGCAGTCGAAGCCTTCCAACTCTTGTAGTATCTGCGGCACTACTCTTTGCATGACGGTTGATCCGCCCGACCCCCGACGTGGCGCGAGCGCTTCGATCTCGTCGATGAAAATGACGGCTTTCTCCTCTGCCTTCGCCGCATCGAACAATTTACTGACATTTTGTTCGGCCTCGCCGACCCATTTGCTCAGCATCTCGGCTGGTGACACCATGAAGAAGGTCGCGTCTATTTCGTTTGCCACGGCCTTCGCTATCATTGTTTTGCCTGTCCCTGGGGGGCCGTACACTAGCAGCCCGCCACCTGCTGAGATACCATACTCCGCCGCCTCTTCCGGATATGCGAGTGGGTGGATCATTTTGAGTCTGATTTCCTCCTTCACTTCATCCAGACCTGCGATGTCGTCGAAGCTGATGTCCGGTTTCTCTCGTACAATCCAGTCGTTGGCGTCGCTTCCATCATCTCCACTGTGATCCTTAACGCGGCCTTTCTTTCCGGACTTGCCTTTTTTTGCCGCGCATTCCTTCGCAAGGTCGATGAGCTGCTGCGCTAAGTCCTCCTGCTCGGTGCGCACATTGTCATCTGACCTGGTCTTGGCGATCCTGAGAAGGCAGTCTGCCGCCTGCATTAGGAATGGTTTGGCCTTGGCATGGTCACCAGCTTTGTAAGCAAGCAACCCTTTGGACTTCAGGCGATCGAATGTCTCGTACAATGGTGTTTTTGCGGTCACGGGCATTATTGGTACACTCCTGCGGCGCGAACGCTACAGACAGTTCATCTGCGCGGGATGGAACGCCGTCTGATTATAGCATTCGCACAGGTTGGCAGTCAAGGGGCAATTACTTGCCTTGGTAATGTTTTTCAACCTATTTGATAGCGAGGTAACTGAATCTAAAAGGGAGGAACGTAAATGTCGATAGCGATAGAGCGAGGTTACAAAGCAGTGGTCACAACCACTGGAATAGATTTCAGTGGCGCTAGCGGCGGAGCGACGGCGTCATTTGCGTTGGCCAGCTTAATCGCCACGCTAAACGACGGCACCGCGCATTTCCTGGTGTTGGATTTTGAGTTGGACACGGCTCCCGCCACTTGGAGGCTTAGAACATCCCTGGATGGTCTCGCCTTCATAGATCAAGGGACGGCGACAGGACCTACAGCCGCGTCTGTCACAGATACCGCACCGAATGTCACATTGGCCAATGCGTCCTCGACTGCTTTCGCGGATGAGGTTGTGATGTATGTTGGCCATACGACATTCACTACGGCTCAGTTGGGGAACATGTTCGACCTAGCTCAAGTTTTCGGCGCTGGTTTGGATCAGTTCAGCCAGTCCTTCGGTGCCCCGTTGTGTTGGCAGGCCACCGCCACAGTCAATGGCAAGGCATGGCGGGATTCCGGCAGTGGCCCTTGTCCGCCCGTTGTTCGCGTGCCGATGGGTGCGGCGGATGTCGTGGTAACCGACGATGGGATGCCTGTCAGCCCGAGGATTCTCGAGGGCTAAGAGGCCACTTGTATTCACAAGCAAGGAAGAAAGCCCGCGTGAGTGGGCTTTTTTTGCGCTTTCCGTCGGGTATAATCCCTTGAGGAGGGATTGGATATAGTGAGAGATCAGGCGAAGATATTGTATCTTGGCGAACACCTGCGTCTGATGTTGGCGGACGGCAAATGGGAGTTCGTCGAAAGGATCAGGGCATCAGATGTGGTGGTGGTGGTGGTGGCGGCTACATCGGACGGCCACATGCTTCTCATCGAGCAGATCAGAGCGTCACTCGGTGCTCCAGTCATAGAATTGCCAGCCGGACTTGTCGGTGACTCTGAAAAGTACGAGAATCTCGCCGCTGCGGCTATCCGTGAGCTTGAGGAGGAGACTGGCTACACTGCGTCGTCCGTCGTGAAATTGACAGAGGGCCCCCCTTCCGCCGGATTGTCGTCAGAGGTGGTCACTTTCCTCCGGGCGACCGGACTCTCTAAGTCCGATAGGCCGGGTGCTGGGGAGGGCGACGGGGATGAGGATATAACCCTTCACAAGGTGCCGTTAGGACGCGTGAGCCGTTGGCTTGCCAGCAAGTCGGGGGAGGGCATACTTATAGACCCAAAAGTGTATGTCGGGCTACATTTTCTTGGTGTCCCATTGCTTTGACATACATACGCCACAATTCAAATTGGCTAAAAAACCGTTTGGAGATATAGGATGCGCGTATTGCTTGCTCAGATTAACCCAAAAGTCGGTGATATCGATGGAAACCTCCGGATGATCCACGCCATGACGCATGCGAAGCGGTGTGGGTTAGGGCAGGCGGATCAGGACACATTGCCACCGTATCCATTACTGGACACCATTCTCGAGGCATATGTGGAGGACGGCAGATCATCAGATGAGATCACAACTGCCACTGGGGAGTCGGACTGGGTTGCAAGGGTCGTCGGGATGGTGGATCGGAACGAGTACAAGCGGAAGCAGGCCGCTCTAGGTCTGAGGGTCACATCTCGGTCGTTCGGCACTGGTTGGAGGATGCCGATAGTCGCCGAATATCGGGCATTTTGAACCTATATTTTGCTCTGTTAGCTCTTGCCACTTGTGCCTGCAAATTCGACATAAATATCAACAAATAACAAAAACAGGTTTAGTGTTTGCCTTTCCGTTAGTAGTGGGATATAAGAGACAGTGAGCCGAAGCTCGCTGGTTACCGCTATTGATCCGGCAGGCACAAACTAGCTCACTTTTTTGACGATAATCCGGCTCATTTATAGCTGGGTACGATGGTTTGGTTCGGGCCGACGCGGACGGGTTATCTGGTAATGACTCCCGTCCGCACAAACTTGCCCGCCCCAGTCTTGCGATGCTTTGTCTCGGCGATTACTTGCCGAACAGAGGCTTCTGTGGCCGGAGCGGTTTGCCGCCTCGGCTTTTTTTGTGCGGACAGAGAAGGAGAATGGAGATGGATTACTCAAAGCATGTGGCGGACAAGACCCCGCAGTCTGAGCCGATCATTGGTCGCGAGGCGGACATGGCCAAAAATAGCGCCGGCGGGTTCTCGTTCGAGCTAGACAAATGGACGCAGCTCGAGAGGTTTCTCGTGTTGGGTACTGAGGGTGGAACATTCTACACAGGCGAGCGGAAGCTGACCCGGGAAAACATGTCCGTGATCTTGATCTGCGCGAAGGAGGATGGCCCGCGCGCCGTCGCTACCATTGTCAGGTTCCGCAGGGAGAACCGTGCGCCGAAGGTGAACACACTGCTCTTCGCGCTGGCGGTCTGCGCCAAGATGGCTGGCAAAGAGTCCGCCACGGCGGCCAACGCGGCCGTCACAGAGGTTTGCAGCACGGCGACGCACTTGTTTGGGTTCCTAAAGTATGTCAAAGCCCTCGGAGGCACTGGTTCTGGCACCCGCCGGGCAGTTGCCCGCTGGTACAACTCTCGTGAGCCAGTAAACTTGGCGTACCAGGTCGCGAAATACCGCAGCAGGGAAGGTTGGACGCACAGGGATGTCCTGCGCGTGGCGCATGTTGTCCCAGAGACCGACGCCCACAACGATGTCCTCGCGTTCGCGGCTGGCAAGGCCGGGGCTGATCCGGAGAAGGCACATATGGAGATTCTTCGAGCGGCGGAGATCGCGGCTGGCGCGACCACGCCGGACGAGGTGATCTCTCTCATCCACGACTTCAGGTTGCCGTGGGAGTGCATCCCGTCGGACCTAATGAAGTCGCCGGAGGTCAATGAAGCATTGCTTCAGAACATGCCGATGACGGCCACGGTGCGACAGCTCGGCAGGATGACGGCCCTAGGGCTGCTCGGGCCGATGTCGGACACCGCGAATCTCGTCATCGAGAGGCTTTTGAACGCCGACGCGGTGAGGAAGTCGCGGATGCACCCGATCCAGGTGCTGGCGGCTTTGTCCACCTACTCCAATGGTGAGGGGGCTAGGGGATCCCTTAGCTGGAACCCGAACCAGTCGATTGTGGACGCCCTCGACGGGGCGTTCTATGCGTCCTTCGGGAATGTGGAGCCGACGGGCAAGAGGACATACCTTGCCCTCGACGCGTCCGGCTCGATGGGCTGGGGCGACATCGCGGGCATCCCTGGGCTGACCCCAGCCAAGGCGACGGCGGCGATGTGTATGGTCACCGCTCGCACCGAGGCCAAGGGCAGCTTCCATGTGGCGGCCTTCTCGGACGAGATGATCCCGGTGGCGATCACGCCGAACCAGCGGCTGGACACCGCGATGAGGATTATCGCCGATGTCAACTGGGGCGGCACAGACTGTGCCCAGCCGATGCTCGACGCCCTTGAGAACGGGATCGAGGCGGACACATTCGTGATTTACACCGACGGGGAGACTTGGGCGGGTGCTGTCCACCCGTGCGAGGCACTCAGAAGATACCGCAGGGAGACGGGTATCCCAGCCAAGCTGGTCGTGGTTGGTATGACCTCGACGGGATTCACGATTGCGGATCCAAAGGACGCTGGAACACTGGATGTTGTCGGATTCGATTCGGCTGCCCCACAGGTCATATCGGACTTCGCTAGGGCGTAATTGCTGGTTGAAGAACCCATCGGCGTAAGTCAATCATAACACAGGCGGCCCATCTGGGGCGGCCTTTCTTATGCGCGCTTTCCTGCTTGAGTACATCGCCCTGCCGCAATCCTAGTCCTGATAACGATAATTTTGAAGAAAAACGGCTGCGTTGCCCTATATAACGCGACCGTTTTTGTGGACAACCTCCCCTATATAATGTAGAATATGGGTAGGGGGAGACACAAAGGTAAAAGCAATCGGTAAAAGACCGCTATCAAGGAGACAGTTATGAGGAAAACCGCAATCGCAATCGCAATCGTGTTCGTCTTTAGCACAGTAGCACAGGCTCAGACGCGAACCATAAAGCCACCGCCGAAGGCTGTCAGGAAGACTCCAGCCAAATCCGGCAAGGCTCGCGTACGGATTCATCTAAACCGCAGCAACAGCGGCCAAACTCACGACAGCAATGGTAGTCGTCAGATTCACGGCAACGGAAGCCGTTACAACGGAAGCCGTTACGACAGCGGAAGTCGTTACAACAACGGAAGCCGTTACGACAGCGGAAGTCGTTACAACAACGGAAGCCGTTACGACAGCGGAAGTCGTTACAACAACGACAGCGGAAGTTACGACAGTGGAAGTCGTTACAACAGCGAAAGTGGAAGCCATAGTCATCAATATAATGAATGGATTCCTGCGGTTTACGGTTACCGCAATGTTGAAGTTTGGGTAGTGCCTGTCTACTACGGGGAAATACTCGTCCATGAGGGTTATTATGAGAGCAGGAAAGTTAGTTATGTCGTGTATGAAGGTTATTGGCAAACGCAATCCTCGTGTCTATTGTGTGGACACATCCGCGTCAGGATTGGACACTAGGTCCGCTGGGTGCGAATGATACCGGATGTGTTGAAAACATTGGACAGTGGCTTCATTGATTTGATGAATCTGCGCGGAGCATCCATCGGCTGTCGTGTGGCTGTGGTGGTTGGGAGCAACGCCTGCGGCAAATCCCTACTGCGCCGAGCGATCGTTCAGAAGTTGCATTACGACGAAGGCTTGTTTGTGGCCCATTTCTCGCAGGAGGCGAGATCCAAAGGTGGGTTACAGAGAGTTTTTGTGTACGGATCTGAGGATGACGAATCGACGGGTTATCTCACCATTAGTTCCCTTCTCAAGAACTTTCAGCAGGATCGGGACAAGCCATGGGTCACAGTGTGTGACGAGCCGGAGATCGGACTTAGCGAGGAGTCGCAAATTGGACTCGGAGGCTGGCTCCGCGACAGAATGTCGAATGGAATGCCAAATCTGCTTGGTATGGTGGTCGTCACTCACAGCCGCCATGTCGTGTCGGCTCTCTCGCAGTGTGACGGGTTTCGGCTGCTAGACTTGGACGGAAAGTGCAATACGGCGGAGGAATGGCTGAACCGCGACATTGTCTCTGTATCGCCGCAGCAGCTTAAGGATAAAGGCATGGCTCGGTGGCATGAGTTCTCCGGTTACTTCAAGAGGCGGGAGGACAAGAATGGGTAGGGATGCGGAATCGATGGCAGCCACGCAGCGATCCATTTCCGTGTCTGAGTTCTTTGCCAAGAATCGACATCTGCTCGGTTTTGATAACAAACGCAAGGCCCTGCTCACCACCGTCAAAGAAGCTGTGGACAACAGCCTTGATGCCTGTGAGGAGGCCGGAATACTTCCTGAGATACATGTGTCCCTCGCACAGGTCGGTGACGACCGTTGGCGCGTGTCTGTACGGGATAATGGCCCAGGCATACCAAGGGAACAGTTACCGCAGGTGTTCGGTAAGCTGCTATACGGTTCCAAATTCCACCGACTCAAGATGTCCCGTGGGCAGCAAGGTATCGGCATTTCGGCTGCTGGGATGTACGGCCTAATAACCACAGGAAAGCCTGTCCGGGTCGTCAGCCGCACGGACATCTCCGATCCAGGTTGCGAAATGATGCTGGCGATCAACACGAACCGAAACTTACCAGAGGTTATCTCCGACGCCCCAGCGTCCGTTCCATGGGGGAGGGGTACGTATATTGAGATTGAGATGTCGGCGTCATACGCTCGTGGAAGGCTTTCGGTGGATGAATATATCGAGTTGACGGCGATGGCTAATCCGCACGCCGAGATATATTATAGACCGCCGTCGGGCCTAGTCATATTTCGCCGCGCAATGGAAACCATGCCCGCCGAGACGAGGGAAATCAAGCCGCACCCGCATGGTGTTGAGTTGGGTACCATGCTGAGGATGCTGAAGGACACAAAGGCGCGGACGGTTTCGATGTTCCTGCGCGGGGAGTTCTGTCGCGTGAGCGAATCCATCGCCACCAAAGTGTGTAGAGAGGCAAAAGTTGGTGCTGCCCGCGCGGTACGATCCGTTAAATCGTCCGACGCGGAGAGACTGCATTGCGCGCTCCAGACCGCCAAGATCATGTCCCCACCGACTGATTGCCTCTCGCCTATCGGTGCAGAGGCTCTTTTGGCTGGATTACTGAAAGGCGTGAGAGCTGAGTTTTACACCGCAGTCTCGCGCCCCCCTGCCGTCTATAGAGGGAATCCATTCCAGATAGAGGTTGCACTTGCGTGGGGCGGGGATATTGGCAATGTGGAGGGAAACAAATCCAAACTCATCAGGTTCGCGAATAGGGTGCCGTTGCTCCACCAGCCTGGATCGTGTTGTATGCACAAGTCCGCTGCGGAGGTGCGATGGGGAGGGTATGGGCTCTCTCAGTCGAAGGGCTTGCTACCGTCCGCGCCATTGGTGATGTTAGTACACATGGCGTCCGTGTGGGTGCCGTATATGAGCGAGGGCAAGGAAGCGATCGCTGACTATGATGAGATACATAAGGAGATCAAACTCGCCCTTGCCGAGGTTGGTCGCCGATTGGCTAGACTCGTCAAACGGAAGAAAAGGCGGAAGCATCATCAGAACCGGAGGGATGTGTTTGACAGGTACATTGGTGAGGTGGCTGACGCCGTCTGTTCTCTTCGGCCCAGCACAGATAACGCCAAGTTGCGGTCAAACCTGCAGGCCATCGCGAAGACGCACACCGCCCGCGCCGACGAGCAGTATGATGACCATGGCAAAGTGGTCCGGGCGTACGATCTTCCGGACACGATTATCATTGAGGAACCCAGCTAGAATCAAAAGGAGGGATGCGGGGGTTCGCTTTCCTCCACTGGCACGAGGCTAGTGGTGTCCCCGCTCACACTTTATGAAAAATCCATTCAGAATTATCGCGTCGTGGTTTTGGAGTGGAACATCCAAGAACGCACACGCGAGAAGGTGGAGACGATACAGGAATTGCGAGACAAAGGATTCTTAGTTCAGGAACACACTGGACCAGGCCTAGGCACTGGCGCCCGCGAGGGCGCATCCTTGGACTGGGACATCGCGACGGCTGAAACAATGGCCGATGCAAATGATAAGCTGAGCGTGCAGAAGATGGCATGGCTTGAGAGAGGAGCACATCACATGGGTTCATCGACCACCCCATTGTTACCGTCGTTATCGACCGCGAGGCTGTCTGGGTGCGAAAGGCTCATGCACGCCACCGAGTGCGAGTGGATCGAGCCGATGGTAAGGGATGGACTTATCCGCCCGAAGATCGAATCCGGCCACAGGATGATACTGGAGATTGTGCCGTTAGAGGTGGTCGTCTCGGTGGAAATCTCCGAGGATGGCGTCTCGTTCTCGTCCGACGCGAGAAACTTCTCCAACGTGAGAGAATTAGAATCTTGGTTCTATGAGATCATCGCGGCTTCCTTCCCGTCCACCGCAGGACACACATATGACGCTGGGCGGGGATAGTACCGCATTTTCGGTGGAGGTCATTCGCGCTGTGTATCTAGTCTTTCTTTCCATTTTCACTGTGTGAGTAGCTACCACACAACCAGTCGAATACTTGATCGAGTTGCTGGATTCTTCACCGAATGTGCAACCACTCCGGCAAAGTTATACCACGGTACGCCGGGGCGCAACGCCCCTGACATCATTGCCTCTGGGATTGTTCCTGGGATTGCAAACTTCAAGGGTATTAGTAAGCCTGACTCGGTATATCTCACAAATTCTGAGGATTCGGCGGCGGATTGGGTGTATAACGCGTATGTGGAGTGCAGAGGTGGATCAGGATGGTAACGCGACCGTATCCGTCTTCGTGGTGGACGCTGTTGCGTTGAATCCGCGGCTGCTGTCTACCGACCTCGGTGGCAATGTAGGCGACTGGCGGTACGCTGGCATAATCCCGCCATCTGCGCTGCAACTTGTATCAGAGCATGATTACACGGATGATGTCGAGAAAGAGTGCGAGGAGTGTGGGCTACTACAAGGTCGAACGCACCCGCCGTCTTGTGCCGCGATACCGCTGCCGCGCGTGCGGGAAGTCGTTCAGCTCGCAGACCCACAGCCACACGTACCGCCAGCGCAGACCAGATGTGAACGACATCGTGTTCAGGCTCCTGTGTTCGGGGGTGACGATGCGGCGGACGGCGCTGGTCGTCGGTGTCAATAGGACGACGATCGAACGGAAGATGACCTGGCTGGCCGAACGGGCGAGGGTCAAACACGACGAGCGTTTGGAAGACGGCGGACTGAAAACCTCGCTCGTCCAGTTCGACGAGCTGCAGACCTTTGAGCATACCCGGCTCAAGCCCGTGTCGGTCGCCGTGGCCATCCGCGCCAAGACGGGCGAGATCATTGACATCGACGTTGCGATGATGTCGTCGTTCGGCGCGATGGCGAGGCGGACGCGGGAGCTGTACCCGGAGTGGCGCGAGGCGAGACGGGGGGCGCGGGAATCCGTGTTCCGGTCGGTCGCCAAGTGCGCGAAACCCGGCGTCACGATCAGGACGGACAAGAACAGGCACTCACAATCACCTCATGTTGTACGTCGCGTGGCAAAACGGCTACGAAATCGCTTAGCTTGGCGGTTTTCGGCGTCTCGCTGGCCACCGAACCGTTGCCATGGTAGAAATGGTGAGGGTTTTGACCATTTGCCACCGGGACAAGGAGCAGGTAGCGATGCCGACGTACCATTGCCCGACATGTGGGGACACGTTTCCATCGGAGCGGAACTACTTGGAAGAATGTCCGTATTGCGGTTCTGCATTCCCTGATGGGCATTCCGTGCAATCCCACAAAGAACGACACGCGAGCGAATGCGCCGTAACCCGCGATAGTGCCGATCAGGCAAGAAATGAGGGGGACGTCGAGGTCGGAGCAGGTCTGAAAGATGACAATCGAGGGCAGCCCCTGACAGACGAGGTATGGCAAGGTGGCACGAAGGTTGTAGTTCCAGCCGCGCCCCTCTCCTCGAAGGCAAGAAAGAGAGCGAAGCGGTGGATCGTTTCCACACACATCGTTTCAGCAGGCTTCCTCACACCGATCCTGAGTTGGGCACTTGCCCTTCTCTTGTTGAAGGTAATTGCACGAAACATTGGAGGCTTCAACCAAGCCGAGAGTGTTACCCTACTTCTGGTACTGTTCGTTGGAGCTTTTCATTTCATCGGGATTAGTCGCTCGCTTGCGTATTTGGAGAAGTATGCCGTTTCTGACGATTGGTACGACTGCACAACACCTACAGTGATTGGATTTGCTCTCATTTCTTTCATATTATGGTTCATTGCACTTTTCTTAATATACGGTCCAACAGATTTTGAGCTTATAGTAGTTATGCTTCTTTATGTTTCAGTTGTTGTTGTTTTTGCAAAAAAGACGGCGGGACGTTTCCGCATGTTGCAGGCAAGGGATAACAAAGACGCGAACCGTACGCCATGACCTGCCTTGACCGATGTGTATGTCCGATATCCAAACACAATCAAGTCAGGCAGTTAGATATAGACCTTGTTTTCTTTTACCCGGAGAGTGTACTCCGATGGCCGATAAGTCAATAGATGGGTTTATAGCAATCCGTATGCCAGTAGTCGTCCGGAAACGTTTGGAGTCCGTATCCAAGGTTCTCCGAGACATTGGGGTCACTGGGGAGTGGCAGGAGGAGGGTACCCATCATCTCACTCTGAAGTATATTGGCAAGATCGAGTCCGAGAAGTACGACGAAATTGCAGAGGCTTTGCGGGAGCCGTGCAGGGGCCTGTCCCTCCCTATTTTCACTGTTGGCCCTCTGTTCACTTTTGAGGCTCATGACGGCAATATGGTATTGGCGGCTCGTGTGACGCCTAAGAATGACCTAGAGAGGCTATTCAGGGTATTGGAGAGGGTGGCGGTGGAGAACGGTGCCGAGAAGTCGAAGTTCCCTTCGTTCAAACCGCATATCACATTGTGCTATTTGGATAACAAAGATGATTGGAAGCGTGCGAAGACTGAGATGAATCTGCCGGATGAGTTCGGCGAGCTAACAATCCTCACCGTGCCGCTCAATGAATCCAAGGCAGAGGGACAGGATTTCAGGATCAGACGGACGGTTAGGGTTGGTCGCCGCCAAGCTTTTCATGATATTTGGGCGGCCATAACCCCAGCGCACGCGGAGACCACTGAGGCCACATGCCAGCACTGCGACCGGAACCCTCTTGAACGAGTGGGATGAGTTTATCCAAAGCGACGGCGAGGGAGGATGCGGATGACGAGGCTCTTGGCTATATCCTTCGGCAAGCCAAGGCAGTGGAGTGGTGGTCGCAAACTCTGCCACGGTCTGAAGAAGGTGGCCCTAATTCAGATTGCCGAGGCGATCATGTCTATACTGAAGAGAGCTGTCGTGCGTTGACGGATATCTTGGAGGGTGAGGACAATAATGTTGATTGAAATCGCATTCATTCTGGCTGCTGGGTTCATTTTCGGCGGATATATAGATTCACGGTTTCAGGGCGGTTATGGCGGCTTCTGTTTTGGAATGATGCCTGGAGCCGTCGGGTTGGCCATGGCGATGTTGGCATTCGCCGCTTGGTCAATCCACGCATCAAGACCGTGGTCTTGGATTCTCGCGTACATATCCTGCACCGCGTCCGTCGGGATGGTGTCGTTGCTCGGCGCGGAGTGGCTCGCCGGGTTCGCGAAGAAATCTCTAGGAAGTGCTTGTTTTCTGGTTGGCCGCGTGCTATACTGGAATTGAGGTAATCGCCCTTCGCGGGGTGTGGATATAAACAGGTAAATGAGATGATGAACTTAACGCTAAGCCCATGGTTACTCCCATATCTGCCCGAGGAGGGTGTCACCTAAGCTGCGCGTACATTTTGCGTTTCGCAGCCCCGGTGACCAAGAGGTCATCGGGGCTTTTTTTGTGGACATGGAGCGGACGTGTCCCGTTGGGTTCAAATCCCGCCGTCCGTATATTGAAGAGAGAGAGAGATATTAAGGGAGATAAGGCGGCAGGCGTCAGAGGCTCGTTCCCGGCACCGCACACTCTCCTCTTTGGCCTTGTGGTGAAACGGCAGACACGGCCCGCTTAAACTGGGCTGCCCGCGAGGGCGTGAGGGTTCGAATCCCTCCGAGGCTATTGTGAAGGGTCCTGTGACGGAATTTGGTAGATGTAGTCGCATAAGCGGCTGCCTGAAAGGGTGTGGGGGTTCAAGACTATTGAACGCGGGTAGCCCAATCCACTCCGCGCAGTGATAATTTTGTAGATAGGTCGTTGGTCTAGTGGTAGGGCGTTGGTCTCCAAAACCAAAGACGAGGGTTCGATTCCTTCACGACCTGTTCGGCGCTTTTGACAACCGGAGACGCGCGGATGACGCAATTGGCGACGTGGCAGGCTTAGAACCTGCTGGGGTTTGTCCCCGTTGCGGGTTCGAATCCCGCTCCGCGCATTGTTGGTATGGGGTAGGTGGCAGAGTGGCGATTGCGTCTGGCTGTAAACCAGATGTCCTTTGGACTTCGGGGGTTCGAGTCCCTCCCTGCCCATATTGCATTCAGTGAAGAGAATGATAGGGTATGGGTAGAAGAGAATGACAGGGTATGGGCTAGTCTGGTAAGTCGTCCGCTCCGGAAGCGGAAGAACGTCGGTTCGAATCCGACTACCCTGAATACAGGATGTGGGCCAGTCTGGCAGGTCGCCTCGTCTGGAGCGAGGAAAACGCCGGTTCGAATCCGGCCATCCTGATTACAGGGTATGCGGTTCGGGAACTCGCATTTGCACTTTTATCGGTTTAGGCATTTTGTGGTGTCTTGCGGCTATTGTCTGCGGTCATGGAACCTGACCCAAAATGCCCACAGTGCCGCGGCACAGGCAGGATTGAGCTTTTCACCTCGGTCATCGCCTGCGAATGTCGGTTCTTCCTGATCGGCACCAAAGACGCCCTGATGAGGCCACCGCGAGCGAGCGTGCCTCTAGTCTCGCCGGATGACGACTGGTGGCAGGCGTTCAACGACCACGGCAACGGCGACTGATTATTCCGCGGAATGATCTGTGATACACTGGCAGATCGCGCGGGTGGCGCTCGACTTATTAAGGCTGTTGGTGAGCGCGCACCAGCCGAGAGATTCACGAAGATGTGCGGCGCGCGGATACCGGACGGGTTGGCCTCCATGTTCCATGCCAGGCAGCAATGTCTGGAGCTGACTGAGGAGGGAGTCGCAGGGCTGCACTTCTCCAAGTCAGTTGCGGCGTCCGGAGCCTCTGGGTGGGGCTATGACATTCTCCACGCTTGGAGGCCATCTCGTCCAAGGCATCCATCAGATTCCGTTCGTCCGATCCGGCGCAGGTGAGGTGGATAACCGCAGCGATGCACGCGGCTGACAACCCTAGATGGCCCAAGGCCCGGCATATCCCAGAAGAACCCTATCCTGTCTTGGGCGGGGAGCATATCGGACACTCGCATGGGTCCGCATAACTCGTAAAAATACTAGAGGGCTTGCGGAGCCGTCCAATGTATCGTACCATTAGTGCGTGTTCGCCATAGAGGAGAGGATGATTTATGACAACAACCATGCTTAGACGAGTATTGGGCACCCGCTTCACTTTTGGCACCATCTTGGCCATAGCAGTTGTATGCTTCTGGACAATGTCGGCTTTCCATGCGCTCGCCGCAGTCGTCTTATATCTTGCTTTGAACATAATCCTGAACTTGGCGTTCTGCTATTTCTTGGTGTCGCCTGAGTTGGCTCAGCCGATGTTAGACGGTCCTGGATGGGTTCTTCTAGTGATCCCAGTCTGGTTCTGGTCTTTTTTGAACACGCTTCCAGGGATGATGAGATATGGTTATTGGGCTTGTGTCGCAAATCTTCCGCTAGACATAAGACGAATAGTGGTGTTTTTGACGCCGGAATGGCTTTTATAGGATTAGGTTTTCGGGAACCGTTTTCTTAATTCCCTCGGGAGGGCTTTGCCAGCTTCGGCCACATCTTGCACTGCCTTGTCCTGTATGTTTTCCATCGCCCGTACAGGGCGTTCACGATTGTGTTGTAGTCCATCTTGTCCCCTTACCCAGCCAGACGCATTCCGAGCCACACTAATCCGCCCACGGCAACTCCGGCCAGCCGTTGCTGGGCGGGCATGGTTGTCTGTATGGCTCGCATGAGCGCGTCAAGGTGGTCTCCACTCGATGTGCTTCCAGTATGCCATGACGAAGATCATAGCCCAGCCCAATGGCCCCAAATCATTGAAAAACATGCCCATTTCCCCTCCTATGTCAGCCCAGCGTAGACCTTCTCGTACAGCCTCTCCTCCACGGCGGCCCACTCGGCCTCCGTGAACCTGTCCCCGAGGTTGAGTTCCATATCCTTGACGATGTAGTCAGCCGCCGCATCGGTGTCCTCCCCGACAGTGTTGTAGTCAGGGAACAACTCGCGGCTCTGTCTCATGGCGTCCCGCCCTGCGGCACTGGCGAAATACTCGTCGTAGAGGGACTGAGCCTCCGACTCTGCATCTATTTCCCTCGCCGCTGACATCGCAATGGACTCGTAGTCAATCATTGTGCTGCGCCTAATCGTCCGGCTCCTCTCGCCATCTGTCGGATTGCCTGTCGCTGTCGAGGGGTTCAACGGAGTTGTCGTCTCGGTATTTGCCTTGGAAATGCGTTTTCCATATTACGCCCGCGCGCAGGACGAATGGCGCGCGGTTCGGGCTGGATATGCCCGGGAACCGCAGGTCGTCGTCGTCTAAAAACGCTTTCGCATAGTCCAGCACATCGTCGATCTCTATATGGAAGTTAGGTCGTTTGCCAGGCCTCGCCTCTGCTGGGTGGACGGAACCTCGTAGCGACTCTGGTCCCGCAGTGCGCACCACGGACAGCCCGGCCGGTCCGTCCACACTTAGGGTGCCTAATACGGTAACAGTGCCGCTGACATTGACGCGTGGCGTCAGCACATACGACAGCGATCTTGGCATGTTGTCCAAGAAGAACCACCTGATCGACACGCCGTTGTCCACACCGCCTGCCGGCACGCTGCCCGGTACGACGATCCAACCTGCTGGGTATGTTTCCTCCACGATATAGGTGCTGACGGTCGCTGGATCCAGCGTACACTCCACCGTGACGGTAAGGTCTATGCCTGGTGAGTAGAATGGCCACGGTGCGACATCTCTGATACAAAAACTAGCGGTACCAGGCGGCACAGTCACTGGGGGGAGAGTGGTCACCACTGGCGGCGGCGTGGTCTCGTTCAATTCCCGTCTCTCCAATTCCCCCACCCGAGCAGCGCCGTTTCCGTCCTCGATGACGACTCTCAGGTCGTCCGATATCATCGGGAACGCTGTCATCCGCGTGCCACCCCCTCGCCCGTCCCTGAGTACCACTAGGACATTGCCGCTGCCCACATTGTCGATGCAGGCGGATGCGAACCCGCCTGGTCCTACTAGAACTGTGGTCGGCGTGTCGTCGCCCATGCGCGCTGCTCGCTGCACCTCTGAGTCCGTCGTCACGAATGGCACGGCTGTTGGTGCGCCCACGGAGACCGTACCTGGCACCGCTGGTCCAGAGATTTCGCCGACGAAGGCGTCACTGGAGTTTGGTCCCCTGGCTACGGTGAGTATGAACATTTGCGCCCCGACCGCTGTCACGCTCACTGGCATTGCGACTGCAACGAACACAGGTACCACTGGTGGGACAGGGACATCGAGGGGCGTCCCTAAGATCAGTATCGTACCGGACATAGACGCCGCTCGGACGGTCGCAGCACCAGATGAATCCGATGTTGCCAGTACAAGTTCAGACGGACCCAATCGCGTGCCGCTCGCCATGTCGCTGGTGCCAAGCGACACTTCCGCGCCGCCAGTCAATGTCAAATCCGCCCCAACAGCCATAGGACGAGCGAAGGAGCCGCCTCGCAGCACCACGAAGAGATCAGGCGACATGGGAAGCAGGTCGAATTGGGCAGGTGATCCGACCGGTGCCACTTGCGATTCGGTTCCCAGATTGACAGTTGTGCCGGAGATATCCAAGGCTCTTGCGAACAATCCGCCCGCCTTGGAGTACATGACGAACGCCCGCCCCCCTATCGAAGCGATGCGGATATTGTCCGCTGGGCCAAGCGACGCCGACGCACCGAAGGTTGCATCGTCGTCGCCCGTTATAACTCCGACTCTCACTTGCCCAGAGCCATCTCTGACGCTGGCGATAGCTAGCCGTGTCGAGTCGAGCGGCGCTGCGCCTCCGTTCGGTATGGGAATGGCTGGGGATTCTGGTTTGAAGCCTGCAGCCAACGGGATACAAAGTGCTGGTGCTGTAGTTGTGGTTTGCATGCGGATAGAGCTGGGTATGAACACAAAATAAACCCGCTATTAGCTGGCCCAAGATACAAAGATTTGAAGGATTTACACCCATGTTGTCAGCAAGCCCAGCGTAAGGTATCCCGAAACAAACCATGGGGTATATTCAGGTTTTATCTTGGGTCACCTTCACCTTGTTAAGCGGTCGTCGCAGCGACTCGAAACTCACGCCAGCGCGTAGCGCAGCCACGGCACCAGCCGCCTCGACATAGTTATCGACCACGAATGCGTCCACATGGTCCGTGCAGTCAATGCGCCCGATCTCTAAGTCATCGTTGACCGCGATGATCGGTATCCCACGCTCGTGCGCTGCCAACACAGGAAGCCCTAGGCACATCCGTGGCGTCACAAGGCAGGATGCGTCCTCTCCCGCCTTGGTAAATCGCGGTGCCCGATGCAGGCCTTTTAGTACGCACTGGAGGTATGTGAGTGAGATGATTTCGGCTGCTTCACATGGATCGATTACGCCGTAGTCGATCTCCTCGACCTCCACTGACTCCATCATCGGCGAATGCGCGCACGGTACATGGAGGCAATGCGAGATCGCGTGCGTGAGCATCGCCTCGACGCCTCCCCACGGATTGACACCACCTTCGTTGTAGTAGTGATCGCGCACCTCTGTAGGTATGCGGATGAGGGATGTCAGCGCTATCGCGTCATACCTATCTCTGCGGTCGTGCAGTATCTCAAACAGTCGGTCAAGATCGGCAATGGTACCCGAAGATCGCCCGCCGTTCGACCAGCCAGTTTCCATCGTGAACGGAGGGTCAAGTACGATGACCTCTGGGCAATCGAGACCGTATGTCGCTCTGGCGGCGTTCACCGCGTTGATGGCTGCGTCGATGTATCGTTGATCTGCGGAGCCGTCCACGATAACAAGCACGCGGTTCTGCCTTGTCCGACGCAACCCTACGCGCCCCAGCAGATATTTGGTCAACATATAGCCCTCGACATAGAGAGTGTTGTCGGTCATCTCGTTGATGTCGGAGGCGTTCACGACATTAGGATGTGTGACAAGAGTGTCGCAGACGGACGCCATGAGCCTAGACACTGGGCCCGCGTCGCCAGCGTGGCCACCAATAGACGCGCCGAGTCCTGTTGGGATGACGAGTGCCACATCGAAACTATCACCAGATTCTGCCCGCGGCGCTGGCTTGAACGGGAACGGGTCGCTGTGCGACGCGCCGTCCATCATGATTGCGCTGCAAATGTATCCATCGTCGTTGGCTTCCTCGATCGCGAATCTGATCGGAACGAACCCTAATGTGTCCAGATTCAATCTAGCTAGGTCGATCCTCTCCAATGTGATAGAACGTTCGCTAATCCGCATTTTCATTTCCTAATCACAGATGTGGACCAATGCTGTTCGGCGCGGAACCACCGGATTGTGAATCGCTTGGCTGCATCCTCGTAGAAGTCTTTGCATGAGAATATGTTCACATACACCGCCTTCAGTTTTGTCAGTGTGTGTACGACGATCGTGCTTGTCAAGATGAATTGTACGGCGCTGATACCAGAGGTCTTAGGGTCAGTCTGGCAACATTCTGGTGGAAGACCCTCGTCGTCCCAGAAATGACGGTTTTCGCTTGCATCCCGATGAGTTCGCACAGCTCATCGAAGTATTCGCCGATCGACTGTCTAGTGAAGGTGTTGGTGTCGCACTTATGTAAGTCGAGGATCAGCTCATGGCCGTAGTTTTCGGTGTTCATGCAGTTAGATAACATACCTCATTATACTCGTTGTGTCAAGGAAAATCAATACCGTCAATTACCACCGGCAGGCTGGTGGCTTGCAGCTAGACCATATTGGCCTGCTAACTTGAGAAAGGAGGATGCGGGTTCGCTTTCAGTGATGTTTAGCCTATAACCAAGCGCACTCAGTTCTACCCAGTGGGAGATTATGGGCGCTTGGAGATTTGAAATGCCATCGCCCTGCCGAGTGCCTCTGCCAAGGGGGGTGGGACGGCATTCCCTATTTGTCTGCTCACAGAAGTCATTTTACCGATGAACCTCCATTCGGCAGGGAACCCTTGGAGTCTAGCGAGTTCCACTGTGTTCAGACCCCGGTTCAGCGTGGGATGGATGTACCGGCCTTTCATTGGGTGATACCCACATGTGCGTATTGTTACCGCCGCCTTGCCAAATTCCAGTCTGCCGAAAGTGTCATTGCCTTGGTGTCTCAACTTGCCGTCCTTGTCTGGCATCCAGCAGGGCGGCCTCAGATTATTTGGGAGGCTCTTGAAATTGTCGCGGGTATAAGGGCGTATGCATTTCATGCGCTTCAACATGAGGGGACTGACGCCCATTTTATAGCATTCGCCCCGAGCCTCCATCTTTTCCACCTCGTCGTAGTCGATGCCGTCGAAGCAGTCTTGGACCGTGATCCATGTTTTTGGGACAGGGATGGCGAAACCGCGATCGGCGTAGTAGCCTGTGATCTTTTCCGGATTTTCCGAATGGCTCGGCCACGGGAACGCTGGGATGTTTGAATCCCTGTTACGATCCCGCAGGCCGAGTATTATCAGTCTCTTCCTACGCTGCGGGACGCCGTAATCGGCAGCGATTAGAACCCTCGCCGAAATCCGGTAGTCGAGGCGATGTGCCATGGCATCTATCATGTCTAATACTTCGCTGTGTTTCGTGATTCCGGCCACATTCTCGAAGATGAAACCCGCCGGACGGATGTCGCTCACGACGCGGATGAAGTGTGCGAAGAGGTTGCCCTTGTCGCTGGAAATTCCTTCTTTCTTCCCCATTGTCGAGAATGGCTGGCAGGGGCACCCAGCCGTCACGAGTCCTGCCTGCCCTGGATTCAGCCTTGCTGCCTTGAGTATGTCGGCGGATGAGATATCCGTTATGTCGCCCGGATCAATACGCTTCCACTGGGGACGGTTTGTCTCCAGAGTCCTGTTACAGTCTTTGTCGATCTCCACACAGACTGCGGTGTGAAACCCAGCCGCCTCTAGCCCGATTTCCATCCCGCCGCAGCCAGTGAAAAGACTAACAACGGATTTGGCCGCTTGGGGCGGCTTGCGATCCGCCGCCACGAACCACGCCTTTCGGCGATCGCCGTCTATTGGCAGGCCTGACACGACCTTATTCGGCTTTATTATGGGTCTGAGTCTGAGCATGGCTCATTCTATCAAGTTCTCACCTGCTGAGGCTCGGCATGGCGATGCTGCAGGACACGAAAGTAGTTTTCTATCACCCGCTGGACACGCGGGACGAGAGTGTCTCTGGTGCCACTTGGGACGGTACGGCCAAATTTTTGCCGGGTAGGGTAGCTCTTGCCCTCACGGGAGCGGAGGCATTGGCCTTTGGTGCCGAGACACAACTCGATGTGGTTCGAGTGTTGTCAGATCCCCCAGTCATGGCCGCGCTCGGTGGCGGGCGGGTGGCGGTGGTATACCTCGCCGAACCCAATGCAGCGTGGCTTCGGATCGGGCAAACGTCCGCAGGTATTGTGATCTGGGGTGTCGGAGTGCAACTTGCGTCCGGATTCGCCGATCGCGTGGCCTTGGCCGCGACCAGTTCCGGCGTCGTGATCGTGTCCCACCACAGGACGATTGACAGCAGTTCCTCCGTGTCAGTGTTTGATTTGGTGGGAACGGACGCGACATTGCGGGAGTCCTCGTCCATACCTGGCACAGTCGATTCCTTGGCGACTTTGTCACCCAACGCTTTCGCGGTATCGTTTATCGATGGCGTGGGCGGTTTTGGTGCTGTTGGCACCCTGTCTGGTGGACTCGCCTTTGGTCCCTCTGTGGGTTATGTGACTGGCGCTGTGGCTGGCAGTTTTGTGTTGTCAATGAGCAGCGGTGCCGTACTTCAGTTCTATGAGGACTCCGTGAATTCGATTAAGGTGCGTCCAGGTGCGATCTCCGGCGCGCCGTTGCGTCCGACATGGGGTCCGGCGGTGACAGTGGCGATCGGGCAAGGTTCGCCCAGATTCTCCGGTGCCGCGCTCACCACATCGTCCTTTGCGGTCGCATATGTTGATTCCGCCGGAGCTAGGGTTGCTTCCGGCATGTTTGGCGGCGGCGTCGTGACTGTTGGCCCCCCAGTTCTGGGGACATTTCCTGGTCCGGTGAGTGTTGCGGCGATCGCTCCCGCATTAGTGGCAATGATGTATAGGGTGCCGACAACCCCAGACGACAGAGGTGTGTCAGTCGTGGCGATCGTGTCCGGCCTGTCGATTGTTCTTGGCGCGGAGACACAGTTTAGTGTGCCGAGCGGATCGATGAAGTTCCCAGGGTTGGCGGCTGACGCCAACCAAGTGTTCACTGCGTACGGAGAGGGAATCGTGGGCAAAAGCAGAGTAGGCGGGTTGTCGTCGGCATCCGGCATGTTCGCGCCGTCGGGCGTCTTGAATCCGTCGGCAGTTGGAGCGGGGAGAGTTGTTTTCCTGTCTTGGATTAGGAATCCGTCATGACTCTTTAGGCGAGGAAGCCCGAATTGCCCATTCCGCCGCTGGTGGAGGTACTGCGTTCCCAAGCAGCTTGTATTTAACATGTCTCGGTACGGCATCGCACCATCCGTCTGGGAATCCTTGAAGCCTAGCGTATTCGTCTGGGGTAAGCCGCCTATATCGCCCATTCACTGAGTAACGCTCGTAGTGTCGTGAGGATGAGGCTGTGAGCGTGGGAGCCAAACCGTCCGTTCCGAAGATCGTGTAGCCCATCCTCCTTCCGCCGTCTTGGTTCCATAACACACGCACGCCATTCACTAGCCTGTCTACCCGTTTGCTTTGCTCCAGCCTGCGTAGCGTGGCGTCGTGCATGTCGTAAGAAGGATTCGGATTCGGCTCAAGTATGTCCGCGACGATGACTTTCGGCCCGATCGCTGGCTTGATTGAGAAGGGCGTCCCGCCGCTCCTGCCGACAATGAAGAGACGCGGCCTACTTTGAGCGAGCCCGAAGTCTGCTGCGTTCAGGATGGTCCTAGACACCTTATATCCGCAGCTCTTCAGGGTTCGCATTATGAGACCCATATCTCTACCACTGTTGATGCACTCCATGTTCGGTACATTCTCTAGGACAAACCCAGCGGGTTGGTGCCGGCGAAGCGTCTCCACGACCGCGTTGAACAAGGTACCACGGATGTCGGCGAGCCCTAGTTTCTTTCCGGCCGCAGAGAAACTCTGGCACGGCAGCCCAGCCATGAGTAAATCATGTGGCGGGATGTCATCCAAGAGGCTCCAAATGTCGCCCTCTGCCAACTCGTGCCTAAAGTGTCCGGAGTAGACTCGGCACGCGTGCGGCGACGAGTCGTTCGCCCAAACTACATCGAGACCCATCCGCGCCGCCGCAATTGCGAAGCCGCCGATGCCGCAGAACATGTCGATAGCGGTTACCATGGACAATTCTAACGTTAGAATATGCTGGAAGGTACTTAAACTGGAGGGAGACTGACATATGTTGAAGATGCTGACAGGCTTTGTGGCCAAGGTGCTCCGGCTGGGAGCCGTGGAATCGGAGACTTTGCCCGATGCCGGATTCAATGGCGGCGTGTGCCGTGAACAATATCGCGCTGAGACGAGTGGCGATGGTTGGAAATCTGAATGGATAGAGGATGGTCGGCTCACCGACTCCTGCATGTTGGACTGGTTGAACCACCGTAGCAAAGGTCTAGTGGCGTTCCGTTGGTCCACAACCAACAGGGGTTGGCGGCTCATGGAGGTTCCGGCAGATTATCTCGGATCGTTCCAGGTGGCTTCGCGGCAGTCCATTCCTCCGTCACGGGATGTCCGCAAGGCGATCTCTGATTTTATGTCGGAATCGCAGTTGCCAACGGACACTGAGATGCTCGACTGGTTGGATTGGCAGTCCGGTTCCTACACAGGGCAGGTCATCTGGCGGATGTCGGAGTCCGGACATGGATGGCGCCTGCACGAGACATCCCGCGACGGAGCCAAAACGACCGTGCGGGCGGCCATATCCTGTGCCATACAGGGGGAGCTGACCGTTACTGACCCTCTCGCCGCTAGTGCGGCCCAGCCATCGCGCATGTACCGCATAACACAGCGCGGGCCGAAGGCTTTTGAGTGCGCCCTGCTGGCTCAGGGCGGATTCGAGAGATGGAAGAAGGCAACATTGGAGGCCGCCGTGAAGTCGGTCATCCGGGGAGCCACTGCCATCAACCACGCATCCATCACCCGCGACAATATCAGCATTCAATTGAAGGACGACGAGGAGCTCAAAGTCAGACTGTCGGACGATGCCTCTGTCAACGCGGCTCTCTGTCTGAAGTGCGGTGGACTTGCCATAAGTTGGAGCAGGCACGAGTGCGACTGCGGACTCATCGCGGTGGATGACGACAGAGATTGTGGCCGTAGGGGAAGCATGAATGACATAGGAGAAGTGCCGACTAGGGGGATGCTCGAGAATTTGGCTGCGCTGCCAGCGAAGGACAGAGTCGCGGAGTGGAGGCACCAGTCATCATGAGCATGTTGGATTTCAAGAGTAATATGGCGATGGAACACAACATCCCAGTCGGCACGCTTGTTGAGGTGAAATATGACATTTGGCATAGCGACGGCGCTTGTTCTAAAGTACACGCAAGGCTTTGGGTCATAGCTCATATCAGAGCCACCGATGGCACGCCGTTGTACACCCTAGGCGTGAGCCGCGACCCAGAGGCGAACGATTATACCAATCATGGGCTGGAGGGCGGCTTTGCGGAGAAGGACTTGAGTAAATTGGTAAAAAACGCATGCCCACTGTGTGATGGGGAATTAAGATGTATTCGTGGCAAACACCCAGAAATTGGTTTAATCACGATGACGGAGTGGCAGTGTCGCTCTTGTTATGCGAGGGGTTCCTATAAAGAAGGCACACTTATCACACAAAAACCTGATAAGATGAGGATAGACGAAATGACTCTCAAGTTGGTTGGCGCGATGACACCAGCCGATGAATGCCAGATGGATTATATTGCTGGGATCCTTTTATCGCTAGCGCGACTTAGAACCAAAGCGTTTTGGTGTGATGATTATGTAAAATTAGATATGGCTATGCGAGATGCTTCTGTTGCATTAGTTAGAGAGGTAGAGTAATATGGTGTTGGAACACAATATACCTGTCGGGACGCTCGTTGAGGTGAAGTATGACACTTGGCACAGCCATGGTGCTTGCTCTAAAGTGCATGCGAGGCTTTGGGTCATATGGCACACTAAGGATTGTGATGGCACACCGTTGTACACCCTAGGCGAGAGTCGTGACCCAGCGGTATATGACTACATCAGCCACGGGCTAGTGGGCGGTTTACCGGAGAAGTGGCTGACCGTGGTGGAGGTGGATGACAGGTTACGATCGCTCGAATGGGACGACGGGGAAAGAGATGATGCTCGGTGTGGCCCAGTCAAAGCCTAGACGAATGAAATGCGTGCAGGCACACTAACCCGATAGAATGAACTTGGCAAGGATGCCTTGTTGAGCAAGGATGTAATCCGTCAAGGACGATGGCAGGCCATGGATGGCCATCTTGTCAAAAAAGGGCCGCCCGTAGGGCGGCCCTTTTCTTTTTCCTCTATGAATGTGAGCGGGGGTATCACTGGCCTCACCCTGCCAACCCGTCTCGCGTCGCATTATGCAACGCCCGGCGGGCAGGCTGCTGTCAATCAGCCGACGATGCACGGGCCAGTCTCTCGGAGAAGCCCAAGTTGCAAGCCACTGGCCTCGTGCCAGTGGTAATTGACTTGACTCATATTTACTCCTGCCTTATAATCGCTGGTAATCGTGGATCGCAAACAAGGAGAGTTCCCCATGATGGATCGGAATCGCGCAGGCTCGCTGTGCTTGGTGTCGCTGGTTGCCGCCATCGCGACGGTTGGATGCCAAAGCATACACGGCGGCATCCTTGTCTCCTTCACCGACAGTGACGGCGATGGTGTGTCTGATGCCCATGATATATGTCCCGGGTTTGATGACACCGTCGATGCCGATGCTGATGGAATCCCCGATGGATGTGATGTCTTGGTGTCGGTTGACGGGTTGGGTACAGTCTCCGAGGACGGATTCTTGCTGACGGCTGTCCCTGCTGATGGTTGGGCATTCCTTGGCTGGTCGTCCGCCAGTATGGATCTCGAATCCAATTCAAGTTTAGCCGCGACTGCGGGATCCATCGTGATTGCCCGATTTGGATTTGTATGGCCAACGGGCGTGCCAAACCTAGACGATTGGCTTAGTGGGAACCCACAGGTCGCCGCCGCGCTCTCGTGGGAGGCACCATTGTCGGAAGGCGTGGAGTCACCTGACCCGTGCGGCAAGTCGGCCAGCCAGCCGCAGTGCGGAAAATCATTGGTCTGGCCATGGCCAGCCGAATTCCGCGACAGTCTGTACAGAGCTTTCGTCGGCGTGTGGTTCAAGGAGCCGACTGGGCTGCCTGACCCTCCACAAAACACTTTCGACACGGCGGACGCCGACGCATTCACCTCACAGTTGTATTCCCCTGTCGATGCCGAGGCTAGGTTTCTCGCGTACGCCGCGAACACCCTTGCCGCTGAGATTGGTGGACGCGTGCCGTGGTCGATTGTCGGCTACACTCCAAAGGAATTGGCCATATTGCTGGACAGCCGCGAGTTTTTCTGGCTAAACACCGAGTTCGGTGGCTACTTCGTCGATCTCGTGTCTCATGGTGGCATGTCCACAATGACGACGCCGGAGACGGCTTTAGCCTTCCTGCACGGGGAATTGGATGGATCTCAGAGGTGTCACAGTGGCTTGCTGGAGCCGTGTACTGGCGATGAGATCATCATCGCCGCCGACTCACCGTCCGGCGTGGCTGGTCAGGCCACTGCTGTGTACCGCACGATACACTGGTTCCGACTCAATGTCATACATTTCACGAACCACTGGTGGAATGGGAACACCGAAGCGCACTGGCAGTACCGAGGATACACACCCGCCATCAGATTGATGATGGGGACACCGAGGGCTGAGTACCTGTCCGATTCGCGCCGAGACACGACGCCTGATGCGCGCGTCATCTCCCGCACCGCTGGGTGCTGGGGTACTACTGGGTTCATGCGCACCGTGCTACGCGCCGCGAACATCCCAGTCATTTTAGAACCCGCTGGTGGACATGCACTGCCACATTTCCCCACATTGGAGGACGCTGAACTGCCCAGCCGCATGAGCCATGCGGACGACTGCTATAGCAGGATGACGACGACCGCATCATTCCCGTCTTCGGCGCTCCTTATGCGACCGGATTTATGGAAACAGTGGTTCAGACCGAGCGGCGGGAACACTGATGCTTTGGAGGTGACGAATCAAAGCGTCGAGGCTGGGTTTTTGGACGATTTGGATCCGGCCTCAGACTTTGGCGGTGACAATCTAGGCATGCCACCACAGCCGGAGCCGGAATCCGCACTGGGTGAGGGGATCGCGAATACGCCGCGGCTGAATGTCGGGAGGTGGGTCAGGGAGCTGAACCTTCAGTGGGACAGTGGATACTGCATGGTGCAGTTCTGCAAGGATGGCCGCATCCCTATCGATAGCGGAAAGGTCACGGCGAGTCAACGCAATCTCACATTCGCGGAGTTAATATCGCCTGCGTGTCTGACGCCAGAGCCGCCAGAGTGTCCGGCGAACTGGTTTGACTTCCTTGATGTGGCGGTGGAGGCCAAGGGTGGCTGCGCCGCTGTCGGCGCGGGGAGAGATCGACGCGGAGAGGTCAGTCCAGACTAGGCAAGTGACCATCGCCGCATAACCAGTTCTATCCTCCTTGACGAATGGGCAGCAGTTGCCTAGAATTGACATAGGATCGGATAATGGATAAGCTAAAGATCGTCACCGCGCGGACCAAGGATGAATATATCTGCCTAGGAGAATGGGTAGCTCAGATAAAAGGGTTGCCACAGGCTAGGATATATGGTGCAAGCGAAGCCGAGGTGGTTGGTAAGCTATTCTTGACTTTCCGGAAGGAACTTGGAATCACGATACTGCCGCCTTCGGAACTCGACCCGCAGCGGGCCGAACGGAAATAAATCACTTGAGGATGGGATCCCTGTCCTCTGTGGTCATGCCCTATTTTTTTGAAAGGACGGCGAGCGGCGGATTATCCCCGCTCACATTATGAAGAGATTACTTGGTTTTATGTGGCGTCGTCTGTTCCTGTCCAACTTCGTGTCGGGGATACTCCTGCTCCTGCCCATAGCCCTGACAGGGTTGCTGATGGCATGGGCTGGCGGCAAAATTGTAGCCGCAGTCGGCCCGAACACTGCTATAGGGGCTTTCTTGCAAGACATCGGATTGCGGTTTGTGGCGAATCCGTCTGTCGCCGCCGTAATTGGTTGGCTTCTGGTGCTAGCATGCGTGTGGTTTATCGGCCTAGGTGCGAAGCTTGGTGCCAAATCGGGAGCCAGAAGTCTCATTGATGACATGATGTCTGGGTTGGATCGCATACCGGCGTTTGGGACAGTCCATAAGTCAGTGAAGCAAGTGGTGTCCATGTTCAATGGTGGCTCGTCACAGTTGAAGGCCATGAAGGTGGTGATGTGTCGTATAGGAGAGGGAGCCGGAGTCCTGTCGTTGTTGACCTCGCCGCAGGTGTACGAGTTCAGAGGCATAAAGTATAACTTAATCTTCATGCCCAGCGCCCCTATGCCGATGACTGGGGGGATATTGTTCGTCCCAGTCGAGGCGGTCGAGATCGTGGACATGGCGGTGGACGACATGATTCGGGTGTGCATTTCGCTCGGGATGCTTGCCCCGCAGGCTGTCCCAGAGATGCATCTCGTTGGGGTATAAGTTGGTTTGTCATGGATGGTCACAGCTCTTCTGGCGACGCCGCTTCCGTGGGAAGCAAGACTGTTCGCCGTCTTAGCT
Source organism: Gemmatimonadota bacterium (assembly GCA_036679605.1). Taxonomy (GTDB): domain Bacteria; phylum Gemmatimonadota; class Gemmatimonadetes; order Gemmatimonadales; family GWC2-71-9; genus JAZDCZ01. The sequence continues at coordinate 146,822 of JAZDCZ010000407.1, forward strand.
TTCGGGCTTGCGGTGTCAGGCGTGAATATATTGGTGTTGGCCTGTTTTGTCGTGATCGACAGGCTTGATTTGTAAGGAGGTTTGTTGTGAAGCTATCTATCATGATCTTTTTGTTGGCCGTCACTGGTTGCGGCGTACAGTCATTGCTAGCGCCGTTGAGTGCCTCGGCCGACGCAGGGAAAGACGCCACGGTAGCACCGTTCGACACGGTCGTGTTGGACGGCTCGGCGTCGATGGGTCTTGAATTCATTTGGGAGCAAGTGTCTGGGCCAGTCGTGGAATTACTCGACGCTGGCAGCGCAGTGGCTGTGTTTGACGCGCCTAGTTCTGGCGTGCTGGTGTTCACGCTAACCGTGTCCCTAGGTAGTTCGTCGGATTTCGATGTAGTAACCGTCGTCGTCGAGGAGATTGGACAGTGCCTCTTCGATCAGGGCGACGGGATGACGCATCTGCTGATTCTGGATTGGACCGGCGATGACCAAGCATCGCCGTATGGCTTCGGCCCAGATGTTCCGGTTCCACCTTTCGATTTTGGCAGCCATTCCCTCCCTAATGGCGGCTCCTTAGCTGACGATTCCGACAGATTTATGGCGGATGTGCTGGCGAAGGTGGCCATTGACATAGGCATGATATCGGTGCTGCCGCGCAATCACTTGCCTGCGGAGAAGCTCCTAGTGTTGAACGGGGAGTACGATTCGGGGGACACATCTGGAAAAACTGTCATGTTCATTACGGAATGGCAGGAGCCGGACAATCCACTCGTCTTGGGTAGAGCTGTGTTCGACTCATCGGATAAGAGGTGGGACGATGGGGGATTCGTGTACGGCGAGACCTTCTCCCTTATAGCGATCGAGTCGCCGACATATAAGCAGTATGTGAACGCGTTCGCTGATGTCGCCATACACGAGATTGGACACACATTGGGTTTTGGTCACAGCGAGGACTCCGCTGTTCCGTCTGGAGCCGATCCGCGGCTGGGCATCATGCGGGGTACTCGCGAGGCTGTATGGTTCCTTCGGGATCAAGTGTGGCTGGTGGATCAGATGACATGGCAGGAGACGGATTTCTTCTTAGGTTGCGGTAGATGGGAGATGGATCCAGCCATAACCTTCTTGGACGAAATCGGGTCCGATAAGGCTCAGAGTACGCAGATACTTGGCGATTTGCGGTGCGGCCTGTTTGGTGGGCGGCCATTTGAATCGACCGAGGCGAATGAGGCGGTCGTGAATCTGCCGGATTCCGCATCAGGAATCCAACCTTGATTTTCGTCATGTCGATGCGAATAATAGGTTGGCAGGGCTGGTCGTTTATCAGGCCGACGGACTGGCTTACGGCTCAGCTCCGCGAGATTTCTTTTGGAGGATATGATAATGGGACTGTTCAAGAGCGCTGAGGAAAGGCGTATCGAGAGGGACATCAAGGTAAAACAGGGTATTCGCCGTATCGAGAAGTCCATCCGCGAACAGGCGAAGTTCCAAGATGAGTTCATTAGGAATGCCAGGGACGCCAAAAGGGTCGGCGACACAGCCCAGTATGCCTTCGTCCGCAGCTCTCTGAAGAAAACTGCGGCCATACATAGGATGCTGGAGAGGCAATTGTTTGTCATCAGGAATGCCCTTCTTGTCAAACGTCAGGCCGAGGCCTCATCTGATTTCGCGTCTAGTATGGGCGTGATGTCCTCCGAGATCAGCCGCCTTTTCGGTGAGACCGACCTTACGAGAACACAAGGTGCTTGGGAAAAGGCCATGGCACAGTCACAGAGCATGGAAGAGAGGATGACCATCTTTCTGGAGAACATCGAGGGAACGACGGCGCAGGACATAGAGAGCGTTGATGAGACCATTAGCGATGAGGAGGTGGACACGATGATCGAGGCAGAGGAGCGGGCGGAGAAACAGTACGAGTTGGACAGGAACGCGGCGCTCCGAGCGGAGCTCGACGCGTTGGGTGGCGAGAAGGTCACTACTAACAAGTAGAAACTTGTGGAAACACTTTTAGGAGAAAAGCTATGAATGACGAAACCTTTCAGAGGAAATTGGCGAGTTTGATTGCCGAGATAGGTACTGTGAGCGATTTAGGCGCTCGCGATAGACTTGTGCGGATTGCGGAGCAGACCAAGACGAAACATGCCGAATTGAAGAAGACGGTCGGCCAACTTCAGGAGAGCATCGATTTCGTTCGGCTATCCATTAAGTACATGGTGTTCGATTTGGAGGCCACGCGTCGGGAGAATGTGCAGCTAAGAAAGATGCTCGAGGACTCGAACTAATTAGGCCGCCTCGGACTCGAACCGAGAACCTCATCTTTAGGAGAGATGCGCTCTAATCCATTGAGCTAGCGGCCTGCCAAATGAGGCAGGATTTGAACCTGCGACCCCGCCTTCGGAGGGTGACGCTTTGTCCGAACTAAGCTAACGGCTCCAATGTCCCCGGGAGGATTTGAACCTCCAACCCTCGGCTTAGAAGGCCGCTGCGCTGATCCATTGCGCCACGGGGACGGCAAATATAGACTAGGCAGGAATCGAACCTGCGACTTCATTCTTTCCTAATGAGCCTGACAGGAATCGAACCCGCAACACCCCGGTTAAAAGCCGGACGCTCTACCAAATTGAGCTACAGACCCCGCTAACTGTCCTAACCCGAACCAAGTTCCCCGTCGTTCACGGGTATTAAATGCCGCTTGGATTCAAATGGGTCTAGCTGGTTTCGAACCAGCGGTCTTCCGGTTAAGAGCCGGACGCTCTGCCTACTGAGCTATAGACCCTAAAATGTTTTGTGTGTGTTGAAACTAACGCTTCAACCGGCGCGGTCTTCGCCCGCCGGATATCAGAGGCCGAGACGGCCTCAAACGTTTATCGAGATGGAATTGCGTGTTCATACTAGAACAGGTGTATCGCGCAGGAATCCGAATGTCAAGGCAGACCTTGAAAAAACCCGCTGGCCAGCATATAATCGAACATGAGATACACCATCGCCATTATGATTATCAGCGTTACTGGCTGTTCGTCTACGAAGATGCGATCGTCCGATGTCAGGATGTTCAATCAATCTACGACGAGGGTTTCCGCGCCACGAAACTCAAATATACTGTTTGATCCAATCCCTATCCAGGGTGCTGCGGATCCATCATCGTTCATTCGCAGTGATTGGCCCAGTACTCCGCACAAATGGATTGTGACATCGGAAGAGGTGCGTTGGCGAGAGACCATTTATGACCATCAGGGTAGTTCTGGATATTCCGGCCACGGTGGTTATGGAGGCCATGGAGGCACTGATGATTATCATAGGGTTTTCCATAGTGTACGCCGTGGTCACGCCAAGGCGAGAAAATGAGTTTTATCGTGAGGATGCCCCGCTGACGGTCCGAGTCGAGCCACCGCTTTTTGGCAGATACTGCGGCGTTATCGTGAGTCCTACCGGAATGCCTCGCCCTAGAGATGCAACGCGTCGCTCGCCCCATGCTGGCCAAAGGCTCTCTAAATCCGATTCGTCCAGCGAGAGTATGTCGAAGTCAAGTTTGTCATCATCGATACCCCTAGCCTGACGGGATGCTAAGCGAGCCTCCGCGTCGTCCGCGACCTCACCTATGCTCCGGACCACCCTGGGGTCGCGCCGAGTTGTGAGATCGCAACCTTGCCGCTCATTATCGTTGACGAGGAAATTGAAGTCTATGCTGTCCATGCAATGCCGCACGGTGTAAAAACCATATAGAGAGAGGATTCGCTATCCGTCATCCGGGACGACGATGTTGTGGGTCCCGTATTCTTTCTCCGCAAACAACGGGGAGTCCGCTGCCTGTGTGATTCTCCCGCCGAGCGACCTCGGTTGCCGCCTTGACACAGTTGGACAAAATCTTGCGCGCCTTATCGCAGCTAAGGGTAGGCAATGGACAGATTGTCCCATTGCCCGCTTTCAGCAATGGAATGTTCCTCCTTGAGTACCAGTTCTCCGTCCTTGTAGATGCTGATTGAAAACAGCACCTGCTCATTTACGCCGTTGTAATTGTTCCCTGCAGACACTTGAACCCGATAAAACCCGTCCCATGCCGCGCCTTCTAGCCAACCTAATCCTTCTTGTTGTGAGCGGTTAGAATTGTATTTATCGGTGGGATCCACCACAGTTAGACTGAATGTGACAGGCGAGAGAGGAGTGACTTTGAACAGGATATCGTATCCCTTGCCAGCGGGTTCTTCATCCACATCCATGACATCTCCACTTCCGTCATCCATGACATCGCCATCCATGACATCGCCATCCATAACATCGCCACTTCCGTCACTCACTACAGTGGTATCGTTCATGGATTTCCAGTTGAGTGGTTTGTCCGACTCCATGTCGTCGAAGTAGGCACCGTCGGCGCGAGCTTGCCAAATGGACACGGCCACATCCAACCAACTTTTGTCTTGGCCATCGCCAAGTTCGTCGTTCTGGAAGGCTGATGCGTATGTCAAAATTTCCTCGCCTGTCAGTAGGAAGTCGCCGTTCGTGTCGGCAGGATGCGCTTCTTGTTGCTTCGCATCTTCGTCGATGATGATTGATTTCCAGTTGAGTGGTTTGTCCGACTCCATGTCGTCGAAGTAGGCACCGTCGGCGCGAGCCTGCCAAATGGACACGGCCACATCCAACCAGTTTTTGTCTTGGCCATCGTCAAGTTCGTCGTTCTGGAAGGCCACCCCATATGCAAGAACCTCCTCGCTGTCGATGATGAAGTCGCCATTTGTGTCGGCGGGATGCGGTTCTGCTTCGATTGTATCCGCATCGGATTCGGCTTCAGTAGCCGAATCAGTGCTTCCAATTATGGCATCCAACAATTCGCTGCCAAGTCTGTCACCGAGGTTGATATCGCCGATGTTGAGGTCGCCGTTGAAGTTCAGCCCGCCCACATCTATGGGAATTCCGCCGACATCTACTCCACCGCATCCTACAATGAACAAGGCACCCATCGCAATAAATAATTTCATCGTTCCTCTCCTTTTTTCACACTTGGCCCACCGACATTCGGCGTCCTCAAATTGAGTGTACGATTCAGGCTGATAAACGCAAATAGAAATCTTTGTGGTTATCGGCTTCTGGTGAGCGGAAAAACGACTCCTCAAGATGCTCCAAGACATTAAATCTGCCTTTTTATTGCTTTGATATATGTTTTACGGGCATGTATATGACATTCCACGCTAGGCGGATATTATTGGCCGAGGCTGGGGATTTCTATCCCCAGCTCGTATCCGCGTTGGAGAGGAATCGAGGCCGAGGTTTTTGGATACATTTTTCAGACATTCCGAAAATTGGCATTCGACCCAATTCCACCCATAAAGATCCAGTGGGCATTTATTTTTTCCCTCTTGACCACATAGCATCCGACTTCAGCAAATATCATCATTGGGCATTCCGAAAATACATGTTCGTATGTCGCGTCGATGCGACGAATGTATTGAATCTATCGACCGTGACGGAGGGGGACGCAGAGTCTATGCTAACTGAGGCGGGTGTGGAGGAAGGCTCCCACGCCTGGTCGGCGGGGTCTCCTGGTGGCCGACTGTGGAGAGCGCTTGACGAGGCTGCCCGCTCCGGCGGCGAATGGGGATCCAGTCGCGGCATGGCTTTCAGGCGGCTGCTGAAGGGATTCGGCTATGACGCTGTAAGAGATCCAGGGACGGGTACTATACATGGCAACGAACCAGATCAGCTCGTCGTTCTTGACCCAAGTGACATCGAGGTCGTCGAAATGGTCAAAACGACGACTAAGCCGCATGACGCCGATGCGTATTATCGTGATCCCAAATATCCGTTTCACGGGCGCAGTAGCAAACCAGCCTTGGAATTGCTGCAGTCGCTCGCCTCGGCGGTCGGTTTGAAGTCAGGTCGTATGTCCTCGTACGGCAAAGGCCTGTGGACCATGCGGGCGAAGGATGGTGATGGCAACGAGATTAGATTGTCCGAGGAACTGCATACATCTGGTGCTGCGGACTATGTATCCTTTCGTGTCAATTTTTCCGCGTCGTGGTATTCGGACGGCGAGCAGGCTTACGAGGCCAGCGATGGTCTGCACGGTCATGGTTTCGATTTCGATGTACATTCGGATTACGGTGAAGTCGTGGCTCCGTTCGCCGAACAACTCCGCGACAAGCTTGCGGATATACCTATGGACGACACATCGCATGTCGAGAAGCCGTTACGAAAGATCGCCGATGCCATCGGCGGAGCGAAGGTGAGCTTAGAGTCACCCGTACGCGGCACATTGACCAAGAAGATCAAGGGAAGCGAACTCCGTGTCTCCCTTAGTTTTGAGCATCCGGAGAGTTCACATAGGACTGTAGAGCCGTCATACGACATAAGTGGTGTCGTAGTGCTGCCGAGAAGTTCTGTGGGGGACATGTCTATAAATCCGAGTTTTGGCCATGACATCGAGCAGATTCCGGCGCCAAACATTGTCGGGGATGTCGTGAATGGCTTGCCCCAGTGGATTCGTGAGGTCATGGAGACGCATTTTCCGGCTGCCGACGCGAGATATGATCATATCCGCCGTCACACTGCCCCAGTGCTGAAATTCCTAGATAGTCGGCTCGCGCCAGCGAGGGCTGCTGGATACCACAGGGTCGCCGCACTTGTCTCAAGACCGTTTGCGCGGTATAATACAGCATGATGAGACACCTGAATGACAAGGGACCAAATTTCCGGGACGAGTCCGGTTGCTTTTTCCTTGTGAGATGTTTCTCGTGCGGCGGCACTTATGGCACGGAGAACTGGGCACCCGCAGTCGCGTCCGGCTCGTGCGCGTGGTGCGGCTGGAAGGAATCTAATAGTCATTCAAGAACCGCACAGGATCGTACGGACGATAACCTGCGATCCATTTTTGGCTGATCTCTTTATACTGTCTTTATAGGCAGTGAAATTTTATGAGCAGATATCACGCCATAGCCACGCTGTATGACAGTGGGTTCGCATCGGATTACACCTGTGACTCGTGCGGCAGCAGGGTGAAGTCCAACGCGTTGCCTGATGGATGGATCGAGAATGGCGAGTCACATCGGTGTTCCGAGTGTGCATTTGTCAACCCAGAGAAATCCGCGACCGTATTTCAAGGCATGAGTGTGTCTGAGGGAGCTGACTTCGTGATGGCGCAGCTCAGTCGAGAGGATCTTGAGTACGCCGCCGATTCCGCAAGGGGTGAATATCGTGGATTCGCGGCTCTGCATGATCGGATGGACGCGAACATGTTATTGCCATTCGCTGACGATGACTCCACATGGACTGACGGCATCATCTCGGAGCATGTCGCATTCGTCACATTCGCAAACGCCGTGATGGATGAGGTGAGCCGCCGTATCCTGAACGTCTAGCGCAGCCCACGATTCCTTGCCTCACATGCGAGAATATGGTATGCCCTGCGATCCTCCGGATTCAGCCACCCAGATGCCCCAAAACTTGGCTGTGCCGGACAGGGTATACACAGGCTACAGTGCCATACAAGCCTTGTGCCGACTGCTATCGCACGCAGGCCATCCAACGCCCTTAACAGCTCATCGCGGCTCGCGCCACTGGGCGATATCCGTACGCTGTCGTTCGGCGGCGGCAGTGGCGCATGTATTGTCATTGTGTCATCGGGCATACCGAATTATACCTCGTGAAGGCACAGATGTCAATCGCCTAGGTCAATCGCTTGTTTTCAGGTCCAGATTCGTCTATAATAAGCATATGGTCAATTACCACCGGCACAAGGCTGGTGGTTTGCAGCTAGGCTGAGAGCCTGCCGCATCGTAATGCTGGAAATGTCACACGCTATCGGCGTGTAACAAGTCCTGCATTTCGGCTGATTGACAGCAACCTGCCCACCGGGCGCTTTGCGGCGCGAGGTGGGAGAGCAGGGAACTGACGCATGGAGCTTGGCATCAGCCTCATGCACAAAAAGGATGTTCTTGGCGGCATTAGTGTCAGAATGACAGCAAACACCACACATCCTGCAAAGGAACCTAGAACCCTGCCTGTTCCTAGATTCCGTGTGTCCGCACTTGAAGCAGCGCTGGCTGGTATACGCAGGGGGGACGGTTACGACCGTCTTTCCCAGCGCCATGGCTTTGTAGGTCAGACAGAAGAGAAAGACATGGAACGGCCAACTACTGATTTCGCGGTTGAGCCGTCTGCCCCTTCTCTTGTTCCTGATCCCGTGCAAATCCTCAAGCGCGAACACGCTTACCCCAGATGTGTCCGCAATGCTTCTACTGACCACATGACACACATCGCGGCTGCCCGTGATTTTGGGAGGGGCTTCCATCTCGTAGTTGAGGTTGAGCCTGAATCCGCCGCGCCTGTCGTATTTCAGCGTGGCGGCTTTGCATCTCCAATTTTGGACAACTTTCTGGAAGTGTTCAGGGATACGCAGAACCAGCGTGTCGTCGGGCTGGCTGAAGCCTCTTGCATCACAATCGAGCATAATCCTGAAGCGCCTGCCGATGCAAGAGAGGGTCAGAAGGTTGCCCCGCACGGAGAGGGTGCGAAGATTATACCTGACACTGAGGGTGTTCTTTCTGGGCGTCTTCCATTCACCATTGCTACCCTTGTTGCATCTTTTGGATGCCTCAAGGGCGCAATCCCTCGTCGT
>JAZDCZ010000408.1:0-5320 GCA_036679605.1 Gemmatimonadota bacterium
GGCGCGCACCGGGGAAGAAGAGAACTCCTCCCGGACTGTCTGGGTTCGCGGTCGCGGATCGGATATCATCGAACTTTGGCGAAAAGCGGCTTTGGAAGGCCTATCTATCCGCGGTGCGTTCCTTCCAAGACGAGCCCCAAGCCTGAACCCCAAGCCAATTCCAAAGCCGACACCACCCGCCCTCCGGAGGAATTGGCGATGGATCCGAACACCCTCACCGTCGAGTGGGTCCCCGTGGCTCGACTCCACGCGAACCCCGCGAACCCTGGCATGAAGGCTATAGTCGAACCCGTGCGATGGTATGCTTTGGTCGACGTCGTGCCCTCCGCGAGGCGACCTGCGCGCCCTTCAGGATCTTTTTGTTATCACACGCACGCGAAGCGGTCGGCCTGGATCGCGGACGCCGCGGATGATGTTTCCTGAGAACCACGGGACGGACCATCGGAAACCCTGGCAGCCGTGATCGACCTGATCCTGAGGCGCCGATGACTAGGGGTGGCATCCCACCGACATCTCAAGTAGTATCACTCTATGGCACGCGGAGGACGTCCCGACAAGTTGGGATACGAGTATGAGAGGCTGTGGGTTGTACGACAGTGTCTGAGGATGCTTGATGGGGATGCATCGACACTCCAGTGGGAGCCACTCGGGGAGAAAGGGAACGGAATCGAGTTCAGACTGGGCCGCCACGAAGGGACTGAGGTCCATCAGTGCAAGCGTCAGCTTGAAGATCGCGGGAAGTGGACGGTGAATGCGCTCTCGGCCGTCTTGGAAAGCGCCAAAGAACAGATCGAAAGGAACGATGTTGACATTTTCGTCTTCGTATCACGTGATCCAGCCCCGGTTCTCCGCAGGTTTACGGAGCTCTCGCGCAGTTGCGACGATGATCCGCAAACGTTCAGGAACGACGTACCTAAGAGTCTCTTGCAAGACCTCAACCTCCTCTGCCGGACGTGGAAGCTCGACCCGGATGATCCTAAGGAGCTCGGGAAAGTCCTACACCTGCTTCAGCGGATTGAGATCCGCATCTATGACCCGACGGACATCCGTTCACTCGAACGCGACGCTGCGGCAAGAGTAGGGGGAGAGGGACATGGGGTCGTGGCGTGCATTAGCGAGTTCTTCTTCGCTCAGCTAGGAAACACGATCGATGCAGCTGCGCTTTGTGATCACCTCGATGGATGCGGCTACCGTCTCGCGATTTCTTCTCGCGCGAAACCGCAAGGAAAGTCCGTCGTGCATATTCCCGTCCCTCTTAGGGTGCTTCTCGAGGGCAGCTCACTCGCCGAGCCGATCACCGAGTTCACCGACGCGTGCTCGCGGCTGTACAACACTCATGACCAGCCGTTCTTTCCATTCTATGACGATGGTGGGGTTTCCCGGGTGGACCGCACCCTCGCGCGCGCGATTGATCTTGTGCCGCACGGACTTTGGGACAAGAAGAAGGGAGAGCGGACCACCAAGGCGTTGCGTGCCGAAGATGCTGCTGTTCTTGTCGTAGCGACGCATCTCTGCTCTATCGCGATGCATGTCTCGCTTGTCGGGTTTCAGAAACTAGTCGATGAAACAACGGTGCATCGCCCCGTAGCGTGGTTCGCCGAGAGACGTGAGACTCGGACGCCGGACCGGCCATGGCCGGAACTATGGCACGAATACAAGGACGAGGTTCGGCGCTTCGGCGCTTTTGAGTGGAATGCGATACTTGGGGAGGGCGAAACCCGGGGGTTCGAAGGCCTACCAGACGATGCCAAGGATTGGACTCAAGAGGACAAGCTGGTCGTTGGCGAATTCTTGCGCCGCCATCACTCACGGCTCGCACATGAGATTGCCCTCTTTGGTCTTCCAGGCGCGTCAGCCGAAGAGTTTCCCATTCTCAACAGGACGATCGGTCGGCTAGCCGACCTTGCTGGAACAGTCGCCCGATCGCCGAGTTTGCCACTGTCTCTCTTACATAAATACCTTGGAACCTTGCATGGCAAGACCAATGCCCCTCTAGACTGCAACGCAATCTACCTGATGGCGCTTCTTCGCGTAGCTGATTGCTTGCAGCTCGACATGCGCCGAGCGCCAGCGGCGCTCCTTCGGCTGCCAAGGCCGCAAACTCCGAAGTCGATCATGGAATGGGACGCGAGCGAGCCTGTCGCGAAGGTGTACTTCAAAAACAACGACCCACGCGCGATTCACGTGCACGTATATGATAAGCACGCGTTCGTCACGCATCTTCAACTCCAACAACTGGTGCTGAGAGCGAGGCAAGAGTTGGAAGCAGCTTCTGGGTTCCTCGCCGAGCTCTATCGCGGGCATAGCGACTCGAAAGAACTCTCCAAGGCCCGCGTGAGTTCCAACCTGTGGGAACAAGATTTGCTGAATAGACTTCCGTATCTGCCGATCGAAGGGAAGTTCGATGCGGACCCACACCTCCTGACTCTACTCGCCACACCGCTCTACGGAGACAATCCAGAGATCGGTGTGCGGGAGCTATTGCAGAATGCAGTGGACGCGGTCCTGGAACGCAAATTCTACTGCTCCACAAGCGGTATTGACGACGGCGGACTGGATCATCGTGGGGACTTAGGGGGCGATGTTGTCATCCAGATCGTCGACCGCGAAGAAGGAGGTGCAATCGTCGTCGCCGATCGGGGGATTGGAATGACAGCGGAGACCGTGCAGAACTACTTTTTGCGGGCGGGGGCGTCGCTCCGGACCAGCCCACGGTGGACGCGTCTGTTCGCGCGGCACGGCCCCCCGGACGTGCGGAGATCCGGACGCTTCGGCATTGGCGTTTTTGCAGCGTTTCTTCTGGGTAGTCGCCTAACGTTGAAGACGAGGCGAGTCGGTGACCCCAGAAACGGCGTGGAATGCGAACTTCAGAGGGATTCTCGAATTATCGAGCTGCGGAAGCCAACCGAGAAGTTGCCTTTTGGGACAACGGTCGAGGTCGAGATCGAAGAAGAGGTGATGCGGACGATCCTCGCTGCCGATTGCTGGGACTGGTATACGCAGCAGGACCCGAGGGTCGTGCGGCGCGCATTAGGCCGCAAGCAGGCGCAGACGCATCCCAAACAGAGAGACATGAAATGGCGCCGCCTGGTCCCAGACGGCTACGAGGCGGTTCATTGGACCAGTGAGTCCTATCCATCTCTTACCTGCAATGGTCTCGTTATTGCGGGGCTGCGCAGTCGCAAGAGGGGCAAGAAGCAGTTCGAGGAGCCGCGCTTTGATTGGCGCGATCCCAGCGTTGGCGACGTCCTAAAGATGCCGAATCTGGCTGTGCTAGACCGTGAGGGCCGCCTTCCTCTGACTCTGCAACGGGATAGACTGGTTGAAGAGCGCCTGCCGTTTGAAAAGGAACTGCTCGCGGACGTGCTCGATGACTTTCTCGCCTACGGTCTCACACATGCTCCGAAGGAAGCACCTTGGGTGCGGTCGGATCGGCCGACGTCCTACAAGCAAGGATTTCCGCTACACAAGAATACAGGATGCTTGGGCGCCCTGGACTGGTTCTGCACGGTGCGAGGAGTCGGTATCGCGGATCCGGATGTCTTGTCTTTCGCGGACTGCGACGAACTGCTCTTTTTCGGAGTAGTGCAGTCGAAGCAAGTGTCGGGTTCGTCGGCTCTCTGGTGGCCGGGTCCACCCCACGATGATGGCCTCGCGTGCGTGCCATACGACATTCCCGTTACCTCGCAAGACGCGTTTCAGGGCCGACTCGTGAGCACGCACGACAGGATTGCTGGAAGGCGGTCGTTCCTTAGAGAGTGGATTGTCAGCCAACGATTGGCGCTCGTGACAAGGGAGCCGACCGGTAGCTTCTATCCGGAGCAACGCAACGTCGATCCAGGCGATCCACCCATTGTCTATTGGACGATCGGGACGAGGGACTTGAAACCCACTCAGCCTCTCGTCGGATTGATTCGTTCCGCAACCGAACCGGTTCGGCCGTGTCCAGCGCTATTCGCCCTCCAACTGACAATACAGCGCCCGGATAACTGGAAACGCCCGAGCCCGATCGCTGAACGCTGGATAGAGGTCCTTGGTCATGCGCTAATCCCGTTCGATCCTGGGCAGCGTAGCAGAATGGTCGAACGGGCATCCAAGCAGCCGGGGATGGCCGAACGCATTGACAGGTACAATAGATAGAGACGTAACACGTCCAAAGAGACACAGGAATAACCGGGAGTTTGTCATGGAAGAGCCGCTTTGGGCAGACGAATTCGGCAGCGACGAGTTTGGCCGTTGGATTGTGCTCCGTTTTGCGAACGAGCCACTAAGAATGCGGCACTGTGAGCCGGGAGTGTTCATGATGGGCTCGGACGAGAGCGAAGTCGGGCGCTGGCGAGACGAGGGGCACCGGCATCCTGTCGAGCTAACACAAGGTTTATGGATTGCGACGACGCCTGTCACCCAGGCCGTGTGGAAACTACTTAGTCCGCCCGCAAGAAATAGGTTCAACGGCCCAGAGCACCCGGTTGATGGTGCAACGGTCAAAGACACTTTCGAGTTTGTCGCGACCGTTCAGGAGAACTATCCGATGCTGCGGCTTCCAACGGAGGTGGAGTGGGAGTACGCCTGTCGGGCAGGCAGTGAAACTCGATACAGTTTTGGCGAAGACGAGGACCTCGAGCAACTGCACGAGTACGCTTGGTACGAATTCAACTCTGGCAACAGCACGCATCCTGTGGCGAAGCTCAAGCCGAACGCGTGGGGCCTCTACGATATGCACGGCAACGTCCCTGAGAGGTGCGAATCGGTCCCGACGCAAAGAGGCTACGAAGACGCTCGGGTCACTGATCCAACACCGCAGAAAAGAGCCGTACTTCGGGGCGGCCGATGGAGTTCGAACTATCGACCTCTTCGTTCAGCAGCCCGGGTCTGGATGGATGACACTCACAGGGCTGGCTTGCGGCTGGTGGCTTCCGAATGACCCAGTCATGCCTTTTGGTCGTCGGGAACTTATCTTAGGAGCGGCGTCGCTTGCCGGAGGTGACCCAGTCCAAGGGTATCGGACCTCGAGAATCTCGTAATTGGGGGTAGTGTGGCGTGGGGTTCTATCACACCGAAAGAAATCATCAAGGAATGGACAATCGCCTCCTCTCTGGTAACGAACCTAGGAAAGTCGGCCAGGTCCGCTGCCAAAGCCGGCTCGGCGGGATGCTCAAGTACTACTACCGCGCCGCTTGATCCGAACTTGATCTCGGAATCGCCCCTAGCCCAACTTGAAAGGTTGGGACGATTTTCAGGTTTTTTTCGGGCTCTCGGTCACCCGAGAGCCCGTTCATTTTGATGTGAGATCGATTGACCTGCCCAGACCCGATGTAGT
>JAZDCZ010000041.1:0-2478 GCA_036679605.1 Gemmatimonadota bacterium
TATGGACTATACCGCCAAAGGCCACACTGTCGGGCTGGCCGCACGCATGGAAAGCCTGGCCGCGCCGAACAGAGTGTATCTCACCGAACATACGGCCGCACTGGTCGATGGGTATCTGGACGTTCGTGACCTCGGAGCTTTCGAGATCAAAGGCGTTCGTCGTCCGCTGCACGTGTACGAGCTGGAGGGTGTCGGTAAGTTTCGCTCACGGCTTGATGCCTCTCGCCGTCGAGGCTTCTCTCGTTTCGTTGGTCGTGAACGGGAGATGGAAGATCTAGAACGCGCGATCGAGCAGGTCGCCGATCGTCAGGGACAAGCCGTCGGTATCGCGGCAGAGGCGGGTTCCGGCAAAAGCCGGCTGTGTTACGAGTTCGCGGAACGATGCCGCGCGCGCGACATCGATGTAATCGAAGCGCACTGTGTACCGCACGGACATCTGATCCCCTTTCTCCCCATCCTCGAATTGTTGCGCGGGTTCTTCAAGATTACCGACGCGACAGTCTGCCCTACGTGTTTGAGTTCATGGGCATCGCCGATCCAGATCATTTAGCTCCCGAGGTGGATGCCGAAATCCGCCGCCGTCTCATGTACGCGTGCATGGAGAAGATGTTCGCCTGCGACCACGATTGCCGTCCCGAGGTCATCGTCTTCGAAGATCTTCACTGGATTGACGAAGATAGCGCCAAGGTGCTCGACGAAATCGTGGACATGTTGCCACGTACACGTACGCTTCTTCTGATGAATTACCGGCCCGAGTACAAGGCCGAGTGGGGAGGTGAGCGGGGTTTTCGTGAGGTCGTGCTCAAACCGCTCGGACCCGATGCCATTAATGCTCTTCTCGAGGATCTGCTCGGCGGCGATGCGACCATAGCCGGATTGGCCGAACGCATCAGTACACACACGGGCGGAAATCCGTTTTTTACCGAAGAGGTGGTTCTTGCCTTAGCCGATGCGGGTACATTGACAGGGGCCAAAGGCGCATACCGTCTCGGTGGCCCGGTGTCGGAGTTGATCTTGCCGGCTACAGTACAAGGAATTCTTGGCGCCCGTATCGATCGCCTGGATGAGGAAGACAAGGATGTGCTGTATATCGCAGCGGTGATCGGCAAAGAGTTCGACGAGGCTATCCTGGCTCAAGTAGCCGGCCTTGCCGGCGATCAACTAAGTTCCTCGCTCGTGCGGCTTGCTGACGGGGACTTCATTTACGAGAAACATCGTCAACCCCAACTACGATGGGCATTCAGACACCCGTTAGTCCAAGAGGTGGCCTACCACGGACAGCTCGCTGAACAACGCAAGAGTATTCACCGTCGCGTGGCCGGAGCGCTGGCCGATCTCTACGCCGATCGTATCGAGGAGTTCTTTGCGCTGGTAGCCCATCACTGGTGGGGCGCCGGGGATGCTTTGGAAGCGGCGCGTTGGAGAAGGCGGGCGGCGCAACAAGAAACCGGGCGCGATGCGATCGCGGCTCTACGTCACTGGATACGCGTGCGCGAGCTCGTCGAAGGCGTTGAAGCGTGCGACGATGGGTTCCGTCTTGGTCTTGACGCCCATATCGCCATCCTCGAGGAGTCCTGGAAGGTCGGTATGCCGCAAGATGAGATCGGGCGTGTATTCGCAGAAGGCATGGAATTGGCCGATCGTTGTGGCTGCGGCCAGTCCAGGGCGCGTTTGTTGGCGGCAATGGGCATGGCCAAGAACTTCGCTGGAGAACTGACCGAATCACTCGACTATCTCACCCGCGCTTTGGAACTCGTCGAAGGCTCGGACGATACGGACTTGATTGCTACTCTCAAAGGGAGGCTGGCGTACAATTATTTACTGGCCGGACATCTACACGAGTGTCTTTCCCTTGCCGATGAAGTCCTGTCCGGCAGAGGACAAGACAGCCCAGACGCGCGTGCTTTTCATGCTTGGCCTTCGCTGTATCTTGGCGAGTTGGACCGGGCTAGAGAGGATCTCGAGAAGGCCCGGCGACTGATTGGCGGTAAAAACCTGCCGGGAAGCCTCGGGGTGTTGCATGGTACGTACGTTACCTATGCCTGGTTTGCCGGCGATACGGAACTTGCTGTCACGCATGCGCAGGCCCAGCTCGAGATTGCCGAGCGTACGCGCAGCGTAACGTTGAGTTCGGGATCGCGCGACTCGATGGGCGTTGCGCTGGTTATGGGAGGACGATTCACCGAAGCAGTGGCCATGCTGGAAGACGCCTTGGCGATGGTACGCGAAAAATCGACCTTATTGCAGGGTGAACCTGTCATGCTCTGCAATCTGTCGGCCGCCTACTTGGGTGCGGGAGATCAGGAACTTGCATTGCAAACCGCCGTTGAAGCGCTCGAGACCGCCCGTACGCGAGGAACCCGTATGCATCAAGTACGTGCATTGCTATTCCATGCTCGCGCGTTGCTGAAGGGCGAGACTCCGTTACCCTTCACTCAAATCGAGAAGCAGCTTTCCGAGGCGCTGGCGATCGTTGAA
>JAZDCZ010000409.1:0-118559 GCA_036679605.1 Gemmatimonadota bacterium
ACAATCATCCCAAGCGGTACGGTTGCAGCAAGCAGCAACCACGTAACCAAACGCAAGCTGCGAGCACGACGGAGGGACGTCATTTCGAGTTTCTTCTCATTATTGGACCGGTATGAATAGAACCGAAAAGTATGGCCGTGTCCAGTCCGAATAACCCGGTACTATAAGGCATGAGCCGTGGCGCGTATCTTGAGCACCACCGACATTGGCTTAGACGACTCGATCGGAGAATGCGAATGAAGATGACGACAGCAATTATTGGCCTAGCTTTGACATCCACGGTTGGCATCCACTCACTACTATCCCAGGAAACACCGACGTCACCTGCTGAGGTCGTCGACGCATTTCACTCAGCGCTTGCGGATGGAGACTCCACGGGTGCATTGGCCCTGCTGCTTCCGGAAGTCACGATATTCGAGAGCGGCGGCGCAGAGATGTCGCGCGATGAGTTCGCATCGCACCATTTGGCGGCAGACATGAAGTTTGCGGTGGGTACGACTCGAGAGGTGACGAGCCGACAAGAAAGCCAGTCAGGTGACTTCGCCTGGGTCCTGTCTAGAACTCACACTTCGGGAACGTATGGCGAACGGAGCATTAATTCGGTCGGAACTGAAACCGTGCTCCTGAAGCGAACGGATCAGGGCTGGCGGATCCGCCACTTTCATTGGTCGTCGAGAAGGCAACAGTGACCGAGCTGCTTACCGGTCAAAAGTGGATTCACCGGTTCAGGGGATAGGGACTGCCAAATTGCCGTTCAAGTCGGTAACTTAGCCCGCTGAAAGATGAACGGCCTACTAAGAGTACCGGTGAGGAAAGCCATCTCCACCCTAGCCGTTGCGGCGGTTACGATTGCTTCTTTCGAAGCTTTAGCCGGCGAGATGAGCGATGGCGACATCCACCACGAGAATGTGGCGGAGGCTGCAGTGCATCACGATGCACTGCAGTTGCGCGGCGATCACGGGCATGAGGACTCCAACTCCCCGACGGGCCAGAGCCAGGGGCCAGAGCATAGGCATGGCACATCGGCCGATCACTGCACCCATATCCATGGCACAGGTCTGACATCCGGGGCTGCACTGGTCGAAACGAATCTTCTAACTACCACCACGTCGTTCCACCACCTCAACGCACCTACCGACCGCACCGCGTCAACACCGACACAACCTCCCAAAGCATAGCCTAGTCTCTCGGATTCGTAGGCAAGCCGAATCCACCCACGGTTCCATCAACTGAGACATTTCAAAAGGCAGCGTGGCCTACGCCACGTTGGAGGTATTCAGCATGGTATTCATGTTTTTGAGCGCGGCATTGTTGTCACCTTGTCAAGACACCGTTGTCCTTGGACTGGAAGAGACCGTCGCACGCGCGGCTGCGGTGAGCCCAGAAATGATCGCAGCTGAAGGGGCTATTAGCGCGCCACGCGGCGCGCGAGCGGAATCATTCTGGCCGTTCCCATTCAACCCAACCGTTGAGTACGGTCGAGTTCGGCGCAGGACCCCAACGGGCACCGTCCATGACCGCCAGTGGGCCGTCACTCAGGAGATCGAGATCGGCGGCCAGTGGTTGTTCCGCCGTGGCGCCGCAAACCGGCTGGTTCGATCGGCCGAAGAACGGGTCGCCGACACCCGCCGTCTCGTAGGCTTGGACGCTCGACTCGCCTACCTCAATCTCGCCATTAGTGAGCGACGCGCTGCGCTCACGGATTCGAATGCCGTGTTCGCGGAGAGGCTAGCTGACCTTGCGGTGCGGCAACTTGACGCAGGGGAGATCAATCGACTCGAACACAACGCAGCGGTATTGGAGGCGGCTCGGGCCCGCAGCGCTGCAGAACGAGCCCGCGCGGAACAGGGAGCGCGGGCGGCAGAACTCGGCAGGCTCCTGGCGCTAGGAGGCGACACTGTCGCAACAACCAGACAGCTGCCGGACGTTCCCATATTGCCTGCTGATGCCTATGCAGTCGCCCTCAATCTCGCTCTGGGACGCCGCTCAGACCTCTTCGCCGCACGGTATGGCGCCGAAGCGGCGGATCGGGCGTATACGGCAGCACGTCTGTCGTTCCTACCTAACCTCACAGTCTCGGCGTTTTCGGGCCGCGAGGAGGGTACTGACGACTTGTTTGGGTTCGCCGTCGGATTCACCGTGCCGCTCTTCCACCGCGGCCAGTCTGCCAGTGGTCTGGCAGCAGCAGAGCGCGCCTTCGCGGGCGCGCAGCTCCTGGCCACGGAACGGCTCATTCAATCGGACGTGCGTATTGCGGTGGAGCGTTACGTCCGTGCCCGCAGAGCGGAACAGCTGTTTGCCACCGACGTGCTTCGAGCTGCAACGGAGAATGTCACGCTTACGGAGTTGGCTTTGAGTGAAGGCGAGGTAAGTGTGACCGACGTCGTGGTGCTGCGTACCGCCGCCGTGAACGCCCAATTGGAATACCTGAATGTACTAACCGATGCGACAGCAGCGTGGTTTGAATTCGCCGCGGCGTTGAACACGTCACCGGCGGAGCTAGCCACACTTCTCAATACAGGAATGGAGGACCCACGATGACTCGATCGAGACTGTGGGTCGCTATCGTGAGCATGGGTGTGGCCGCTTGCGGGAGTGGCGCGGTGGAAGAGGAAACACCTTCGGACGAAGCAAGTCTGGATATTGTGGCGCTCGATTCGCTTCAGCTGGCCTCAGCCGATCTCCGCTTCGCAGCGGTCCAGGTCCTTCCTCCCGACACGTTGCGTCTCACCGGTTCAGTCACCTTCGACGCGGCACGCGTAAGTCATGTCGGTCCCCGGATGCAGGGCCGCATTCGCCGGGTGCCAGTAGAAATCGGTAGTACGGTTCGCGAGGGGGACACGCTGGCGGTGCTTGACAGTCCCGAACTTGGCGCAGCGCAGGCCGCCTGGTTTAATGCGTCCGTCGAGCGAGAGGTCGATCGGCAGAACTACGAACGAGCCGAGCGGTTGTATCGCGACGGCATCGTTTCGGAACGACGCCGTCTCGAAGCCGAGGGCGAATTCCGACAGGCCGAGGGCGCGCTGACAGCCGCGGAGAGGGCGCTGGCGGCACTGGGTGCTGAGCCGGATAGTGCGGCCTCCAGTGTCTTTGTGCTGTACGCGCCGCTGTCCGGGATCGTCGCGGACAAGCACGCGACCGTCGGCGAGGTGGTGGGACCCGATACCCGACTGTTTACGGTCGCAGATCTCACGCGCCTGTGGATCCTGCTCGACGTATACGAGGCCGATTTGTCGCGCGTCACGGCGGGGACGCAGGCCGTCATCACGACCCGTGCCTACCCTGACCGGCTTTTTGATGGACGACTGGCTTACGTGGGCGCGATCGTTGACACAACCTCCCGGACCATCAGGGCCCGCATAGAGATTCCCAATCCCGACCTGGCGCTCAAACCCGGCATGTTCGCTCGTGCTGACCTCGTGTTGCACGACACTGCGGAGACCGTTGGCGTTCCACAGGATGCCGTGCAAACTCTGGACGGCAACACGATCGTATTCGTGCCGGAGGGATCCGGCCGGTTCCGTATCGCCGCTGTGGTGACAGCTCCGTCTCGGGCCGGCGGGTGGGTCAATATTCTCAGTGGTGTGGTGTTAGGGGATACGGTGGTGACCGCCGGGAGCTTCTCCCTCAAGTCGGAGCTCTTGAAGAGCAGCTTCGCTGAGGAGGGACCTTAAATGATCGCTCGCATAATCGACTTTGCACTTCGCCAGCGGTTACTCGTCATCGTCGGAGCCGTGGCGCTGGTCGGAGTTGGATACCAATCCGCCCGCACGTTGCCGGTCGATGCGTTCCCTGACGTCTCGCCGGTTCTGGTTCAAATATTCACCGAGTCCTCCGGCTTGGCCCCCGAGGAGGTCGAGCAACTCGTCACCTACCCCATCGAAGTCTCGATGAATGGTCTTCCGGGGGTGACTCGGATCCAGTCGATCTCGATGTTCGGGCTCTCCGTCGTGAGCGTATACTTCGACGACGCCACCGATATTTATTTTGCCCGGCAGATTGTCTTCGAGCGCCTCCAGTCCGCTCGTGAGGACATCCCTCCCGGTCTCGGCGATCCGGAGTTGGGACCGATCACCACCGGATTGGGCCAGGTCTACCAGTACCTCGTCACGGGCGAGGGCGTATCGGTGGATTCTTTACGGACGATTCAAGATTGGATTGCCAAGTTCCAGCTCCGAACGGTACCCGGCGTGACGGAGGTGCTTTCCATGGGCGGGAACGTCAAGCAGTATCAGATCCAACTCCATCCGGGACGGCTGGTCCAATATGACATCACGGTTCCGGAAGTGGTGGTTGCCCTCGAGCGCAACAACGAGAATGCCGGCGGAAGCTACTTGGTCCGGGGGGCGGAGGAGTTTCTGGTTCGTGGCCTAGGCTGGGTCAGCACGCTCGACGACATCGGCAACGTCGTAGTGGCCGAGCGGGAAAACGCACCCGTGTACGTGCGCAACCTCGGCGAGGTCACGTTCGGCTCGCAGATCCGCCGTGGTGCTGTGACCGTAAACGGTAAGGGCGAGATGGTAGCCGGAATCGTCCTGAAGCGCATCTTCGAGAACACATCCGCCGTGATCGGCGGAGTGAAGCGCATGGTGGACCGGATCAATCGATCGCTGCCTCAAGGGATTGGCCTGGTCCCGTTCTACGACCAGGCGGACCTCGTAGAGCGGGCCATCGAAACCGTGCGCAGCGCCCTACTCGGGGGCGGCCTACTGATCGTCATCGTCTTGTTCGCGTTACTGGGAAACGTGCGCAGCGCGTTGGTCGTGACCACGCTGCTGCCGGCGTCTGCCCTCTTCGCGTTCATCATCATGCGCACGACCGGCCTGTCGGCGAACTTGATGTCGCTAGGCGGCTTGGCCATCGGTGTCGGCATGATGGTGGACGGAGGAGTGGTCATGGTGGAAAATATCTACCGACACCTGGCGGAGCATCGTGACGGCAGCGTTCCTCGGGCGACACTCATCCGCCGCGCGGCGCATGAGGTCGCCCGGCCGGTAGTCTTTGCAATCATCATCATCATCGTGGTTTTCCTTCCCCTGTTCACACTGGAGGGAGTCGAAGGAAAGCTATTCAAGCCGTTAGCGCTGACGATCACCTACGCTATGTTGGGCTCACTGGTTTTCTCCGTGACCTTGGTGCCGGTATTGTGTTCGATGTTCCTCAAGGCAGGAAAGGACGAGGACACTCGGATCGTGCGGATGTTCCGGAGCAGCTACGAGCCCGCCCTTCGCTGGTCGGTTAAGTACCCCAAGAGGGTAGTCGGGGGCGCGGTTGCGGGGTTGGTTCTCAGTTTGGGTCTGGTTCCCTTCCTCGGAACCGAGTTCGTCCCCGCTCTCGAGGAAGGATCGATCCTCTTTCGGACGACGATGGCTCCCAGCGCCGGTCTCAACGCCGGAATCAAATTGGCGACTAGAATGGAGCGCCTCGTATTGCAGTTTCCGGAGGTGGTGGACGCCGTCTCGAAGATCGGCCGGGCAGAGCTCGGCGGCGACCCGGAACCGGTCAATAATATCGAGACCACGGTGACGCTCAAACCGTTGGAGGAATGGGAGAGCGCGAAAAGTAAGGCGGAGCTGGTCGACGCCATGCGGGATCGGTTGAGCGCAATCCCCGGGATCGCCCTGAACTTTTCCCAGCCGATTGCAACGCGAGTGGACGAGTTGCTATCCGGTGTGCGGGCCCAACTCGCCATCAAGCTATTTGGGGACGACTTGGACACGCTCGTGGTCAAGGCGTCACAGATCGAAAGGGTGATCGCGGGCATCCAAGGGGCGAGGGACGTGCAGACGGAGCAGACGGTCGGACAACCGCAGATCGTCGTAAGAATCGACCGCGTTGCCGTGGCGCGCCTCGGTATCAACGTGGCGGACGTACAGGACGTGATCCGGGGTGCGGTCGGCGGCGCCGTGGCCGGTCAGGTATTCGAAGGGCAACGCCGTTTCGAGGTCTTCGTCCGATACGGTGCGGAACATCGCAGCACTCCAGCGGACATACGGCGGGCGCTGGTCGCCGCGCCGGGCGGCGCTCACGTGCCCATAGGGCAGATCGCCACCGTAGAGGAATTGGTGGGGCCCAAACGCATCAGCCGCGAGGCAAACCAGCGGCGCATCGTAGTGCAAGCCAACGTCGAAGGGCGCGACATGGGAGGATTCGTCGCCGAGGCTCAGGCGGCAGTGGCGGCAGCCGTACCGTTGCCGGCCGGCTATTTCGTCGTCTGGGGTGGGCAGTTCGAAAATCAGCAGCGGGCGATGGCTAAGCTCTCGGTGATCGTGCCCATGACGATAGGGCTGATTTTTCTTCTGCTCTTTTCGAGCTTCAATTCGGCGCGACAGGCGTTGTTGATCATCCTCAACATCCCGTTTGCTTTGATCGGCGGTATCGTCGCACTGTTCCTGTCCGGTCAGTATCTCAGCGTGCCTGCATCAGTCGGCTTCATCGCGCTCTTCGGCGTCGCCGTGCTGAATGGCGTGGTGCTCGTATCGTATATCAATCAGCTCAGAGAAGAGGGGTTGGAAAGCGACGAGGCCGTGATCCGTGGGTCTCTTCTTCGCCTCCGGCCGGTCCTCATGACCGCGCTCGTGGCAAGCCTCGGATTGATCCCGCTCCTGCTGTCCTCCGGAGCAGGATCGGAGGTGCAGCGACCGCTTGCGACGGTCGTGGTCGGAGGGCTTGTGACATCAACGCTACTCACCTTGCTAGTGCTCCCCGCATTGTATCGGGCGTTCGAGCCACGGCGCGTAACATTCTAGGGAGAAAAAATGAAGCTCATTCTCGCAATTATCAAACCCTTCAAGCTTGCGGAGCTTGTTGATTCCGTCAGGGAAAACCCTCACTTCCCGGGCGTGACGGTATTCGAGGTTCGCGGGTTCGGGCATGACAAGACCGCACCTCACGTTCATGGAAGAGCCGAAGACCTCCGTGACTTTACAGACCATGTTGCCTGCCTCATAGCAGCATGCGACGACGACGCCGATGACATCGTCGAACAGATAGACTCTGTAGCACGCACCGGACGTGCAGGAGACGGGAAGATCTTCGTTCTCGACCTCGAGCAGGCCGTGCGAATCGGGACCGGCGAACGCGGAGAGCAGGCACTCTGTTGACACGGGTGATCAGCACCCAGTTTAGAGTCGAGATCATGGAAATTGAATAGCGCCGAACCTGGCTACTCGTCGTGGCGCACTGCCACCGCACGGCGGACTTACGTGTCGGGCGTATTCTGGCTCGGCGGAATGGTGATCGCCTTCAACACGACGGTACCGCATGCGGCTGGCTGGCTCCGCGTTCGTCTAGACATTGCCGGCCTGGTGCTACTGGTTGGTGCACTCATCGGCGGTTGGAATTTCTTCCCCAAGGCACTAAGCGGCATCAGGAAGTTCCGCTTGGACATGAACTTCCTGATGACCGTAGCGATCGTGGGCGCGGTGCTGATCGGTGAGCCCATTGAAGCCGCTGCGATCGCCGCGCTCTTCTCGTTCGCCGAGCTGCTAGAAGCGGCGGCCGTGGTACGTGCGCGTAGGGCGGTAGAGGAGTTGGTTCGCTTGACGCCTGAGCAGGCAAGTCTTGTGCGCGAAAACGGTGTAGAGGAGGCTGTACCCACCGGGAGTCTCAGGATAGGAGATTTAGTACGGGTTCGGCCTGGCGAGAAGATACCGATCGACGGAAGAGTCATGGACGGTGAATCCGGAGTTGACGAGGCTAACGTCACCGGAGAATCTATCCCCGTTTCCAAAGTCGTAGGCGATCCCGTGTATGCCGGCACAACCATCGTAGAGGGCTATCTCGAGATCGAAGCGACAACCGACGCGTCGGATACGACCATCGCGCGCCTCGTTCGTCTCGTCCGACAGGCACAAGCCAGGAGAGCACCGATAGAACGATACGTGGATCGGTTCGCCCGCTACTATACGCCCACCGTAACGGCACTCGCCGCGCTCACAATGGTTGTGCCTCCACTGTTCGGATTGGGTACCGGTTTGGACTGGTTCACTCGCGGCCTAGCGTTGCTCGTCATTGCGTGCCCTTGCGCCCTTGTAATCGCGACGCCCGTAACCGTCGTTAGCGCCCTGACTAGCGCCGCACGCAACGGTGTATTGATTAAGGGCGGCGAGTACCTAGAGGCGCTGGGGGCCACCTGCGCAATGGCGTTCGACAAAACCGGTTCCCTCACAGAGGGCCGACTCTCCGTAACCGACGTTCGTGTTGTCAACAAGGCCTCTAAAGAACTGGTGCTGGGGCTGGCCGCAGCAGCCGAATCCAGATCGGAGCACCCCATCGCTCGCGCAATCGTTGAGAAGGCAAGAAACGACCAGGTGAAGGAGCTTCCTGTTACCGACTTCGAGGCTCGTCCCGGGATCGGCGTTGTAGCGACGGTGGATGGGCTTGAGATCCGTCTTGGCACGACAGACTTGTTCCCCGACTTAGATCTTCCCCCAGCACTGGAAGAACTGGAGTCGGAAGGAAAGACGGTTGTAGTGATTGGTGATGCCGACAAAGTGTTTGGCATGATTGCCCTTGAGGACACGTTGCGACCTAATGCACGAGCGGTCCTAGGCCAGCTTCGAAAACTGGGCATTCACGAACAGCTGATGCTGACCGGCGATAACGAAGCCGTGGCTCGCGCGGTAGCGAGCAAAACCGACATTAGCGATGTCCGAGCACGCCTGCTGCCACACGAAAAGGTACAAGTGGTCGAGGAGTTGAAAGCGCACCACAAGGTTGTCGCCATGTTGGGCGACGGAGTAAACGATGCCCCAGCTCTCGCCGCCGCTACTGTAGGTATTGCCATGGGAGCTGCAGGATCGCCAGCGACGATTGAGACAGCCGATGTCGCACTGATGGCCGACGATCTCAAGGCGCTACCCTATGCCGTGCGAATGGCGCAGCTGACCAGGCGACTCGTTCGATTCAATATCGCTTCCGCTTTGACCCTCAAGCTATTACTGGCAGTGGGCGCCGTCGGAGGGGTCGTTACGTTGCTGGTAGCAGTTCTGGTCGGCGATATGGGAGCATCGATTCTCGTAACCCTCAACGCGATGCGCCTTGCGCAGACCCGACCGAACATGACAGACTAGACGTCGGAGCGTATCATGGTAAACATGTCACCGTATCGAATGCGGAGAAGGCTCAGCTGGCGGGCGCGATCGCCCGTAACCCTCGCTCTCGCAGTTGCGGCCGTTGGCGTGGGGTGCGGAGCCGGCGAGCGCGACACGAGGGTCGTGGTCTCGCCAGACACCGTCATCATAGCTGGCGGGACCGTCATAGACCTGTCGGCCAAAAAGCTCGATGTACTTGGTCACGCAATCGAGAATATCAACATTCTTTGGACGACCATGGATTCCATGGTCGCGACGGTGTCCGCGGCCGGCCGTGTACGCGGAGTGACCCCGGGCACTACATCGGTCCTTGCCGAAATGAACGGACGGAAGGGAGCGGCGGTGGTGAGTGTTATGAACGAGGACCAGTTGCCATCACTCTCGCGAGACGTCCAGCCCATTCTGACTTCCAGGTGTGCAACCGCCGGATGTCATGCCGGCCCCAAACCCCCGTTTCACCTGGATCTCGCAAGGGGTGGGTCCTATACAAATCTAGTGAACGCTCCGGCGGTCGAGTTGAAAATGAAGCTAGTGACCCCGTACCTCCCGCGAAACAGCTACTTGCTGTTCGAACTTCGAGGTGAGGGACGAGAGCCGGGAACCGGCATTCCGCATGCGCACAAGGGGTTGCAAATCACCAACGCAGAGATTGCCGCAATCCGAAACTGGATACTCGCCGGAGCAAATAACAACTAGACGCCGGTAGGTCTGGAGTCCGGGCCGAGACTCGTTGCCGCCCCCGATGTCACCTATGTGTCTCGATGTTTATTATCACAACGTAATCCAACTCCGCCTCCCCGAGAGAGACTAGCTCAGGTCGACGCGACGCATGTCCACGGTGACGTCCGTCTCTCGAGTCATGGCGTCCTACCCCGCGCAACAGGATAGCTTTGCCACATCCTTGTCAAACGCCTGCGCAGCGAGCTTGATCCCTTCCGATAGGGTCAAGTACGGGTGGAACGCCGATGTCAGGTTCTCGATCGTGAGTCCGAACTGGACGGCGAGCGCCAGTTCTGTAATCATCTCGCCCGCTTCCGAGGCCAGGATATGGGCACCGACAATCTTCCGTGTGTTTGCGTCGGCCACAAGCTTCACGAAACCACGCGTGTCGCGTGCCGCAAGCGCACGGGGCACGTGCTCCAGCGGCAACTCTGCGGTTAGTGGCTCCGCGCCCTGCGCCCGGATTTCCTCTGTCGTGAACCCCACTGAGGCCACCTGCGGATCGGTGAACGTGACCTTGGGCAAAGCCGTGAGATCGAACGGCCTAGCATTGCCGGTTAGGGCATTCTCTGCGGCCGTGGTCCCGCCGTAGGCAGCGACGTACACAAACATCGGCTCGCCCGTCACGTCACCCGCGGCGTATATGTCGGGATTCGCCGATTGCAGGTATTCGTTCACCACGATCTCGCCCTTCTTGCCGAGCGTCACACCAGCCTCGGCGAGGCCGAACCCCTCGGTGTTGGACCGCCGGCCAGTGGCCACCAGGAGTTGTTCTGCCGTCACAGTGCCGGCGCTGCCGTCCTGTTGGAAGCGCACGGTGTAAACCCCGTTCAGCTCGACCCGCTCGATCGTCACCCCTGCGTGGATCTCCATTCCCTCTGCTGTCAGGTACTCGGAGAGCGCGTCGCCGATTGTGGGGTCCTCGGCAGGCACGATCCGTGGCAACGCCTCGAGTAGTGTCACCTGCACCCCGAGTCGCAAGAACATCTGGGCTAGCTCGAGCCCGACAGCGCTGGCTCCGATCACGATCAGCGAGGACGGCAGCGCGTCCAGAGCCATGGCCGAGGTGCTGTCCAGATACCCCGTCTCGGCAAGTCCGGGTATCGGCGCAGCCCAGGGGGACGCTCCAGTGGTGATCACGAGTTTTCCAGTTGTGATGTGGCGCCCATCAGCAAGCGTAATGGACGTACCTGATGTCACCGTTGCCCGTTGCTCGAACAGGGTCACTGCTTCATACGATTGCAACACATCACGATACTTCGTCTCACGCATTCCCGTGACGAGCGCATCTTTGTGGTCCCGCACAGCCGGCCAATCCGGCCAGCCGTTTGTGGCGGCAATGCCCTCGAATGGGTGATGGGTGCGGCGGTGGTTTGCTTCGGCTGCGCGGATCAGTGTTTTGGATGGGACACACCCCACGTTCACACAGGTGCCCCCCAAGGTACCAAGCTCGGCCATCGCCACCCGGGCGCCCAGTTCCGCACCTCTGATCGCGGCGCCGAAGCCTGCCGACCCACCGCCGACGATCACGAGATCGAAGTCGCCGTCTCCCCGCGAGATGGGCGTGGTAGCGGTGCGATCCGAACTCCCCCGGATGAAATCACCAACTCCCTCCAAGGCCTCGGTGCCCTCTAAGCGCTTGATGTAGTAATCAGGGGCCTTCAGGAACACCTCTCGGCAGTAGGGGCAACCACAGTAGGGGACTTCTTGCCCCGCATACTCGAACGTGAAGGTCAACTCCGGTGTTTTTTCCGCTAGGCAGGTTGGGCAGGCCACCAGATCCTTGGTTCGCTGGAGGTGCTGCTCGGGATCAGCGGTGAACTCGTCGGCGCAGTCCTGGCAACAGAAGTGGTATTCGGTGTTGTCATAACTGTACGTCGCCGCCTTTTCTTTGCTGATTCCTAACCTGACCAGGGAACAACCGCAGTAGGGACAAATGAGCGTTTTCATTGTCCACCTCTCAAGTGACTGACAAACTCAAGACCGTGCATGCCGGCGCTATGCTTCGGCTAGTTCTGCCCCACCCTCCTTGATCCCACCAAAAACGAACGGCACCAACCACCGCCGGTCTTCGTCCGTGAGGAAATGCTGGATCAACAACCCTAGAGCGGTTCCAAACACCACATGGGCAACAAAGGTGAGCAAGAAAAGTTGCGGCCACGCGAAGTTGTAACCGAACAGTCCCACCATCGGGCCCATGGGCGGCCCCATCATCATGCCCAGCTCAAGGACAAGGGACCATGATGTTGCCCAGAGCACTCCGCTAAGGTACGACTTCCGCTTCCCCCAAACAAAAGCATAGAACAGTCCGAAGTTCGCGCCGTTCAAGTAATGCACCGCCAAGCCCACGGGGTAGAAAAACGCGAAGTTAGCACTACCCGTGGCCATCTTGCCAAACATGACTGGCGTGTCGGCGGGAAGCCAACCATGAATCACCCCGGCCTGACGCACGGCATCGAGCGCGATAGTCGCAACCGCCCCGAGGCCGAACCCCACGACGATGCGGCGAAATACGTCGGGGTACCGCCGCCGGCAGTAAAGCGCGATACCCAGAAGAAGAAGCATGGCAGGAACGTAGACCAACGGTACGTACCACTTTGCGAACAGGTGGGCAGTGGATATCACCTGAGGACCCATGCGGATGCCCTTGAAGTACTCCGCGTAGCCGAACGAGAACGTGACCAGCTGAATCGGAACCGCACCGCCGGCCACGAACGCTAACGTCGTGAGGGCAACACGGCGGTTGTCCATCTTCGCCGCAGGCATCAGTCCTTCCCTTACTGCCGAACGGAGCTGACGATCTTTTCGACGACTCCGCGCAATTCGGTGGCAATATCCGCTAATCCGTCGTAGGGCGCGAACTGGTGGACGGGATCATGATACCGGACCATCACCTGGCCGTTTGGCGCCTCCATCACGAGGATCTTGAGCGGCGGCTCAATTCCCGCGTTCCGGTTCGTCTCGATGACTTGCTTCATGTAACGGGGATGAAAGAAGAAAACTTGGCGCATCCCCCCAGTGCGCATGCCAACCATCCGGAGCATCTGCTGTGGGTTGACTTCGTTTACCACCATCAGGTTCTCGCCCTCGATCGCCTGTTTGAGAGTGGCGAGCGTGGCGTTGAAGTCGTGCGCCGACCGCACGGTTACCAAGAAATCCGGCGGTGGTGCGCCCTGCGCTACCACCGTCTGCACCGCACCACTCATGAGAACGGCTGCACTGCATACTGCGAGACTACGCCTGATCTGATTCATTCTGATTCTCCTTTTGGTAGGGATGCCACTCAGCAGCACCCCGAACCGTTCCCCCCCTGTAGCGCCGCAACAATCTTCTCGACCGTTGGTACTCCCTGAAAACGCCCGTCAGCATTCGCATACACACGACAACAGTTGGAATCGGACTCGGAACCCTGTCCGTCGACATCCTGTTCGTCCACGAGGATCGTGGGAGAGCCGTACTGCTTGACGTACGATGGCACACCGTCCGCCTCGCGGTCCCACTCGTCCCAGACGGGCGTCTCGCCGATCGCGGCGAAGGCGTTGCGTAATTGCTCACGAGCCGCCTCCACATTGGGACAATCCTTGTCCGTTACCAGTTCAACACGGTGGCTCATGCCGATCATCTCCTAGTTGTGTACGTGCGTGGTGTCATGCACATGCGCGCCTTCTGACTCATCCACCGTTCCGTTTCCTGCGCCCACCTCCGCCGTAAAGTCCGTGAGTCGTGCCAATTCGGCGATAAACGTCTCCGGATTGGTCACCCTCGGATCGAAGGTGACAATCGCACGACCCTTCTCGTACGAAACCTCCGCGTCGTCTACCCCATCCACGTTCTTGAGGGCCACACGGGCCGTCACGGCACACGTCGGTCAGGTCATACCTGTCACCGCGAGGGTGACCATATGGGAATTCGGCGCCGCCTCGATAACCATGGCCGCGCGATCGTGTCCCGCCATCTCCTCATGATCCGATTCGACTGAGATCGCGATCACAACGACACCGACGATACCCGCAAAGACCGCCCATTCAGCTTTGGACATCTGTTTCTTCCTTACTCTAGAGGAACCACTGGGACCACGTGGGATAGGTCGCGGCCACCGCTGCGAACGCAGTCGCGATCCAAAGCGTCGTCTTGCTACGACGCCGCACCCTGGGGTCAGCGCACGGCTTGTCAGAATTACACGCCTTCTTCTCTTCGCGATCGACGAGATAGAACCCGCCGAACAAGAACAAGCCGGTTGCGCCAAGGAAGTAGGGTCTCAGCGGCTCGAACGTGCTGCTCAGTCCCGCGCCGGAGACCCCTAGGGTGACAGCCACAAGAGGCCCGGCGCAGCAGAGTGCCGACCCGACCGCTGCGCCAACCCCTCCAAATGCTGTCATCGTTGCTTTGATCATGTATCCTCGCTGAGAGCTTCGAGAATCGGACACTCGCTCGCGGGTTCTCGGAGGTCGCATGCCCGCGAAAGCTCGACCAACACCGTTCTCATCCTCTCCAACTCGCTGGTCTTCTTTTCGACCATCGCAATCTTCTCTTTGGCTTTGGTCTCGACCGCCGCACATGCAGCCCTATGCTCAACCCGAAGATCGAGGAGCTCGGCTATCTCCTCCAATGAGAAGCCGATGTTCTGCGCTCGTTTGATGAATCGGAGTCGGGCCACGGCATCAGGATCGTACTGGCGGTATCCCGACGCGGTTCGCGGTGCTCTTGGGAGCAAGCCGCGGCGCTCGTAATACCGGACGGTTTGGATATTCACCCCAGCGCCCGATGCCACCTGGCCAATCTTCATCGCCATACATCTCTCCTTGTGCTCACTATGATAAACCCTGTACCATAGTATAGAGTCAAGCGTCTGTGCACCTGCGGGTCCCAAGGAATGGAAAAGGCCATCAAGATCTTTCCCAAACGTGACCGGGGGATCGCTCCCCCTCGGGTTCTTCGTTTGGGGGGTGCGAGAGAGTCAAGCCCTACCTCGGTTGGGTCATCAAATCCGAGAGGGGATCAGTTTCCACCGGCCGAGATAGCGACGCGCACCCTGGTCCGTTCCCACTCGAGAATCACGTGAACGGTACCGTCCGATGAATCCTCGGCCCGGATAGTGAACGTTTCGACATGACTATCCGTTCGTTCGCTTGCGACCTTTCCACGCCCCACTTCCTGCGCCCGGACTTCGTCCGTGTAAGAACCTTCCTGTCCCCACTGCGAGTACGAGCGGTTCACGATGATCTCCCATTCGGCCTCGCCCGGCACGGTGTAGATCGAATAGGTGCCGGCCGGCACCCTCACGCCGACAACCACCAGGGCGACCGGAGTGCGCAGCAGTGTGGGTTCGTTGGCCCCCGTGCGCCAGATTTTCCCGAAGGGGACAACGCCCATCTGGGCGACGGACCCTTCCGCTCCAGGGCTACCGATCATCGTGCGCCCTCGGGAAGACGGGCGGCCGTAGCAGATCTTCACTTCTTGTCGGGCCACACTGAACGTCAGAGAATCGAGGGGACTTGTGCGTCCTTCAAGAGGCACAATGTCGGTCCGCGCGATACACGACATATCCACCTGTGCCGAAGCGGGTGCTGCCTGGATCAACGCCATGCCTGCGGCCATGGTGATGCTCGTCAGGAGCACCGATAAGACTCTTGTAGTCACACTTCCCTCCAGCAGTAACGGGTTGTAAAGGCCCTGCCACGACAGTACCGTTCGAAAACAGCAACGTAGTTCACATATGCGTTTCGATTTTCAAAACCACGGTGTAGTCGAACTTCGGCTCCCCACCCCGAAGATTCCGGTACACCGGCAGCTTCACACCGCCCAATAGTGCCCAGTTGCGATAGGTGAGCCAAAACCCCGGGGATATCGCAAGCACGGTTCCTCCGGTCTGCCCTTGTCTTACGCCGTTGATAACGGTGCGCCCCGCCGTCACCCCGTTGAACTCCACCAGCAGGAGCGGATCGACTCCGGTGAACTTGGGAAGCCACGGACGAATTCCGACCGCAGCATCGTACCGGTACTCATTGCCGCGCTTTCGCCCGAACGCCTCTCCATTTGCCCGGACCAAGGCCGATGTCCAGAGGTAGTACCGTAGCCCGTCACGTGAGACCGTGCCCCCGACCAGGAAATCTGTGGATCCCGAGCCCAACGGCGGGTCGCTGCCGGTGTTGGCGAGCGGGACCTTGACACCCCCGATGAGAGCCGCGTGATACTGGGTCGGCCCGCTGAAGGAGTGGTAAAACCGCCATTTGGCTCGCAAGACCGCGTCACCGACACCCGTCGCATCACGATTGACCTGACCCACTCCCGGCACCAGTCCACGCTCCGACTTGCGCTGAGTGAGCGGGACCGCAAGCGTCAGCGTGAGATCCTGCGTCACACCGTATTGGAACTCCGTGTGAAGCGCTTGCTGTTTCACCTCGGTCGCACCGGAAGCTTTGGTAGCATCGGCCTCCAAAGAGACACCCACTCCTCCACGCCAAATGGTCTGCGGCCCAAGGCCAAAGATGGGATTGTGGCGCGCCACGGGACCCGCAGGCATCGGCATCACCGGACGGCGGGGCGGCACCTGCCCAACCGCTGCGCTGGACGCTACAGCACTCGCGATGGCCCCCAGCGCGGCAACTTTCAACAACGCGTACATCGTAAATTTCCTCAATGCGGACATCATAAATTTCCTCGCCGGCGAACCGAGCCCTACGGTTTTCGATCGAAATCAGCGAACTCCGACTCGAAGTTCCGTGTGACCTTTGCAACCTCGAACCCGGCGTCTTTCACAGCCTTCTTGAGCAGATCGTTGGAAATGTCCGCGTCATCCTTGAGCGTGATCGTTGCAAGCCCGGTCTGCAACACGATCTCGAGATCCTCTACGCCATCCAGTTTCTTGAGCTTCTTCTCGAGTCCGTAGGCACAGAACGGACAACTCATTCCCAGGACCGTGACCTCGATCTGTCGTGACTTGTTCTCGGGGGCCGCAGCCGCCTCCTCCTGAGCCCACGTCGCGGGCGCGGCAATGACCAAAGCTGCCGCCGCCGCTAGCGTTGTTCTTAGGACGTTCATTTTCCTAGACTCCTTTCCTCTACGTTGTACTTCTCCCCAAACAGAAACTTCTTGAATCGTGGTCGCCGGCGAGTCACATGACCCTACATCGGCGGCATGGACTGGAACCAATGGTGAAACCACGGTACGTCGTTGGGCCGCATGGTCGAGTGGGTAAACCCCTCAAACCAGTCTTGCAGGCCCGTCACACCCAAAGTCCAGTGCAGTCCCCACCACCACGCCACAGACGCCAGCGCACCCACGAGGATCGCTACCACCAACCATACCAACACCTTCTTGCCCAACTCGACTCCGAGTAGGCCGAAATAACGATGCAAGGTGAACGGCATGACTAGCGTTCCCAAATAGAACGCCGAGAGGCCGGCATACGTCACGAACTGCGCCTTCCACAGTCCGGCGGCGAATAACGCATTGCCCACGAGAGGCGCGCCTGTGACGTAGGCCAGTAGCAAGCCGACTACGCCGTTTCCGACCTGCACGAGCGGACCCTTCGTACCCTGCAGTGACAAGTATCCGGGTGATTGACCGAGAGCGAGGAAAAACCCAACGCCTAACAATCCGAAGAGCAACGGCCACCACAGCGAATAGATCTGGCCGGCCAGTGACATCCCGATCCGCGCCAAGACCGGCCCCCGCCTGGCGATCGGTGAGGCTTGGGGAGCTAACTCGATCTCGCGCGCGGCGTCCTGCCGCGCCGACTCCCACAAACTTTCTGGCGTTCGCTTGAGCCCGTACATCAGCACCACGAGAGCGACAGCCACAGCAACGAATTGACCCACTACCGGTTGCGGTCCGTTCAGCTCCACAATGAAAAACACGAACCAAAGAAACAGCGCTTGCGCCGAGACGAGGTACGCCATCACTCCGATCGGGCTGACCCCGTGCGCCAATAATTCCTTGGCCTGCCGGAATATCCGGCTGCGGCTCGGAGGGCTCAGCACCCCAAGGAGCGCGGCCAGCCCCACCGTCCGCCACCCCTCGTCGCGGGCCTCGAGCACGCGGCGGCGCCAAATATCGAAGAAGAACGATTCGCTCAGGGCCGTGAGCGCAACCGCAAGCGCCCAGACCCACCAGAGCATCAAGATGAAGTGACCGCCTGTGACCCTCGCCCACAGGATCGTGCTTTCAATGAATGGAGGCATAGTGATCTACCCTGTTATCTAAAAAAGGAAAAGCGAATGCGGGTGCCGAGCTGGACCCGAGTACTGTATTCCAGCTGGGTCCCATTAAGGTCCTGCACAACCGGAAATTGTACCGATCCCTCGAACAACAACCACGGGGTCGGGATCCACTGGAGATCCGGGCTAAGGAACACCAAGTGACCGCCGGAGTTGGGATTCGTCGCGCCGCTGATCTCATCTCTTCGGAGCACTTGACCGTTCAGTTCCAGGTATACCATCAGGGACTTATCCCGGAGAGTCTTGTAAACCCACGGTGCAACCCGGAAGCCTACGGCGACGTCATAGCTGTAGACGTTGCCCGCCTTGAAGCCGTCGTCCCTCGTATTGACGCGGTAGCCCGCGTTGGCAAGAAGCCCCATGCGGTCGCGCGTCATCGTGAACAACACCTTAAACGGGAAATCCCACGATCCGGACCCTACCTGCAGCGGGCGGGGAGCGTTGGTCCCGTCCGGCAAGTCGGCCCCGGTCCCACCCACCGGGATCTTGACCCCGCCTTCAATCCCCAAACGCGTGGTCCCCTTGAGACGATTCTTGCTCAAGAAAACCCACTTGGTGTCCACGAGTACGTCGCCCACTCCACTGCTCGTATAGTTCCGGCGCGTTCCGTCCGGCGCCGTAAAGTCCATGGATTTGCGCACGAACGGGACGATGACGCGAGTGGTCCACATCGAGGTGATCGCATACGGCAGAACCCCGAACGGCTGCACGAACACGTCTATGTCACGTTGCATCGGATCGGGAATTCCCGTCCCGTCCCGTCGCAGATCTTCCCGTCCTAGGAATGCGGAGAAGGTGCGCAGTGCTTCCTCCTCGAATCCCGTCGTGATGGCGGTTTCGGTGTGGAAGGGGAGCGCTTGTGCTGCCGCCTCAGGTGGCGCCAAGACCGTCACAGCATTCAGGACTATAGCCAAGCAAGATCCGGTAACGATGTTGCGTTGAGTTCCTTTCATCAGACCGCACACTCCACACTTCCGTCCGTGTGATCTGTGCGTTGCACGCGGAAACCCGCACTCGCCAACACTTCGGCGAGGCGCTCGCCAGGCTCCGCATCCCCCTCCCAGTCCACTGTTACCTCCTTGGTCCGAGGATCAGCCGCCACGTCGGTCACTTCCTCGAGCCCGCCGAGGCGATCCCGTATCGTGCGGGCACATCCTTCGCAGTGCATGTCCGGCACTTGGAGCAACAGTTTTGTCAGTGCTGCTTCACGTTCCTCCTGAGGGCAAGCCGGAGCTTTTTTCACGTGTTCGGCTCGACCCAGTAGCCTTCCCCAGAACGAATTCGCCAGCACGGCGCTGACGCTCGCGACCATCGCCACCATCGCCCAGACGGGATGGACCACTCCTGTCGTGGCCAGCGGGATGCCTATGCCATTGAAGCCGAACGCCAGGGTCAGGTTTTGCACGGTCTTCCGGTACGAGGTGCGGCCGATGGCGATAGCATCGCTCACCCCTTCCAGTCTGCTGTGGATGAGCACTACATCGGCCGACTCGATGGCGATGTCTGTCCCGGCGCCGATCGCGATGCCGACGTCGGCCTGGGTGAGCGCCGGGGCATCGTTGATCCCGTCCCCCACCATGGCCACGCGCACGCCCGTCGCCTGGAGTTCCCGGATCTTGGCCGCCTTCTCCTCGGGAAACACTTCGGCGATCACGTTCTCGATCCCGACCTCGCTGGCCACGATGCCGGCTGTCTGCCGGTTGTCGCCGGTCAGCATCGTCGGCTCAATACCAGCCTGCTTCAGGCTCGCGATGGCCTCTCGGGCACCGTCCTTGACCGCGTCGGCGATGGCAATGAGTCCGATGAGTTGAGCGCTGCGGGCAACGCCCACGACGGTCTGCCCACGGCCCTCCAGCTCGTCGAACATTGCGCGGGCATCGGTCTCAAAATAGACATCGTGTTCTTCGAGCAGCTTCCGACGACCCACTACGATGTGTTCGCCGGCAGCTTGCGCCACGACACCCCGGCCGGTCACCGACTCGAACCAGTCGGCCGCTTCAACGTCCAGTCCCCGCTGCTCAGCATGAGCCACAATCGCTTGGCCCAAGAAGTGTTCGGAAAGCAGTTCGGCAGAGGCCGCCGCGCCAAGAACGTCGCTTTGCGAGGCGTTGCCAAAGGCCACCACCTCCACGACCGTCGGATCACCCTCCGTGATAGTCCCCGTCTTATCCAGTACGACCGCGCGAATGTCCTTCATGATCTGGAACGCCTCAGCACTCCGGATGAGCACACCCTGCTCGGCAGCCAAGCCCCCGCCGCGAATGAGCGCGAGTGGCGTCGCCATCCCGAGGGCGCACGGGTATCCCATGACGAGCACACTGAGGGCTGCGAAGATCGCACGCGTCAAGTCCGGGGACCCAACGACGATCCAGGCACCGGCGGTCCAGATGAGAAAGGCCATGGCAGACACCGCCAGCACACTGGGCACGAAGTACGTGAGAATCGCGTCGACGAGCTGAATGATGCCCGGCTTCATCGCGCGCGCTTCCTGCACATGCTTGGCCACGCGCTGAAGGAAAGTGTCATCACCCACGCGGGTGACTTCGATTAGGAGTGAGCCCGCCTTATTCACCGAACCGCCGATCACCTCAGCACCCAGCGCCTTCTCGACAGGAAGTGGCTCGCCCGTCACAATGGACTCGTCCACGGCCGAGGCGCCCTCTACCACCTTCCCATCCACCGGAATGCGCTCGCCCGGTCGTACCCGAACACGATCGCCCACTCTTACCTCTTCAATAGCGACCTCGATCTCGCTGCCGTCCCTTACCACGCGTGCCGTGTCCGGCTGGAGTTCCAGCAGCTTGCGCACCGCCTCCTGGCTCCGAGCGCGGACGGTTGTAGAGACGTAGCCACTCAGGAGGTGGTACGTCATGAGAAAGGTCGCGGCCGCGAAGAAGTCAGCGGGAAAGTCGGGAGCCACAAACCCCAGCAACCCCGCGACGTAGGCACCCGACGCCCCAAAGGACAGCAGGACGTGCTGGTTGAAGATCCGCCGTCGCAGGCTTCCCCACGCCATGCGGAGGACGTGCGAGCCCACCCCGAAGACGGCAACCGTCGCGATAACGGCCTGAATGGTTCTACTTCCCGGGATATGGATGCCGACCCACATCAGCGCCATGAGAACAATCGAAACCGTGGCGAGCGCCGTGTTAACAAGGAGCTTACGCGTCTCGCGCCGCAACTCCTCCCGCTGCTCTTCGTAGGCCAGCACACGGTTCGGATCTCGGACGGTGTAGCCCAGGTCGCGCAACACGTCTTTCACGCGTGCTTCATCGATGCGCTCGGCGTCGTACTCGATCAGCGCTTCCTCATGCGCCACGCTGACTGCCACCGTCTCGACGCCCTCGGTGTTCGCGTAGGCGCGGCGGATGCTCTCCTGGCAAAAAGAACAATGCATTCCGCCGACGTTGATTTGCAGTTTGTTGGTCATTCGCCTCTCCCGCCCGTTCCGACTGCTAGCCAATGTAAACATTGGAGTCTACTCCAAAGTCAAGACCCTGCTTGGACCTTTAGATTGAGCCCCAGACCCGCCCTTGCTGTGGAAACAACCTTTGTGTACACTCCAAGGTTCCGACATGCGTCACGCCGCACTGGAGGACACGAATGCGTATTGGAGAGCTAGGGAAGTCGGCGGGAGTGACCCCCGACACTATTAGGTATTACGAGCGTGAAGGCCTGCTGCCTCGCGCAGACCGCACCCCCAGCGGTTACCGGGACTACAGGGCAGAAGTCGTGGATGACCTGCGATTCATCAAGAAGGCGCAGGCGCTAGGGCTCAAGCTCAGCGACGTGCGCGAGGTCCTGGAGATCTCCTCAGGGGGCCGGGCACCGTGCGAGCATGTGCGCGCAACCGTCTCTGCACGCCTCACGGAGGTAGAGCGACGGCTCAAGGAACTTCGGGCGCTGCGGTCGACGCTTCGGGAGACGCTGGAACGGCTTGACCGCGCGCCGAAGCCGAAGGCTGGGTGCCGATGTGCCGTGATCGAGTCGGCCTGACACAGCCACCCGCCTTGTCGGAACACAACGGTTGGTGTTGGGGTTGTCTAGCATATGGAGCCATGCTACCCATTAACACGATGACAGCCTCGCGACGATCCAAACTCTTGGCACTGTCCATTACAGCAGTGCTGACCCTTCAGTACACGGCGCCCGCCGTTTGTACCATGCGCGGGCGGATGGGTTCTGACGTGAGCATGACCGCCCACACCGGTGAGTCGGCGTGGGAAACCCCCGGATCATCGGCCTCGTGTTGCACATTGACCGAGTGTGGCATGCCTAACGCGGCCCCGACCGTGTACGGAATGGGCGAGTCGCCGGGTGTCGCTACCCATCGGATAGAGGTTCCCGTATGGCCGTCGTCACATCCTGCTAACGACCCAGCGCCTCTTACCCCACCCCCCGAAGCCTAGCCTTTCTCAGGAGTAGTGTATCCACGCGCGACGCCGGTGCGTCGTGCAGAACACCATGTCGCGCGGTCTCGGCCGCGCGAGAGAAAGGTATGAAATGCGCAACGGAACATGGGGCGTGCTGGCGTGGGTCATCATGCTGTGCTCGCCAACTCCGCTCCACGGACAAGATCCCATACTTCAGACCGCTGGGGTGCGGGCATACATCAACCGGGTTCTCGCCGGAAACGCTCATTACGCAGCCGCCCGATCGAGAGTAGCGGCCGCGACCGAGCGAATCGCACCGGCCGGAGCCTTGCCCGACCCCACGCTGGGTCTAGGAGTTATCGCCGTCCCCGCCCCGTCGTTCGATTTTACCGCCGAGCGGATGACTCGCTTGCCGGTCAAAATCCAGCAACGGTTTCCCTTCCCCGGAAAACAGGCGGCGGCTACCGGCCTGGCCCGCGCCGACAGCGCGGTCATCGGCGAGTCTTTCGAATCCGTCGAGGCCCGTCTGGTGGCTGCGGCCGTACAGGTTTATT
Source organism: Gemmatimonadota bacterium (assembly GCA_036679605.1). Taxonomy (GTDB): domain Bacteria; phylum Gemmatimonadota; class Gemmatimonadetes; order Gemmatimonadales; family GWC2-71-9; genus JAZDCZ01. The sequence goes on from JAZDCZ010000409.1 coordinate 22,962, forward strand.
ACGAACTGGCGTACGCTGAGACCTCCGTGGATGTCTGGCGTGCGCGTGTCACTCTGGCCAATCAAGCCATAGTGACGGCGCGGGCGCGTTACGAGACCGGAGCCGTTCCCCAGACGGATCTGCTCCGGGCGCGACTCCGCCGAGCCGAGTTGGTGGAGGAGGGGAGCGCCCTCGAGGCCGCTGTCACGCGTGCCCACGCGGGCGTTGACGCGCTACGCGGCCGACCCGACAGTACGATGACGGCTTTATCTCTCCTGACACCGGACGGACGCTCTACCGTCGATGTCCAGGACGATTCGTTGGACGCGGACGCACTCATGCAGCAGCTAGCTGACACCAGTCCCGCTCTCCGCGTGGCGGCCGCGCGCGTCCAGCGCGCTCAAAGAAACGCACACGTGTTCAACATCGCTTCTCGACCGGATTTTACCGTGTCACTGCAACAGGGCATCCGCTTCGGTGGCAGGCAACCGTTCGTCACAGCGTTAGTCGGCATTTCCGTTCCGCTGTGGGCGGGGCGGAAGCAATCGCCGGCGGCCCGAGCCGCTCGATTCGACCTCGACGCTGCGAGACAGGAATACGACGACCTCCGGGCCCGTCTTATCGGTGATTTGCGCGACAAGGTTGCCACGATCGAGGCGCTCAAGGCCCGGGAGCGCCAAACGTCGAGAGAGATCATCCCCCTGGCGGACGCGGCGAGTACCTCCGCCCTCCAGCGCTACACAGTGGGAGCAGTCGAGTTCACTACCGTCCTGGAGACCCAAGACAACGTGTTCCGCGCCCGGCTACGGCTGGCGCGACTCATTGCCGATTACGGCGCCAGCCTGGCGCAGTTAGCCGCGCTCGTGGGAGAGGAGTGGTACAGATGAGAGTACGAAACCTGATGATCCTTGCGTTCTTTGCAGCCGGATGCAGTGGCGGCGGGAGCCCCGGGAGGAGCAAGAAAGGGGCGGAGGCCACGGGAGCCCCGATGCAAGATATGGCCGATAAGGCAGCACCTGCGCCCCAAACGCGTGATTCGGCGGGGATGGAGATGAATGGAGGTGGTCCGATTCGGCTCACCACGCGCCAGGCCGCCCTGGCCGGCGTGACGTTCGCGGTGGCACGAGAAGCGCCGGTGGCACGAACGGTCCGCGCGGTGGCCATGGTGGTTCCCAACGAGCGGGCGCTCGGCATCATCAATACCCGCATCAGTGGCTGGGTTGAAAAGCTCTACGTCAGCGAGACGGGAATCCACGTCGAAAAGGGCGAGCCACTCTTCGAATTGTACGCTCCGGATCTCGTGACAGCGCAGGAAGAACTACTCCTCGCCAAACGTCTCATGACGACTGCCGGTGGAGACTCGTTGGTGAGTGCCGCGCGCCGCCGTTTGGCCCTGTGGAACGTCGAGGAAGAGACAATCGCCGACATCGAGCGCAGCGGGACAGTGCGCCGCCGCATCACGATTCGCTCGCCGTATCGCGGCCACGTCCTCGAGAAAAAAGTCATCGAAGGACAGATGATCCGAACCGGTGATCGGCTCTTCAAGATCGCTGATCTCTCGACGGTGTGGATCGAGCCGGCAATCTTCGAGCAAGACATCCCATTCGTCCGCAAGGGACAACGCGCGAGGATCACCTTTGACGCGCTCCCCGGCCGCACCTTTATCGGACGCGTCACCTTCGTGCATCCGACTCTGGACATGGGTACACGGACACTCCGAGTTCGTGTCGAAATGCCCAACGAGCGCCTCGAGATCAAACCGATGATGTACGGAACGGTCGAAGTGATGAGCGAGACCGCCCGAGGAGTAGCTGTGCCGTTGACCGCGATTCTCCCCACCGGCGACCGTGACCTTGCCTTCGTGCTGCATGGCGGCGGAGTGATGCCGACGGAGGTGGCAGTCTCCGTGCGCGGCGATTCCGAGATCGTCGTGACGAGCGGCATAGCAGCGGGCGACACCGTAGTGGCTTCCGCCACCTTTCTCTTCGATTCGGAGTCGAGTCTCGCCGCCGCCATGCAGGGGATCATGCTCAACATGGGAATGGGACTCGACATGGGCGGAATGGATATGGGCGGCGAAGACATGAAGGACATGCAGAAGGAAGGGCGACAGCAATGATTGCGAAACTCATTCAGCTTTGCATCCGCTGGCGTGGGCTCACTGCGATCGCGGCAGTCGGCATCATGGTAGGCGGTGTCGCCGTCGTTCGCACTATGCCGATCGACGCGATCCCGGATCTCTCCGACGTTCAGGTGATCGTGTTCACCGAGTACCCGGGGCAGGCTCCACAGGTCGTCGAGGATCAGATCACCTACCCGCTCGTCACAGCTCTCCTCGCTGTACCGGGAGCGACAGTCGTACGCGGGCAGTCTATGTTCGGACTCTCTTTCGTTTACGTGCTGTTCGAGGAACGGACGGATCTCTATTGGGCCCGCAGCCGAGTGTTGGAGTACTTGAACTCCGCCGGGGCCGAACTTCCGGAAAGTGTACGCCCGCAGCTCGGGCCGGATGCCACGGGCGTGGGGTGGGTCTTTCAATATTCCGTAGAGGGCGAGGGCTACACTCTGGATCGACTGCGCTCGATCCAGGATTGGTACCTGCGCTACGAGCTGCAGCGGGTCCCCGGTGTATCCGAAGTGGCCAGTGTCGGTGGCTACGTGAAGCAGTACCAGATCATCCTCGATCCGGCGCGTCTCCTGGGATTCGGCGTAACCGCCGATCAAGTGATTCACGCGGTGCGCACTTCGAATCTCGATGTGGGCGGCCGCACCGTCGAGATCGCCGGAGGCGACTACATGGTACGCGGGTTAGGCTACCTGCGCGGCGTGCAGGATATCGCCGGCCTGGCCGTGGGCTCCGGGGCCGGAGGCGTGCCCGTTCGGGTTGCCGACGTGGCCGACGTAACGATCGGCCCGGACATCCGCCTCGGACTTGCCGAGCGGAACGGCCGCGGTGAGGTGGTCGGCGGTGTGATCATCATGCGCTACGGCGAGAACGCACTCAAGGTGATCGAAGGGGTCAAAGCAAGACTGGCCGAGCTGCGGGAAGGTTTACCTCCCGGTGTCGAGATCATCCCGACCTACGATCGGTCGCAGCTGATCCACCGCGCCACCAGCACCCTCTGGCGCACCCTGCTCGAGGAATCGATCATTGTAGGGTTGGTCTGTATCGTGTTCCTCCTCCATGCCAGAAGCGCGTTTGTCGCGATCGCCACTCTCCCACTCGGCATCGCGATGGCGATGGCTGCCACGCGCTGGATGGGTGTCAACGCAAACATAATGTCGCTGGGCGGAATCGCCATCGCCGTAGGCGCGATGATCGACGCCGCGATCGTGATGATCGAGAACATGCATAAGCACATCGAGCACGAACCCGAACGGTCTCGCTGGGAACTCGCAGCGATCGCAGCACGCGAAGTCGGCCCCGCACTCTTTGTGTCGCTGTTGATCATCACGCTTTCGTTCATTCCGGTGTTCTCGCTGCAAGCACAGGAAGGGCGGCTATTCCGACCGCTGGCGCTCACCAAAACGTTCGCAATGGCCGCGGCCGCCATGCTTTCCGTGACGGTCGTACCGGTGTTAATGGGCCTGTTCATCAGGGGAAACATCCGTCCCGAAACACAAAATCCCATAAATCGATGGGCTATCCGTTTGTACCGGCCGGTGCTGCGCTGGGCACTCGCGCACCGGATCATAGTGCTTGGAGGCGCAGCCGCGTTGATCGCGGCGACCGCCTGGCCACTTTCCAGAATTGGAAGCGAGTTCATGCCGCCGCTCGAGGAAGGCTCGTTGATGTACATGCCCAATTCAATCCCCGGCCTGTCCATCACCCAACAACGGCGCCTGCTGCAGAAGCAAGACAGTATTCTCTTGACCTTTCCGGAGGTTGAGTCTGTGTGGGGCAAGGCCGGCCGCGCGAGAACGGCCACGGACCCTGCACCGCTATCGATGGTTGAAACGATCGTGAACCTGAAGGACCCATCGGAGTGGCCCGAACAGCTGTCCCAGGACCAGCTCATCGCCAAAATGGACCGGCAGCTTCGCTTCACCGGCCTCATCAACAGTTGGACTATGCCGATCAAGAATCGCACGGAAATGCTTTCCACCGGCATACGAACGACACTGGGAGTAAAAATTTTTGGACCTGATCTCCAAAGTATCGAGAAGATCGGAGGCGAGATCGAACGGCTGCTGGCGCCGTTGTCCGGCACCGCCAGCATCTATGCCGAGCGCTCGTTCGGCGGACGGTATCTGGACATCCAACCGAACCGTGAGACCATAGCTCGCTATGGACTGAACGTTGGAGACGTGCTGCGCGTAATTTCAACAGCCGTAGGCGGCATGAACATCACAACCACTGTAGAAGGTCGCGAGCGCTATCCCGTGCAGGTGCGTTACGCCAGAAGCCTGCGGGACAGCCCGACACGACTGCGCAACGTTTTAGTCGCGACACCGCAGGGCTCGCAAGTTCCCCTTTCGCAGCTTGCTAGCATCGGCTTTACCGCCGGCGCCCCTCTGATCAAGAGTGAAAACGCACAACTAGTGGGAATCGTGTTCATCGACGTACGGGGCCGTGACGTGGGCGGTTATGTCCGAGACGCTCGGCAAATGGTAGAGCAAGAGATCACGCTGCCACCAGGCTACCGACTGCAGTGGAGCGGGCAGTACGAGGCGATGGAGCGGGTAAAAGCACGGCTAAAGGTGGTCGTGCCCCTGACGCTCGCAATCATAGCACTCCTGCTCTACCTCAACTTTATGAATTTGGCCGAGGTTGGCATCGTGATGCTATCGCTTCCCTTTGCACTCGTGGGTGGCGTGTGGCTGATGTGGGCGTCGGGTTTCAACTTCTCGGTGGCGGTCGCGGTGGGCTTCATCGCCCTGGCGGGAGTATCCGCCGAGATCGGCGTCGTGATGTTGGTCTATCTCGACCGGGCGTGGGTTGAGCGCATCCGCAGCGGTAACGAGGAGGCGCTCGTTGCAACGGTCGAGCGCGGAGCAGTGCTCCGGGTACGCCCCATTCTCATGACCGTGACCGCCATTACCGCCGGATTGATGCCGATTCTTTGGAGCCACGGCACCGGAGCCTCGGTGATGCAGCGAATCGCGGCACCGATGATCGGGGGTATGGTAACCTCCACCGGTCTCACTCTGGTAGTGATACCGGTGCTGTACCACCTGTGGCGGACGCGAAGCGTGTAGGCCTTCCATGTTCCTAACCAACCTTCTCCAGCGCAGCCTCTAGCGCCCCACCATCCTCATCAGATAGAGCCGCTTCGGTGAGTTGCCGCACGGCGGCCGCGGCGTCACTGTCGCCCCCCAGCCCGTCGAGCGCGGTCATGATTGCTGCAAAGTTCTTCATACCGTTGGCATGCGTATCGCCATACCCTTTTATCAGTCGCTGGCACCTGGCAATCTCGACTGCCAGATCGTAGTTGGATCGCGCCGCATCCAAGATTCTCGTAAGCCACCGGTCGATGAGTGCCATCTCTCGTCGGTAACGGTAGGATTGGCGTCGCCAGCGTCTCAGACCCGCGAGAAAGTAGAGCAGTAGAAAACCCCTCAGCTTGGTTGTAGGTACCTGACGACCATGTCCGAATATCTTGCCAAGTAAATTTCGCACTCCCCTGTTCCGCATGACTAAGCTGCCGATTGGAGCTGGCAGTATGTCACTGATTTCCTCTACTCGCGGGTGCAAAAACTCAACCACATGGACCAATTGATCGGGCGCAGCACCAACCTCCTCCCGAACCCGGCGAAATCGCGCGGATCGGGTCTTTAGATCGGCCACTCGGATCGCATCCTCATACGACATCCATAACGCGAGATGGCGAGCTGTCTCTGCAGTAAGACGGTATGTAGCGTCGTCGCCTCCGTTATCAACCTCCAGCACTTGCTCGACGCAATCGAGGTACGCGCTCGCATACTCGATGTCTTGATAATCCGCGAGTCGTCGCACTCCCTCGACGACGAGGTCAATCGTAGCCTTGGGAAATTTTTCGTCAATTCGATCGAGCAGCACCTTGGCTCGGGACGCAAGCTTCGTCGCGGTCGCGGGGCGCTCCCCTCCCTCAGCAAGGGCATGCGAACCTCCACTTGTCGCCCCATCGAACCCAGCGCTGAAACCGGCGAGGTTTTTCTCAACGGCGATACCGCTGCGTATGATCGCGCTCTCGTAGTGCTCGCGCTCGAATGGGAGAGGTGCGGCACCGGCCAGCGCGCCAAACAAGACCGAACTGATCACGCTCTCCGTCGCGTCAGCGAGACTTGCCATGTCGAAGGTGATGCAATGCTTCGCATTCGTCTCGAGCGCCTTTAGCACCTCTGTTCCATCGGCTATCCCATCGCCCATCACCATTTTCTCGGCAACCGAATACTCACGATGTGACGAGGCTACCACCGTCGTACGTTCTGGACTCACTAGGCCACGCAGCACAGCGCGGCCGGCTTCCATGAGTTCCGCTGCTATAACTACGTCGACTTGACCGGGAATCGGCATCAAGGCAAGGACCGGATCGCGGCCTGCTTCTCGTGCAGCCTGCTCTGGGAATAGTTCGATGTAGTAGATCGTCGCACCGGTCCTCTGGGCCACTCCCGGCACAGATGTAGCTTGTGCCAGATATCCATTATGCTCGGCGACGTCGACGATCCAACTGGACAACACTCCACCACCCTGACCGCCCATAGCCGCAATGACGATGGATATCGCACGAGGTTCCTTATTGGACATCGGCGAATTTACGAGAACGCGCGAACGCCACGTCTACGGTCGGACCTGCGTTGCAGAAAGCCGATGATGCCCTTACGCAGTGACCCCACGAATCGGTCCCACATGTTGGGATTGAATATGATGTCGGCCCGGTAGAACGAGGGACAAAGAACGGCGGCATGAGCCACCGAACCGCACACCCCACAACCAACGCAACTATTATCTACATAGACCACCGGATCTTCTCGTAACGGATCCGGATTCGGTTTGATCGTTAGGGACGGACAGCCGGATAGCCTGACGCAAGAGTGATCACCAGTACACGTGTCGCCATCGACACCAAAGCGTTCCTTAACCACCCGTTTCCCATCGTCGATCATCTTGGCGGTCAGCGGTTTCACGCGGCGTTGGCGGTTCAACTGGCACTCGCCCTCTGCGACGATGATCTTGGGTCCTCGCGAACGGGTCGTCATGGCCTCGCGCAAAGTATTGAGCATCTTTGCGATGTTGTAGGTCCGCACAGTCCGAACCCAATCGACCCCCACGCCACGCACCGCTTTCTGGATCGACCGCCGCGCCGAGCGCGTTGCAATGTTGGCCCGTGAGGACGGAATGTATTGCCCACCGGTCGCTGCCGAATAATTGTTGTCCACAATGACGATCACCCCGTCGTCCTGATTGAAAACGGCGTTGGTAACGCCACTGCTGAGCCCATTGTGCCAGAAGCCACCGTCACCCATCACCGTGAGGGAGCGGTGCTCCGTCGATGACCCAAAGGCCGAAGCCGCCGCCGGGCCCAGGCCATAGCCCATGATCGAATTGCCGAGGTTAAACGGGGGCAGCGTCGCGAACGAGTGGCAGCCGATATCGGCACTGATGTGAACGGGGCCGAGTTCCCTCTCCAGCAATTTCACCGCAGTAAACAGCGGTCGCTCGGGGCACCCGGTGCAGAGTCCGGGCGGCCTCGGCGGAATCGTCTTCTGCAGCTCAGTATCGGGGGCGGAAACGGTCACCTTCCGCCTGGCACGCTCCTCGATCAACCCAGGCGTCCAGCTCTCTACAAAATTACGGATACCATCGAGAACGACTGCGCCGGTGTATTCACCCGCCATCGGCAGCACGCCTTTGCCAACGATTTTCGTTCTCAGATCTACCCTGTTGAGATACTGGTTGAGCGCTTGCTCGATGAAATCTGGTTGGCCCTCCTCAACCATGAGCACTGCCCGCTTGTCGGCACAGAACCGCGTTATCTCCCGCTCAACTAGCGGGTAGGTAACGTTGAGCACATAGAGTGGCACGCGACCGACGCCGAAACTGTCAGAGAGTCCCAGAAGCTCCAACGCCCGCACGACGAAGTTGTACATTCCGCCTTGCAGAATGATGCCGATATCCTTCACATCACCGTCGAAGAATTCATTCAGGGTATGTTCCTCTATGAAGTCGACGGCGGCCGGCCAGCGCCGCTCGACCTTGTCCTTCTCCTGCATGAACGTGAACGGCGGCAGGATGATCTTATCTGCCGCGCGGCTGGGTTGCTCGAGTGCCTCCTGAACGGTGAGTGGAGGGCTCTTATTGTCCTTGGCAACGAAGTGGCCGGACACGTGACACGCCCGAACCCGCATTTCGAGCATTACCGGCGTATTGCTGCACTCCGACAGCGCGAAGCCCACCTCCACCGCGCGGGTCAGGCTTGGGAGGTTGGGTCGCGGATCCAGCAGCCACATTTGTGATTTCATGGCGAACGCATGTGTGCGTTCTTGCATGATACTGGCCCCTTCACCGTAGTCCTCGCCCAATATGATCAATGCACCACCCTGAACGCCGGCAGAGGCAAGGTTACTGAGCGCGTCCGAGGCGACATTCGTGCCGACGGTCGATTTCCATGTCACGGCACCGCGCAGAGGATAGTTGATCGACGCCGCCAGCATTGCGGCTGCACTGGCTTCACTGGCAGAAACTTCGAAGTGAACACCGAGTTCATCGAGAATTTCTTGGGCATCACCGAACACATCGATCAGGTGCGAGATTGGCGCACCTTGATAGCCGCCTACGTAGGCGACCCCGGACTGGAGCAGTGCTTTCGTTACGGCGAGAATCCCCTCACCACGAAAAACGTCCCCCTCACCAAGTTTCAGAGACTGCACTTCCTTAGCGAATGATCGCTCGGCCATGACAATCCTCGGTTATAAGACGATGAGCCCGACCCTCATTGCTTTTCGTTCAACCCGCCGGAGCCAACGCCAACACACGCAGCGGGCTGCCGGAACCGTTGACGATCTTGAGTGGTGCTGCAATGACCACGGCACCCGTCGGCGGCAGTTGATCTAAATTCGCGAGACTCGCGAGGCCAAACTTGTTCGCACCGTGCATCAGCGTGTGGCACGGGAATGCCGGCTCAAAGCCAAACGCCTGCCCCGCGTCTGTGCCGACGCACTCGTTGCCAAATCCCAGCACGTCCCGCTCCTCGATCAAGAACCGAACCGCGGCCGTGTCGGGCCCCGGCGAATGCGGACCGTCCTCGCCCGCGTTCAGAAACTCATCTGCACCAGTACGCTTCGACCAGTTTGTGCAGAGCAGCACCCATGCCCCTGCCGGGATCCGGCCATGCTCCTTCTCCCAGGATTCCAAGCGCTCGGGAGTGAGAAGAAGATCAGGATCGGCAGCGACCTCATCGATTACGTCGATGACGCATGCGGGTCCGATGAAACGCTGCGACAAGATATTGTCGGTCCGGTTGTTGTCATGGTCCTTTCCAGTCACCCAATGGACCGGCGCATCGAAATGCGTGCCAGTGTGTTCACCGCAGGCGAACGCGCTCCAATACCAACCCGGACCGCGATCGTCATAGTGCGACAATTCGTTGATTGTAAACGGCGGCGACGCCGCAAACTCCGGTGGCAACTGTATGACCGGTGTGTCGGGAGAAAGAGGTTGTGTTAGATCGACCACTCTGAGTCGCCCACTCGCGAGGTCTACAATTAGTGTAGCGAGGGTGTCGTTGTTCGACATCATTGATTCGCTCCGCTCTCGAGTCCACTTGAAGCCATGGTGATCACCGCAGGTACCGCCGGTGGCGCGTTAGGCTATCGAGCAACCGCTCGATGTCCTCCAAGTCGTTATAGAAGTGTGGTGATATCCTTAAGTTACCGTCGCGGTAGGAAGTCACAATGTTATCTTCTGCCAGCGCCCCTACGATCGCCTGTTGGTCGCTCGCCTTGATCGCAATCATGGCACCGTGAGCATCGTCTTCGGCAGGGGTGGCGAGCACCAGTCCTTGGGTCTGGACACCCTCTTTTATCGCCCTCGTAAGTCGGGAAATATCGGCCTCGATCTTCTCCACTCCCGTTGACTGGATCAAGCCTACGCCGGCCAGTGCCGCGTACACGTTGGCCACCGGTGGCGTGCCCGACTCGAACCTTCGGGCGGTGGGCGACGGATCGTTCTGGTGAATATCCATGGCAAAGATATCGCGCTGTGCAAACCAGCCGGAATGAGTCGGCGTCAGCTGTTCGATGAGGTTCTGCCGCACATACAGCATCGCCGTGCCGGCAGAACTCAGCAGATACTTGAGAGTGCCTCCCACCAGGAAATCGACATCCAGCCCCTTCACATCAATCGGAAACGTACCGAGCGCCTGATAGGCATCCAGCATCACGAGTGCGCCGTGATCGTGCGCAAGATCGACAATCGGACGCACATCCTGCTTCGACCCGTTGCGGTAACACACCGACGCTATGGATACGAGCACAGTCCTGTCATCTATTATCTGCGCGTAGTCTTCGAATGGGATGCGTCCATCACATTCGGGCACGTGGCAAATCTCTGCACCTCTGCACTGTTGCGCATGCCAGATCTGGGCTACGGTGGGAAACTCCAAATCACTTATGACGATCTTATTGCGCTCACCTGAAAACTCGAGCGCACTTGCTAAGGCATTGACTCCGCCGGAGGCACAGAAGGTTACGGCCACCTCATCCGGCCGAGCATTGATGAGACTCGCGAACGCTACTCGGGCCGATTCGTAGAGTTCGACCCATCGATCCCAATCGGAGCCGGCCTCGTTCCAATCGTCCAGATACTGCCGGTAGGCATCACGTACGTCTATAGACAGCGCTCCGTAAGAACAACTGTTGAGATAGGCCTTGTTTTCGAAAATCGGAAAGCGCGATCGAATGGACATGTTCAATCAGTTCTGAAAAACCCGATGCTAATCGAGTTCCACGAGTCCAATCGTGTCCGGCTTGTTAGGTACGATGCAAATAAACTCGAACGGCTCCTCCCCTGTCGGGTTGTACCAGTGCGCGACACCCGCGGGAATGTATACTACATCGTCTTTCTTGACTTCGATGATATCGTCACCGATGCCGATCTGTGCCTTGCCACGGAGCACATATTGCTCGTGCTCCACGGTGTTGGTGTGTGGTGGCATACTCCCACCAGGTTCGATTGTGAACTTGCGCATAGAAAAATTGGGAGCCTCGTCCGCACCTACGAGTACCTGGCGGGTGATCCCTATACCGACCTCCACCGGTTCCGCAGCAATCTCGCGTGCTTGTTTTACCGTCACTTAGGACCTCCAATTAGGATCGATCAAGATACCCATAATATAAAATGTCGGACTGCTCTCAATCTGACGATGTGGATATTAGCGACTTCAGCTTGGCACCGATTGTCACGCCTAGGGCCCTCCTCCATGGTCAAACTCCTTACGACGAGGTTGGACAGCCTCCACATATCCCGATGAGGCACACAGATTTGATACCTTGGGCAGGATTTGGATACTCGGCCTTGCCGAGCTTATCTTATCTTGTCACCGAAGTGGCTCGGTGCCCAAGGCTTGCAAAGGGGGTCCGTTCAAATGGTTTGGAATCCACTCCATGCACTGGCGTTTACTTTGGTGAGGCTGCACATTTAGTCCTACCCAGTATCGCACTTGTGGGGTCCACCCAATTGATCGAGAAGCTTGATCAGGCCCATGGCACCATCGAAGAGATGAGCGGCTCCTAGGCCTGGAAGAAAACAACTAAGACCAAGATGGAGAAGCCGTTATGAGGAAGATGTACTGCCCCAACTGCGGTGGCGAACGCACCGACGGTTCCATGCCTGAGATTCCCTGCGACACATGCGATTTGGCGATGCCGCGCATCGGTGAGCCGTGCGTGTGTGAAAAAAAGGATTCGGGTGTGAGGCCGTCCAGTGATCACGCCCCAAGACCTTCGTCAGGCTAGGTCGTACCGCGATTGTGGTAGCATGACAGAGAGACCGATCATGGCAAGGAGCGCCAGGTTGGGAAACAGAAACGGCGTGAAGATCGGAGCGCCGTAAAGAAAATTCTCCCACAGCCCGCCAGGTCCTGTGAGATTGGCCTGCAAGTGAAAGAAGAACCCAAGCACTCCCACCGCTACTTGGATGGCGAGCACGCCTAGGCAGATCTTTAGAAAGCGCGGGTTCGCCGGGCTCGCCACCGCGACGAGCAGGGCACCGATCGCGTAGGCGCTGGCAACTACTGGAATCCATTCAGCGAACTCGAAGAAACCGTTCTGTGCATGATCCAGTAAGGACAGCACGAAGTTCCCAACAAACCCTGCCAGCGCGAGAAACACCACCCATTGTCCCCATGCCAGTGACGAGTGCTTTTCCATTCGGTTGAGCAAGACTAGCAGGCCGAGTCCTGCGTACGAGAGTGGCGCAGCAAACGGCGCCATATAAACAAGGTTACGGATGGTCTGGTTCTGGAAGAAGTGGCTGTCCAGATGAAGCAACATCCCAATCACTCCCACGCCGATACCCGCCCAACCCACGATGCCGCCAATTCGTGTCGGGACCCACTCCACCGCGCCAACGATAGCGCGCAGGGTTCCGGGCACTAGGATCACCGTCGCGACTATCGAGAACCCGAACGGGATCCACTCAGCCCAGTGGCGGAACGAATTGATCGAGTGAGCGATGTAGATGTCCACGGCCAGAAATGCGAAGTTCGCGGTGACGAAGGCCTCGAGGAACACCGCCGGGTCCTTCAGCCGCATTGGGCGCAGCGTCACTGCCGAGGTCCGCGCCGGCGCAAGTCGGCCGCGATCTCCTCCAATTCACTGAGCTTCAAGAGCAACTCGTAATTGCCATGCCACTGCACGAAGTCGGGACCACCCATGAACGCCCCGTGCTTGGTCGTTCGGCCATAATAGTGCCAAATGTCGAACGCTAGAAACTTGATGGGTGCGTCAAACGGCACACCGCTGATCAGTCCAGCAGACCGCAGTTCGCTCATGATGTCCAGGCTCTTCTGCACCTTGTCGTTGGTTGATTCGACCACCTCCTCCGCTGCCGCGTAGAACGCCTCGATCCGCGGTTTCGCGTGACACTTCATGCAGACCTCTTGCATTTCGGTCTGGCCTCTGGCATAAGTGGGGCGCTTCTCCGAGATAGCGGCAAACAACCAGTACGAGAGCCGCTCGGTCACGTCATGGGTGAACTTCATCCCTTCCAATCCACTCATATGGCAGGTTGCACAAGTCGGTACGGGCATGTCTGCGGTCGTCAGATTTCTCGGATCGGCTTTCAGGTTCAATGACGCGCGCTGCGAGTTGAAAAGCACCCCGTGCTTCGACTCATTGTATATCTCTACCTGCGAGTGGTCCGGCCCCATATGGCACTGGCCACAGGTGGCCGGTTCACGAGCCAAGGCAACTGACGAGATATGGGCCGCGTGGCACTCGGTACAATTTCCTATCGAGCCGTCGTCATTCGGCTGCCCAATATCGTGGCACGCCTGACAGCCAGACTCGGCGGCGCCCGCTCCCTCCAACCTGGCCAGCGCATTGGCCGGTCGTTGTACGGCACCGGGATGAAACCTCTCGGCGAAGTCGATCATCTCCTGCGTGAAATCCTGACTTCCCCGAACGGCGGCCCACGCGGGCGCTCCGTGACGGCTGCGAACAAACTGATCGTATTGCGTCGAATGGCATTGTTCGCAACTCTGGGCCGTCGACATCTTCGCGATCGTAAAGCCCCGATGGTCCAGCGCCTCCTGCCCTTCCAACACCTGATGGCAGTCCAAACAGGTCACTCCCTTGCCGGCATGCACGCTCCGCTCGAACTGATGGACGATAGCTCCGGTTTCTTTTGCATGGCATTCGGCACATTTACCGGTCGCTCGTACGAATTGAGCATTCGGCTGAGCGGTATCTCTCGTGGGACGTGCCCGATTCAGGAGGAGCGCCGATACTACCAGCGCGGTACCAATAACGACGGCTATGAAAACAGATCGGAACTGCATCCAAGGTCTCCTGGTCGAGGGATGACACCCAACAGTCTTGGCCTGACTATGCAATTACAAGATGGTACACGGTCGGCGATAGCGCGAGCATCCAAGGTCTTGTCAGGAGGGCTCGACAGCGCCAATATCTCAGAACATACTTTGGACCTCGGCAAATCAAGTTCCTATCGAAAACGAGCCCCATGCAAACGCCTACGCATGACTGACCAAGTAGAACGCCTCAGGGCAGCTCTGGCTGACCGATACCGGATCGAGCACGAGCTGGGCAGTGGTGGGATGGCCACTGTATATCTCGCAGAGGACCTGAAGCTCCGCCGCAAAGTTGCTGTAAAGGTGCTGCGACCCGACCTGGCAGCGACGCTCGGTTCGGAGCGGTTCATCCGCGAAATTGAGGTTGCTGCCAAGCTCCATCACCCCCATATCTTGCCACTCCATGATTCGGGAGAGGCCGATGGGTTTCTCTACTATGTGATGCCCTACGAAGAAGGCGAATCGCTGCGAGAAAAGCTGACGAAGGAGGGCGAGCTACCCATCATGGAGGCTGTGAGCCTCCTCAGGGATGTGGTGGATGCGCTAGCCCACGCGCACGAGCACGGGGTGGTGCACCGTGACATCAAGCCGGACAACGTCATGGTGGCGGGGCGGCATGCATTGGTGACGGATTTCGGCATCGCGAAGGCGGTGACCGAAGCAACCGGACGCCAGCAACTCACCACCGTGGGCGTTGCACTCGGCACGCCTCTCTATATGGCGCCGGAGCAGGCGTCAGGTGATCCGAACATCGACCATCGGGTGGACATCTATGCCGTAGGTGTACTGGCCTACGAACTGCTGACGGGACGGCCGCCCTTCACCGGCACCACACCACAGATGGTGCTCTCCGCACACATCACGGAAGCACCTGAACCGATAACGAAGTACCGAGAGACTGTACCGCCCGCGCTGGCGCTGCTGGTGATGCGGTGCTTGGAGAAGAAGCCCGCCGACCGGTGGCAGAGTGCTGAAGAGTTGCTGTCACAACTTGGAGCGCTGGCGACGCCGAGCGGCGGGATCACACCGGCGCAAGGAGTGGCGCCTACGCGTCCCGTATCGCGGAAGCGTTGGTATACGGCCGGTGCAGTTTTGTTCGGAGTAATCCTCGTCACGGCGTTTGCGACGTCTCGATTCGTGAAGGTCGGCGGCTCGGGCACGCTCATTGGACAGAATGTATTAGCCGAGCACGATCTGATTCTCGTGGCGGAGTTCGAGAATCGCACGGCCGATTCACTGCTTGGTGCGACCGTCACGGACGCAATTCGGGTCGAGTTGCAGCAGTCGCCGGTAGTGGCGGTGATGGGGCAGCAAAGCATGTGGGATGGGATGCGACGCATGGGACTGGAACCGGGGGCGGAACTGCCGGGCGATCAGGTCCGCGACCTGGCCGAGAGAGAGAATGCCAAAGCCTATGTGATCGGTGACGTCGGTCGGCTTGGCGCCGGGTACCAACTCACGGCGCGCGTGGTTGCCACGGCCGGCGGGAGCGAAGCGCTGACGGTACGAACGACTGCGCCCGACGACGCCGGACTCATCGGAGCTGTCGAGGACCTCGGCAGGCAGCTCCGTCGAGATATCGGTGAATCACTGCGAACCGTGCGAGCAGCGCCGCCGCTGGCTCGGGTCACCACAGCCTCTCTTCCTGCGCTCCGCGCCCACATGGCTGGAGTGCGGGCGGCGAACGACGGGGACTTCAGCCGCGCGATCGCGCTGCTGCAGGAGGCCGTCAGCTTGGATACCACCTTCGCCGCAGCTTGGACCTCACTATCGGCCATCTATACCAATCAGAATCGGTACAACCTGGCCATGGGGGCGCTGGCTCGCGCGTTCGCGTTTCGCGACAGGCTTACCGAATTGGAACGGCTCGGTGTCACTGCGTCATATCACCTGAGTCGGCGTGAGTTCACCGAGGCCGAGGCGGCGTACATCCGACTCTCCGAATTGCAGCCCGAATTAGGGCCTCCCGCGGCCTACGCGGAACTCCTGCTCCAATCCGGTCGCTTGACCGAAGCCGAAGCGATCTCACTGCAGACGATCGAGGCACAACCACAAGTCGCTGTGCCGTACTGGAACGCGGTGGAGGCGCAAGTGGCGCAGCGGCGATTCCACGCCGGCGATTCCACGCGGCCGACTCGACGCTGGCAGTGATGGCTCGCCACCTACCCGGCCACCCATGGCTGGGGGATCTCAAGAACCGCGTGAACTTCGCCGAACGCGACTTCGACAAGGCCGAGGCGTTTTGGGATGCCGTGGAGGCACGGGGGTTCGACGGGCCCCCGGGTTACTCGCAATCGCAACGCTGCGCCATAGCAGGGTACCGTGGCCGGATGGCCGAGATGGAAAAGTGTTTGCCCCAAGGGAGGTCCGGGAGCTTCGAGATGGCGCTCGCCGCCGTGCGGTTTACCGGGGACACTGCCTCGGCCGGCGGGCGACCGATCGACGTCGATACACTGCTGGCAACTGAGGGCGTTCCGTCACGGGTGGTTGGTCAGGTCATTCTCGGTCTCGCGGAGATCGGGCGCATGTCTGATGCGCGCCGGCTCATGGACGGGTGGCGTGAACGCTATGGTCCCGAGGATCTCGGGTACCGTGTCTATGTCGGGATGGCCGCCGGAGCGATCGCCCTGGCCGAAGGCGACCCGGATAGTGCCGCGTCGGCGTTCCTTGCCTACAACCAGTCGGGATACGTAGGGGCAGAGCACGTCTACAACCGTGGGCTTCCCGAGGCAGCAAACGCAATAGATGTGGCCGGCCAGCCGGACTCGGCCATCGCGCTCTACGAACGCGCGCTCGCGTCACCGTCGGTGTTCGGGAACTTATACGAACTCACTTGGTATCCGCTGGCCCTCCACCGCCTTGGCGAACTGCACGAATCGCTGGGACATCGGGATGAGGCCATCGACTATTATCAGCGCTTCATCGAGCTGTGGAATGAGGCCGATCCCGAACTCCAGCCACAGGTGAAGGCCGCTCGGGACCGACTTACTGGGCTTGTTGGGGAGCGTCGCTAGACGAAATCCCGACTGGGCCCGGGGACCGCCGGCATCTACCTTTTGATCGCATGATTTTCTACAACCCTTCGTTTGGTGGTGTGGCGTACTCGTTTGATATCTGGCGGCGGATGAACTGGTTAAGCAGCGGTACTGCAAAGGAGTAGCGGCCGTGTCTGTTCTTGTAGATCAAGCCCGAGTTTGAGAGCGCCACGAGCATCTGACTAATGTGACTTGAGCTAAACGGCTTGTTCAGCAGCTGTTTGGACTTCTCGGCGATCTCCTGGACGGTAAACTCGGCCGCGGCGGCGTCCAGTTGCGCGATGACTGTCATTAACTCCCGCTGTCGATCAGTTGCGCGGGCCCAGCGACCTGCAAAGAAGTCAGTGTCCAGTTTTCTTCTGATTTCGGCAACTGGAACCCTTGGTTGTCCCTGCACGAATGCGTCATAGACCTCGCGGCAGATGAACTGAATGAAATAAGGATAGCCACCTGAGACTTCTACGATGAGTTTGATGGATAGCTCATCTAGCTTGACAGGGCAGCGGGTGTTCTCGATTGGCTTCAGTATCGCGTCTCGGCTTTCCGGCTCTGCGAGGCTATCTAAGAACACAACACGGAACATCCGCTCAGCAAAGGTTCGGGCCTCCACCAGTTTTGGGAAGAGCGGTGGGAGCCCAGCCAGGACAAGCATGAATGGGATGTCTTTCTTCTGAATGGATTGAAAGACGTCAAGGAGCAAGGAAAGCGGGTAGTTGTCTTTCGCAGCGTGGTCCGCCAAGTTCTGCGCTTCATCGTAGGCAAAGATCAACCCGCTAGCAGAGGTCTGCTTCAGGACAGACCAAACCACCTCCAGGACCTGTTTGAGTTTGTCGGAGGGCAGGCCAGGTGTGGACGTGTAGATTGACTGGAGAGTCTGGAAATCAAGTTTGATTTCATCTCGGGAGGGGGTCGCTCCAAATCCGATATTCGATCGTTCGCGTTCTCCCACTACGAACGATGCCGTCATGACGGAGAGATCGGTGAGGAGACGAAGGACTATTCTCTCTTCGCTGATGCTGGATGACTCGGATAGATCGGTGCCAACCCAACGCCATTTTTCCTGGATAGCGATGGGTTTCAAGGTGTCCAAGAGGACCGTCTTCCCAACACCCCGCAGCCCTGTGAGGACGAGATTCTCTAGAATCACCTCCTGCTCAAGCAAGCGCCTGAATTCCTCGGTTTCCTGGGCGCGACCTGCTAGGTATGGAGGTCTGTGGCCGGCTCCCGGACGAAACGGATTTGCGAATTCCTTAGCCATAGTAAGGACAATTTAGGATAATATCTAACTTTATGCAATTGACTAAATTTAGTCTATTGTGTGTGGCAGTATTGATTCCACTTTACTCTTTTGATATCAACACCTTAGAGCTAACCTCTTGTCCTAACCTTGTGCGCATGACTACACCTGTTCGTGCCAACACTCCCACAGGCCACCCCTTCGCCTTTGCGCCCGAAGGACCGGTAAGGCTGATTGACCGTGCAAATCGGCCCGATCCGTCGAAAATCGAGGCACGCTGCGTGATGAGACCCTGAAGTACTATCAATGAGTCACTGCGATAGCGCATTAGATTGGTTATGGACTGAAACTCCCCCGGACCGGCGCCTTCGCCACCGGCTGTAGTTACGTGCACGCCGAGTGAATCGTACAGACGGATCGTCTTGGCACCGTTCTCGGCAACTATTATGGTACCGTTATCCAATAGAAGAGCATCTGCAACACGATAAAGCGTGTACTCACCCGGTCCATCGACGGACCCAATGGACACGACCGGTAGGCTCGACACTCGCCAGCGGTTGGAGTCGGTCCACTCTGGTTGGAAAGACGTGACTACTCTGATGCCGGCGCTATCCGCCACAATCACGGCCGGGCGTTCAGTCCTCCCGCAGGCGGTGAGAAGTACTACAGCAACTGTCAGAAAGCGCACGATCGAATGGACGACCTCAGTTTGAAGAGAAGGCGATTTCTGGGAATTAGGGTTTCCTCAAGTCGTACAGCCGAACGTGTTCCAAATCCATGTCATCAGTCCACACACCTAGCACGTAGTCCTCTCCTATATCCAGTGCTCGAAAGCGTTCGGGGAACCCAACACTGCCGAGTAGGATTCCATGTCGATCAAACACCGTCCAACATATCCGGTCATCCCCCGGAAGGCTGTACTCCTGGACCCACAGGTTGCCAATGTTGTCGATCCGTACCGTGGCATAAGCAGGCATGGCTGGAGAGTGCGGCTGCCCGCGCAACAGACCATCCATGACCTGCAGTGAACGTTCGTCGGACGCTCTCTCCTCGAGAAAACTCTTGCGGAAGAGATCAAGGTGGGCTTCGGTTACTTCGATCAGGTCACGATCCACACGAATCAACGACCTAAGACCACCGCCCGACCCGTGCATCTGGATCTCGTACGTGTCGTTGGCAGCCACGTAGAACTGGTCGCCGTGCACCGCAAATGTCGTTGAGCGTCCAAACACGAGCCAGGCGCGCACCCTTTTGCCATCACCGTTGATGCGCAGGAAGCCCTCATCCGTCCCAGGATACGACCCAACACTGCTGCTCGAGTTTCCGTCGAATGAGTAGCGATAGAGTGAAGCATCTCCACGATAGAATCCTAACGGAGCTTCGAACACGCTTGCTGACGAACCTTGGATCAAGAAACCCGCGGTTGTGAAAACCCCCAACACAAAAGGGTATGGCACTCCCTCGGTCGCTCTGAGTGCAATCGATCGTCCAAACCGCCCCCTCGTATCGAACACGGACAAACGCCGGTGCTTGAGATCGTACGCTATCAACGAATCCGCAGCGAAGCGCTCCACCCAACCGACGTTTCGAAACTCACCAGGACCATCACCCGCACCACCCGTGGTGGCATCATACGTTCCGTCACGATCGTAGAACCGTAACTCGTGGGTACCGGCATTGGCGATCATTATGCGGTCGTCGCCTAGCTGGATGGCGCTCGCCACACGGAATAGCTGATAGTTGGGATCGTCCTGCCGGTCACCGATGTCCACCGTCGGCTGATCGGCCAGCCGCCATGCCTCGCCCTCACTCCACACGGGGTCGGAATTCTCAACGATCGTCACACCGGAGCTGTCACGGACTGTGGAGGTATGATGCGCTGCCGCCGCACCCTCGCACCCAGCCAACACGAGCGAGCCAAGAACCAAACCGACTGCCGGCCCGACATTGCAAAACACAAGAGTTGAGACAGTCTGACTACGATCGCGCATCGTGTCCGTGGCAGGGAAAGAGAAACAGAGCTTCATCATTGCTCCTTCTCGCTAACACCTAGTACCGGACACCGGTTCCGACAAGTATTGCTATTGGTCAGAGGAAACCAACGCAGCATTGGGGAACTTATTGGCATTAGTTACCTTACGGCTCTTCGGGAGGGCTAGTCCTAACTGGTAAGGCAGCGGTCTTGAAAACCGCCGCGCGCGAGCGCTTCGGGGTTCGAGTCCCCGGCCCTCCGCTGGAGTGGCAAAACCTCAGCCACTCACAATCCGGCAGTCGAACGCTGCAACTCCACGATCCACGCGGGAGTCTCGGCGAGGTACTCCCGTAGCGGCTTGGCGCGGGCGAAATAGTACCTCGCGTTTAGGCCCTGAACTAGAAGGCTGACTACGGCAACCCCACTGTACATCGCCACTGTGAGTGGTGTGATGAGGTCTGCCACCGACCCAACGATGTCTTCCAATTCGCCGAGTGCGGGCACGGGACTAGCCAGGGTTCTGTAGATACTCCACACACAGTAGGCGACGAGCAACGTCATGAAGCCCAGTTGATTCTTTCCCAGGAGTTGGGGACCCTGAGGCTTGAAGTGACGTAGCAGTCGAGATCCCCTAAACTCATTCCACGCGACCAATCCCATTCCGAGGCTCATCACCAACGCCGTGAGGCTGAACAGGCCGAAAGCCAACGTGACTGCGGCGAACGATCCGATGGTCCAGCCGTTGAACGTCGCGACCTTTGCCGCGCCCAGAACTTTCGCGGCTCGTTGGTTCGCCCTGGCCAATTGATCACGCTGCTCCGGCGAGAGCGGTCCACCAGCCCTGAGTTCAGTCAACGCGTCGCCGGCCCGTTAGGCCTCCGGCCGCTCCCTTACCGGCAGCCCCCGCGCCCGCCGCCGTTCGGCGAAAAACGCCGCCACTTCACCGAGCTGCTCAATCACCTTGAGCTTCTCCCGGAAGGAGAGGGCCAGAAACTCACGATGCTGTTGGCGCCTATTCCCCTCCCACGTGGCAACGCTCCAGTCCACTGCATCACTCATCTTCCAGATCTCCGTACAGCTGCTCGAGTTCGGCGACATCGGCGAGATCCTGCGGCCTCCCGCTTGAACCGCACCACGAGGTCCAGATCTTGAGTGAACCGCCCATAGCCATGCGCGTTGACCGCCAGCCCTCCCACGACGATGAACGGTACTCCTACTTCGTTCAGAGCGCGTGCAACCGCCTCGACGCTGGACAATCTCACTGTGCTACATCCAAGGACATGCTCCAGGCAACTTGTAAGGTCCAGTACAATCTGGCCACCGTTGCCAGAATAGTGAACCGTCAGCCACGCAATCGACCAAACTCCGCTCCAAATTCCGCTTCCATCCTACGCTTCGCGTCTACGTCCAGGAACGAAGCGCGCACCGCATTCAGCACTAGTCCTTCGATCATCTCGGCGTCGAATCCAAATGCCTGCGACACCTTCAGGTATTCATCAGTTAGCGTGGTATCAAACATCGGTGGGTCGTCCGAGTTGACCGTCACATAGAGTCCCCGTTCGATCAATTCCGGTAGTGGGTGTTCGGCTATACTCGAGACCACACCAAGGCACACGTTACTGGTGGGACAAACTTCGAGCGGGATCTTGCGCGTGCGCAGCACCTCGACCAATTCCGTGTCCTCGAGGCAGCGCACGCCGTGACCGATCCGGGCGGCGTGCAAGATTTCTACTGCCCCCCAAATACTCTCCGCACCCATCGTTTCACCTGCATGTGGCACGGACGATAGTCCAGCGGAGTGAATTCGCTCGAATGCACGGACGAATTTCTCCGGAGGGTTGCCTTCTTCCGGTCCTCCCAGACCGAAGGCCACAATACCGTCATTCATTCCCCCAATCGCCCAGTCGGCGATCATGGTCCCGTGTTTAGCGTCGACGTTGCGCGGAATGTCCAATACGATCCCCATCCCGACACCGAGTTCGGACTCCGCCCAGGCGCGTGCGCGGTTCAGCGCAGCCAATTGAACGTCGAACTCGAGCCCTTTCTGCAAATAATGTGTGAAAGCAGTGTAGGTGACTTCGCTGTACAATATGTTCTGCCGAGCTTGCTCGGTTAGGAATTCACGAGCAATGAGTTCGATGTCGTCCGGCGTCCGGACACAGTTTGAAATCGCTATGTAGACGTCGATGAAATGTGGAAAGTCTACGAACTCATACCACTTGCGGATGCCTTCGACGGTATCCGCAGGGAGCGCCACCTTGTGCCGTTGCGCTAACTCCAGGAGCGTGGCCGGCCTGATCGACCCCTCCAAGTGCACGTGGAGTTCGACCTTGGGCATCGCCTTGATGAAACGGGCAAGACTATCTTGCAATTGTCGTTGTACCCTTGCGGAAGTCGGCTTGTGAAGCTATCGAAGGTGAACCTAGCTGAACTCAGTCCAACCTGTCAAAAGACACCGAGGCAGCCGAATGAAAGTTCCAGCAGAAATCTACCAGCAGATCGTCACCGAGATCTCGAGTGACTCGAGTCCGGTAGGAATCGACGCAAAGAAAACACACGTGATCATCCTACACAAGCTGATGGAAATCGAGAAGCGACTGACGGAACTCGAGAAAAGAATCAACTGACGCGGGTTCGAAAACATGGCCGTCACTATCCTGAGCATTGGGCTCCTCGTTTTCTTCGGTCACTTTCTGGCCGGGTTCTTCGAGCGCACAAAAATTCCGGACGTCTTGATCCTCATGCTGGCAGGGATGGTACTGGGGCCCGTTCTGCACCTGGTCCAACCGCAGGACTTCGGTAAAGTCGGGTCGGTGTTCTCCAACCTCGCCCTCATAATCATTCTCTTTGAGGGCGGCATTCACCTGAATGTCAAACACTTGAGTTCGGCTGCGCGAGATACTTTGGCGATCTCTCTATCTACGTTCGCAGTCACCGTACTTTTGCTCGCCCTCATAGCGAACCTGCTTCTTCCTGTCGATTTCCCAACGGCTTTGCTCATTGGGACAATCTTGGGAGGAACATCCTCGGCGGTAGTCGTTCCATTGATACGTGCTCTTCGGATCGAGACTACGCCCAGCACGGTGCTGTTTCTCGAGTCCGCCTTGACCGACGTGCTAGTCATAGTCCTGTCGCTGGCATTATTCCAAGGAATGGTTGCAAGCGGTGGAGCCGCCGAGCCGACTACGGGCGGGAGTTCTCTCACATTCGAAATAGTGAGGTCCTTCGTCATTGCGGGAATGATTGGCGGTGCCGGCGCTTTCGTGTGGTCCGCCCTGCTGGACAGGATTAGGCAGCTCCCGAACACGGTTTTTACCACGATCGCCTACGTCTTCATTTTGTTTGGCATCTCTGAGCTGGCCGGCTACAGTGGCGCGATTGCTGCCCTCACCTTCGGCGTTGCTGTCGCAAACTTCCCCAACATTCCTGACAGGCTGTTCGGGAAAGTATTCAGCTTCCGGCTTGCGGCCTTTGCCGAACACGAGCGCGCGCTATTCGCCGAGGCGGTCTTTCTGGTCAAGACATTCTTCTTCGTGTTCCTCGGTGTGTCGATGACCTTCGGCGACGGTCGCGCCGTAACGGCCGGCGCGGTACTCGCGGCGCTAGCTTTCCTGGCGCGTGTCCCGATAGTTAGGCTGCTGGCTCCGCCATCCGTAACTCGTCGTGACGCTGCTCTCATGACGGCGATGGTACCGAAAGGTCTGGCATCGGCGGTTCTCGCCGCACTTGCGGTCGAGGCGGCCCTGCCCGACAGTGACGTAATCCAGGGAACCGTTTACGCGGCGATCTTCTTCAGCATATCGTTTTGCGCTGCGCTCGTGTTCTCGATAGAGCGAGGATTGCTCGATAGCGCCGCATCCAAATCATGGTTGCGGAAGTTTGCCCATCATGCGGAAATCGGCTCAGCCCCGTCGGAGGCGCTTGATCTCACTGCTCCGGTTCTGGAGCTGCCGGAAATGCTGATGGGACTCCAAGAACCAAACCTGATCACCGATCTTGCGGATGATTTCGGAGACGAGGACCAAGACTGAGACAGCTCTGCCGGTCGCGCTTGTCTTAGGCGACGATCCCTGTCACATTTCGTGCGGCGTGGCCAGATCCAGCGGCTCAGGTCCTGCCGGGAGAGGTGGCTGAGTGGCTTAAAGCGACGGTTTGCTAAACCGTTGTAGGGTTTATAGCCCTACCGAGGGTTCGAATCCCTCCCTCTCCGTCCCATCTACGGTATGATCGTGTCGCGCTTGGCCGGCTTCTTGGCGATCTCTTCCACGATCAGCTTGGCGCGCTTCCGCGCCTCGCGCTCCGCATCCTTTCGCTTACGAATTTCCTTCACGTACCTGTTGAAATCAGCTCTGTTATCGGCCACGCGCGCAGAATAAATGATCTGCTCTCGCACGGCCGCCAACGCCTGAGCGTCCTTGGCCTGGTAGTAGTTGCCCTGCGGTGCCGGAATCAACGCCAAGATAGCAGACGGTATCTTGAGATCGCCCAGATAGACCCATTTCTCGTCCACGCCCCACGTCTTTCCATCTATGTCTCTCGTCCACTTCGGGATATCGGCAGTCCTAAAACCATCCGGCGGCAATGTGTCGATGAACGCGAGGATCCGTGCCTTGAGCGCCGAGTCGACCTTCTCCGCATGAGTGAGAGGATCGGACGAGCCGCTTAGTCCCAATCGGGCGTCCAGCGGGCCTACCCAGAAACGGCCATCGCCATATTCGAGCCCTACCAGCGGTGTCCTACCGAGTATTGGATCGTAGTCCGAGAACCTACGGTCGGGCACGCCGATGGGCGCCACTTCAGGAACGATATCGACTCTGGGAACGACGCGTACGGCGCCGGACGGCGAGGGTTCTCGAGCAGGCGCAACTGCCGGAGCAGACGGTGGTCCGTCCGCAAACACCGGCACCGCAGATTGCCGTGTCCCGGTAGGGGCCCCCAGATCAATGAAACGGATCGTGGTGCGCGTTACGACCGAGTGCCCCACCCATGAAACAAGTATGGCGGCCACGACCGCGTGTATGAGAGTACTCGCCACTCCCCAACGAGCTTGCGACTTGTCCGGGTCAGGCAGCCGAAAACTACGCCGTGGCATTCACCGCCCCCAAACGAGTTAACGTCCGTCCGATTCGGCACGCCACTTCATCCCACCGGTCCTCCCCAATCGTGAACGCAACCCTGACATAGCCCTCGCCATTTTCGCCCAAAGCGGAGCCCGGCATGACCATCAATGCCTCTTGGTGCAATACATCATGTGCGAGCGAAGACGACGAGATTGCTCCCGGAAGCTCTAGCCACAGATACATTGCGGCCTGGGGCGGCTCCACTTGGAAACCCGCTTGCCCGAACGCAGCCACAGCAGCATCGCGACGCTTTCTCAGACAAGCACGCACCGGCTCGACTACCGACTCCAAGTTGCGCAGTACGGCGGCCCCCGCGTGCTGAACGGCAAGGAACGGCCCTGCGTCAACGTAACTCTTGATCTTGCTGAGTGCGGCAATCAACTTCGCCGACCCAACGGCCCAACCAATTCGCCAGCCCGTCATGCACGCGGACTTCGACAACGAGTGAAACTCCAGCGTGACATCCCGCGCTCCGGGAATCTCAAGCACACTGGGCGCTACGTAGCCGTCGTAGGTGAGTTCACAGTAGGGATTATCGTAAGCCAACGCGATGCCGTTCACATTACATGTTTCGACCGTACGTTCGAGATAATCGCGCGGCGCAATAGCCGCGGTAGGATTGTTGGGATAGTTGAGAAACACCAGACGCGCCTTAGCCAAACGATCGCGCGGTAACTCCGACAGTTCCAGCAAGAACCTGTTGTCGCTAGTCAACGAAACAGTCTCTACCTGAGCGTTGGCCAGGATCGCACCTCCGGCGTACGCCGGGTACCCCGGATCCGGTACGATACACACGTCCCCCGGATCGGCCAACGCAAGCGGAAGATGGGATAGGCCGTCCTTAGAACCAATAAGCGGCAGAACCTCTGCGATAGGATCAACCGAGACGCCAAAGCGACGCTCCATGTAGTTGGCAACGGCCTCACGGAATTCCGTGAGCCCGGTTTGAAAGGAGTAGCGGCTCATTCGCGAGTCGGCTAAAGCCTCGTTCAGCGCTTGAACCGCCAGTTCGGGCGGTTGTAGATCTATGTCGCCGGCGCCGACGTCGATCACGTCGGCACCGTCGGCGACCAGTTTCTTCTTGGCCGCAGCAAGCTCGCTCACTACGTAGCCTGGAAGGCGACGCTCGCGGTCGCTAGTGTGCATCAGATTGCTGCTCCCACACCGTGGCGCTCAAAAAATTCCTCCACGGAGGCGAGCACGGTATTCCAGCTGCCGCTCGAGCGAGCAGCAGGCGGTAGCGATTCCATTAGCACTCTGCCGTAGTTGCGCGTCATAACCCTCGAGTCCATAAGAACGACAACGCCGATGTCCGATTTCGAGCGGATCAAGCGGCCGAACCCCTGCTTTAATCTCAGAGCCGCATGGGGCAGCAGATAATGCTTGAACCCGTCCAGCCCTTGTTCTGATAGTGCCTCGAGGCGCGCCTGTGTCAGCGGCTCGCTGGGCACCTTGAAGGGCACCTTCGCCAGCACGAGTGCCCGAAGCGCCCTACCAGGTACATCTACACCTTCCCAGAAGCTATCGGTCCCTAGGAGAATCGCCGAACCCACGTCGCGGAAGCGGTGCAGCAGATGGTCCCGCTGCCCCTCTCCCTGCACAAGGAGCACACGACGGCCCCCAATTGTTCGCTTGAGCGTAGCAGCCGCCCGCCTGAGAGCGGCGTAGCTGGTGAACAGCACAAACATACCCCCGTCCACGACTCGTGCGAGTTCGGCTACGGCACTCGCTATGGCGTGGTCGTGTCCACTCTGATCCTTCCGCGGGTCGGGAACGTCGGACGGGATGCCCAGCAGGCACTGTTCCGCAAAATCGAACGGCGACGCCAGCGACTCTTCGTCCCGCAAAATGGCAGGCGGAAGGTCCAACCCGAGGCGGTCACGCAAGAACGAAAAATCACCGCCCGTTGCCAGAGTCGCACTGGTAAGTACCACGCTGTCCACCCTATCGAACAGAGATTCCTTTAATATGGGCGCCAAGTCCAGCGGGACCGCCGAAAGTCCGATTGGAAACGGCAGCGCGCCAACCGGCTTTTTTCCGCGCCGCTCGATCCAGCGCACCATCCTAGCTGTCTGTTGCGGTCGCAGTGTCAGGAGCAACCCGTCGGATGCAGACTGTAGACGCCGCACGACTCCGCGAAGCTCCTGCAACAGTTGCGACCGACTGTCCGGCTCCTCGTCCAGTTCCATCCGATCGGCTACGGTATCCACTCCGTCGCGCAACTTCCCAAACACATTGACAAGGTTGTCCAGCGCAACGGTGAGACCGCGCCCCCAAATTTCATCTGAATCGAATGTGGCATCGAGCCTGATCGTGTCGCCCCGATCGTTCGACAGCCGGTCCGCCAACAGGACAAACACTCTGTCCGCGTGAGCACGTGCTGCCTCCACATCGGACAGCAGTGCATCCCGCACGAGTTCCGCAGAAGCCCTGCTAGCAGGGTCGTCCTTTTGCACGAGTTCCCTGAGCAGTGTGGGGATCAACCCCTTACCGTTCCGCTCCATCCTACCCAACAGCCGAGTTACACCACGCGATGTGACCTGAGCACCGAGATGCTGCGCGGCAGTATCCTCCAAGTGCTGTGCTTCGTCGATTATCAGCCTCCGGTACGGCGGCAAGACCGCTGCATCCGTCCAATTCTCCTGAACCCGCCGCACGGCAATATCTGCGGTCAAGAGATGATGATTCACCACCACTACGTCGGCCTCGGCGGCCCGGCGTCTAGCTCCGAAGACGAAGCAGCTGTCGAAATACGGACATTCGAGTCGAGTGCACAGATCGGCCTCTGCATCCACTTCATCCCACACATCGTAGGAGGGCGTGTCGGTCAAGTCAGCCAACGATCCGTCGGTCGTGGTTGCCGCCCACTCTGCGAGACCCTCCAACTCGCGATGCCGTTCCGGCCCCAGCAGCAATCCTTGCGCGTCCATCGCAACATTGAGCCTTGCCAGGCAGAGGTAGTTCGTCCACCCTTTGAGAAGAGCGAATGTTGGCCGGTACTGCTCGTCGGCCAGCGCCTTTGCGAGCTGCGGCAGATCCTTGCCGATCAGTTGTTCCTGCAGGTTGATCGTGTTGGTCGATACGACGGTGCGCTCACCGTTAGCACGTGCCCACTGCAACGCCGGTACCAGATAGGCAAACGATTTTCCTACGCCCGTTCCAGCTTCGAGCAACGACACTCCGCCGTCGTTGTAGACATCGGTCACGTACGCAGCCATGTCGCGCTGGCTTGGACGATCTTCAAATTTGCCGAGCACCTCGGAGATCGGTCCGCTCTCGCCCAGCATATCGGCGACTGTCACTGCGTCGAGTCGCTCATATTCGGTTGCCTGCGGGATCTCTGTTACAACGTAGAGCGACGAAGCGTCGTTGTTGACGATACCGAACCCGATACCGCTCTCGTAGCACTTTGCGGCAACGGCTAGATCGGCCTGGGAGGGTTCCAACACTCCGCCGGGGTGATTGTGCAGCACCATCTCACCTCGGCTGGCTACACCGGGCAACGCAAGCACCGCATCGGCGGTACCTCGCGCAACGGGACGCACAGCGGCAACGGTTCCCTCCGCATCGACTTCTGCAACAAACGACACCTCGCGTCCGCCGGCAGCAGCAATCTCGGCAGCCAGCCGACGCCGGACTTCGTCTGACAGCGTCGTCACGTCTTCAACTCTCGTTTCTTCGCGGCGGGAAACAGAACGTTGTTCAGAATCAGCCGGTAGCCCGGCGAGTTGGGATGGAGGGACAGGTCGGTCGGGGGATCGCCGATCTGATGTTGCGGATCTTCGGGGTCGTGTCCGCCCAGGAATGTCCACGTCCCCTTGCCAAAATTACCATGTATGTACTTGACCCACGGCGCACCCTTCTCGTCGGCCAGTACCGTTACGCCGGGCTTTAGTCGTTCACGCGTGAAAGAGGTAGTAAGACCATAGTAGTCAGCTATGACACTTCGGTGGCATTGTACCAGCATCGTGGGAACCGGGTCGATCTTCGCACTGAAGTTGAAAAGTTGAAACGCGCCGAGTTGCTGCCTTCGCCCCGGGTTATTCACCTGGTGGCCGTCTATGTCCGAGAAACTCGCTATCGCGGCAGATTGTTCGAGCCTTACTCCTTCAAACGCGAATGAACGATCCCACTGCATCCGCTGGGACGCGTTGGGATCCATTGGAGTGCCGTCGCTGTATTGGGCTGCGACATCGACACCTTCCGCCGCGAGCGCAATCTCCAACGTTTCCGTTGCCGTGCACATAGCAAAGAGAAAACCGCCGTCATCCACAAATTTGCTGATTTCCTGTGCCACTCCCTTCTTTAGGGCAGCCACTGAGCTGAGCCCAAGCGCTCGTGCCATCTGGGCGTTCTGGCGAACCATTTCAGTGAGCCAGGTTGTACCACTATAGGTGAGGTAAAATTTCGAGAACTGGCCGGTGAAGTCTTCGTGGTGAAGATGGAGCCACTCGTAGTCGGCTAGCTTGCCACCAAAAACCTCGGCATCCCAGACCTTGTCGTACTCGATACCCGCATACTGCAGTGCCATTGTAACTGCATCATCCCACGGGGCGACATTGGGAGGAACATATACCGCAACTTTCGGAGCCTTTTCGAGGGGCACTGCATCCTGATTGTTCGCTTGGATCACTCCACGAATAGCGACAACATCGGCGTCAGAGAGCCGTTCGACCGTAACGCCGTTCAGCGCTGCTTCCCTGTTCACCACGGGGTCCTCGGGAATCAAGAAACTCCCATCCCTATGATTGAGCAACCACTCCGCCCTACCGCCACGTTTCAGCACACGGAACGTGACACCATATGCCTTGAGGTGATCGGCCTGCCGATCGTCCATGGGAATGAGTATCCACGACGCAGCACTCGAACCGCCGATCCGCCGGTCGCCGGATCCGCTTGCCAACACGACACCCAGGGCAGGAGGGCCGATAGCCCTCAAAAATTCGCGGCGCTTCACTGCCCTATGATTTGGGGATTACTCCGCGCACGCGGTCCAACAGGCGTCTTGCCTCGGGCACCACCGCACTTCCTGGATAGCTGATGATCAGATGTTCCAGATGGGTCACTGCCGAATCCTTGTCACCTTGTTCGTCATAAACGAGGGCAAGCGCGAATTCCGCCAACGGAGCCGCGACGCCAGCCGAATCGATCTTCAGTGCCTCCCTCAGAAGAGCCTGCGCCTCATTCCAATCTCCGTTGCGTTGAGCCAGCTGACCGCCGTAGGTAAGTACGTCGGCGCGCCCCCCACTGAGAGTCAGTGCACGTGCAACCTGCTCCAGCTCCTTTACGGCTTGGGCCGTATCACCGCTGACGAGTGAGAGCAACGCGTTTCCCAGTCTTGGGATCGAATCGGGTCCGATTCTCTGCATCAAAGCCAGCATCTCGGTGCGCCTCGTCGCCTCGTCACGCGACTGAGCGTAGGGGCCCGCCGCCCGGAAAAGCTCAGTAGCACCCTTTAGGTCACCTCGGAACAGTCGAATCCAACCCCGAATGGCCAACGTTCCCACGGTAGAATCGCTTTCCAACATGTCGGTTGCGCGATCGAGGTTGCCTCGTTCCAGCCAAGCCCAAGTGATCTTCTCCTTGAGTCGTGCTGTGTCGTCTCCGTGCAGTCTACCCTCCCACTCGCGCAGCCGCTTTTCTGCCTCCTTGACGTCGCCGGCATCGACCATAACGCGAATCAAGGTGGCTGTTGCCGCGGCTGCGTCGGTCGGCGTTCCACCGGAGTTCATACGATCGAGCACTCGTCTTGCCGAGGCCAACGCCCCTGCATCCGCAAAGGCTCGCGCTGCACCAAGTCTCGCGCGTTCGGCTTCCCGGCCCGTGCTTATCTCCGCGAGTCGCTCCAGCGAATAACCTCTTGCCCGTTCCCCCGCCGGCGTTCGCCCGGCATGAGCACGATCGGCGAACCGCCTGATCATCGGCGCCGCGAGCGCTGGTTCGGCCGGCAAGATACTCTGAAGCATCGTCCATCCCTCTTCCGGGCGACCCCACGCAACCAGAGTCTCCGCAGCCAGGCGTCGCCCAAAGTTGTCGGCACGATCGTTCGACAGGACTCGAAGCACGTTGACGCGATCCACCTCAGGCACCCGCTTCAATCCTGCTGCACCCGCCGCGAGGTACTGCTGGTTGATTCTGACGGCGTTGCTCCACTCCAATGCAGCATCGATCCAACGTTGGGCAGAACCATACATGCGGCCCAATTCGGGCGCCAAGGCAGTTCCGCCCAACCGTTGGCGTCCGGTCAGCAAGATATCGATCGCTCTGTCGGTCTGGCCGGTGCGGGAGGTGGCGACCGCCCAATGGCGGTACGGTTCGACGCTCTCGGGTGACATCTCGACCCACCTTTCACCCGCGGCAGCAACACTGTCCGGCTGATTGAGCGACGCCCACGTGCGCAGTTCTATCTGGTGCAACAACCGATTCGCCGGGTCGCTCGCAAACAGAGAATCCACAACTGAGATTACCGATTCGAGTTTGCCAAGTCTCGTAAGTACGCGCTCCAACCCCAGGAGTGCTACATCATTGGCTTGCGCTCCCGCCAGTAGTGCGCGATAAGCGTCAGCTGCTTCCTCGTAGCGGCCCCGCCGCTCCAGATCAAGTGCCCGACCTGTCACCACACCCGTCTGAGCAACCGTCACGGTTGCGGCAGTCGACATGAGCATGATGAGACCGATTGATCTATGGACGGCGCGCACCATTC
Source organism: Gemmatimonadota bacterium (assembly GCA_036679605.1). Taxonomy (GTDB): domain Bacteria; phylum Gemmatimonadota; class Gemmatimonadetes; order Gemmatimonadales; family GWC2-71-9; genus JAZDCZ01. The sequence continues at coordinate 55,017 of JAZDCZ010000409.1, forward strand.
AACCGCCGGAAATAGTCCAAAACGAGACGGCGTTCCTGGGGTGACAAAGAGCGCAGGTCTTCCCATGTGGGATACCGGTACCGCGGGCCAGCGGCGGAGTCGAGGCGTTGCAAGGGTGGTAGCTGAACCGTGTTGGGATCTGCCGTCTCGCTCAGGCGTTCTTCACGCTGATCTTCCTCGTCGCTCCGCAACGTGCGCCCAGCGTCCAGCAGACGTCGGAACAACCGCTCCTGACGTTCGATCGTCTCGCGATCTAGACGAGCCCCTTCGAGTTCTCGTGCGAGATCGTTGGCCTCTTGTGCCAATTCACTTGCACTCGGCACCTGACCTTCAGCCTGCAACCGCTCCATCTCGTTCGCCAGCGAACGCTGCCTCTGCGCCAGCAATTGCATTTGCTGCATCAACTGCTGATCTCCGTTTTGCATGAGAGACAGCATGCCGTTCGTAGCGTTATTCAATTGTCCCTGCTGCTGTGCCATTTGGGCGAGACGTTCCATCGCCTCGCTCAGACCGGAACCGGATTGCGCATTCGCCACATCGGAGCGGGCGCGGAGCAGTGCATGCGCCAAGGAGTTCAGGCCATCAAGTGCCTCACCTGCCAGTTCGCCGGCTTGTCTAGTGTTCGGGTTTGCACGTTGCAATTGATCGAGCGCCTGCGACATGCGGAGCTTCGAGAAGCCCAGTGCGGTACCCAACTGCGGAGAGACCAGCGCGTTCTTTCCCGCAGCGCCCTGCAACCGCTCCAAGAGTTGATCGACACCCGACCGAACAGCGGCTTGTGCGCCGCGAACGTCGCCACCCGACTCGCCGCGATTGAGTCGCTCCATGATCTCCTGCTGCGCCTGCGCCAGGCTTGCAGTCTCCACTAGCGACCGATCCATTGCGTCCAGAACCTCCTGTCGCCACTCCTGCCGCAATTCATCGCGCTGTTGCCGGAGATCGGAAGCAAGCGGTTGCAGCGATTGACTAGCAGATTCACCCGATTGCTTCGCCTGTTGACGCTCTCCACTCTGCGCCTGCGCACCAGCCTGTTGCATCTGCCCGGCCGCCTGCTGTGCACCATCGGCCGCGTTCTGTACACTCTCGTCCGATTTGCCGGACTCGCCCAACTGCTGTCCCAACTCGTCGAGCCGGGCGGCGAGGGAGTCTGCCTGTTCCGCCAATGCTCTTTCCTGTGCCGCAAGCACACTGTCGGACATCTGCGTATCGGTCGACTCGTTCCACTCGTTCTGACGTTGCGCCAACTCCTCAGCATCATCGGCCAGCGTGGTCATCTCTCCTTCCATGGCGGCCCGCTCGAACAATTCCTTGCCCCGTTCCAGTTCATCCCGCAGCTGCTGGGCAGATTCCGCGAGCTGTTTGAGCGCTTCCCGCACTCGCTCCGCGTCAAGGTTTTCCACCGCATCTCGCAGGGCCTCCAAACGATCCCTTAGCTCATCGGTGATAGCTTTGTCGAGGAGATCCCTTATTTCATCTAGTTGCTTGTGGAATTCGGGGTCTGTGAGACCGGCGGCCCACGCCTCCTCAGATAGTTGACGGAGTTCTTCGGTAAGACTCTTCGCCCGCTTCAGCGCTTGTTCTTGTTTCTGCGAAAGTTCCGTCGCGCGCTCTACGGAATTGAACGGAAGATCGTCGGTTGATTGTTGTCCCGCTTGCGACGCTTCTGCTTCGGCACCGCGTTGTCGTTCGGCGGCCAGGTCTTGGAGTTCTTGGGTAAGTCGATCTTGTTCACTGAGTAGCGAATCGGCCCGCTCGCCGACGGACTGCGACCGGTTTCTAACAGCGTCCCGTAGTTCCGCCATCGACGGCAACCAAAGCAGATACTCGCGGCTCTCGCCCACATTCGGCTTGGGTGCGTTGTCACGCGCTCTGACCTTGAAGTGGGCCGTGTCACCTGGGAGAAAGCCCCGCTCGTTGAGATCGAGGACCCACTGAAACACCACTCGGTCGGTCGCGTTGCCGGGCAGCGGCAAATTTTCGATAACCTGCTTGCCGGTCACACCTAGCTTGCTGACCCGCCAACTGACAAGCTCTACCTGCGTAAGCGCGTTGTCATCGTTGGCATCGATCACCAGTGGCTGCTTGAGCGTTAGAGAAACCGTGGTATCAGCTCCGGGAATGGGAACATTGACCACAGGCACACCGTCAGGTGCCGCGACCAGGTTCAGCTCCGGAAGTTCTTCCGCCGGCAGCTCGCCCGTTCGGGTTGCTACGCGGAGCTGCCAGCGAGCGCTCCGCGATACACGCAACACGCCACTGAAGAGTTGCCCTTCGCTCGCAAGCGGTACCGACCGCCGGTCGCTCTTCCATTCCGCAGAGCGAACGTCCAGGGTAACGCGGCCCCGCACAGAGATACTCGTTCCCACGGGCAACTGGATTGGCTCAGGGCCCGCTAACAGCGGCTCGTCGGGCCGCCCAAGGTAGGTGGGATATCGGGCGACGAGTTGGAGATCGGCCAAGAACGCCGGAAGCAGCACACGAACGTGAACCGTATCTGAGTTTCGGCCGCCGCTGGCAGCATGCAGAAAGAGATCACTGTCGAGCGGACCCAGGGTGATTTGCGTCTCACCAGCGCTGTCGAGCCTCAAGGATCTCGCGGCCCATGCCTCACCGGGCGCCCTCACCCACAGTGTTGCCACGTTCCTCCGGGCCGCTGTGAGCGAAACGACAACGCTGTCACCGCGCTCGACCTCGATGCGGTCCACCTCGACTCGTACCGGTCCACGCGAACCAAGCAATGTTGTGAGAGGATTCCAAAATTGTCGGCTATGACCCGATGTCGGACCGGCTAGGAAGAACATCAGGACTCCGCCAGCCAGGACGCTCGCACCCGTGGTTAGAGAGCGACCAGCGTGGCGTCTAATGGTACCGAGCGCTCCCAGCCCATTCTCGTGGAGCCAACCAGCGGCCTGTCCGTCGGCAAGATCTGCCAGGCGGGAACTACCAACCTCACGATCCCAATCGGTGATACAGCCGATCGACCCGTGCCTCAAGCCACGACTCACTTCGACCTGGCGAGCCAGCGCCACCGTTTCGGTTTGCTTGAGCCTGCGACTCACCCAGAGAGCACCCCATACAAGAGCAGCGATGCAGCCCAACCACCCCAACAAAACGAATGCGGGAAACGAGCGATACAGACCGATGCGAGCCGCCAGCAAGCCCAGACTCAACGCAGCGAATGCGAGCCCTGTAGTAAGAGACGTACCCGCTGCCAGAACGCGACGTAACAACTCTTTACGTCGTGCCTCGAGCCACCGTCTAGTCTCAGTCACTGGGTGGCAGTTACGGCATAGACGAACAGGTTGACACCCATCCGAATAGCTGCTTCCCGGACCTCGGGTCGGTCGTTGTGAACCTCAGCATCTTCCCATCCGTCTCCCAAGTCCGATTGGTATGAATAGAATAGGGCCAGCCGGTCGCTCAGAAAGATACCAAATGCTTGGGCCGGCAGATCGTCGTGCTCGTGAATCTTGGGTATCCCTTCGGGGAAGTCATAGACAAGGTGGAAAACCGGATGATCGAGTGGAATCTCCTCCAGCGGATTATCGGGAAATACTCTGGCGATCTCGCGGCGAAACGACTCGTCCATTCCATAGTTATCGTCGGCGTGGAGGAATCCCCCGCTCTCCAAGTACCTTCGTAGCGTCGCCGCTTCGGTTTCCGAAAACGTTACGTTCCCGTGTCCGGTCATGTGAATGTAGGGGATCTCCCAGAGGTTGGGATCGGAAAGTTTTACGACTCGTTCACGCACGTCCGCGTCCAGCGTGGTACGGTTCCGGATTGCGCTCAGGAGATTTGGAATGCTCGACGGATTGGCGTACCAATCACCGCCGCCGCCATACTGGAGACGGCCAATGGTCAGATCTCTGACGCCCGTTGGGGACGAGCCCAAGAGTGCCACTGCGAGTGCAGCGACGGTCAGGATCCTCTGGTTCACAGGTCAGTAATCATTTTGTATGCGTCTCTGCGCGGAATGGCGAAGTCCTCCGCCACCTTGGCCGAGGCGTCCCGCCGACTCACGCCGTGGGAGAGCAGATCGAGCGCGCGTTGGCGCACCGCCGCTTCATCGACATTGTGTTCCGTTGGTCCGGACCCCGCCACACACACGGTCACCTCGCCCCGTGGTGGGTGCGCTTCGTAGTAAACCTGCAACTCGAGCAAGGTCCCACGCCTGACCTCCTCGTGCATCTTGGTTAGCTCCCGCGTTACCACCGCGGTCCTGTCCGGTCCGCAAGCCTCAGCAAGATCTCCTAGCAACCGCACCAAGCGGTTGGCAGCCTCGAAGATGACGGCAGTCCAGCTTAGATTGGCCGCGGTGTCGAGCAATCGGCGGCGGTCGCGTCCCTTCCTGGGCACGAACCCGAGAAATGTATACCGCCCAGCTGGAAGTCCGGACACGCTGAGTGCCGCAGTTACCGCAGACGGTCCAGGAACGGCAACGACCTCCACCCCTTCCGCGAGGGCTCTGGACACCAGGTCCGGACCGGGATCGCTGATCCCGGGGGTACCGGCGTCTGTAAGGAGTGCCACACACTTTCCTTGCATGAGGGCGGTGGCCAGCTGCTCGAGCCTGGCAGGTGGTGAATGGGCGTGAAAACTGAAGACCCGGGGTGACGCTCCGATTCGCCCAAGCAGGACGCGGGCTCGCCTTGTGTCTTCGGCGGCAACGACTTCTACGTCACCTAGGACGGCAATCGCGCGCTCCGACAGATCGCCGAGATTGCCCAGTGGTGTCGCTATCACGTAGAGCGTTTGAGCCTCTCTTGTGGCTTATGATATTTACCAAAAGCGGCGCGGGACAGATGAACGTCACGCGCCGCTGGCTCGATCTGCTTTCGGGCATTGGCCCGTTAGCAGTCAACTCAAGTGCTGGTCCAGCTTCTCGATGAGGTACGCTTTGGGTACTGCCCCCACCACCGTCTCTACCAACGCGCCATCTTTGAACAGTAAAATGCTCGGAATGGAGCGTACATTGAATTGTGCGGCGATTCTGGGATTGGCGTCGACATCGACTTTGGCAACCTTCACCTTACCCTCATATTCCTCGGCAATTTGCGCGACGACCGGCGCAATCACTTGGCACGGACCGCACCAAGTAGCCCAGAAATCAACCAACGCTAGTCCCTCATGCTGCTCGACCTCGTCGGCAAAGGTGTCGTCGCCTACATGGGACAGCAGTTCCATCTCTGCCATGTTTTACTCCCTCATATTATGTTGTGCCCACCCGGGACCAACCCGGGAGGCAGTTCAAGATTCCACGCACGGAGCTACCCGTGATTCCTTCTGATGCTCGGATCGCCCATATCGGCATCGCAGTAGCCGACCTGGATCAGGCAGCAACGTTCTACCGCGAGATCTTGGGGCTCGAACCTTCCACTATTGTAACAGCAGACGGCGCCAGAATTGTTTCCTTGAATCTTGGCGGCGTCGAGATCGAACTCCTAACCTCCGAGGAACCCGAGAGTCCGATAGCCAAGTTCTTGGCCAAACGCGGGCCCGGAATTCACCATATTTGCTATCGCGTGCCCGACCTGGAGCAGACGCTGAGCCTCTGCCGTGAACATGGCTACCGGCTCGTAGACCAAGCCCCACGACAGGGAGCCTCCGGACACAAAGTGGCCTTCTTACATCCCAAGGCGACAAACGGCATCCTGATGGAATTTACCGAATAATCCTTGGTCGCGCAGGACCTGGTTAGCTCTTGTGCGTACTAATCGGTGCCGCAGTGCCGGACTGGATTCCCTCTCGCCTCCAGATCGATTTCACTAATCAGCCAGCCCCCGCGGTAAGTTATCAGGGTGAACGGTACGACAGGCGTACACCCATTGCGTGTAATTTGGACGTACACCACCTGTTCGCCCGGTTTGATGCCGAATTTGGGACTCAGCCCTCCGTCAGAGACTATCTGAAATTCTTCGTGCTCCAAATAGACTTTCATTATGGTGAGCCGTTGTTGCCACACGTCGGCGTCCATTTTCTCTGATGCCGGCCCGCCCTTGGTGCCCCAGAATTCTCCCATGGCCACCAGGCTATTGGCATTCACTGCGTTCAAGAACCCACGGACTGTGGCTTCTGGACTGGCCGGTGGGAGCACTGACGAACCGCCGCTGCATGAGACGACCGCCAGCACCGCCATAATCGGTATAAGTTGACGGCCTGGTTGCGCAATCTGGGAAATCGTCGTGAATTTCATCTGCAGCTCAAAGTTATAGCTTTCGAAAATTCAGGGCAAGGATCGGAATGCGATTATACATCAACGTTGACCATGTAGCCACAATCAGGCAGGCACGGCGGACTGACGAACCAGATCCGGCGGAGGCAGCCGTTCTGTGTGAACGGGCCGGTGCCGACGGAATTACGATCCACCTAAGGGAGGACCGGCGACACATACAGGATGACGACGTGCGTAGAATCGCCGCAAGCATAGGTACGGTGCTCAACCTGGAACTGGCGACTGCCGCGGACGTGGTAGCGGTGGCGACCGACATCAAGCCCTACCAGGCTACAGTTGTCCCGGAACGGCGTGAGGAGATCACAACCGAGGGCGGTCTCGATTTGCCCGCAGCCGGCGATGGGAGGGCCCGTCTCCTGGAGACGATCCAACGACTCGCCGACTCCGGTATTCGAGTCAGCCTGTTCATAGATCCGAACATCGAGACAATCGATCGCGCAGCGGAACTAGGGGTTCCCGCCATCGAACTGCACACCGGAGAGTACGCGAACAACTATCGTTCATCCAACGAGGCGCTCGAGAGGTTGAAGCAAGCAACCGATCACGGCCAGCGAGCCGGTTTGGCCGTACACGCCGGCCACGGCCTGACCTACCGCAACGTCGAGCCCGTAGCGGCGATCCGCCAGATCGAGGAGCTGAACATTGGTCACAGCATCGTGAGCCGCAGTGTGACGGTCGGTATAGAATCTGCGGTCCGTGAGATGAAGACCCTGATCGACGGCGTCAGCGTTGACCGTGATCCGGACGGGTCATAACTTACCAACCCTTTTCTTCCTGCTCTTAGATGAACGAACAGATGGGCCTAATAGAGTTCTTTGCCATGGAGGCCGCCGACTATCTCGAGCGGCTGGACGGTTTGTTGTCCGGCTCTGCCGAGCCTGACAGCGGCGAGTTCGTTCGGCTCACTCGGGCCCTGCGTGGTTCCGCCCTCATGGCCAACCAACGGGGAATCGGCGCCGCTTCGGAAGCGTTCGAGGATCTGGCCCGGGCGTTCAAGGAGCAACGCGTCGAGTGGAACGAGGCTATTAAGCAAACGGCTATTCGGGCGGTAGACGATCTCAAGATTCTGGTGCGCAGTGTGGGCCAGTGGAGCGAAGCCGAAGACGCACAAGTCGCGAAGCTCGCCGCAACCTTGAAAGGCGCTGCTGGTGGCGCAACTCCGGATGAGCCGTCGCAAGTCGAGACCGGGCTTGATTCCGGCACCCGGGCGTTCATCGCGAGGGAAGGCGCTTCGGTCGCAAGTGCTCTAAAGGAACTCGGACAAGGTATCCAACAAGGAGCCATAAAGACCGGTCAACTGGACAGCGTTCTGAGGTCGATGCAGCCGCTCAGGGGTCTGGCGGTGCTGTCAGAACTCTCGCCCATCCCCGAATTGCTTGCTGGTGTGGATCGGGCAGTGAGTGTCGTGTTACAGCAGCCCGATCAACCCAACGATACCGCGCTCTTGTTCGACGTGGCGGCTAGAGCCCTGTCGGGCGCCGCCCAGCAGGTCGCGGCGACCGGCGAGCCGAACCCCGACTCCCCGGAGGCCGGTGAGTTTGCACGACGCTTACATGAGTTGCTGGACATCGGTGGCGAAATCGTTGACATAGAGTCGCTGTACTATGACGATGATGGGCCTCACGTTGTACACGAGGGAATCCAGCCGATCGCTCCGGGACGGCTCGTCGCGTTGGAGTTGGTGGCTCACGGTGAACATCTGAAGCAAGCGGCGGACGAACTCGAGCGGGCCCAGTGGGATACTCAACGCGAACTGCGGGCGCTGGCGCTGGCCGGGACATTTAGATCGCTAGTTTCGGCGGCCGGTAGCACGTTGGCCCCCGCAATGACCGCGTTTACAGAGGCCGCCCACAACGCGGTGCACCGCGGGGTCCCGCTACATCGAACTGCTGGGTTCGTCACTCAATTGCGCAAGGTCGGAGTCGCACTGACGGGTGCGGCGGAGGGTGAGGAGCTGCGATTGGAGCAGCAGCTATCCGAGGTAACGACCGCACTGGAGGCATTACAGGCAGCAACGCCTGACGCCGTGGTAGACCACTCCGAAATCGCTCTCGCCGACGGGCCGCCAAGCCGACCGCCTGCCCCATCGGCGGCAGTTTTGAGTCCGACCAAGTCCGTGGCATCGGAGGCGGGCCCCACTGATCTCGCCGACAGCTGGATTGATTACGAGAACATTTCTAGCTCGCCCGGGCTGGGTGAGCCCTCTCTTGAAGAACTCCTCTCTGGATCACCGGCCACACCGGACAAAGCCGCCGAGGAAGATCTCGTCGCGATTAACGAGCTGTGCTATTCCGGTTCTGCCGCGATCGGGAGGGCTCACGACATACGGAGCGAAATCCAAGAAGTCTTAGCGGTAACAGCGATCGACCGGCCGGCTCTCAACGATCTCGTGGAGGAACTCCTAGATCTCGTCGAACTCGGCCAGCGCTAATAACACAGGGTCCCGTCGATTCGGCTGGACCGGTGTCATTGGGCTCGTCATCTCCGTCGCACTTCTCTGGTGGACGCTGCACGACGTATCGCTTTCCGAGGTCTGGGACCGCGTGCGCGGTGTGCGGGTGTTGCCCTTCTTGGCCGCCATAGCTGCCGCCACTCTCACCTTTCCTTTGCGCACCGTTCGCTGGCAATACCTTCTGAGGTTTGAGGGCAGCACTCTCCCGCTTGTTCCACTGTGGCATGCAACAGCCATCGGATTCATGGCAACCAACCTGCTGCCCGCCCGAGCCGGCGAGTTCGCACGAGCCTATGCGGTGCGACACTTGACCGGAGTGCGATTCACCTCGGCGTTCGCATCGATCGCAGTCGAGCGCATCATGGACACGGGCACGCTCGTCGCATTCTTGGCGATCGCCACTTGGACAGGGGGCTTTGCATCCGACACCTCCGTCGGCGTTGCCACGCTAGGCCAGCTTGCACGAGGGGCCGGCATGTTCTTCACTCTACTGTTGGTAATGTCGATTCTAGTGGTGCATTGGCCCGCCCCCACTCTCAGGATCACGAGGACACTGGCTCACAAGATTCTAGCAGAGTCCTGGGCTGCCCGGATCGTGGATGCCGTGGAAGGTCTGTTGGCGGGACTCGACTCCTTGCGGAGCCCAGGTAGGTTGGCAGCCGTCGCGTTTTGGTCCCTGGCCGTGTGGCTCACAGGAGCGGCGTCGTTCTGGTTCGGGTTCGTCGCTTTCGGTATCGAGGTGCCATGGTCGGCCGCGTTCATGCTGCAGTCGATACTGGCATTTGGTGTCGCCCTGCAATTCAGCCCGGGGTTTTTCGGGCAGTACGAGGCCATTACGCGTGTCACGCTCGGGCTCTATGGGTTGGGATTGGGCAAGGCAGTGTCATTCGCGGTCGGGTTTCACTTGGGCGGATTCATTCCAATCACACTGCTGGGTCTCTGGTCGCTGTCGCGAGCGCAGATAAAGATCAGGGAGTTGAGCACCATGGGTAGCACAGAGGATAGTGGTGGATAGGGTACAGGTCGCCGCGCACGCGAAGGTCAATCTCTTCCTGCGAATTTTAGCACGAGAGGACTCGGGCTTTCACAGTTTGGAGACTCTATTCGCACTCTTGGAATTGCATGACACGCTCACGATCGAGCGCGCGGCGACTGGAATAGAAATAGACGTGGACGGTGCCGAGACTGGACCTGTCGAGGAAAACCTGGCGTACCGGGCGGCAGCGCTAGTGTTGGAGGCGACGGGCGGGAAATTCGGAGTCAAGATTCAGCTTCAGAAGTCGATTCCGGTGCAGGCTGGTTTGGGGGGTGGGTCGAGCGACGGAGCCGCCACGCTGCATGCGGTTAACAAGCTGGCAGATAACGCCGTCCCTAGCCACGAAATTCTGCAGCTCGCCGCCAAACTGGGAAGCGACGTTCCGTTCTTCGCCTCCGGTGCGGCAATGGCATTGGGTTGGGGGCGCGGCCAGCGTTTGCTGGCAATACAGCCACCTCCTGCCGCTCACACACTCGTAGCGGTGCCTGGGTTTGGAGTAAGCACCGCAAACGCCTACGACCTGCTCGCATCTTCCCGCGTCAAAGATGTTCCACGCGGGTCGATTCTGCTAAACGATCAGTCCTTTTCTACTTGGGGCGGCATCGGTCGGTTGGGCGGAAATGACTTCGAGCCGGTCGTGTTCGGAAAGAAGCCGCAACTACGTGACTTGTTTGAAAGTGTAGCTCAAACTCGACCGCTCATGGTGCGAATGTCCGGCTCCGGGTCGGCGGTCTTTGCCATATACAAAAATGAAGGAGATCTATCCGACGCGGCAGTCGCGGTCGGACAGAGAGACCAGGTGCTCATCCGGACGATGACTCGGCAGGAGACAGTTACAGCGATCGGGAACTGATGTGCCACGGAGAGCGTTTGCTACTGTGAAGCCGAAAAATTTGCGCGTGCCGCCGACGCGCTGTCTCGAACAGCCAGTCAGGAGGCTATCACATGCACGCCAAGACAATCATTGGTACGGGTCTCGCTCTCGCCACTGCCACCACGATCGCTATCGCGGGCGGCATGCTTACCCCAACCAAATCTGCCGCTAACTCCGTTACGTCCCCGTCGGCATCCATTCGTGTTGTGAATGCTGACGACCGTGACCTGCGAGTGTATGCGATGAGCCCCGCCGGCCTCCATCTACTGGGCACTGTGAATTCGAACGAGTCAACAGGTTTTCGACTTCCCGATGGTTTTGCAACAGCGAACAACCACATTGTGCTAGTCGCTACGCACCTAGACTCCCACGAGACCTACGTCTCCCAGAAATTCGACATCACTGCGGGTGACTTGGTGGAGTGGAAAGTCAGGGGCCAACCCGGCCAGAGCGATGCCACTGTATTCCACAAGTTGGGCACCGCACTAGACTAGTCAACACGTCTCCATAGACTCTACATCTCGCCCTGTCGGCCATCCACCTACAGGGCTTTGCCTATCCGGATAGATTCTCTTCTTGCAATTTGCTCGCTGCTAGAACACCGATTAGCTTTGGACCGCACCTGCAGTGTAAGATTATATCATGTAATGAGTTGCTGGCCCCTCGTTCAAGGGTAGGACACCGGTCTTTGGATCCGGGAATGGTGGTTCGAATCCACCGGGGCCAACTGGAGTACCTATCGCTCGGGCCTCCTGCCGCCCATTAGGGACCCATCACATTAGTATTCTGTCGTCCACAACAGAGGTCTATTGTCCACCCTCAGGAGGTAGAGACCATGATTCCTACAATGTCCTTCATGCGCAGGAGAATCGGATCGCATGCAGCGATCCTGATTTCGTTCGTTGCCGGTCTCGCCGCATACGGTTGCGGTGGCGGTAGTGATACCAACACCGGCCCGGGCAACAACAACCCGCCACCACCGCCAACACCGGCGCAGACTGCCGCGCCGGTGATAACCAGTGTCGCGTGGGTACAAGAGGCTGGCTGCGTGGCCGGAACCGCAGGTCCCGTCACGATCACGACGACCGCCACGGACACAGACACCCCAGTAGCAAACCTCAGTTTTACCGGGACGGTAACCAGCTGCACCCCAGCCATCAGCATGGCTACCGCCACAGTCACTTGCCCGCAGACGGGACTCTATCAGGGGAGCGTGACCGTGACTGACCCCGAAAGCAACTCGGACGCTCAGTCCTTTTCCTTTGGGCCGTGCGAGGAGGGGTCGGCACCCTAGGGCAGGGCGCTTTCAGAGTTGCTAGGGACCCCGAGCGTCACTTTACGGCGCTCGGGGTTTGCCCTCCTAATCGACCTCCGCTTTTTCCTATCCGATTAGAGTGGCGAGCATGAACGCCCCCACCGCCACGAAGACCACCGCCAGCCCCACCTTGATGTGATCCGGATCCAGACGCGCCTGTAGCAGTGGCCCTATCTGCCCACCCACAACCACTCCCGGTACCGTGAACGCAACCAGGCTCAACACTTGCCACAGCACTTCGGGCTCCGACTTGAAGGCGAACGTGTAGAAGTGTCCCGCCGATGCTACGAGTACGCTCACGACTACAACGAAAATCGCTGTGCCGACCGCCACCGGCGGTGGAATACGACACCTCACCACTAAATGGTACTCCTGAAGCTCGGCCAGACCCACTGAGATCATTCCCAAGAACCACCCGCCGAGTGCTGCGAAGCACATGCCCTGTCCCTTATTGCAGATGGTGTAGCGAAACTCCCTGCCCGACCGGTCGACCAGCCTGGAGGTGGATGATTCGCGACCAGCTTCATCGATCCCGCCCTCGATCGCACGGACCTCTTGGTGTCGCAGTGACGAGAATAACTGCCAGCCGATAAAAACTACTCCCACCGCGAAAATCGCCTTCAGGACGTCGGCCGGAAAAGCTTCAACCGTCAGGCTCCCGATGATGGCGGCCGGCACGGAGAACATCAGAAGACTGAGGCCGAGCTTGAAATCGATCAAGCCCTGTCGAGCGTAGGCGTAGACCCCGGATGCGAAGCCGAACAACTCCGTGATGAGAGCCGTGCCAATCGCAACGGAAGGTTCGATCTTCAATGCCAGCATGAAGATAGGAGAGAAAAAGACAGCGCCACCGATCCCGGTGGACATCGCGATTGTGGCGATGCCAATCGAAATCGGAAACATGAACCAGTACTGAAAAGTCAATTCCATTCTTCATCCCCGCGTAACGCAGCCCACTGTCGTATCGACCAACGCCGGCAGCCTGTCTGACGCACGCCCAGCCCCCTTCTCTAACCTATTATCTGTAAGTATCTTGCGTGGCTATTATGCCAGAAATATCTGTCAAATCCAGCAAAATGCTCCTCATGTCCGGGACGGCCAATAGGCCTCTCGCCGAGGAAATTGCCCAATGCTTGGGGCAAGAGCTTTGCAAAGTAACCATCAGGCGCTTTGCTGACGGCGAGATCTTCGTCAAGATCGACGAAAACGTTCGGGGCCAGGATGTGTTCATCATCCAACCCACCTGTCCGCCGGCCGACAACATACTTGAGTTGCTGATTCTGATCGACGCTGCTAAGCGCGCGAGCGCGGCTCGCATATGTGCGGTGGTGCCCTACTACGGTTACGGGCGTCAGGACCGCAAAGATCAGCCGCGTGTGGCGATAAGCGCCAAGCTGATGGCGAACATCATCACAAAGGCTGGAGCGGAACGACTGCTGGCAATAGATTTTCACCAGCATCAGCTACAGGGCTTCTTCGACATACCGGTCGATCACCTGTACGCAGCGCCCGCGTTCGTGCAGCACTACCGCCAGAAACAACTCAAGCAGTTGGTGGTGGTCGCGCCGGACGTGGGTGGTGCCAAGATGGCCCGAGGGTTTGCCAAACGACTAGATGCATCCCTCGCCATAATAGACAAGCGGCGGCCATCGGCGAATATCGCCGAGGTGGTAAACGTAGTCGGGGACGTGGCGGATCGTGACTGTCTATTGGCCGACGATATGATCGACACAGCAGGCACGATGTCTGAGGCCGTTCACGCACTCAAGCGGCTGGGCGCACGCGACGTCTACTGTTGCGCGAGTCATCCCCTGCTGTCGGGTCCGGCGGTCGAGCGCCTCAAGGGATGTCCTGTAAAAGAGGTTGCCGTAACAAACACCATGCAAGTGCCGGAAGAGCGCAGATTCGATAGGTTGAAGATTCTGACCATAGCGCCTCTACTAGCCCAAGCTATTCGATTCACCCATAGCGACCAGTCGGTCAGCTCATTGTTTAGCTGACCGGACATCAACTGATTAGGACTCCAGAACATGGCTGATACAATCACTCTGAGCGCGGAACCTCGTAGCAAGACCGGCAAGGGACCTGCGCGCCAGTTGAGAAGAGAAGACAAGATACCAGCGGTCATCTACGGACACGGCCGCGATTCAGAAGCGCTCGCTGTGCTGCGAGCCGACCTAGACAAGACCCTCGTAGCTGCCGGTGGCGGGACGACGGTCATTCACTTGAAGATCGGCGGCAAGAAGGTGAGAACTCTCATTCGAGAGCTCCAGCGTCATCCGACCGGCCGCAACGTGACCCACGTGGATTTCCTCGAGATCCATGCGGGGGAAAAGCTCACAGTGCGCATCCCGATCCACCTGGAGGGCTCTCCGTTTGGGGTACGTACTCATGGCGGAATCCTGGATCAGACTCTTCGGGAGTTGGAGATCCGGGTGTTGCCGAAGGACCTCCCGCCACATGTGGAAGTAGACGTCACGGAGTTGTCCGTCGGTGACTCCATCCACGTTCGCGATCTCGTTGTTGCCGACGTGGAGGTTCTCGACAACCCCGACAGGACTGTCTGCACCGTGGTGCCGCCGAGAGTCGAGGCCGAGCCCGAGGTGGTGGTAGAGGAGGAGGAAGAGGGAGCCGAGGACGCCGTGCCGGAACTCATCCGGAAGCCGAGGGCAGAGGGCGACGAAGAAGGCACCGGACCAGAGGAATAAGTTCTGCGCGTTCTTGTTGCGCTTGGGAATCCTGGGGCCGCACACGCGTTCACCCGGCACAACGCGGGCTTCATGCTCGGCGATTGGCTAGTGAAGCGCTGGGAGTTCCCGTCGTTTCACCGCTCCGGCCAGGCAGACGTCAGTGACGGTATGGTTGGTGGTGAAAGAGTGGGTCTCGTTAAGCCAAGAACCTACATGAACCGCAGCGGGAGAGCGCTGAGGCCGCTCCTCAGCAGCTCCGATTTCGATCCCGCAACCCAACTCTTGGTCATGGTCGACGACTTCGCGCTTCCGATTGGAGCTTTTCGTGTCCGGGCGCGAGGATCCGCGGGAGGACATAACGGACTCCAGAGCATAGAAACAGCCGTGGGATCGCCGGAGTATGGACGCCTCAGAATCGGCGTCGGCCCGCTGCCTGACGACACGACCGACCCGGCGGATTTTGTGCTCGAACAGATGACTGAGGACGAATTGGACACCATCGGAAAACTCCTGCCGGCCTTGCAGGACACAGTGGAGTGCTGGATCAACGAGGGTATCGAGACAACGATGAACCGCTACAACCGACGAGGACAACAGAGTGACTGATTTTAGCTTTCTGCCCATCGCGGCCATAGCCGCGGGCGTGGCCGGATTAATAATCGCTTGGATCACGTACCTTTACGTGCGGCGTCAGTCGCCGGGTAACGAACTCATGCAGGAACTCATGGAGTTGGTTCATGACGGCGCCATGACCTTTCTCCGCCGCGAGTATTCCATCCTGATCCCGTTTCTGGCAGTCATCGCCATTCTGTTGGGACTAGCGATCGGGTGGAACACCGCAGCGGCCTACCTGGGTGGCGGCATCTGTTCGATCATCGCTGGATTCTCCGGCATGAAGGCGGCCACCAGGGCCAACGCCCGCACGAGCGAGGCGGCCCGTGCGAGCGGCGAGGCGATGGCACTCCGAGTCGCGTTCAACGGCGGTGCTGTAATGGGGCTCGCCGTCGCGAGCCTAGGACTCCTTGGGATCGGCCTAGTCATGCGAGCCTTTCTTGGAGACCCGACCAGTGAGGATGCTTGGCAGGCTTTCAGCGAAATCATCACTGGGTTCGCCATGGGGGCTTCGTCTATCGCTCTGTTCGCACGAGTGGGGGGCGGGATCTTCACAAAGGCAGCGGACGTGGGTGCTGACTTGGTCGGCAAGGTAGAAGCCGGAATTCCTGAGGACGATCCGCGCAACCCCGCCACAATCGCGGACAATGTGGGCGACAATGTCGGTGACGTGGCAGGCATGGGTGCGGATATCTTCGAGAGTTATGTCGGTGCTGTAATCGCCACAATAGCGATCGCGGCAACAAGCCCGCTCATCGCCCACCGCATGGCAGGCATTGCGCTCCCGGTACTCTTTATTGGGGCAGGCCTGATAGCCAGCCTCATCGCGATCGCGATCTTCCGAGTGCTCGAGAAGGCAAGTCCAGCTGCCGCCCTCAGGTGGTCGACGTTCATCGCAGCCGGCCTCTTCTTGGCAGCGGCTTACTTCATAACCAGCAACGTTGACATCGGTATCACAACCGCATCGGGCGCCGCCAACGTGCTCGGTCCGTTCTGGGCCGTAGTAGCTGGTACAGCCGCCGGCATAATCATTGGCTTGGCAACCGAGTACTACACGGGCGCCAAGCCGGTTCGTATGATCGCAGAGGCGTCACTGACCGGCCCAGCCACCAATATTATTGCAGGACTGGCGATAGGCATGCGTTCTACTGCGATTCCGGTGCTCGTGATCAGCGGCGCCATCTATGTCGCGTTTACCAACGCCGGTCTTTACGGGATCGGTATCGCGGCGGTGGGAATGCTCGCCACAGTGGGCGTTACGATGTCGGTGGATGCCTATGGCCCGATCGCCGACAACGCAGGCGGCATTAGCGAGATGAGCGGGCTCGGCCCCGAGGTTCGGAAGATCACGGACGGATTGGACGCGCTCGGCAATACCACGGCAGCCATGGGCAAGGGGTTCGCCATTGGTTCGGCTGCCCTGACCGCGCTGGCACTCTTCAGCGCGTACGCCAATGCCGTGACCCCACAGGGTGCACCGCCCCTCATACTTGATATCGTAGATCCCAAGGTCGTCATTGGCCTGTTCCTCGGCGGGATTCTACCGTTCTTCATCGCTGCATCCACAATGACCGCGGTTGGCAGGGCAGCCGAGGGAATGGTCCAGGAGGTTCGACGCCAGTTCCGCGAGATCGCTGGACTGATGGAAGGCAAGGCCAAGCCGGACAGCGCCAGATGTGTCGATATCGCTACGCGAGCTGCGCTACGAGAGATGATCCTGCCCGGAGTCATAGCTATCGCAGCCCCTGTGGTCGTTGGCAAGTTTCTCGGTGTAGAGACCCTGGGCGGACTCTTGGCAGGCGCCACCCTGACCGGCGTAATGATGGCCCTGTTCATGGCCAATGCCGGCGGAGCCTGGGACAACGCCAAAAAATACATCGAGGGGGGAGCGCACGGCGGCAAGGGATCGGACCCACACAAGGCGGCAGTGGTTGGCGATACCGTGGGCGACCCATTCAAGGACACCAGCGGACCGTCCCTCAACATTTTGATCAAGCTGATGTCGGTGGTGAGCCTGGTGCTTGCGCCTTGGTTCATCGGATAAGAACAACCACTACCACTGGAACAACACCCCTGGTAGATTGCGTCCCTTCGGAAACCACCTACTCCGCAACCAAAGAGTGGCGGGGTCACTTAGTCCAAAGGATGGTGTCATGAGTCGCGAGTACGAGATCGTTTACATCTTCGGCAGTGCGCTCGAGGAGACCCAGGTCAACGAGCACCTGGAACGTTTCCACGAGCTTCTCAAGAACGCTGAAAACCCCGACCCAATATCCGGCGTCAATCATTGGGGCAAGCGCACCCTGGCGTATCCGATCAAGAACGGGGAGCAAGGCTATTACGTGGTGGTCCGATTCGAGACGGATGCCACACTGTTGCCCGAGTTCGAACGCGTGATCAAGCTGGAAGAGAGCGTCCTTCGGCATCTGATCGTGGTTAACGAGCGTGTGCCGATTACGCCGGTGGTCCAATCCGAATCCGCCGGTCAGCCGACAGACAAGACAGACAAGACGGACAAGCCTTCAGAAAATGAGCCTTCAGCGGAAGGAGGGTCTGATGGCACGCCGAAATAAGACTTGCCCCATCTGTGAAGCTGGCACGCGGTACGTCGATTACAAGGACGAACGTACACTGTCACGATTTACCACCGAGCGAGGCAAGATACTTCCCAGCAGGCTCTCCGGTATGTGTGCACGACATCAGAGACAGCTCTCTCGGGCGATCAAGCGCGCTCGCTACCTAGCTCTTCTTCCCTACATCAAGGGATTCGGCCGGTAAAATGATCTCGCCGTCCTGCGGCGCGTGTGGGGACGGTAGGTCATGAGCATCCGACGGTGGGCGCGGCAACAGGGGCCGCTGGTCGCAGCCGCGATCCTCTTCCTTACCGTGGCGCCTCTTGCCCTAATCGCGCTTCCGCTCGCCGCCCTGTTGGTGATGTCGCCACCACGTTCTTCGCGAGCGACATTCGTAGCTGCCGTCGCTGGTGGATTCGGCTTAGCTTGGCTCGCTCAAACAGGTAATCTCCCTGACCAACTGGTACGCTCCGCCACCTTGATCGCAGCCACGGTCTTCGTGCTGTCCGCTCGGTACACGGCAGCCTCTGTAACGCACCGCGCGTTGATCGCAGTCATGACAGCCGCACTCGCGGTGGGCGGAATGTTGTTGACTTTGGGCTTGTCGTGGAGCGAACTGCGCTGGTGGGTGGGTCACCGGGTCGGATTCTTCGCAAGCCAAGTAATGGGTCTTGTCTGGCAGGGTGGAGGACCACAGACTACTCCGGGCGGCCCGACGCCGCGAGAACTCGCGCAATGGGCGGATTTAACAGTGCGGCTCATGGCAAATTATTATCCGGCGATACTGGCGTTGGTGCTGATGGCCGGCCTAGGTATCGCTACGGCAATCTACCATCGCGTGGCGGTGCGGCCATTTGGCACCTCAGTTGGGCGGCTACGAGAGTTTAGATTCTCCGAACACATCGGTTGGCTCGCCGTAGTACCACTCATCGTGGTGTTGATTCCGAAGCTGGTCGCTGTGAAGATCAGCGCGATTAACATTCTGGTGGTCACCGGCACTCTGTATGCACTGCGAGGCATAGCAGTAGCAGCATTCGGACTCCAGATGTTTGCCGGAGCGAGCGGTCTGTTGACCGCATTCGTGGTTGTTGCCGCGATTCTCTTGTTGCCCGTGGCGTTCGGGGGGGCCATTCTTCTCGGGGTTGTCGACGCGGGCCTGGACCTTAGACGGCGGTGGACGACACCGCCAGCGAGTACTTGAGCTTATGGAAGTGATACTTAGACAGACAATCGACAAATTGGGGCTGGCCGGCGAACTCGTGAAAGTCAAGAACGGTTACGCCCGCAACTACCTGATCCCGCACGGACTCGCCTATGCTGCCACAGCCGCCAACAAACGCAAGTTGGCGGCGGAGACTGAGCGCTATGCCTCTCAACGCCTAGCAGAACGTGCGGACGCCGATGGACTCGCGGAGAAGTTGAGTGGAGTTTCGGTCGAATTTGTTGTGAAGGCCGGAGAGGGTGACAAGTTGTTTGGGTCGATAACATCCTCTGATATTGCCGCTTCCCTGTCCGAACGTGGCTTCAATATCGACAAGCGCATCATTGTTCTGCCCGAGCCGATCAAGGCGATAGGGATCTACAAGGTTGCTATCCGACTCCACCCCGACGTCCATCCTGAAATTCGTGTGTGGGTCGTCAAGGAAGAGAGTGACTAGCGTTCCCATTGGGATTGCTTACCTAGACGGCCCGCGGCTCAGGTCGTCGTTGTTGGCCGCAGCCGACTGGGTCGATGCCGGGAGGGAAGAACTCAATCGCATCAATGTTTTTCCCGTACCTGACGGCGATACCGGTACCAATTTCGCCGCCACTTTGAGAACCGTAGCCGAGACCCTGCGGACCATCGGCCCCAAACCACTTCCCGTAATTACCACGACAATGGCTCAGACCTGTGTTCTAGCCGCACGCGGCAACTCGGGGATGCTTCTGTCGCAGTTCCTCCTAGGATTTCGGGAATCACTCGCCGGACTCACGAGTGCGCGTGCAGATGAGGTGGCACATGCTATCAAGGCCGGTTCTGATCGACTATTCAAAGCATTAGACGATCCGGTTGAGGGAACCATCATCACCATCGCACGTGAAGCGGCGGACGAGGCGGAATTAGCCGCTCAGGAGACGACCAACTTCGCAGACTTGATGCACCGTGTTCTCGACAGAGCCCAGGCTGCGCTTAAGCGAACCCCCGAACTACTCGAGGTTCTCAGGGAGGCTGGGGTGGTCGACGCGGGAGGTAAGGCTTTCGTACGCGTACTGGAAGGCATTGTGCGACTGATAGACGGAGATCCTATCAAAGGCCAGGCGGAGCCGACGCCTTGGACAGGACCCAACCCAGCGGCCATGGCTGCGGTTGCTGTCGAGCGCGACTTCCATTTCTGTACCGAGGTGCTGGTACGTGGCACGCGCTTTCCGGCCAGCACTGAAATCCGGTCTCTACTAAGACCTATTGGGG
This sequence comes from Gemmatimonadota bacterium, assembly GCA_036679605.1. GTDB lineage: Bacteria > Gemmatimonadota > Gemmatimonadetes > Gemmatimonadales > GWC2-71-9 > JAZDCZ01. Next base: position 75,250 of record JAZDCZ010000409.1, read on the forward strand.
GCTCGATCGTAGTGATCAGCAGTGATGACCTCTTGAAGGTGCATATACACACCGACGCCCCGGATGCCGTCTTCAGTATCGCAGAGAAGTGGGGCACCATCGAGAGCACAAAGGCCGAGGACATGCGCCAGCAACACCTCGACTTGCATCGGAATAAACGCAGCATTGCTCTGGTGGTAGACTCTTCGTGCGATCTACCAGACGAAATTATCGACCGGTACGGGATGGTTGTGGTGCCGCATCAGGTCTGCATCGGACCCCAAGCGTTTCTTGACCGGGTGGAGATCGAAGGCCCGGAACTGTACTCGCGCATGAAGCGCGGAGGCGAGGTCTTTTCGACGTCGCAACCGACTCCAGCAGCGTTCCAGCAGGCGTTTAGCGACGCGTGTTCCAGCGCCGACGACGTTATAGGGGTATTCGTATCCGGTGCGTTGTCCGGCGCTCACTCCTCAGCCCAAGCCACCATCAACAGAGCCGCAATCCGCAGAGTTACCGTGGTGGACTCGAAAACGATCTCTTTGGGGTTGGGGATGCTCGCGCTACGGGCAGCGGAGTTAGTCGACGAAGGACTGTCGGTGGAGGAGATCACGATCGAACTGCAACGCGTGCGCAACAACTCTGGAGGTTTCTTCACTGTAGATACTTTTGAAAATTTGTTGCGCTCTGGTCGCGTGAGCCGTGGGCGAGCGTGGCTGGGCAGTCTGTTGGACATCAAACCGATACTGGAGCTGGACCGCGAGGGCAGAATCGTCCCGTATGACCGCGTCCGCGGTCGCGACGGCTTGGTACCCAGAGTCCTCCAGCACTTGGATCGCTGCCTAATACCGCAGCCAGAGCGCCTGAGAATGGGAGTGGTCCACGCCGGTGCCCCCGACATCGCGGAGGAGGTTCGGTCAGCGCTCGTAGCAAAGTATGCGCCGCAGACATGTCTCGTGGAACACGTTACCGCCGCTATCGGGGTTCACACGGGACCCGGCGCGTGGGGTATATTTTATCAGATTGAGGACTGAGAACTCTGTACGTGGATCAGACGCTGCGCGGGCTAGCCATCTGAAGGAAAGCGCAAGCCGAGCGCGCCACGACGGCATTGAGCTGGCCGTGAACGCTCTAGACGAGCACAAGGCAACGAATGTTGTGGTTCTTGATCTGCGGAATCTCTGCGACGCAACCGACTATTTCATTGTGGCATCCGGCTCGTCCGACACGCACGTAAGGGCCCTTGCCAATAGAGTCCGCAACGCCTTGGACAGTGCAGGCCGTAAAGCACACCATATCGAAGGACTCGGTTCTGGTCGCTGGGTATTATTGGACTACGTGGAGTTCGTCGTCCACATATTCCACCCTACGCTTCGACAATTCTATAGGTTGGAGAGACTCTGGGCCGACGCGCCCACCGTCTCAGGATAGCTTCCCCTATCCGGAGCAATATGCATCGCTTCATTATGCTCGGCACGCACCACACTCGGAGTTCTCGCTGCATCCTCCTACTCCTCCTGGCCTCTATGGGGTGCGGACAGGACGGCGACCTTGACCCGCTGAGGCAGGGCGTCGCAAACGTAGGGAGCAACGAGGACGCCGGCACGTCAGTGGTGTTTCGGATGCCCCAGGGTGGGGGAGATGCCAAACTATACCGACTGCCCGAGATGATCGAGGTCTCCTGGCAGTTTGACGCTGGTAACCGATCTGTCGGCAGCATAGTCGGATTCGCTAGTGACGACGACCTCATATTTTCGTTGGTCGGTCCCGATTCGGCAGGCGGGTTCGATCTAGTCGGGTTGGATCTGGTAACTGGACGCACACGGACTGTGGACACGAACGTGGCATTGGCGACGGTAGGTCCCACCGGCCGTGCCTACGTGGTGGGGACTGACCGGACAATTGGGGAAGTAGACCAGAGCGGCAGAATCGAGGAATGGGGCGACACGCTCCTTCAAGCCCCAACAAAGATCTGGGGAGCCCAACGCAATCGGATCGTAGCAACCACGTCCGACAGCAGCCGAGAGCTACTCTTGCTCTCCCAAGGCCAGACTCCTATTCGACAACAGATTCCGATCGGACCCATCACGATATCCAAGTGGGGCCGCTTTGTTGTGGTCGCCACCGACTCAGGATTAGCGACATTTGATCCACTGGAACCGGCTAGCACTGGCTTCGTGCCCCTGGCGCCAAGCCCCAACCACGTCATCCTGTCACCATCAGGACACTTGATATATGCCGTCAAAGACAAGCGACACCTAGTTTCCGTCGAACGGTTCCACACTGACGTTCGCCGCGAACTTCAGCTGCCGGGACCCGTTGGCGATCTGCGCATGGGTCCACTGGGCCGCATCCTTTTGGCCCAGAGCGCAGTGGCGGATTCCACGTGGATCATAGATCTCACAAAACTGCGGATGGTGAAGACGGTGCCCGGCAGCTGGGACGACGACTTACCGGCTGTGGCCCCGGACGGGAGCGTTCTGACCCGTCTGGGAGAGACGGTGGTGACCCTTGCGACGGGGACATTCGAACCCATGGAATCTGTGACGGCCTCGGCCAAGGATCGGTGGATAGTCACAAGATGGGATCCTCGAAGACCGGCCTTGGAGTTGGCCAGCGACAGCGCCGAGACGACGGAGCAACCCAATCAGATCATGTACGTCCAGGTGAGCAGCTCGCGTAACCCCGCCTGGGCAGATGACCTTGCCCGAGAGCTACGTGATGCCGGCATGGATGCCAGCGTGCTCCGGCCGGACTCGACTGACTTCTCGGTGGATGAGCTATATCGTGTCGTTCTCGGACCCTACACCAGCCGGGATGAAGCGGAGGGCGAAGGACGAAAGTTAGGTCGGTCCTTCTTTATCATCACGCGCGAAATCCTCCGGCCAGAGATCCATTGACAGGGGCAAGTAACAGGACAGAACTGGGGACTACATCAATTCCGTATCACAGCATTACATTCTCTTGGTGCATTAGGGTCTCGAGGGGCCCAACGCATCTCCCAAACTCTCGTATCACGGACAGGTAACGATTATGCAGCTAACCCGGCTCGAGTTGTCGGGCTTCAAATCGTTTGCGGACAAGGCAGAACTACCGTTTGAAACCGGTGTCACCGCCATCGTCGGGCCAAACGGATGCGGTAAGTCAAATATCTCGGACGCCGTTCGATGGGTGCTGGGCGAGCAACGCGTGCGACTGCTCAGGGGAGCCAAGATGGAAGAGGTGATCTTCCAAGGATCTTCGAAGCGGAAGCCGACGAACATCACTGAAGTATCGCTCTATCTGGACAATAGCGACGATACTTTGGCGATCGCCTTCCAAGAGGTGGTGGTAACCCGCCGCCTCTCTCGCAACGGTCAGAGTGACTATCTCATCAACGGTTCACCGGTGCGGTTGCGTGATGTACAAGACCTTCTAAAGGGAACTGGACTGGGAAGCGACGTAGGTGTCGTCATCGAAGCCCAAATGATCGATCGGCTACTCTCGGATAGTCCCAACGAACGGCGATCACTATTCGAGGAGGCCGCCGGCATCAGCTTCTACAGGGATCGCAAGACAAGCACCGAACGGAGATTGGAAAAGACAGCGGACGATCTTCAACGGCTTGATGATCTGATTGGTGAAGTCCAGACGCAGGTCCGTAGTCTCGCCCGTCAAAAGGGCAAAGCCGAGCGCCATCACAAGTTCACCGACGAACTCATGTCCGTCGTGGCAACCGTCACTCGGTACGATCTGGCTCGCATGGACGAGACCGGTGAGAAACTTCGGGTCCGCCATGACGAGCTGTCCAGCGAGGCTCCGAAGGGACGCAGTCGGTTGAGTGAGTTGGAACGAGAGCGGGATGCTGCAAGCCAGGCACGTACGACGGCTGAGGTCAGCCGCACGGAGATGGAGCGTCGATCCGCCGAGGTTCGGGTAGAAATAGAACGTATGGAGGGCGACCTGAACCTCGCTTCTGAGCGGATCGAGAATGCCGCAGAGCAGCGCAACCGGGCCATCAGCGAGCAGCAACTTGCACGCGAGCGAGCGGCACGGGCCGAGCGTGAACGCGAGGCGGCCGCCACAGAACGGTCTGCAGCACACAAAGCGAGACAGTCAGTACAAACAGAACTGGACCTTCGTTCGAGCACCGAGGAGGAACTGCACGGACAACTGGCGGATCAACGCAACCAGGTCCGGGAACTCGAGAACTCGAGTCAACTCCAAGCTGAGACCTCTAGATCCCTGCTGGGCGAACGAGACGCGCTTCAGCATGAGCTGGAAACTTTAAGACCACGCGCAAAACAAGCCGAAGAGCAACGCCGCGACATCGCCCGCGAAGTAGACGTGTGCCGCACCGAAGTCGAGAAAGCTGGCAAGGAACTGGAAGTTCGGCGCCGGAGCCATCATGCCACCACGACGGAACTCGAACGTGCACGGCACAATCTCGCTGCTGCCAGGGCTCATGAAGCCGCGGTGCAGGTCGAGCTGCGCGCGGAGGAAGAAAAGGGAGCCCTTCTTCGCGCTCGGCGAGAGGCGCTCGAGGCGCTCGAGCGTGACCGGGAGGGTCTGGCCCCGGGCGCGCACGCCCTGTTGGAACAGCAGGATCACTTTGCATCAGGCTCTATTCTGGGTCCCTTGAGCGACTATGTCACCGTATCCGAAGCCGGGGCGCAGGAGGTGGAGCAACTACTGGGAGAATGGCTGCACGCCGTCCTAGTTCGCGACGAGAGCGCTGTGAAAGAAATCATGGCATGGCATGCCAGCACGCAGCCCGGTCCTCTCGCCCTCCTTCCGGTAACTCCGGGACCAAGTGAGGTGAGCGGGGCGACATCCAGCGTCCACCTCACGATGGCAGCACCAGCCGAGCCTTGGGGGCAATCGCTACTCGCTGCTTCGGGTGCGGTGGTCGGCAGCGGCGGTGCCATACGGAGAATCAACGGCGCAGTGTTTCTGCCGAGCGCAGAGACGAAAGGTCCCCTGAGCCGGAGAGCCGAACTCGATACGTTGGTTCTTGCCCTACACGATTCGGAACAGTCGATCGAGAAACTCAAGCACAGTAGCCAAACCTCAGAGAAAGCGCACCTGGACGCCGTCGGTGCCCTGGACTCCGCGACCGCGACAGTGGAACGCGAGGGCGGCGCACTGCGGGAGGCGCAGGGCAAGAGCGACGACGCCGGCCGGCTGCTCAACAGAAGCGAGCTAGAGCTGGCCGAGGTTGAGGAATCCTTGGGGCAAGTAACTCTGAGGATCGATGAGCGCTCGCAAAGGCTTCAGGAAGTCGATACCGGACTGCTAGCAGCTCAGCAGAAAACAACGGAGTTGGCGGGAGCACTCGAGCGACAGAGGAACGCGCTCGCAGAGTTAGAGTTAGCACAGGAAGCGGCACGCGAGCGCCTGGTGCATTGGCAGGTCGAAGAGGCTCAGGTTGCCGCACGGGAGCGGGCGGCTGGGGAGCGAGAGACGAGAGCTGAAGAGGCCCTGACCCATACCCGGAGCGAGATTTCTGGGTTGGAGGAAGAAGTCACCCGCATCGAGGGTGATACGAGGGAGTTCTCCGAGCGGCGTACTGGCTGGCAAGATACTCTCGAAGAGAAGAGACTCACGCTCAAGGAACTGCAAACCGCCGCTCAACAAGCTGAACAATCACTTACCAACGCGGTGGAAGCGCTGGCCACGACTGACGAAACTCTGGCGACCGTGCGGGTGGAGCTAGAACAACTGAACGAAGAAACACACCGGATCGATCTCGAACTCACCGAGTCGGCGGGGCTACGCCGGGCTTTGGTAGAACGGGTTGAGGCCGAGTGGCGTAAGCCGTTAGCTGAACTGCTCGAGTCCGCCGATTCGATCGATGGCGCACCGGAGGAGTTGCGGCAGCAGGCCGAACACCTTGCCGCTGCCATAGACGCGATGGGACCTGTGAACCCCCTCGCGATGCAGGAACATACGGAAGAGGTCACGCGCCTGGAGTTCCTACAGGGACAGCGCACCGACCTGGTAGATGCCAGAAAGGGACTTCTTCAGGCACTGCAGGAACTCGACGCGACCGCAAAAGGACTGTTTACGGAGACTTTCGCCAAGATTCGCGAGAATTTTCATTCCGTTTTTCGGACGCTATTCGAGGGAGGAGAGTGTGATGTTCGGCTTTTCGACGAGAGGGACCCCTTAGAAAGCGCGATTGATATTTATGCAGCACCTCGTGGAAAACGAACCCAGCGCATTCACCTGCTATCTTCCGGTGAGCGTGCTCTCGTAGCTCTTTCACTCCTGTTTGCGATCTACCTCACCAAACCGGCTCCGTTCTGCCTCCTGGACGAAGTTGACGCTCCACTCGACGACGCGAACGTCACCAGGTTCGTAAGGTTGCTCGACGAGTTCAAAGAGGACACTCAGTTCCTCGTTATTACACATAATCCGCGCACCATGCAGGTCGCGGATGCAGTGTTCGGTATCACGATGCAGGAACCGGGTGTGTCCACGCTCGTAGGTGTGCGCCTTGGTGAGACCCAAACAATGGCTCTTTGAGAACTCCCAGCGAGTTATTGGTGGCGCGATAGGATGGACTTGGTCGTGATAGGAAGTGGCACTATCGCGCCGTCAAGCACTCGGGTAGCGCCCTGCTACTGGGTGGGTGCAGGAGAAATCACGTTGTTGCTCGACTGCGGAGCCGGCACCCTGCATCGGGCTGCCGAGTTGGGCATTCCGTGGTCCGAAATATCGTGCGTCGCAATTACCCACTTTCATGTGGATCACTGGGGCGAGCTGCCCGCGCTACTCTTCGCTCTCCGATGGGGCATTGAGCCCGCTCGCACCGCACCGCTCAGATTGGTCGGGCCGCCCGGGTTCAGCACCAGACTAACCATGCTCGCCGCGGCCTTAGGAGACTGGGTACTCAGCCCAGGATACCCTCTGCAAGTCGATGAAATCAAGCCGAAAGAAGTGATCACACTCGCGGGCGATGTCTCGCTGGAGGCTTTCAAGACACCCCACACGGCCGAGAGCCTTGCCTACGCTGTAACGGAGGGTGAGGTACGGCTGGTATATACCGGCGATACGGGTCCGTCCGATGCCTTAGCCGAATGGGCCCATAGCTGCGACCTCCTCCTCGCAGAATGCTCGCTACCTGATGACCGCGCCATCGACATACATTTAAGTCCTACTCAGGCCGGTAGTCTTGGACGTGCAGCAAACGCTCGCGAGCTTGTGCTGACCCATTTCTATCCGGTGTATGGAGATTTGGACCCAGGCGATGCCGCGGTGCGTGCGTTCGGAGAACCAGTGACGATTGCGCGCGATGGAGACCGGTTTCACATAGGAATTGACCGATGCTAATAGTGATGCAACACGGCGCCGACCCGAAGCAGATTCAGGCTGTCGTAGATACGATCGAGGCCCTGGGCTACCAGGCCAGCCCAATGCCGGGCAAACAGCGTACGGCTGTTGGTCTGGTCGGCAACGACGGAAGTGTGGACAGCTCACGACTCGCGGCTATGGCAGGCGTCAAGGAAATCATCCAAGTAACGCAACCCTACAAGCAAGTTTCACGCGAATGGAAGGCGGAGTCCTCGGTTGTTGAGCTGCCCGGCGGACTGACCATCGGCGGTGAAGAGGTAGTCGTAATTGCCGGGCCCTGTTCCGTCGAGTCCGAGTCGCAAATCATTGAGGCAGCGCAGCTGGTGCGTGCTGCAGGCGCATCGATACTGCGCGGCGGTGCGTTCAAACCGCGCTCCTCCCCCTACTCGTTTCAGGGACTGGGCGTGGAGGGGCTCAAGCTCCTGGCCAAGGCTCGAGAGGAGACGGGTCTCTTGGTCGTAACGGAAGCGATGGACCCTGAGGGCATCGAAGTGGTAAGTGAATACACCGATATCATCCAGATTGGTGCACGCAACATGCAGAATTTTTCGTTGATAAAGCGGGCGGGCAAGTCCGGAAAGCCGGTGCTACTCAAGCGCGGGTTGTCCGCGACCATCACAGAGCTTCTCCTCTCAGCAGAATACTTGCTCGCCGAAGGTAATCATGACGTTATCCTGTGCGAGCGAGGAATTCGAGGATTCGACAGCACGACCCGCAATATCTTCGACATTACCGCAATCCCTGTGGTTCACTCACTCTCACACTTGCCGATAATTGCAGACCCTAGTCACGGCACCGGCCGACGCGATAAAGTCATTCCGATGGCCCGAGCAGCGGTCGCCGCCGGCGCGGATGGAATCATGGTCGAAGTTCATCCTTCGCCAGAGAACGCCCTCTCGGACGGCGCACAGAGCCTATATCCCGAACAGTTTGCGGAACTCATGAAACAGGCGAGCGTGATCGCAGAGGCCAGCGGTCGTCGCATCGCCATGCCAATTCCAACACCGGTCAACGCATGAGGTGTTTGGCGCTTGCGTTGCTTTTCGCGTGCGGTGTTCTCGAAGCCCAAGATGCCACCTCGGCGCTCAACAGGGCTGAACGCAAGTACCGTAGCATCGAGACGCTAGAGGCACGCTTTACCCAAACGATCGTAAACCCGATGCTCGGCGGGCCGGACACGACCTACGGTGTTTTCTTGTTGGCACCGCCCAACCGATTCGCGATGCGCTTCAGCGACCCGCCAGGTGACCGCATTGTAGCCGATGGCAGGTGGCTTTGGGCCTACGCTCCGAGCAGCGTCCCGAACCAAGTGTTCAGACAACCGATTCCGAAGCACGGGGCAGCGACACCGAACCTCTTGGCACAGTTCGTCGACCGGCCACTAGAACACTACCGAGCGACGTACGTCGGCGCAGACTCCGTCGCTGGGGAATTGGTAGATATCGTGCACCTGGTGGCTAGGACCAAGAACATTCCGTTTCGAAGTGCGGATATTTCTATTTCACGCACCAGCGGAATGGTCAGGCGGCTGCAGCTCGTCGAGCCGTCGGGTCAACGACGTACACTCCTGTTTGACGAAATGCGCGAAGGAATCAAGATTCCAGACTCAGAGTTGAGGTTTGACGTTCCCGAGGGAACGCGTATCGTAACTCCCGACTAGGGGCTCAGCTCAGACTCGACTCTGGAGTGATCATCACTGGTCGGACCTATTAAGCGCAGGGCGGCTCTCCCCAACGCCTTATACAGTGACGCGTCCTCTTCCGACAATACGGCCAAATTCTTGCGAACCGTGTCAACGTCACCACGCACGATTGGACCGGTAAGAGCACGAGCGGGACCGTTCTTCCGAATGTTGTCCAGCGTCCCGTGGATCAGTGGCTCGAGGACGCGCCAGGCATCTTCCCCCGGTACTCCGGCATCCTCGATTAAACGAGCCGCCGTGCCCGCCACAACCACCAAGTAATTTGCCGCGAACACCGCCGCGGCATGATAGAGGCCCTTATTTGCTCCCGTCATGCGGAACGGTTCGAGGCCTACAGCACGTGCCAACGCCTCGGCCTGTACCATCGCCCGGTTGTCGCCTTCGATCGCTGCCGCCGCTCCCCGTAATCTCTGGGGGGTGGTCTCGGGGTCGCTCATCGATTGCAGAGGGTGCAGAGAGCCGAGTGAACAGCCGTGCGAAACAAGCGGGGCCAACACCTTGCAATCCAACGCACCCGACAGATGCAGGACCACGTGCTTCTCGCTCAGAGCACTGGACTCCGCAAGCTGCTCAGCGACCTTTGCCAACACATCATCGGGCGCCGCCAGAATTACTACGTCGACTGAGGAGATCCATGGAGGCAGACCTCCAGCGGTCATTTTCAGCGGAGACGGGAGCGTCTTTGATTGACGACCATGGAGCTGCACCTCCACTCCCGCATTGGCGAGCGCCAGGCCGAACCCGACACCGGCCCGGCCCGATCCTATGATACCTACCGAGATCATTGGTTTTCGATACTACGCCGCGCTTTCGATTGGACTTCAGCGACAGCGATCAGTTCGGCCGGAGTATGTACACCATCCAGGAGGCTGAGTGCTCTACCAATCTGGATATCCTCGCGAGCACGGCGTCTGGTCTCCTCGTCACCGCCGAAGACGTATCGGGCAACCTCGTAGCCGATTTGCCGATCCAACAAAGTCCTGACACCGGCGAACACCGAGTCCGGAACGTCAATTCCACGCATCGCGAGCCGATTCATGATTTCGTTCCTCATCGCCCGCGTAACCGTAAAGCCTGGATCACTCACTGAGTTGTTCGCCTTTAGTTCCAGGGAGTACGTGGTGAGAACGTCCCGGTAATCCGGGATCTTCGCACCGAGCGACCTCGTAAAGGCGGCCTCGAGATCGGTCAGTGGCTCGAACCTGACGGTCACGTCAGGCCGGATTCCGCCACCACCCACCACTTCTCGCCCGCCATCCGTATGGAAGACCTGGCTCGGATCGACCAAACTCGTATCTGTTGATCGATCTCGTTCTTGCTCTTCCCGACCGCCAACGATCCGGAGCGACCCGTCCACTCGTCTGATAGGACGCTGTATCGTTCTACCGCTGGGGGTAAACCAATGTCCGGTTGTGATCTGTAGCGCATGACGTGGGCCCATGGCAAAGACGGTTTGCACGAGCCCCTTTCCGAACGTCGGCGTTCCCAAGACGACCGCACGGTCGTGGTCCTGGAGTGCCCCGGCAAATATCTCTGCGGCGCTCGCAGTCCCGCCGTTAACGAGAACTACTATCGGCATTTCCGGCCACTTCTGCTGCTTGCTGGCTCGGTATGTCTGAGAGGAGTTGGAATCCCGGCCGCGACTATCTACCACCACTTGATTCTTGTCCAGGAAGAGGTCAGTCAGGGCTACGCCCTGGTTGAGCAGCCCTCCCGGATTATTCCGTAGATCGAGTATCAAGCTGCGCGCTCCTGCCTCTCGGAGTTCCTCGACCGATCGCGATACTTCATCGGTAACGGTCTCACTGATCGTGGCATAGGACAGAGAAACGTAGCCCACTCCCTCCCCAAGCATCATCGCTGAGCGCACCGAACTTACGTGAATCGTTGCCCGCTCGAGGGTGAACTCAATCGTCTCCGGAACGCCAGGACGCCGGATACCAACGCGAACCTCACTACCGGGCTCGCCACGCAGCTCAGAAACCGCCCTATCGTTCCTCCACCCAAATGTCGACACTCCCTCTACCTCGACTATCCGGTCACCCGACTCGATTCCGGCAGCCTCTGCTGGGCTTGACGCCATTGGCGCGATGACGGTGATCCAGCCATCCCGCACGTCGATCTGCATGCCCAATCCACCGTAGTTTCCACTGGTTCGCTCCGAAAGTTCATCGAAATCTTTCGGTCTGAGAAAATCTGCGTACGGATCGTTGAGTTCTCCGATAAGCCCGTCTATTGCCAGGTCATACAACTGTTGCTCTGAAACAGAATCGACTGCGTACTGTGCAATGTGCGCCAGAACGTTCTCGAACAACCGGGCCTTTGCGTACACCTCGCTGGCCTGTGATGTCCCGCGCTGCAACAACCATCCTCCCGAAAGGAAGGAGACAAAGCCGACGACGACTATAACTAGCACTCTCTTCTTCTTCATCATTTGCCTCCACTTAGAAGGGGGTCGTCGCGACTAACTCCCGTTCAGATGTGACTTGACCAGGCTCCACGCTTCTGCCTCGACCTGATCGGCACTGCGGGTGGCATCCAAATGGAAGATGCCCGGCCCGGCGGCGGTGCGGAAAGCGCGATCTACACGGTGATGGACCTCGTCATCGGCAGACTCAATTCTATCGGGCTTGGCACCTGCCCCAATGCGCCTCTCGAGCGTCACCTCCAGCGGAGCGTCGAGCACAATGGTCATGTCAGGCGCGAGCCCCCCTGTTGCCAAACGATTCGCCGCAAGCACCGGATCACGGGGTAACTGCCGACCCTCCACTTGGTAAGCCTCCGTCGACAGTTCGTATCGGTCTCCCAGGACAATTTTGCCGGCATCTAGAGCAGGCTTGATGACGCGAGCCACGAGATCGGCTCGTGCGGCCAAGTAGAGAAACACTTCGGCCAGCGGCGCGGTGTCGAGTGCCGGATCGAGCACCGTTCTGCGCGCAGCCTCGGCCATGGGTGTACCTCCCGGTTCCCTGACCTCCACTACATCGTGGCCTGCATCCCGCAAACGCTCGCCCAAGCGAGTCGCCAATGTGGTCTTCCCGATGCCGTCGGCACCCTCAACTACTATGAACACACCGGCCATACCTACGGGTTCAACCTAGTGTAATGATCGGACTCTCGGAGCCCTTCTTCATACCGTCCATGATGCGCTCATTGACTCGCACCATGAGTTTCTCGAAATTCGCTTGAGCCGAGATCATCTGCTGATAGCGTGAATCAGTCTGAATTTTGGAGAGCAGCTCCTCATATTCAGCTGCACGATCCTTGGGCGGCTCCTTCCCTAACCTCACCTGCTCTTCCAACTCTTCCGCCAAACGCTCCATTCTCTGCAACAGGGCACTAAGCTCTGACGCCTGTTCCATCAGTTCGCGCGCCTTCTTCACTGCCTTGTAGTCATCGCTCTGCCCGATCTGCCGGCCGAGTTCAACCGCTTTCTCGTAGATCACCGCGACTCCCTTGTTGCAAAGACAAAGCGCGAACGCCCGAAAAGATCGGATTCAATTCGCGCATTTTCCCACCCGCTGTCGATTGCCAGCTCAAGTGTACGTTCCGCTCTCGTTGAATCTAGCTCAAACGCGACGAGCCCGCCCGGATTAAGACAATCCGTCGCGGTTTCGAATAACTCCCGCAAATGATGCAGCCCATCCGGTCCACCCACAAGCGCTTCGCGAGGCTCATAATCTCTGATTTCGCGCCCCAACGATTCGTATTCGGCCTCAGTGATGTAGGGCGGGTTCGACACGATCACATCGAAAGTCTCCCTTTCCAAGGCATCGAGCAAATGTCCCGACTTCAGTTCGATAGACGTTCGGGAAGACACGGCTGCAACGTTGTCGGCAGCGACTTGTAGGGCATTCGCCCATCGATCAGTGGCGACGATCCTGGAGAACGATCCCTCGCACGCCAGACTCAGAGCAATACAGCCACTGCCCGTTCCGATGTCCGCAGCACTGCCCCACGGCTCATCACCCCAACGAAGTCTCGCCCAATCTAGTACGTGACCGACCAGGCTCTCTGTCTCGGGCCGCGGAATGAGGACTCTGCGATCGACCGATAGGTCCAGGTGCCGGAAGCCTGCCGTACCAACCACATAACATCGCGGCTCACCCTCAGAGCGTTGCCTTATCGCGATTCGAAAGCTGTCGCACTGCCTCTCATCCGCCACGTCATCGCCCAGCAGAAACACCTCACCTACCTGAACGCCGGCCAGATCGGCCCAGATGGCAGTCGCCTCGCGCCTCGCACTCGATATACCCGCATTGTGCAAAGTACGAGCGGCGTCGCCCACCGCCTCAGCAATAGAGGTCTCCGTCCTGATCAAGTGGCTATCTGCTCTCCCTCGTAGGCAAGACGGAGTGCGTCAATAATTTCGTCTAAGTCGCCCGTCAGAACGCTGTCCAGTGAATGGACCGTCATATTGATGCGATGGTCTGTTACACGATTCTGGGGAAAGTTGTAGGTGCGGATCTTGGCAGACCGATCTCCCGTACCAACCATCGCTCGCCGCTCTTGACTCCGCGAAGCCTCCTGCTCAGCCACTAGACGGTCCAGCAGGCGGGCTCGCAGCACCTCCATCGCCTTGATCTTGTTCTGCAGCTGGGATTTCTGATCTTGGCATTGAACCACCACATTAGTCGGCAGATGCGTTATGCGAACCGCACTATCGGTCGTATTGACGCTTTGGCCACCGGGACCCGAGGATCGAAACACATCGATCTTAAGATCCTTCTCGTCGATGCCTACATCCACCTCTTCTGCTTCCGGCAGAACCGCTACGGTGGCTGCCGACGTATGGATGCGACCCTGCGCCTCTGTTGCCGGCACGCGCTGCACCCTGTGAACACCGGACTCATGTCTCAGATGCCCGTATGCACTTGGTCCTTTAACCATGAAGGCCACCTCCCTCAAACCACCTACGTTGCCTTCCGACAGCGATACGGGATCGAGGGTCCACCCCCGGCGCTCAACGTAGCGCATATACATGCGGTACAGATCTGCCGCGAATAGGGCCGCTTCATCTCCTCCGGTACCGGCCCGAATCTCCACGATAGTATTGCGGTCATTGAGTGGATCTGGTGGCACAAGCAGCTGACGTACCTGGCGTTCGAGACTCTCCACTTCTGGTGCGAGCCGCTGCATATCATTCCGAGCCAGCTCGGCCTGTACTCTCGACCAAGCGTCTTGAGCATAGCCGAATCGCGCGTGGTGGCAGGGTCCGCCAGCTGTCGCTCTATGTCCGCCACGCGCTCGAGCGCGGCCTTGAGCCGCGCCTCCATGGATTACTCCGCGGCGGCCGGCTGGCCCTGCTTGGAGTACCGCTGGCGGAAACGCTCCACGCGCCCCGCGGTGTCTACAAGCTTCTGCTTGCCTGTAAAAAAAGGGTGGCAGTGAGCGCAGATCTCAACATGGATTTCCGACATCGTCGAGCGGGTCTCAAACGTATTGCCGCATGCACACTTGGCAACGGCAAGCTCGTAAGTGGGATGTATGCCTTCTTTCACTGCTCTTCTCCAAAAATAATGTGTATATAAGACCGCGAAATATAACTGGCCGTTAGACTTGCAGGCAAGCGACCCGATCTAACATCGATTGACAGCCCCACTGGCCTAGATTAATCTTGGAGTCCAATTTTGCCGGATACCTGCCAATGTCGGTGGAGCAAACCCTCCGCAGTGTTCCCCTCTTTGCGGATCTGAACGATGACGAGATGGACAGGCTCTGTCGCACAATGCGGACGAAGAGCTATCCCAAGAACAGTGTGATCGTCTTCGAGGATGATCCGGGTGACGCCCTATATGTGGTGAGCAGCGGACAGGTGAAGGTCGTGTTGATTGGCGAGGACGGGCGCGAAGTCATCCTCTCCGTGTTGGGTGAGGGCGATTTTTTTGGAGAGATGGCTCTAATTGACGATCAACCCAGATCCGCACACGTGATGGCGATGGAGGACTCCAAAGTACTTGTCCTCTATCGAGACGACTTTCATCGCTGCCTCGAAGAAGCTCCACGGATGGCCCTCGGATTGCTGCGACAGCTTTCCCGCCGACTGCGTAGTGCAGATGACAAGATTGGGGGACTGGTCCTGCTTGACGTTCCCGGCCGCGTTGCACGCATATTGATTCAGCTAGCCGATGAAGGAGAC
The DNA here is from genome assembly GCA_036679605.1 of Gemmatimonadota bacterium. Classification (GTDB taxonomy): domain Bacteria; phylum Gemmatimonadota; class Gemmatimonadetes; order Gemmatimonadales; family GWC2-71-9; genus JAZDCZ01. The sequence goes on from JAZDCZ010000409.1 coordinate 90,402, forward strand.
GGGGTTGTGATCAGCCGCCGCATTACGCATCACACCCTCGCGCAGATGGTCGGATCCAGTCGAGAAACCGTCTCTCGGACCATCAAGGATCTATCGACCAACGGCCTGGTCGCGGTCACCAAATCAACCATCGAAATCCAAGATCGCGCGCGACTCGAGACGTTGGGCGGACTGACGTGAGCCAGGTCACGGCAACCGCGTGATCAAGTGACTTGCCGTCGGCTCCTTCCTAGCGATACCTTGAGATCACCTATGACTAACCAGAGAACATGGCGTTTACAGTAAGGTTCTGGGGCGCCCGGGGATCTATACCCACCCCGGGACCGCTCACCAGCCGTTACGGGGGGAACACGCCGTGTCTCTCGGTGGAGGGTGACAATGGGACCTCGGGAAGCCGAGTGATCCTGGACGCCGGTACGGGCATCCGGTTGCTCGGTAAGGAGCTGATTGAACGGACCGCTGGGACGGTGAGTGTGGACCTCCTGCTGAGCCATACGCATTGGGATCACATACAAGGGTTACCGTTCTTCGCTCCGTTCTTTGGAGCCGGCAACCAAATACGCATCTGGGGACCGCCGCAGGGTAAAGTTGGACTGGAGAAGATTATGCGACTCCTGATGGATCCAGTAGTGTTTCCGGTGCCGCTCGATAAGTTGGCGGCCGAGCTGAGCATAACGCATGTTGAGTCGCAAGACGTTGATATTGATGGCTTTACAATACGTACGGTGCGGCTGCGCCATCCCGGCCACACCCTGGGGTACCGCCTGACTCCACGGGATGGAGGCGCGAGTTTTGCTTACATAACTGACAATGAACTGGGACCTGGGGGCGACTATGACGTGGGCCCGGCGTGGAGACAGGAGCTAGTCGATTTTCTGTCGGGTGCGGAGGTGATGGTCCACGATGCGATGTATACGCCCGCCGAACTGGACGGGCATCGTGGCTGGGGTCATTCATCGAACCACGAGGCCGTCGCCCTAGCTCAAGACGCTGGGGTGGGTAGATTGGTATTGTTTCACCATCTCCCGGAACACAGCGACGAGGACATGGACAAGTTTGTACAGGAAGCGCGGATTACAGCAGACGGACTGGGCCAGCCGCTGGAAGTGATTGCGGCCACGGAAGGTCTAGAACTGACGCTTTGAGAGAGGATAAAACTATGAAGTGGCGCTCAGCTTTTGCCCTGCTTCTCGCCGCTGCGTTTGCGGCGCCGCAGTTGGCGGCGGCACAGGACACTCGACCAGGCATTGGAGTACTGCCGTTTGAGAATGGGGGGTCGATCGGAGTCGACCGAGAGGACTTGGAGGCATTCAGCGTTGGCCTACAGCAAATGCTGATTACCGAGTTGGCCTTCAATGGTGAGCTTCGGATCGTAGACCGAACCAATCTGCACCAGCTAATGGAGGAGCAAGACCTGGGAGCCGCAGGCCGGGTGAGTGCTGAAACGGCCGCCAGAATCGGCAAGATTGTTGGAGCCAAGTACATGATCCTTGGCGGCTTCATCGACTTCAACGCCCAACTGCGGATCGATGCCCGGGTGGTCGATGTCGAGACGACCGAGATCATCAAGGTCCAACGACAGCGCGACAAGCGTGATAACATGTACGAGATTGTGGTGGACTTGGCAAACAATCTCACCAAGGGCCTTGAGTTGCCGGCGCTCTCTCGGCAGGCGTTCAACCAGCGCAAGGAGCGCAAGGTCCCGTCGAAGGCAGTCAAGTTGTACATGAAGGGTCTGGTTTACCAGAACATCGGTAACAACGAAAAGGCTGCCGAGCTGTTCAGCCAAGCTTCCGAGATCTTCCCCGAGTACACGGAAGCCAAGGAAGCACTCAAGCAAACCAAGAGTTAGCGCGCTAGACGTGTGCTGACTCCAGTAGCCGCGCTCGGAGGTCGTCTAATCCGTGCCATTGCCCAGTTTGGGGCAATGGCACGGTTTTGCGTAGGATCCATTGTCAGCTGGCGTTGGTTACCCAAGGCCGGCCGTAGGGTCGTTCTCAGAGTCCTATTCAAGCAAGTTTGGTTTACAGCGGTTCAGGCAATCCCGGTAGTGGTAATCCTGGCCGGCATCCTTAGCTTCTTGCTCATCTCCCAGGCGATCCGTGAACTCGGCCGACTGGGAGCGACGGAGTTGATTGGACGGTTAGTGGTGGTCGCCATCATACGCGAGCTTGGCCCGCTGGTCACCGCACTCATCGTGACCGGCCGGTCTGGGACGGCAATTGCCGCCGAACTCGCTACCAATAAGGTGATGGGAGAAGTTAGATCCCTTGAGAGCATGGGCATCGACCCCGCCCATTACCTGATCCTCCCCCGCTTCGGTGGCGCGATCGTGTCGATGTTTGGACTGATAATCGTGTTCGACCTGGTCGCAGTCATGGCAGGCCTGGTAGCGGCCACCTTCAACAACATGACCAGTGGAACATACTTTGAGATTGTGCTCAACAGTCTGGCGTTCCAGGATGTTTGGCTCACTCTCGCCAAGGGACTGATGTTCGGCATTATTGTCGGGGTGATCCCGAGTTTTCACGGCCTCTCGGTGCATCGCGCCGCAACGGAGGTTCCAGTTGCGGCAAGCCGCGCTGTGGTGGCGAGTATCATCGCCATCTTCCTTACCTCTGGACTTTTTGTCGCAGTGAGCCTCTGATGAGCGAAGCTCCTCTGGTTTTCGAGAACGTTGGGGTTGCCGGACTGAACGGCACCGGGATATCTCTCGAGGTGCCCGCAGCCTCGGCGACGGCGGTTGTCGGAGACGACGTGAGCGGAGTCGAATTGCTGGGACAATATGCTCTTGGCCTTGACCAACCACCCAGCGGCCGCGCGATGGTCTTCGGTGAAGATATTTGCCAGATGAACCGCCACCAAGCTCTCGCCTTCCGTCGATCCGTGGGCTACCTTCCCGCCGGCGACGGGCTGTTGCAAAACCTTTGCCTACTGGACAACATCGCTCTCCCGCTCCGCTACGGCAGCGACATGAAAGAGCGAGAGATGGACAGCAGAATAGAAATCATGCTTGCGATGGTGTCACTGAAAGACGCGGCTGGCCTCAGACCGGCCCAGGCTACGGAAGAACAGTGCCGGCGCGCTGCTCTTGCTCGAGCCCTGGCGTTCGATCCAAAACTGGTGATTCTAGAACAGCCTTTTGGCGGTCTTGCCTCGGAGGCGAGTAGAGATCTGTTGGAAATCGCACGTGGCGGTGAGACCAGCGGGGGCTGCAGACGGTGCGTATTCATTACCGCACCGTTTATGCCGGAGCGCTTGAAGCCGCGCATAGAGCACCACTATCGAATTGCCAAAGGTCAATTGGAACCCTACACTTGAGGAGCGGGGAGCTGTGAAACCCAGACTAGCCGATTTTCTGGTCGGCATCTTCGTCCTAGTGAGTGTGGGCGTCACGATAGGTGCCCTGCTTCTCACCAGCGATTTCGGTGAGACACGCTACGATCTCTTCCTGCGTTCTGAGACTGCTCAGGGCTTGAGCGAGGATATGAAGGTGATCCTCAGGGGCCTTACCGTTGGGAGGATCACTGAAGTGAACCCGGTGATCGATCCTGCCAGTGGTGACTTGAGTTTTGTGTCGCGGCTGTCTATCCAAGCAAATTTTGCCGACGGAACTTCTCTCACACTTCCAACCACCACTAGCGCGGTTATCGCACAGCCGTCACCTATTGGGGGATCTGTTATTGAGCTTGTCATTCCACCAGGTGCAACGCGAGATAATGCCTTAGTCGCAGGAGATACTCTCACGGCGGAGCGCAGGGGAGGCGCCGTGGACGCACTAACGGAAATGGCAACGCAGTTGAGTGTGGAGGTTCCAAGACTGTTGCGCGAAGCGCAAGAGCTAATAGATGCGGCCGAGAACACGATCCAAGATGCAGGCTCTCTTATATCGACAACGAGACCAGAAATAAGGGCAACGCTGCGACAGGTGTCTAGCACCTTGGCCAGCTTCGAGCTGCTCGCACAGGATCAAAATGCTCGGCTCGGGACCCTTCACGACTCACTATCTCTTGTGTTGGCCGATGCCCGCGGGATGATCCAGCGGTTTGACAGCCTGGCAGCTTCGGCGGAGCTAATGAGTGAAGAGAACCGCGGGCTCATCCACTCCACGATGCAGAGCATCTCTCGGTCGACCGACGTTCTATCGAATTTTGCCGAGCAATTGAGCCGCCGCCCACTCCGCCTTCTCACCGGGGTCAAACCTCCGCCCGATCCAAGTGACACTACGGAGCAGCACTGATGGACCTTACGCTGCTACACACGGCAGACTTCCCAATCAACTCTATCGCCGAAGCTCTGGACACCGACGGTGTCATCCGTGTTCTCATACGGTCAACGAGCCAATTGGCAGTCGGCGATAACCCGACCTTGTTTATTCTAGACCCAGGCAGCCGAAAACAGTTCACGAGCAGCATGCGCTCGTTCGTCAGTGCCGGAGGCGGGATCGTCGCGATTGGCGAGGACGGGGAGCGTGACGTTCCATCGGAACTGGACCAGGAACTCCTGACGACTTTTGTTCAGCAGCCATGCGGCAAGCGACAACTCCTCCTCGCACTCAGGATGGCATACAAGCATGTGGCCGCGCGCGCTGAGACTGTACGAGCCAAGAAAGAGGCGGCGAGCCGGACGCAGGAGATCCACGAGCTAACTCGCATAGGCATGGCCCTGGCGACGGAGCGCGATTACAACTCGCTGCTGGATCTCATACTGACTCAGGCCCGTCGATTGACGTCCTCTGACGCGGCCAGCTTGTATCTGGTCGAACAGCAGGACGGCGAGCCTGATCAACTCCGGTTCAAGTTGTCGCAGACCTATTCGCGTCCCGACATTCCTCTAGTAGAATTCACGATTCCGATTAATAAGTCCAGCATAGCGGGATACGTCGCCACTACTGCCGAACCACTCGTCATCGACGATGCTTACTTCCTGCCACCAGACTCCGAGTACACGATCAACCGCACCATCGATCGCAAATACAGTTATCGGACGAAATCGATCCTTACGATTCCAATGACCGACCACCAAGGTGATGTCATCGGAGTTCTTCAACTCATCAACCGCAAGCGTGATTACAAGGCTCAGCTAGAAACCGAGTCAGACTTCGATACCCAGGTCATCCCATACACACGTCGTCTCGTAGAGTTGGTATCCGCTCTGGCTGGACAGGCCGCAGTATCGATTGAAAACAGCCAACTCTATGAAGACATAGAGCGCCTCTTTGAAGGTTTTGTGCGAGCCTCGGTAACGGCCATCGAGCAGCGAGACCCCACTACATTCGGTCATTCCGGGAGAGTCGCGGGGATGACCCTTGGACTTGCGCAGGTAGTCGACCGCGCAACCGACGGCCCCTACCGCAACACCAAGTTCTCACGTGAGGAGATTCGGGAACTCAGATACGCAGGATTGCTGCACGACTTTGGAAAAGTTGGCGTGAGAGAGCAGGTTCTGGTAAAGGCCAAGAAACTCTATCCGCCAGACCTCTCTCAGCTAAAGCAGCGCTACGCCTTTATTCGTCGTACCTCCGATAAGGAATTCTACCGGAAGAGAATGGAATTCCTGGAGGAGTCGGGCCGAGACGGCTACGACGGATTTGTACGAGACTTGACGGCAGAGCACGACAGCCAACTCGAGGAACTCGATCATTTCATGAAGTTGATCATCGAGTCGAACGAACCCAGCGTGCTGCCGGAAGGGAGCTTCGAGGAGTTACTCGAATACGCCAATCGTTTTTATGTGGATCTCGACGGCGCCGAGCAGCCGTATTTAGCGGAAGATGAAGTTCGGTTTCTATCGATCAGAAAAGGGAGCTTGGACGAATCTGAACGCCTGGAGATCGAGAGCCACGTCGCACACACCTTCCGTTTCCTGCAACAGATTCCGTGGACTAAAGAATTGAGTGCGATCCCGAAGATCGCATTTGGACACCACGAGAAGCTCAATGGCAGCGGCTATCCCAGCCGGGTGAAGGCGGCCGACATTCCGGTTCAGACCCGCATGATGACGATCTCAGATATTTTCGACGCTCTTACCGCCTCAGATCGCCCTTACAAGCGGGCGGTGCCCCTCGACAGAGCCCTCGATATTCTTGGATTCGAGGTTAAGGATGGCATGCTGGATGAAGATCTCCTCAAATTGTTCGTGGAAGGGAAGGTCTTCGAGACGGAATTGGGCGACTAGAAGGCGACCACCCCTTCACGCTTGCGGTACCACCAAGCATACATCAGGATGGCAACTGTTAGAAAGGCGCATAGCTGTCCCACCCAATCGCCCAGTCTTGAATACACAGTAATCACATCTGATGTCAGAAGCGTGTCTGCAGCTACTGCACGCACCCCCAACCCAGTCCGGCCATATTCCCGCCCGAACGGATCGACGAACTCGGAAATACCACTATTTGCAGACCTCACTATTCCCACTCGATTCTCAATGGCTCGCATGACCAGATGTGACTTGTGCTGATACGGTGCGACCGTCTTGCCGAACCAAGCATCGTTCGTAATGTTGATTAGGAAGTCCGCCCCGCTCATACGGTACGAACGGCTTAGAGCCTCGAACGCGGACTCATAACAAATAACAACCCCGAACCGTCCCACCGACTTGTGGTAGACGGGACGCGAATCACCGATACCAAAACCCCCAAACCATCTCAAGTTCAACCACCGCGGGTTCACAAACGGAACTCGCTCTACCATCGGCACGAGAAATACTTTGTGATACACCGGGTGTGCATTCCTCCCACCGAACGAGTCGAACACAAACGCGGCATTGAAGTAGTCGTAATCGGTACGGGATCGCCATTCCACATCGACACCACCCGTCACCACCGGAACACCGTTCCGCCGTACCAACGCGGAGATCGAATTTTCCCATTCCGGATGGCGGTCGAAATAATCAGGGATGGCGGCCTCGGGCCAAACCACCAGCCCCGGACCGGTGCTATCCGCTACCGCCGCCGACATCTCCAGCAGATCTCGAACGATCGCGTTGTGACCTGACCTGTCTTCCTTTTCATCAAACCCGACATTGGGCTGCACAACAGCTATTTTGCCCACAGATCGAAGTTTTATAGTCCGCTGCCGGAAGATCCCGTAACCGCTGGCCAGCAACAACCCTGCAACGACTCCTGCGACCAGCCTTATTGCCCTGCCCCGCGACTTCTGCCAATCGCGCCAAGCCAAAGCGAGCGCTACATTGGCCAGCACCAACAGGAAGGTGATACCTCTAGCCCCGATGATGTCGGCTATCTGGATTACCGTGGGGTAACCGGTAAGGGATGTCCCGAGCCCGAGCCAAGGAAAGGATATGTCGCCTTGGTGTCCAACGAACCACCGTACGGTCGTCCAAAGCACCGGGAAGACGAGTAGGATGGGGATCCCGGCGACTCGCTTCACCCATCCCGTCAACGCGAACAGAGTCGCAGTATAGACGGCTAGGATCGTGACTGTAGCAGCATAGGCCAGCGCAGAGAGCGGCGTAAAGTGCCATAGCGCAACCACCATCCAGTGCAATTCGAGCCCCTGCGTGGCCAGCCCGAACCAAAACCCCTGGGCCAGATGTCTCCGTAGCGGCCTAGCATCGCTATGGCCTGTCTCGATCAGCCACACTGCCGGTACTAGAGACACCAACGACGGCAAGAAGAGATGAAACGGAGGATATGACAACACGACCAACACCGCCCCCACAACCACCAAGCACCAATCCGCTCGCGTCAGGGCGAGGCCTTTCACAACTCTATGTCACGGCCTATCGCGGCCGACCGCTGGACGGCCTCAAGCACTCGATGCAGCCGAACCTGGTCTTCGAGCGATGGAGCCTCAGCATCGCCATTCACCACTGCCAGGAAATGCGCCCACTCAGACCGATACGATGCGTTTACCACATTCTCTCCACTGGAGACACCCGTATGAGCAACGTCCATCGGAGTGCCATGCATTTCCTTGAACACTTTGAGTGGTGCTAGGCTCGCCGAACCGTACGAACACATGAAATCAATTGTTAGCTTTTCAGCCTCTCCAACGAAATGCCACGACACATCCACAAAGATCGACAGCCCACCACTGCAGCGAATTAGAGCGCATCCCGAATCCTCTACGCGCTCATCATGATCGGGAGGATTGAATTGCGCGCTCACCGATTCAGGCTGCTTACACCCTGCCAACCAAATGCCTAGATCGATGAGGGGCAGACCCAGGTCGAGCATCGCGCCGCCTCCCGACTGATCGCGGTGAAAACGCCAGCCCAGGACTTGCCGAGTTGGACGGAAGGCATACCAACGGGCCCGTATGGAATGGAGAGGACCCAGTTCCCCGCTGTCGAGGAATCTGCGCAGAGCTTGAACATCCGGGCGAAACCGGTGATTCATTCCGGCCATCACTATCGCGCCGGTCTGCTCGCGAACAGCTGCGACGCGCTCCACGCCCTCGCTCGACAGCGCCAGCGGCCTTTCACAGAGAACATGCACACCGGCAGTAAGTGCTGTAATCGTGTGGATCTCGTGCAAGTGATTGGGAGTACAGACTACAACTACATCGGGCTTCGAGAGCTTGATCAGATCTTCAATGTCATCGTAGACATCCGGAATACCTACTCTGCTCGCCAGGGCACGCGCCTTGGGGAGGTCGATGTCGCACAGCGCCACGATCTCGACCCGTTCGAACTTTGGCAAGACGCTAAGGTGCGCCACCTGCGCAATTGCTCCCGCACCGATAACGCCGATCCGTATAGCTTCTCCCATTACGGAATCCTGTACATCAAACCGGCCGACGCAGATATCGTTCTAAGTCCACTGGAAACGCCGCCTCGCAGGCCGGCCGTGAAATCGAGTTGTGTGATCAGCCTAACCTCCGACGCCAGCGAAAGGTTCAAACCGGCCTCAATATTGTCGAGGGCATCCTCCACGAACGTACCCTTGATTGCCCCGCCGGACCCGTTGCGGAAATGCGCCGCGATTCCTACTCCGGCAAACGTACGTACACGACTCGAAGCTTGTACGAGATACTGAAGATCCAAATCCAGTTCCAGGTCCGACCAACTGATCGTACCCACATCGACAGTGAAATCCCCCGTCGGATCGACTACCAGTCCTCTCAACTTGTCCTCGAATTCTCTAATCTCTTCGGCGTCGAAATCACCCTTGAAGTACGATCCACCTAAGAGTACCCGTAGTCTTGGCGCTATGAAACCGTAGTCCACTCGAACGGCACCAGTGACCTCGTTGGTGAGTCTATTCGAGGCTGTGGCGCCCAATTCGAATCCAACACCAGACAACTTCAAACCTTCGTAGCTGAATTCGTCGAAAATTCCTTGCGCTGCGGCAAGTTGAGGCACGGCGGCGATGATTACCGCTAGTCTAATACCAATTCTCAATGCGAGTTCCTGGGAAATAGGTGGTAACAATAGTAGCTGCGCTCTGGCCGGCACGCGCGCGACCCACAGCGCCCCACTGGCACATTCCTACTCCGTGACCCCAACCTGCTCCTGTTATGCGAAGCCGGTCGATTTGGCCGTTGCTGATGTCGGTCGACACCTCAATTGCGGTACTCCCAAGCGGCGCTCCATCAGGCCGCTGCAAAACCAAACGAATGTCTGGACCGAACACCGGAATGTCGCCCCCGGCAACCGTCAGTCGAAGTTCGGTAACTCGGCCCGACGCTCCCTTCCCATGCACGCTCACCCCGAGAACTTGGTTCAATTCGGATGCGTCGATACCCAACGCTCGTGGCACAGTACGCCCCAATATGTCGCGCAGCATGTCCCCCTCCCATTCGACAGTCCATCGAAACCTTGGGGAAATGTCGCAGTAGTATCCGCTGGACGACTTCCGATCGGAAACGGGTCTCAGGTAAGGGACGGGGCGAACCGATCTAAAAGACTCACTAGGGGCTGCCGTAGAATAACCGCAGGTCGAATGAAAGAACGCGCTTATGAGTTCGCCCTGATAAGTTACGACCTCACCACGCGTTCTACGCACCGCGTCGTTCCCAGCCTTGCTCTCCCTCTCTACCCCGAGATACGCCTGATCCGCAGTACCGGCCCGCAAATCGTAACCATCCGTCTTGAACCGGCCACGATTCTTCAGAGCATAGGTCCGCGATACTATTGCCTGTGCCTCCAGTGCAGCGTGCTCGCTTGCGGGCCTGGATCCCATCTCTGCAGTGACAACACCTCCAAGATATGCCTCGAGACCCACGACGTTCACGACGTACACGCCTCCGCCTCGCGCAAAAACCTCTATCGTTCCTCGGTATGCCCTTCCGTTCAATGTTAAGAACCGAGAGCGATTGAGGCTGCGAAATGTAAGCTTGTCGAAGCGTCCCTCCTCCCTGCCCTGCAGGCGAATTCGATCGCCCTCGCCCGAGATTTGGATCTCCTCGGCGGGCCCCAGCCTAATCCTTGCCGACCCACTGGTAGCAACACTACCCTGGCCCTCGAGTCGCACCTCCCGACCTCCCACAACAAGGCCCACTCGAATCGTAGGCTCTCCTCCCACTCGGGCCGCCCCGCGCGGCGTGGCGCACGTTGTCACCGACACCGCCGAGGCTGCGCTAAACAGCAGTAGCGCGAGCCAGTGCTTGGGCAAAGAGATCGATCGTTTCGGCAATTATGTCGTCCGTGTGCGCGTCAGATACGAACGCGGCCTCAAAGGGTGACGGCGCCAGCAAGATGCCCAACTCTCTGGCAGCTCGGTGAAACCGCACGAATAATTCGGTATCGCACTGCTTTGCCTCTGAAAAATTCGTCACTGGTCCATCATGAAAGAAGAAGCCCCACATCCCACCGGCATGGTCCGCCGAGACCGGAACGCCGCACTTTGACCCCGCCGCCTCCATGCCTTCCGCGAGCATTCCGCTGCGCCGATCGAGCCGCTCGTACAGTCCGTCCTCTTGCGCGGCTCTTAGCACCGCTAGCCCGGCCGCCATCGGTACCGGGCTCCCGGAGAGGGTACCCGCCTGATAGACAGACCCCGCCGGTGCGATCCGTGCCATGAGATCCTTACTGCCGCCATAAGCTCCCACTGGGAATCCGCCGCCGATCACCTTCCCCATTGTGGTGAGGTCTGGCTCGACACCTACCAGAGACTGGGCGCCCCGAAGTTGCACACGGAACCCGGTCATCACTTCATCGAAAATCAAGAGCGCACCGCGCTCAGTGGTGAGGCTGCGCAATCGCTGCAAGAACCCCTCTTGCGGCGGTATAAAACCGGCGTTGCCAAAGAACGGCTCTACGATTACCGCAGCCAATTCATCACCATGGTCATCGAACAGCCGTTCTACGCTCTCCACATCATTGAACGTGGCTGTAAGCGTTAGTCGAGCGAGTTCTGCCGGGACTCCAGGGCTCCCAGGTATCCCCAGCGTCGCCATTCCACTGCCACCCGACACGAGGAAGCAATCGGCGTGTCCGTGGTACCCGCCGTCCATTTTGACGATCATGTTGCGCCCCGTAGCCGCGCGCGCGAGGCGCACCGCTGACATGGTAGCCTCAGTACCGCTGTTGACGAATCGCACCATCTCAACCGATGGAACCAACTCTACGACGAGTTCCGCAAGCTCGATCTCGGCCTCACATGTCATACCATAGGTGACACCTCGTTCGACCGCCCTTCGGATGCTCTCCGCGACCGTGGGGTGGTTGTGCCCCAGCAGGATGGCCCCCCAAGACATCACATAGTCTACGAGACGCCTCCCATCGTGCCCGGTCAGAAAGGCACCGTCTGCCTCGCGCACGAAGAGTGGATCTCCTCCGACGCTCCCAAATGCTCTCACCGGGGAATTCACCCCCCCTGGCATCACACTGAGAGAACGAGCTGCTAGTGGCGAGGCACTCACTTGACAGCCTCTGCATGAAAGTCGTAATCCACGTTGTCATCCAATACGACTCGAACGAAGTCTCCCACTCCGACCCATCCGCCCTTTCTCACGTACGTGACTCCATCGACATCGTCGGCTTGCCACTTTACACGCCCCACGTGTGTGACTCCATCCTCGTCGGGATTTGCTACACGATCGACGAGCACATCTGTCTCGCTGCCCACATAACGAGCCAGTCGATCTTCGGATATTGTGCGCTGGATTTCGAGCAATTCCTCTTGTCGGGCCCTCTTGACCTCGCCGGGCACATCGTCTGCAAACTGCGTGGCGCGCGTTCCGTCCTGCGGAGAATATGTAAACACCCCGAGCCGCTCGAACTCCATTTCCGACGCAAACTTACATAGAACCTCGAAATCTTCGTCGGTTTCACCGGGGAAACCTACGATGGTGGTTGTGCGTATAGCGATTTCCGGTATCGCTTGCCTCAGCTTCATGACCTTGTCCCGTATTGTGCTCTGTCGCTCTGGCCGGCGCATGCGCTCCAGCTGACTGTCCGACGCATGCTGAATTGGGATATCGATATACGGCACAATGCGCGGCTCACCGGCGATCAGTTCGATCAGCCTGTCGGTAAGCCCAAAGGAATAGACATAGAGCAGCCGAAACCACGGGATAGTCGTGTTCTTCAGGAGAGATTCGAGGAGTTCCGGCAGTCTCGGCCCATCACGCCCGAGGTCCCGACCGTAGTGTCCCAGGTCCTGCGCTACCAGACTTACCTCCTTCGCCCCCTGCTCCTCCAGCAGTCGGGCCTCCGCCACCAAACGCTCGAGCGGTTCCGACCGATGTTTACCGCGCATCAACGGGATGGCACAGAACGCACAAGTGTGGTCACAGCCCTCTGATATTTTGAGGTACCGCATGTGGCAATCGCGACCAAGAAACTGACGGGCTCCCGGATGGCTCTGCACCGGATCGTGAATGAGTCCCATTTCGGCCAAGGCGGGAACCAACTTGTGAAGATCTCCAAACCCGAGGCAAAGATCCAATTCCGGGATTTCCCGCTGGAGATCTTCTTTGTAGCGTTCAATTAGACACCCGACCGCAACCACTGCCTTTACCCTACCTGTCTCCTTGAGCGCAGTGGCTCTGAGCATCTCTTCGATTGACTCCTGCTTGGCTGCATCGATAAAGCCGCAGGTATTCACCAAGATCAGGTCGGCTGCTTCGAGATCGTCGATTAGCACTGCCCCGTGACCAACGAGGTTACCGACCAGTCTCTCCGAATCAACCGTTGCCTTGTCACAGCCAAGCGAGATAACGCCGAGCCTCACGGTGACAGGACTACGAACGCAAGAGAGCGATAAACACGGGGTAGAATATACTCGGAAGGGGATAGTAGAAGACGGAATGCCTGACAGAGGCGACCGACCCTACGACTGTTGCCTCCGTCAGAGAAGAAAGCTTTCCAGCGCTCGCGCACGGCTGACATGCCGAAGCCGAGCTAGTGCCTTCTCTTTGATTTGCCGGACCCGTTCTCGGGTTATCCCCATCATGCGGCCGATCTCTTCGAGCGTCAGGGGTTCCTTGCCCTCCAACCCGTAGTACAACCGTAGGATCCTTGCCTCACGTTCCTTGAGCGTTTCGAGAACCCCCTCGATGGATTCACACAGGGCACGCTCAAAGGTTTCCTTTTCAGGCCCCGGACTCTGAGTGTCCGGGATGTAATCCATGAGCCTGTTATCCTCACCTGGAGTCAACGGAGCATCGAGCGACAGGTGACTCTGGGATATAGAGAGGGTCTTGGCCACTTCTTCCCTCGAGATATCCATTCCCTCGGCGATCTCGGAAACCGTTGGCTCTCTCCCAAGCTCCTGCAATAGCAACCGCGACCGTTTGCCGATTCTATGGAGGGTGCCTGCGCGGTTCAGCGGAACGCGCACAATCCGGCTTTGCTCTGCCAATGCCTGCAGAATAGCTTGTCGAATCCACCACACGGCGTACGAGATGAACTTGATTCCCTTAGTCTCGTCAAATTTGTGGGCGGCCCGGATCAGCCCGAGGTTCCCTTCGTTGATCAGGTCTGATAAACTCACACCCTGATTTTGATATTTTTTCGCCACCGATACTACGAACCGGAGATTGCTGCGGACCAGTTTGTCCAGTGCCTCACCGTCTCCGACTCTGATCTGCTGGGCGAGATCGACCTCGTCTTCGCGTGTGATTAGGGGATACTGACTGATTTCACGTAGGTATTGATCCAGAGACCCATCGTCCCTGACTGCTCTCTTGGCCGACGCAACTGCCATCTGTCACCTACCTCCGCAGAGTTTTGTGTGCCGCTGTTGATTACTCACTAACGACTTTTTATTACACATCAACCGCGAACGAGCTGCCGATGGCACGTGCTCGTCACATGGTAGGATTGGAGGGAGGCGATACTTTGCGCCTGTTGAGTGGCGCTCGAGCGTTTGGTCAACGCGTCGTTCGGCTCGTAGCCGATAAGGTTTGATTCAGTCACCGACGGACTTTTTTTTGGACTACGGTGTTGCTCTCCGATCTTCGACTGTGTTTTAGGTTAGTGGGGTTTGGCCAATGGCGCAACCGCTACGGACCATCCGTGTCGATTGGCCCATGAGCGCAAAGCAACCAAAAGTTCGCTTGCGGAGCACTCGTGCTGCAGAGTTGCAGCCACACACGAGGCTCGCTCACCAGCCGCAAACTCTGCCTGGACTAGCTTGCCCCGGGGAATGTCGCCCAGCGCAGCCAGGTCGAGTGAAGCCCCGCCGGCATTCAGAATAATGGCAATGGAAGATCTCGTTGGCACGGATACATTCTAACCCACCACCCGATTTGTACCGTACGAAATTCGTGCTCACATGTACAAAAAACTGCGGCGCAATCAAACTACCGAATCGACCACTACTCCCGTTCCAGGCCGTACCGCTCGATCTTCTTGTACAAGTTACTGCGGGGCATTGATAGCTGACGCGCCGTCTCACTCACGTTCCAGCCGTTTTCCGTCAACTTCACCTTGAGAAACGCCCTCTCAGCGTCTCGCTTGAACGACTCGAAGGTCTCGCACATCATGAGATCACCGAGTGATGAATCATGAGTACCTCCTCCGAGGCGGGCGACGTCCGCTGCACAAATAGCTTCGCCAGGAGAAAGGATCAGCAACCGCTCGACCGCATTCCGCAACTCTCTGACGTTACCTGCCCAATCGCGTGAAGCCAGCGCTTCGAGCGCGTCGGGGTGGAATTGCTTCGGCGCGAATCCCGGACCCGCCGTCAGATCGGCCGAGAATTTTTCCACCAAAGCAGGTATGTCGTCACGCCTGCTCCGAAGCGGTGGCACCTCCACCGGAACAACGTTCAACCTATAGAAAAGATCCTCACGAAACCGACCAGCGGAGATCTCGTCGTCCAACGACTTGTTGGTCGCAGCAACGACGCGCACATCAACATTGATTTGCTTGGACGCGCCAATCCGCGTCACTACTCCTTCCTCCAGCGCTCGAAGGACCTTGGCTTGGGCTGCGCTGCTCATGTCTCCAACTTCATCGAGGAACAGAGTCCCTCCGTCGGCCAGCTCAAATTTGCCCGGCCGATCGGCGAATGCTCCGGTGAACGAGCCCTTCACGTGACCAAAGAGTTCGCTCTCGATCAATTCTCCTGGGATCGCCGCGCAGTTCACCTCTACAAACGGTTTATCCGCTCGCGGTGAACCCCTGTGGATCGCTCGCGCAACAAGCTCCTTTCCACTGCCGTTCTCGCCGGTGATCAGTACTCTGGCTGGAGTCAAAGCAACCTTGGCTATCACATCGAGCACTTCCTGAATCACACGACTGGAACCCACGATCTCATAGCGATCGCTCACACCCTCACGGAGACGGCGGTTCTCAGAGGAAAGGTCTACATGGTCGAGGGAGTGGCGCAGGGTAAGGAGTATACGGTCGGTATCCAACGGTTTTTCGAGAAAGTCGTAGGCGCCGAGTTGTGTAGCCTCAACCGCGGTCTGAATAGTGCCATGACCTGAGATCATGACGACGTGCAGATTATTGTCCATCTCCTTCAGCTGCGAAAGAGTCTGGAGCCCGTCCATGCCGGCCATCTTCACGTCCAAGAAAACAAGGTGAGGGTGAAACTCGGTCACGACCTTGATGCCCTCATCTCCGGAGGCAGCAGTTCGGACCTCGATGCCCTCGTACTCGAGAGTCTGCAGCAACGCATTGCGGACCCCCTTCTCGTCGTCTATAACCAACACTCGCTTCGCCATCAGCGGTTTCGCCGCGAGAACGTTATGCCCGCCGGTCTGACCGTGAGATCCAGAACCGATGGGGGTATAGTCATCAAAATCACTCCGCCCGGACTCCCCGTGAGATGTTTGACCAAAAGTGGAACGGACGCCTGCGGAAACGGAAACGAACTCACAACGAACTCGTCGATGCTCCAAGAGATGACGCCCGGCTCCCGCATTTCTGCCACTCCGGACAACCAGAGCGGCTCGCGTGGATTCAAAATACCCCGCAGCGGCCCCAGAAGGTCGCCTCCGAACGGACCCGTCAACAGCACCGCCACCAGCGTCAGCGTATCACGCCCCAACCTGACACCAATCGAGTCTAGCACTAGACGGACACCCGGATCCAATCTGTCGCGGACCACAGAGGCCATCTCCGCAGCAGAGAGCACGACGTCGTCAGGTCCCCCCTTCTCCGCAATGGATCTCTCTTTCGCAAGTGCAGTCTCGAGATCTTTGGGAGAATAGTATCCGACCTCGGAGTTCGTCGAATCGCCAGCCAGCTGATCGCGCCCGATCGCGTGGTACGCCTTGTCGATCCGCTCCCTAAAATGCCATACACCAAAGCCGGCGGCGCCGAGAGTAACGACGACGCCAAGCCCGGCGAATGCGTTCCTAAGACAGCCGGTCATTGAGCCAGCTTCGCGGAGTGGCGTCTCGTGTAGCGAGCAGCGGAGCTTCCTAATTCACTTCGCATCAGATCCACCGACTGCACCGCGAATTCGGACGAGCACTCGATTTGCCCCAGCCAATCGCCGAGCCCCTTGAGGTCGGATGCTCTCACTCCCCGTCTTACGCGGCCCAGGGTAATATGAGGGCGAAATGCTCGCGCCTCCGGAGCGAAACCCAGCGTCTCCATTTGACGCTCCAACCGCTGCTGAATCAGTTCCAATGGCGGCACCGCTTTGCAACCAACCAAAATGACTCGTGGTCTACTGGGGTTGGGAAACACGCCCAAAGTCTCTATAGGAAGCAGAAACGGCTTTGAAGTCGTCACAGCCGCGTCTACAGCGGCAATCATGGCCGGTTCCCGCTCGTCCTGAACATCACCGAGGAACTTGAGAGTCATATGCAGAGATTCTGCGCCTACCCAGCGAATGCGGTACCCCTCGCACCTTAGAGGCTCTGAGCACCTCCACAGCCGTTTGCGAATGTCGGAGGGGAGATTGACGGCCACGAACAAGCGCACCAGCTAACATCGACTCCAGGCTAGAACAAGTGCACGCGAACGGGGAGACGGCATCACTTCTATCGGTTACGTTAGCAGCAAGAATCGTCGCTGCATGCGGGGCCCGCGGCCTCCGTTGTGGCATCATACTCCTGCCCCTTCGACTCCCGTGGATCTCGTGGTGATGTACGGGTGCAGTCGAACGGTCGCTGATGCGCCGGATCAATCGGAGTCAGTGGCAAGACCGCGTCGAACTCTCCGGCGTAAGGTTCACCCGTCAGGATCGCAAACGTCTTCTCGCACACTGCAGCCCGCTCGCCACGCCGGAACAGATGCCCGTCATCGTCCGCCACCTCTCTCCAGGGACCCCTATAAATGAGAGCCTTGTTGGTCTCGATACAGGGTCCTTCTTTCCCCCTGTAAGCCCGCAGCGTGACGGACCGAAACTCGATGCCTTCCACGGTCCGCCAGGGCTGCTCGGTTCGGTCTAGAATCTCCACTCCGTAAAAACCCGCCCGCTCGAAGGCTTCGATGAATCCCTGTTCTGTCATCGCGCCGGAAATGCAACCGGACCAGAGTTCCGGATCAGACTTAAGGTGGTCGGGCACCGGTTCGTCAGAGACGATATCAGAGATCACAGCGCGGCCACCACGCTTGAGGACTCTGAAGATCTCCGCGAAAAGCAGAGGCTTCTGTCCTCCTTCTACTAGATTGAGGACGCAGTTGGAGACTACCACGTCTACCGACTGGTCGGCGACGAGCGGCTGCTCCCGTCTCATTCGGCTTTGTTCGGCTTCGAGCGTCACTAAATCGTCCGGGGTCCGCACAGGGCGATCTGCAAGCCATTCACCCAATGCATCAAGATCGAGCTTCAGATCTTGGATCCTCGCGCGCCGGAACTCGACATTGTCCCATCCCACGCGTTCTGCGACCTCGGCCTGGTAATCGCGAGCGAGATTTAACATGTCCTGGTTCATATCGACGCCGATCACCCGACCCTCCGGACCGACGATCTGGCTCGCGATATAGCAGATCTTGCCGCCGCCCGAGCCCAGATCCAGAACCGTCTCGCCTCGGCGTAGATGGCGACTGGGATCACCACATCCGTAGTCCCGACGGATGATCTCATCCGGAATCACAGCGAGACACTCCGGATCGTAGTCCACCGCGCAGCAAAGCTCGGCGACGGTGGATTTGGCACCCTTACTGTACCTGTCTATTACCGCCTGCTCCACTTCATTTATAACGCTAGTCATCAGTTCTCCGGTTTATTGCGGAACCTGTTCTCGATTTGTGCACTAAAACTACTATCCCAAGGCTGGGCCAATGGTCTTAGTTCCCTTCCGGCAACCTGCTCCGGCTTTCGCCGGACAAAAGGATGGAACTCACGCCGCAGCCCTGTCCTTACAAGATGTAAGGAGACCCAATGAAAACTACAACCATCGCAACGACGGCGGCCGCGCTGGCCCTGCTGGCCGTGAATCCTAATGAAGCGGCTGCCCAGTTCAGCGGTAGGTGGAAAACCGACTTCTCGAACCACACGGTGCCGCTGGATGAGATATCGTCGGGAGGCCCAGCTAAAGACGGAATTCCCGCCATAGACCACCCGCGGTTCGAGACCGTCCAACAGGCAGACCGCTGGCTAAACGATCGCGAACCGGTGGTGCTCGTCAACATCGGAAATGTGGCCAAGGCCTACCCGTTGCAAATCTTGATCTGGCACGAGATCGTGAACGATGAGGTCGGAGATACGCCCGTCTCGGTTACCTTCTGCCCGCTTTGCAATACCGCCCTGTCGTTCGATAGACGATTCGATGGCCAAGTGCTCGATTTTGGCACGACTGGTCGCCTCAGACATTCGGATCTCGTGATGTACGACCGGCAAACGGAGACCTGGTGGCAACAGGCTACTGGAGAGGGCATCATCGGAAAATACGCCGGTCGTAGGCTCGAGTTCATCAGCTCTCCGCTGATCAGTTGGGGGACATTCAAAGAGCAGTTCAGTGACGGCCACGTGCTTTCTCGCGAGACCGGCCACCGTCGTTCGTACGGTCAGAACCCCTATGCGGGATATGACAACCCCAGGGGCAGACCGTTCAGACGTTTCTTTGGCGCCAAGGTCGACAAGCGTCTGAGCGCCATGGAGCGAGTGGTGGCACTGGAGCTGGGTGAAGAAGTCCGAGCCTATCCGTTCTCGTCGCTGAAGAAGAAGCGCGTAGTAGCTGACAAGGTCGCCGGTCGAGACATCGTGGTCTTTTGGTCGCCCGGAACGGCCAGCGCGCTGGACAATCGAAACATCTCCAGGGGTCGTGACGTCGGCTCCAGCGGAGTATTCGACCGCCACCTCGGTGACCGCCTCCTCAGCTTTGAGTCCGGCGCGGACGGCCAGTTCCAAGACAAAGAGACCAAGAGCACTTGGAACATCCTGGGACGCGCTGTCGCTGGTCCATTGACTGGGCAAGCTCTCACCCCTATACAACATGGCAACCATTTCTGGTTCGCCTGGGGAGTCTTCAAGCCCAACACCAAGGTTGTTCAATAGGAGCATGCAATGACCGCAGCCGTTCAACCCGATCAACGCAAGATTGCGCTGGCTCTTTCCATCCTTCGGATCAGCCTGGGGGTATTCCTACTTATCTGGTCGCTGGAGAAGTTCTTCTTGCCGCAGTCGACCGTCGGAATCTGGAAAGGGTTCTACCTGATCTCGATCGGTGAATCGATGCCCTACATCATCGGAACGCTCGAGACCATTCTCTCAATTGCCATCATCGTCGGCTTCATGCGCACCTGGTCCTACGGGCTCGGCCTCGCGATCAACTTGGTATCCGTACTGTCGACTTGGAAACGGCTGATCGATCCATGGGGCTTGATCTTCGAAACCCGAAACAACCACCTGTTTCTAGCGGGCATCCCCCTGGTAGCGGGATTCATTGTGCTGTTCATGCTGCGGGACGCTGATATCTGGACGGTAGACGGCAGAAGAACGCCATCGTAGGGGCGATGCACGCGTCGTCGCTACGACGCTTTCTTCTCTCCCAAACTAGCCTTTAGCGCGGCCATCAAGTCGATAATCTGAGTCTTGGGTTCCTCGGCGGCCGCCACGGTAATTTCCTCGCCGTCCACCTTCTGCTGGATCAACTCCAGCATCCGCGCACGAACCTCGTCCGTGTAGTTCTCCGGGTGAAACTCGTCGCTCGATGCCTGTTCGATGAGTTGGAGCGCCAGTTTGAGTTCGTCCTCCTTGACCTCGCCGTCTCCTAACGGCACCTCCGAGAACTGCTTTACCTCGTCGGGATAGAGCAGCTGTTCCAGAACTAGTCCGTCATCCTTGGGACGCACGATCACTAGGTACTGCTTGCCGCGTGCTGCGTACTTCGCTATGGCAACACGGTTCGTCTGCTTGAGAGCCGCCGAGAGCAGCCGGTACGCCCGTTCACCACCCTTGTCAGGGCCGAGGTAATAAACCTTGTCGAGATATATCCGATCTACCAGATCGGCTGGAACGAACTCCGTGATATCGACAGAGTGGGTGGCCTGTTCTTCGAGCGCTTTCAACTCTTCCGCCGTAAACACTACGTATTGGCCCTTCGTGAACTCGTAACCCTTTACGAAGTCGACGCGCTCTACCTTCTCGTTCTCCTTGGGACAGATGTACTGTTGCTTGAGACGGGTGCCGCAGTCCTTGTGGAGCAAGTTGAAGGAGACCTTACGTCCGGACTCTCCGGCCGAATACAGTTTGACCGGTACGGATACCAACCCGAACGATATGGTGGCGGCGGAGATTGGACGTGCGCTCATAGGGGAAATGAATATACTCTTAGCCCGATGAGTGCAAAGGTTAGGCAAGATTCAGACAAGCTAAGTGCTTATAGGACAAAGAGATCCGCGGAGCGCACACCGGAGCCGTTTGGCACCTCAGCCGCCGAAGGTGGTCGCATGTTCGTGGTTCAGCAACACACAGCACGCCGCGTGCACTACGATCTGAGGCTCGAAATGAACGGCGTGCTGGTATCCTGGGCCGTACCCAAGGGTCCGTCACCGAATCCGGCCGACAAGCGTCTGGCGGTACATACCGAAGACCATCCGCTCGAGTACGGCAACTTCGAGGGAATAATCCCCGAGGGAAACTACGGCGCCGGCGCTGTGATCGTGTGGGACCAGGGTACCTGGGTCGCCATCGAGGATCCGGACGAGGGACTGGAAAAGGGTAAGCTCCTGTTCGAGCTGCGAGGCTACAAGCTTCACGGCATTTGGACACTCGTCAAAACGAAACAAGACTGGCTTCTGATAAAGGAGCGCGACGGGTACGCTTCGGAGAACGGGACCGATTCGCTACCGTCCGACTCCATATTCTCTGGGCTCACCGTCAATGAGTTGAAAGATGGCAGCGATCCTGGGCAGTCGATTTGCAATGAACTCGAGGCGCTGAACGCGCCCCGAAAGCCCGTTGCCGCAGCAGACCTCCGCGTCATGCTGGCAGAGTCTCGTAACGAGCCTTTCACCGACGCCGAGTGGATCTTCGAACTCAAGTATGATGGCTACCGCCTGCTAACCGGACGGGAGAACGGTCAGACAAAACTACTATCTCGTGCGGGCAACGACCTGACGGCGACCTTCCCCGATGTGGCCAGAGCGATCGACTCCCTGCCCTTCGATGACTTCGTGGTGGACGGTGAAGTGGTGGTACATGACGAACAAGGCATCCCCAACTTCCAGAGGCTACAGAGGCGCGGCCGGCTGTCGCGACGATTGGACATCCAACGCGCTACTGTTGAGCTGCCCGCCACTCTATACGTGTTCGACCTGATTGCGTTCGGGCCGTACGATCTGAGGTCCCTTCCCATAGAGACGCGGAAATCGATCTTACGGAACGTGCTTCCGTCTGTGGGCCCACTGCGTTACTCCGACCATATCACGGAGCAAGGTGCGGCGATGTTCGAGCAGGTATCACACATGGGACTCGAGGGTGTTGTAGCCAAGAAGCTCGGATCAACATACGAGTCGGGTCGCTCACCCAACTGGCTCAAGATCCGCGCTGATCGAACAGACGACTTCGTGATCGTCGGGTTCACCAAACGAAAAGGAACAGATCAAGGCTTCGGAGCGCTCCATCTAGCACATTACGACGAAGGCACACTCAAATACGTCGGGCGCGTGGGAACCGGTTTCACGGGCAGTCAACTCGACGATCTCCGTGCGCAGTTGGACGAACTGCGCAGAGATAACAACCCGTGCACGGGTGATGTGCCGACCGGCGAGGGACACTATTGGGTCGAGCCGGAACTCGTTTGCGAGGTCCGATTCAGGGAGATCACCGAACAGCACCTGTTGCGACACCCCGCGTTTCTCCGCATGCGAGATGACAAACCGCCCGAGGAGTGTCAGTGGATCGAACAGACGGCGGTGCTTGTCGATCCTGTACGGGTGGAGGACTCGACCGACGAGCGCGTCGTTCCGTTCACGAACCTCGAGAAAACGTTCTGGCCGGAGGAAGGATACTCGAAGGGAGATCTCATAGACTACTACCGGGCTGTGTCCGGCTGGATCCTGCCGTACTTGAGAGACCGTGCGGTTGTGATGACGCGATTCCCTGATGGCATAGACGGGAAATCGTTCTTTCAAAAGGACGCTCCCAAGTTCGCACCCGATTGGATTCGCCGCATCAGACTTTGGAGTGATGGGTCCGAACGGGAACTCGACTATTTCGTGGCTGAAGACGTGGAGTCACTCCTCTACATAATCAACCTCGGCACTATCCCGCTTCACGTTTGGTCCAGCCGAGTGGAAACTCTAGAGCAACCCGACTGGTGCATTCTCGATCTGGATCCCAAGGAGGCACCGTTTACCGACGTCGTCACCATCGCGCTGGCGGTACGTCGTCTGTGCGATGCGATTGACTTGCCGTCGTTCGTCAAGACAAGCGGTTCGACCGGCCTGCACGTCCTCGTTCCGCTGGGACGCCAGTGCACTTACGAGCAGTCGAGGGCTCTGGCACAACTGCTCGCCCGGGTCATCGCAGCAGAACTTCCAGAGTTAGCCACAATCACCCGTAACCCTGCAAAGCGCTCCGGCAAGGTATACATCGACTATGTCCAGAACGGCCACGGACGCCTCTTGGTATCACCGTTCTGCGTTCGGCCGTTAGCAGGTGCGCCCGTCTCAGCCCCGCTCGATTGGAGCGAGGTAAACGACAAGCTATGTCTCCTTGACTACACGATCGAGACGGTACCAAACCGGATGCTTCAACTGGGAGAGGATCCGTTTGTACAGATCCTGGAACTCAAGCCCGATCTACAACACGCCCTGGAACTCCTGATGCAGCGCGTTGAGTGAACGAGCTGCTTCGAGACCCGCTGAAGATCCTCGAATGATGTGTCCGATGTCTCACGCCATCCAATCCTCCACGGTCAACCCAGGCACCCGGTTGAACTCCGCCGTGTTGCTGGTGACCACTGTCATTCGGTTAGCGAGCGCGATGCCGGCGATCATCAGGTCGCGATCACCGACGGGTTGGCCCAGGTTTGCCAGATGAGCGCGTGCGGCGGCGTAGTGGTCGGCGGCGTCGGCGTCGAAATCCAAGATCCTGAATGGGGCCAACGCTAGATCCTGCTCGGACCGCGATCTTTGGGGTCGCCGGCTTCGGGCCGCGCCATACCACATCTCGGCCAGCGTGATTGTCGAAACCGTGATTGACGCGGGGCCGCTTGCCCGGACGCGTGCCGTCAAGGGCTCGTGCAGCTTCATCAGGTGGATGATCGCGTTGGTGTCGAGCAGGTAGCTCACGTCTGGTCGGCGGGGATCTCGTCCAGCAAGGGCTGCATCGGGCCCACCTCGAACTCGAGATGCATTTCCCTGAGCCGTGTCCAGTATCCGCGCGGCCAGGAATCTCGTTTTATGGGCTCAAGAATGACCGCGTTACCTTCCCGACGGATGGAGACCTCATCGCCGGAAAACCGGAACTCCTGCGGCAATCGCACGGCCTGCGAGCGACCGTTTTTGAAAATCTTGGCCCGTTTCGGGCCTCCTGAAGCCAAAGGCATCCTGATCTTCCTCCGATAGATAGCGGTATATACCATCAAGTGCTCCGACAAGCAAATCGGCAACATGATCGGGCAACCTACATGCATTACGACGTAATACTCGCTTACTTGATCGCGCTGCGAGTACGTACTATCTTTGGTAAGGACAGTACTTACATAAGTAAGAACAAGAGGGGTAGCGGGATGAGACTAAAACTAAGCAAGATGGGAAATTCCGTCGGGATGGTCTTGCCCAAGAAAGTGCGGGACAAGATGAACGTCGCCAGTGGCGATGTCGTCTACCTGACCGAGACTCCTGAAGGGTATAAGATCACGCCCTATGACTCTGAATTTGCCAAACAGATGGACCTGGCGCGCAGAGTGATGAAGAAACGGCGGGCGGTTCTGCGTGAACTCGCCAAGTGAAGAGTTCGTTTGGGTGCAGAGCGAGATCGTGCTGGCCATTCACGAGGAACAGCTAGCCGAACACGGGGGCCTTGCGGGCGTAAGAGATGGGGGCATGCTCGAGTCCGCTCTGGCCCGGCCACGACACATGGTCGTCCATAAAGACCGCGCCGACGTCGCAAGGCCGGCGGCGGCCTATGCGTTTGGAATAGCCAGGAACCATCCATTTGCGGATGGGAACAAACGCACCGCACTTGTGACCGCAGAACTATTTTTAGAACTGAACGGCTACGAGTTGCTCGCATCCGACGGCGATTGCGTGCTCACGATGTTGGGTGTGGCGGACGGTACGCTGTCGGAAGAAGACCTGATCGAGTGGTTTCGAGCAAGCGTCAGGACGTGCCGGTAATGATAGTGGGGAAGCTGCCGTGTCGGCCGAAACCTTCTCAGCCGTACCAACGCCGAGTGGATGTGGACTGTCAGAAAACGCGGCCCTCGATCGTTTCACTAACAGAAGCCTGACCCGGCTCGCAAGGGACACCGGGTAAGGGGGTTTCCGATACCTTATGCGGGAACGATTCTGCGGTTGTGCGGGTAAAGCTGCGGAGACGACCAGCTGCAAAGGAGGAACCCATGGATCCTCGGCATTACGAGCTTAACGGACGGCCCTCACCGCTCGTGCTGCTCTCAGTCTTGTCTCTTGTTGCCACCTCAGTCCTCGCTGCACAAACCGTCAAAGGGGTTGTCCTGGATGACCAAACCAGGGGACCCGTCACGAATGCGGCCATCACACTGATCGACGGTTCTGGTTTTCTGGTCAGCTCGACGATCACTGATTCGACCGGTTCCTTCGTTTTCTCGGCCGGCGTCGGTACCTACTCCCTCAGAGTCGACGCACTTGGCTATGCTACGACGGAATCCGTCTCGTTCGGTGTTGAGAGCGGTCAGCGAGTCGAACTCGAGTTGCTGGTATCTCAGGAAGCGGTTCGTCTAGGAAAGGTAACCGTCTCCGCTGATGCTGAACCGTTCGCGCCGGGGCCGCTTCGGGGTTTTCACGACCGTAGACGTCGGGGCGTTGGACGGTTCCTAACAAGGGAGCAGATCGAGCAGCAGGTGGTAGATCGGTTTACCAGCTTGCTTCAACTCATGCCAGGTGTGCAGGTCGTCCGTATGGCGCCGGACGGAGGAGCGCTTGGGCGGATTCGACACTATACGGTTCGAGTTGGCGCGCGTACCTGCCCTCCGCTGTTGTACCTAGACGGTGTCAAACTGGGGTCTATTGATGATGCGTCCGCGTTGGGTCCTGATCGACTCTTGTTTCCCTCGGAGTTGGAGGCGATTGAGGTCTACCGGCCGTCAGAGATTCCTGCAGAATTCAGTGCCGGTGAGTCTGGTTGCGGTCTTGTCGTCGTATGGACACAGCGCGCACCCGATGGTGTCGTGGCCGCCGGGATACCGAGCGTATGGAGTGGCGGGACTGGGGCTGAACTCGCGGGCTTTGACAGATCCGTATTCGAACTTTCGTGGCGGCCCGCGACCGGTAGCGGTCATGGGATCCTGCCCCGTATACGCGCGGGTACCTATACCCCGTCAGAATTCCTCGGTCGAGCCCGGTCGCAGAGCGACGGATTCGATCAGGGCACGAGACCCTTCTACGCTTCGGTCTACGTAGGAGTGATGAGACCTGTACCAGGAGTCGCATCGATGGGCCCGTTCTATTCACGTTTGGCTGGTGGGTTCACTTTCTACGGCGGTGAGGCGTCACTGCGCACCCAAAGTGGTGATTCGGTGGTGGTGCTCGAACCCTCGGTCGCGCCGCGTCTCGGCTGGGGCGGAGAGGTCGCAGTTGGGCTACGTATTCCGGCCGGGACGCTTCGCCCCTGGGTAGAGGTGGGTTTGGGAACAGAATATGTGGCCCGCGCCGGAATGCGTTTTGTCCGGCCCAGTGTGCTGGTAGGGTTGGAGGTCGGACGCATTCCCAAGTGACTCGCGATGGCAGCGTGGGCGATGACCACGGTCTGGACAGTCTTGCCTCTGACAAGATCCTCGACGTTGCCACATTTCGCACCACGTCGCTTACCGGGCTAGTTACAGAATGTCCGCGCATGGTCAACGTGAAATTTGACCAGGTGGAAGGATATTTTCTCCGGGGTGCCAATGATATGGTATCGACGCACCGCCGCGTGGTGGGCTTCAGGGCGAACGGACAAGCCATACTCCAGCGTACCCGCACCAGCGCCGCCGATTTCATGGTGGGCCCGTTCAGCCCCGGTATCCCTCCGGCGGCTTTGCGGCGCTAAGCTCCTCGGCCGTAGCTGATTGCATCGTCAGACGTCTAATCCGCTGCTCGATGACGTTCGGACCCCCCTAATGCACGTTCGGACTCTAGCGCCACAGTAGTCGAGTCATAATGATTGTGATGACCGGCGCCTTCGGTTTCTCACCCCGGCACTATTAAGCGCGCCGGCCTCGGTGGCGGCAACGAATGACGCACACGGCGCATGGATTTGGAAGAACGAGGTCTGACCATGAAACTTTCCGGGATTCTAACGGTAACCACCAATGTCGTCGTAGTCGGCACGGTTGTATTCTTGCTCGTACGTCCAGGCGGGACCGTGTTCGAGGCTGTCAAGGAGTACCATGCAAAGTCTCAGATTCGCAAGCGGATCTCCCGAGAATGGAACGACTTCATACAAGTTGGCGGGCGTGTCGACGAAGGCAAGGGCCCTGTGGCGATAGTGGAGTTTGCGGATTACCAATGCCCGTTCTGCAAGCAGGAAGACGGTAAACTTGCGAGGTTCTTGGCGGGCCACCCTAATGTCGGGCTCCTATACCGCCATTTCCCGCTCTCGGTCCATCCCGCGGCCGAAGGGGCGGCTCGGGCAGCGATCTGTGCGGAACAGCAAGGACGCTTTCGCCAGATGCACGACAGGCTGTTCGAAACATCAGAATGGCAGACCGATACGAATTGGACACGCGAGGCAATCGCCGCGGGTGTTGTCGATACATTGCAGTTCAAGGCATGCTTGCATAGTGAGCCTACTTCGGAACGATTGGACCGCGACAAGTGGCTCGGGGAGCACCTTGCGGTCAGTGGGACGCCGACCTTTGTCTATCCCAAAGGTGTTCGGGCCGGTATGATTTCTCCCGAAGAATTACTCGAAATCACCCAATTGCCGCATTAAGGGATTCTTATGCTGTTCGCCACGGCTTCGAATTCATCTGAGAAGCCAGATCCGACACTACCTGCCTTCCCCATCCGCCGTTTCGACGCTCGCTAGATCGCGGTAGTCACCTGCCCCGAAGTCCATGGGAAGTGTCAGAAAATACGGCTTTCAATCGTTTCCTTGATATCAAGTTTGAAGTGCAACAATGAGGATTACGGTTCATAGCATTCCTCCGGGGTACGGTAGCCGAGGCGTTTGCGTGGCCGGCGGTTGAGTTGTTGGGCAATGCGATT
>JAZDCZ010000410.1:0-2224 GCA_036679605.1 Gemmatimonadota bacterium
CTCAGCCAATCCAAGACTAGCGGAGTCCAACATCAGCGTCATGCTGAGCCCGGGCTTTGGCACGTCGCCAGGCTCACCGGGCGCCGTTCCTGGATCGACGAGCTGAGTACCCCCAGAGGAGCATGCCCCGAGGTACATCAATAGCAGTAACAATATGACGGCACCGGAAGGGAAAACTCGTAACATCGCGTCTCCGTTGGTGCTGGTTTGGCCGGTTGCAGGCCGGATCAGGCCTCTGTTAACCTAACGATCGAGGACCTCGTTTTCTGACATCGGTTCCAGAATTAGCTTCATTACCAGGGGCACGACAAGGACGGCGACCGGCAGCCCCAACTCACTCGGAGTTGGTACTGCCGGTCATGCGCGTTTTCACCTTGCTTTCCGCTCAAGTGCCAGAATAGGCGTTAGCTCGAAATCCCTGCGGAGTCTCGCCAACACCTCAAAACAGACAGGTACAGCAATCAAGATGAACACCGGTACAGATCCCAGCAAACGCACCTACATTCTGGCATGCTCGATCGCAAAGGTTCGGAAGCCCCGGGCAGAGTCCTTCAGTACCAGGCAAACACTGCGGAAGAGCCGACACTGCATTGGCTTGGCCCGCACCAAGACTCAGTGCAATGGCCACACCGGCGGGCAGCAGGCTCCGGCGGAACAGCAGAAACAATCGGGACATTTTGCGACCTCCTTACTGAAAGTTGTAATGAACGGCGTCATATGACTATGTGAGACCGGCGGGTGCGTCGCCAGAGTCCGAACGTGCATTTTGGGGGTCCGAACGTGATCGAGCACCCGATGAGACGCGTCATTGTGCAATCAGACACGGGCGAGAAGTCTAGCGGCGCAAACCCACCGGAGGGATACCGGGATTGAACGGGCCCACCTTGAAGTCGGCGGCGCTCGTGCGAGTTCGTTGGAGTATAGCCTGTCCGTTCGTCCTGAATCCCGCCACGCGGCGGTGCGTCGATACAGCAGCATTAACTCCCGGGAGAAAGTATCCTTCCACGCGGTCAAATCTCACGTTGACCATGCGCAGACATTCTGTAACTAGGCCGCTAAGCGACGTGGGGCGAAATGTGGCCACCTCGAGGATCTTGTCTGCCGGGTAACGTACGAATGCCCTGGGGCTCGCCAGTGCGCTGGAAGGGTCGAATTCGACAGGCAGCCCCGCGATATCCACTGGTTCGGCAATGAATGGCACCTCACTCGTGCTGAAGGGAGCAAACAGGATACCGTGCCCGAAGAAAAACGGTGCCAAGCCCACGTCGATCATATTGGGCACGGCAGGGTTATCCACGTCGGTGGGACCGAAGAACTCAAAATCGGCTCCGCTCAGGTCGATGGCTCCATCCACCAGTTGAGTGTGATCTATGGCGTCCGTCGCTATTACCACCGCAGCCCCCGGAGCGAGCGGATGCTCGGTCCCGGAGCCGGGAAACGCGTGCATAAAGCGCGCAAAGATGCCCAAAGGATCGTTTCGCAGGCGGTCATCTGAGCAGGGCCGAAACTGCGAGTTGTTGTTGAACTTCCAGCCAGCCCCAAAGATCTTGCCGTCCAGGAAAACCGTCGAGTCACTGTTATTGTAGATCTCTACATAGCCACCAAAGACGTAGTTACTTGTCAATCCCGGTGGTAGAATGGCGGTAAAATACCACTCGCTGATCACCAGTGAACCCGGTCGGTCGGGCGAGAGTTCCAGCACCGCCTGCTGGGGTGCCCCTGTGACCGGAAACTTGACGCCTCCGCCCAGGACATGCATGTCCCAGCCCGCTGCCGTTGCCTGTGCCCTCTCGGCCACCGTGAGCGAGCGCCTCGCCCATGCCTTGTACTCACCCGGCACCAGATTTTCGATGCCGGCCGAGCCCGTTTCGTCGGTTCGCAGGGTGTCGCGCTGGGTTATGACACCTCCGCGCTGTAGAATGACTTCAGCGTCAGGAACTCTACCATCCGTCCAACCGAGCGCCTCAGCCAGTCCAAGACTAGCGGAGTCCAATTGGACCGTCATGCTGAGCCCCGGTTTAGGCACGTCGCCAGGCTCACCGGGCGCCGTTCCTGGATCGGCCAGTTGAGTACCGCCTGAAGAGCATGCTGTGAGGTAGATCAACAAGAGTGACAATGTGACGGCGCTGAAGGGAAAAACTTGGAACATCATGTCTCCGGCGGCTCTCGTTTGGATAGATCAGACTTCTGTTATGGAAACGATCGAGCGCGGCGTTTTCTGACA
>JAZDCZ010000411.1:0-50735 GCA_036679605.1 Gemmatimonadota bacterium
CGGCTTCGCGATGATGCTACTCGTGGGATCGGGACTGCTCATGAGAACGTTCTGGAACCTCCGCCACGTCGAGCCCGGTTTCGGCACGGCTGACGTGCTCACGGTGCGGGTGACGCTTGGCAATAACTTCGACGGTCCGCAAGGACGCACGGACTACCTATTGGAGTTGACCCAAACCCTCGAACAGCTGCCGGGTGTCGTGGCGGCTACGTACACCGGCGACTTGCCGCTGGACGGGAATTTCTATCACGCCGAGTTCGCCACTCCGGAAGCGATCCCGGAGGAGGGCACTCAGGCACCCCACGCCGCACGAAGTTTCATCGGACCCGGGTACCTGAAGACCGTCGGAGCAACTCTGTTCCGCGGACGAGAGATGACCCGTAACGATTATGCCACCGATCCGGACGTCGCGGTCGTCAACCGAACGTTCGCTGAAGAGCGCTGGCCAGGACAGGATCCGCTAGAACAGCGGCTGGTACAGTGGCCTGCGGAGTCTGGTGCATGGTATCGCATCGTGGGCGTCGTCGGCGACATTCGCGAGGCAAGTCTCTCGCGGGAACCCGAACCTATGGTTTACCTGCCCACTGTGTTCATACACGGGACAACGCACGGCATGTTTGTGCGCAACTTTGCAATCGTGCTCAAGACGTCGGGCAATCCACTATCGGTTTTGCCGATGGTCCGAGAAGAGATAGCCAAGACCAACATGCTGGTCCCAATCACCGCAGTTCAAACGCTGGAACAACTAAAGGCCACGTCGATGCAACAGCTCAGCTTCGCAATGCTGTTGCTTGTGACGGCGGGGTCGGCCGCGCTGCTGCTAGGAATCGTAGGGATCTATGGCGTGGTGGCCTACGTCGTGAGTCAAAGAACGCGAGAGATTGGTGTACGGATAGCATTGGGTGCCCAGACTGGAGACGTTCAGAGAATGGTGCTGCGTCAAGGAGGAGTCATTGGATTGATCGGCGTGGCGTTCGGGTTGGCGGGCGCAGCGGGGCTCAGTCGCGTGCTCGAGGCTTTGCTGTTCGGCGTGGCCAGGACGGACCTCGTCACTTACGCTGCAACTTCCCTGCTCCTTCTGGTACTGGTGCTCGGGGCATCGTTCTTACCGGCACGACGCGCTGCAGCAGTCGATCCAATAAAGGTCTTGAGGGCGGAGTAGCGACACGGGCCGTCACCGCCACGGAGTGCACGGAAACCGGGCAAGCAGTAGGGGGCTATCTCGATCGGCCGAGGTAGCGTAGAAACTCACTGTCAGTGCTCAACACCAGCACGGTATTCGAGTCCATGGTTTGTTTCAAGACCTCCATCGTCTTGAGGAACCGGTAGAACTCGGCATCACGGTTGTATGCCGCGGCATAGATGTCCGCCGCCTCGGCGTCAGCCCGGCCCTTCACCTCTTGAGCTATGCGATAGGCCTCCGAGGTGATCTGTTGTAGGTCCCGCTCCCTTTCACCGTTGATCCGGGCCGCCTCGCCGGCACCTTCGGAGCGAAACTGTTGGGCAATCCGCTGTCGCTCGGACATCATCCGGGAATAGACCTCGACGCGCACCTCCTCCACGTAGTTGAGCCGCTTGAAGCGAAAGTCGAGGATCTCGATTCCCAGATCCTCCGTGCGGGCCTGAGCTTTCTCCAGCACCTCCTTGGCCAGTTTCTCTCTTCCCTGCTCGATGGTTTCGTTGCTGTCGGGCGCGGACCCGCCGGCGACCTGTTCGGGAGAAATGGCAAACTCACGGTTGCTGCTCCGCACGACCTCTATCAGGTCATGGTTGGCGATCACGTTGCGTGTCTCGCCATCGAGGATGTCGTCGAGCCGCGACTGCGCCCCCTGTTCCGACCGCAATCGCTGGAAGTACTTTAGCGGATCGGTGATCCGCCAACGGGCATAGCTGTCGACGTGGATGAACCGATTGTCTCGCGTCGGCACCTCATTCGGGTCGCCATCCCATTCCAGGAAGCGGTTGTCGAAGTAAACGGCCTTCTGAATGAACGGGAGCTTCAGTTTGAGTCCCGCCGTGGTGTCCGGCTCGCCTCTCGGCTGTCCGAACTGGAAGATCACAACCTGCTGGGTTTCACCGACAATGTAGAGCGCCCCGCCGGCGCCCAACACAACGAGCAGCACGACGATACCGATGACCGCGATCAGCGCGTTCTTCATGGCTTCCTCCCATCGGTCAGCGGCAGCAGCGGCAGGACGCCTTTCAGAGTCTCGTCCAGTACGATCTTCTGCTTCACGTTGGGATAAATGGCCTGCATCGTCTCGAGGTAGATGCGCCTACGAGTGACCTCGGGCGCACGTCGGTACGCCGCCAGCAGCGACTTGAACAGCTCGGCATCACCTCTCGCGCGGTTCACACGATCGGTGGCGTACCCGTCAGCCTGCGTGATCGTCTGCTGCGCTTCGCCGCGAGCGCGAGGAATGACGCTGTTGTATTCGGACCTTGCCTCGTTGATCATCCGCTCCTTTTCCTGCTGGGCCTGATTCACCTCATTGAACGCCGGCCGGACCTGATCGGGCGGATCCACATCCTGCAAGACGATCTGCTCGATCTTAATACCGGTCTCGTATTGATCGCAGAGTTCCTGCAGGCGCTGCTCTACCTCCGAGGCGATTTCCGCCCGGCCAATCGTCAGGACCTCATTGACGCTGCGGTCCCCAATGACGGCCCGCATTACGGCCTCGTTCATGTCGCGAAAGGTATCGGCGCTGGATAGCCCCCTGGGGTCAAAGAGATTTCTCACCTTGAACAAATATTTGTAGGGATCGCTGACTCGGAACTGGGTCGTCCATGACACTACGGCCACATTCAAATCGCCCGTTAGCATCAGTGACTCGCCGGTGAACGCACCCGGAGCATAGCGCGTGCGCACACCGGCACTGACGGTACGGAATCCGAATTCAGCCTTGAGCTGCCGCTGAACCGCCACCTTCTCCACCGTCTGGATAGGCCTGGGCCACTTCACATGGAGCCCCGGTGGTGTCTGGCGACTGTACCTGCCAAAGGTCAGCACGACGCCCACCTCCTCAGCACCCACCGTAAAGACCGAACTCCAAACCGCGACTAAGCCCACGAACAGCAGCAATCCGATGCCGACAACTCGGATGTTCGGCATGTTCTGCTGCTGTAACCGGGCAAGGCCGTCCGCAAGAGGTCCCTGCGACTTCATAAACGCCTCCTCATTTCATGGTGGCGAGGTGATGCTCGCCTGTAATTCTGCAGAAGTCTAAGCCATACGCCCGCCGCACCGCTGAATGCGGCGGCCGGTTGTGGCCAAGGAATGACTGGAAGGGTCAGGATTCGCCTACCGCCACCATCAATAACATACCTCCCCTGCGTTGGGTCCGTAGTCCTTGGTGTCCACCACGACAAAGTCCCGGCCTCAAACTGCCCGATCCTCCCGTTCTGAGGGCGGATTAGAGACGCGGGGGTATCTAGCTGGATATCGCTCTTTGACACACCCTGACCAAGCGGATACCTTAGCGCAATCTAGAGATCACACAACATAAGGCCGTCATGCCACTTTGTTGGAAGCCCCGGTTGCAGAGAGCACTCGGTTATGCCGCCCTGGCACTTGCGTTGCTCGTTGGTGTCAGGTGTAGTGACTCTCCGTTTGCACCCGGCCAGACAGTAGTTGGAAGCCTCGACGTCAGGGGATTACTGACGGTCGCGCGGAGCGCGCCCATTCCCATCGATTCCTTTGTAGTGGAGTTGCGACGGGTTGGCGATTCCACCATAGCGTTCCGGTCAGCCATCCGCGCCGATTCCATCGGTGTCTCTGCGGGCGCTGACAGCGTTGTGATCGACATCAGCGTCGATCTTCAGACACAGACTGAAGAGTTCTTCCTCTATGTAGCGGTAGTGGGCAACGGCATTGTGTGGTTTGAGGTGCGCGACATGGTAACGGCCACCGCCGGCGGCTCGACGACCACGCCACCGTTGACTCCCACTTTCGTTGGGCCCGGCGCCGACGCGACAGGTGTGATCATATCGTTCGCCGACACAACCATTGCAGGTGGCGACAGCATCCTCGTCACAGCAAGTGTGTTCGAGGGCCAAACCGAGGCGACAGCAGCTCCAGTCTCCTTCACGTCGAGCGATACCAGCCTAGTACCGACGCCGACGCAAGTCGACCGGAATTCAGCTTTGGTGATCGCGCCCGCTAGTACAACGGACAGCGTCACCATTACTGCGGTCGCCCTGACCCGAGACAGCTCAATTACCGATAGCGGGATCCTGCGGTTTTTCAGCCCTGCCAGTCAACTCATTGCGGTGTCGGGTGATGGACAAGACATTTTCGCGGGCGCTGCAGCACCAGGCCCGATAGTGGTGCAAGTGTTGGACGCGGCAGGCGCCCCATTCACGCGCGGCCTACCCATCGCCTTCGCAGTAGCGAGCGGACCGACCGGGTCAGCGGTTAGCCCCGACACCGTGATCAGTGACACTTTGGGCTTCGCGCAGGCGACCGTTACCGCCGGTGGAACCCTGGGAACTATTCAGGTGACGGCCAGCGCACCGGGCCTTACGGGCTCGCCGATCACGTTCACCGCCAACGTGATGGTGGGAGTCGGTACCGTGGCTGGTGTGACGGTCACGCCGGACTCCGCGGTGGTCCTAGTCATAGGCGATTCGGTGAGGTTTAGCGCAACATGCCAAGATAGTTTGGGAGCGGGAGTCCAGTGCGGGACGGTCACCTGGATGTCGCTGACACCAGCCATCGCTTCGGTCGACACCGGCGGGGTGGCGCGCTCTCTCGCACCCGGCATTGCCGACATCGTAGGCGCATCCAACGGTTTCGCCGACACCTCGAAGTTCGTAGTCAACGGAATAACCAGCCTGAGTGTCTCCCCGGCCGACACGATCGTCACCGCGGTTGGTGACACAGTGCAGCTCAGTGTGAGCGGAGTGCTGGCCCTTGGAGGGACGATACCGCTGACAGTGGACACTGTGGTGTGGCAGTCGCTGAGTCCGGCAGTGGCGCTGATCGATGCCGTTGGCAGCGCCCGGATCGTTGGGCCGGGCAACGGTACTATCCAGGCATCCCTGGGTAACGCGAGTGGCACCGCAACGCTGCGCGTTCAGCAAACACCCAACAGTTTCGCGGTCTTGCCCGACACCGCTCTGATAGGAGTGGGCGGTCAGGTAAGCCTAAACGGACAAACGTTAGACAGAAGAGGGTTCCAGATTCTCGGTAGGGCGTTGGGATGGCTGTCTCGCAATCCATCCATCGCAACGGTTGACGCCGCGGGACGCGTAACTGGTGTCGCGTTGGGGCAGGTGTACGTCGTTGGGAACGATTCAACCTTGACCGATTCGACGTTGATAGACGTCGTACCCGCTCCGCCGCAGGTCATTCAGTGGGGTGCGGACAGCATATCAGTCGGTCGGGGTGCCACCTTACAGCAGGCATTGTTGCTCTCGGTGCCGGCTCCACCCAGTGGAGTGACAGTCGACATAGTCTCGAGCGATACGCTGATCCTCAAACCGACCACATCCGTCGTCACCTTCTCGAGCGGCCAAACGAGCAGGACAGTGACGTTCCAGGGACGTGCGGCGGGTAGCGTCGCGGTAACAGCCACAGATCGAGCAGCGGTCTTCGCGCCCGACACACTTGCCGTGGGTGTGCTCTCGACGCTCGAGTTCCGCACTGTCTCGAGTCCCACTGTTAGGGCCAGCAATTTCAGCATCAACTCGGCGGAATCGCGTCGAGTGCTGGTCTTCTTGTCCGATCCGGCGCCGCCCGCGGGGCTCGCGGTTACGATCCAGGCACAAAACATCCTCGTTACGACAACAATACCGTCCGTCGCTGTGATCCCGGGCGGACAACTCTCGGTTGAGGCGGACCTCAAAGGAGTGGGCGTGGGATCGACTACGCTGACACCGACGGCACCTGGGTTCGTGGGGCTATCATCGACCGTCACCACGTCCCTAGCACGATTCACGATATCCGGCAGCTCGAGAGTGGGAGTCGGTCAACTCTTGAATTTCTCCCTCGGTGTGCCGAACCGCATGGACCGTGGCACCGCGGTCAACATGGCGACGACGAATCTCGGTGTTGGGCTGGTGCCCGACACGGTGGTGGTCTTCACGAACGCCTTCAACGCGGGCTTCGCCTACAGTGCGTTGCAGCCTGGCTTAGACACGATCACAGCCAACCGCAGTGGGTGGGTGGAAGCGCGACGGGCCCTTGTGGTCACATCACCGCTGGTGCGGCCGAATTTCGTCAGCACTACGGCTGTGGGCGCACCCAATGTTTCCTGGTCTATAACAGCCCGGGATTCTGTGGGATCCGTGCACCCCCGCGTCGATACGCTGACCGTTACGCTGACGTCGCGTGATCCGTTGGTAATGGCCGTGGATGTGCCGACTGGCCTCATCCAGGTGAACAGCAGCTCCGCGTTTGTGTCCGGTGGACTTCGGCCCGTGGGCGGTGGCTCGACCTATCTGGTTGCCTCGGCGGCGGGGCACATGAGCGACTCGGTACTGGTCACCGTGCAGGCACCCAAGCTCAACCTGTTCAGTGGCACCCGAACGGGCACAAGGCAAACAACCAACGGGAGCGTTTCTCTTCCGTTCAGGCTGCCGTCGACGGGGCCGTCACTTACGGTACAGTTATCAGCCATAGACACCACAATTGTCGCCGTACCCGATTCGTTAGTGATTCCGCCAAACGGCATCAGCCTCGGCTACACGGTGAGCGGAGTGGCGCCTGGCACTACCGGGATCATTGCAACGGCGACAGGCTTTGCTCCGGATACGGCTAATATCACGATAACGACCAACCGGTTGAGAACTAACAGTCTGCTCACCAGCTACTTCATTACAACCGGCTCCGATGCGTTCAATTTCCGGACCGCAGATCAGTTCCTCTCCACTCACCCGACGCTCGACACGGTGACAATCACTCTGGCATCGACCGACCCGACCGTGTTCACGATCGACTCGACGAGCGTTACGGTAGCGGCGGGCGGAACTATTTCTTCGACCGCTCGAATCGTGCTTCAGGGTACGGGACAGGCTTGGCTGCGCTGGAGTGCACCGAACTACCAGACCGACTCGTTGTCGATTACGGTGAACCCGTCTGCGCTCAATGTGCTGACTCAATCTCCGCGGCGAGTAGGCATGGGACAGTACTTGAGCGGCAACAGCGTTCGCGTCCCGAGTCCGAACGGTCTTCCTGACACAGTGTTTGCGACGTTGACACATATCGGTCCGGCGTTTGGGACATTCCCGGACACGGTGCCTATCCGGCCCGGTGCGACCAGTGTCGCGTTCCGCTGGGATGGGATTGCCCTTGGCATAGACACGGTATTGGCCCAAGCCACCAACTTCATATCCGATACGGCAATCATGACTGTCATACGGCCGGCTCTGAGTGTGCAGAACTTGCCAAGCAGCGCCGTAGTCGATGACAGCCTATTTCTGCGGGTGTTCATTGCCGATACGCTCGGGAGCACCCACCTGACGACGGACACGCTACCCATTCTGATTACGTCCACTGACTCACTGGTGCTGGCGGTGGACTCGACGTCTCTCTGGCAGATTCCTGCAAACCGATCGTCTATTACGAACATCCGTCTTATCGTTCGCGGACCAGGTACGGCACAGATCATTGTGACGGCCCCGAACACTACCTACAGGCCTGACACGACGAACATAGTAGTCGCCACTGCACCGACTATCACGTTGTCACCGGCTAGTGTCACGCTCGGCACCGGACAGCAGTTCACATCGTACAGGGCATTCATTCCGAACGGCGTCGTCGACACTACAAAGATCGCGCTCACGGTAAGCGATACCGCCGTGGCCGGGTTCTCCACCGATACCGTGCGGATCAATCCGGGAGGTACGAACTCGCCCACCTTCACGGTGTTCGCAAAGAATGCGGTCGCATCGGTACAGCTCAAGGGCACGGCACCGGGGTTCACCGAGGGCACGTCGGTACTGATCGTGAACACACCACAGATCTTCGTTTCGAGCACAACGACCGGATTGGTAGGTGCAGGTTCTCGCACTTTCAGCGTGATTACGAGAGATGAGGTCGGGAGTACGCGGGCAGTTCGGAACCCGCTGGCCATAACGCTCACGTCCACCAATCCGTCGGTATTGACCATGGACAGCAGCGCTGTGACGGTTTTGGCTGCACGGAGTTCCACGAACGCGTCGTGGACACCCGTCAGCGTCGGGACGGCAAAGATCGTGGCGACTGCACCCGGGTACACTCCAGACACTTCAAATGTCATCACGGTTCAAACTCCGCAGGTCACACTTTCGGGCGTGCCGGCCACACTGGGTGTGGGCCAGCGGGTAACCAACTATCGAGCCAACTTCCCGTTTACCGTCGCCTCGACAGACACCGTGATTGTGACGCTCACCAACAGTGACAGCACGGTGCTGGCGATTCCGGATACACTGACGTTCACCCCAGGCTTTTCCTCGCGGACCTTCACGGCGGTCGGTCTGGCGGTGGGACAAGCGGTGGTTCAGGCAACGGCACCCGGATTCGACCCGTCTAACCTGGGAACGACAGATGTCGGAACGCCGACGTTCTTGGTCAATGGCTCGACATCAGGAACGGCGGGTGGGATCATCAACATGAACGCCCGACCCTTGGACCAGGCAGGTTTGATCCGTGTAGTGGATCAGGCACTGACGGTAACGTTCACTGTCAGTGACATCGCGGTTGCCAACTTCGGTGGGCAGGCATCAATCCAGGTCACTGTCTCGGCGGGGTCGACCGTCAGCGGGAACGTGGTACTGAACTTGGTCACTGCCGGCAATGTCACTGTAACGGCTACCGCGACAGGCTACGGCGACGGAGTCCGGGCGATTACAGTCAACCCATAGCAACCCCCCGGCCCGCGAACGGCTTTTGTCCACCGCCTGACACCCGCTGCCAAACACCGTATCTTCCGCCGCCATGGACCTATCTCGCTTAGTCGCGTTCCAGCGGGCAATAGAGGCACGCCTAACGGATCGAGCTGCATCTCTGGCGGCCAAACTGCCGCGCCTGGGCGTTGACGAAGATGCATTGCTGCTCGTCTTCGCCGTGGCGATCGGCGGCGCAGTCGGTCTCGCAGTCATAGGCTTTTACAACCTCATCAGCCTAGTTCAGGCTATCGCGCTTTCAACTGCCGCCGGACCTTCGGGACCGACCAGCCGCTTATCCATTCTGGCGATCGTGCTCGTCGGACTTGCTGCAACACGGCTCCTGATACGGTACGGGACGGGAGACTCGGACGGTCAAAACATACCCGACGTCATGCGGGCGGTAGCGAAGCGGGGCGGTGTCGTACACTCAATTCCGGTCGCAATAAAGACCGCAGGCGCAGCACTGGCGATCGGCGCCGGCGGATCGGTCGGCGCCGAGGGTCCGGTGGCAGTGGCTGGGTCGGCACTGGGCTCGCGGATCGGCCGGCTGTTCCGGTCGGGACCGTCACGTCTCAAGGTGCTCGTGGGCTGCGGAGCAGCAGCCGGGATATCGGCGGCATTTAACGCCCCCATTGCCGGGGTCTTTTTCGCCCTGGAGAAAGTAGTCGGCAGCTTCGGTGTCGCTTCTTTCCCCCCGGTGCTAGTAGCAAGTGTTATATCGGCCGCCATCTCGCGTGCGGCATTCGGCAATTCACCTGTGATAGCGATCCCAACGCAATACGGAGTGGTGGCAGGCAGCGACCTAGTTTTTTATGCCATCTTGGGTCTTATTGTCGGAGTGGTCGCCGTCGCCTATTCGCGCGGTCCCTTCCTGATCGGTGACCTGTTGCAGCGACTACCCAAGCGGTGGATCCGCGTACTCGTTGGCGCACTGGTCGTAGGGCTCCTCAACATCGTTTTCAGAGCCGACCTTTGGGGACACGGCCACGAGAGCTTCAGGATAGATATGATTGGGACGCGTAGTGCACAGTTCTTGATCGCGCTCGCCTTTGCAAAAATCCTGGCCACATCAGCGACCCTGTCAGTTACGCGAACCGGTGGTGTGTTCACCCCTGCCCTATTCGTGGGCGCAACACTCGGTGGCGGGCTCGCCACCGCCGCGGCAAAGTTTATTCCCGGATTTACTATCGCGCCTGAAGCGTTCGCACTCGTGGGAATGGCGGGGCTGGTCGCAGGAAGCACACACGCGCCACTAACGGCAATCATGATAGTGTTCGAAATGACGAACGACTACGCGCTGATCCTACCCCTCATGCTGTGCGGTGCCATTGCATATATCACCGCGCGAAGAATCTATCCCGAATCAATCTATTCCGAGTGGCTGGTCCGCCGAGGAGACAACATCCATGCGGGACACGACACCGCTGTTCTAGAGCGGCTCAAGGTCAGCGATTGCTATGACACCGATCCGGATGTAATCGGTGAAGCGTCCACCGTACCTGAGATCGTAAAGGCGATCGGGTCAAGTCCGCAGATCGAATTCCCGGTTCTCGATGTGGACTCGGAACTCGTGGGCATGATAACCTTCGACGATCTCCGCACCGTACTGAGCGAAGCCGATGCACTCGCACCTGTAGTTCTTGCCGGTGATCTCGCCAAACAGCAGTTCGAGTGCGTCATCCCGCAGGACTCGCTTCGCACCGCTTTGCAGAAGCTGGGGATCAGGGGCAGCCACTGTCTTCCAGTGGTCGCCGAGGAACCACACGGTCGGCTACTTGGCCTGATCAGCCGCCAGGAAATCTTGACGGCGTACGACCGGGATCTCTTGCGGCGGGAACACTAGCCGAGGCTTCGGCCGTGCGCCAAGTTTGGTGGACCTCCCGATTGTGCTTAGATTCCCGCCACCATGAAATCACGTATGACCAGATTGCTCCGTGACATCGTGTTTGGCGCAGCCACGGCAGTCGTGCTGGCCGGCGGCGCTGCGGCGCCGGCTACTGCCCAATATCCCGACACCTATGTCCTGCCTCGCGGGGTCTTGAGGGTAAGCTTTGAACCTCTACTGTCGAATTACGACGAACGGCTGCGGAGCGACGGTGAGACAGAGCTACTGGGCACGGATCTCACCTTCGACTCCGCAGGAGTCAACTTCTTTGCAGCCCTGCTGGCGCCTCGGGTAGCCGTTCGATCCCTAGCAGGTGATCCTAATTACAAGTTCAACGCCGGTGCGTTCCGCACGGTGCTGGACGCCGACGTACGTCACTTTCCGTTCAACTTTCAGTTGGGTATCTCAGGTCGACTCACGCTAACTGCGTCGATCCCTATAGTAACAACGCGAATACAGGTGGGATTCTCAGTCGACAGCACCAACGCAAGTGTAGGCTGGAATCAGGTGGCGCCCACATCAGGCGACGCGAGCGCTTTGAGCCAAGTCTCGACGCTATTGAACGAACTCGGAACGTCAGCAAGTGCGCTGGGAGCGTTGATATCTAGTGGCGGACTCGACTGCCCGTCGGGACCCCAGTGTGCCGCCGCCCAGGATCTCATGGGCCGCGTGATTGGCATGCAGGCCAACGTCACGGGCCTTACCGGTGTAAACACCGACGGAACGATCTCTCCCGAGCTACCACCGTTTGCGCCGCTCGATTCCTCTGCTGCTGGACAGGCCATCGGGTCATCGATTCTGGGAATCTCGAACCAGCTTCAGGGACTCGGCGTGACCGGGTTGACCGGAACGCTGCCGCTTCCGAGTGCACGGCTCTCGGTGGAGGACGTGCAGGCAGTGCTCACCACTCCTGCCTTTGGTTACAATGCGTTTCCTCTGGAGTTCAGAAAAGTGACGCAAAGGCTGGGTGACCTCGAGCTGGGCGCACGATGGGGCCTAGTGTCCAAGCCGTCATTTAGAGCTGTTTTGTCGACAAAGGTCCGACTTCCGACCGGAACTAGGGATTTGCCCTCTCACTTCGTGGATATCGGTACCGGTGACAAGCAGACCGACGTCGAACTAGGACTAGACTAGAAGCCGTGTTCGAGCCCGGTGAGGTGGTTGGTCTCGCCATAGCGACGTCCTATAACCTCCAGTTGTCGGACAACCTCTCTCGCAGGATCGCGCCGACCAACCAACCCATCGCGTTGGCGAGCACCGAGCAGATGGTCTCCCGTAACCTAGGCGACGTCTTCCGATTCAGCGCCTTTCCCACGTTTCGACTGAGTCCAGCATTCCGCGCCTTCACTATGATTGATTACTACCGCAAGTCGAACGATAGCTTCAGTCTGAGCAGCGGGACGTTGGATGCGTCTGTCCTGGACAACAACACGAGCATGCGCCGAGTGTCTGCGGGAGCGGGTATTCATTATAGATCGATCGGCCGCAACAAGGACAAGCTCCCGATCGAGGCTGGTCTACGTTATCTCGCCACGTTCAACGGGTCGGGCGGGCTTACGCCTAAGACATCGGGAATGAATATCTACCTGCGGTTGTTTTATCACGTCTTTGGCAGCCAGAAGGAATAGTCTATCCGCGCCGTGAGAGGCGCGGCTTGGCTGGTGTCGCTAAGAGCGACGTACGCCCAACGGGAGGCACCGGAGAGTCGGGTCCGGCTCCGGCCTTGCGCAACATATCTCGCGCATGCCCGATTGCGACCGGGTCTTTAGCGTCGCCCAGCATCCGCGCGATTTCGGTCACCCTCTCAGTTTGCGACAA
Source organism: Gemmatimonadota bacterium (assembly GCA_036679605.1). Classification (GTDB taxonomy): domain Bacteria; phylum Gemmatimonadota; class Gemmatimonadetes; order Gemmatimonadales; family GWC2-71-9; genus JAZDCZ01. The sequence continues at coordinate 12,575 of JAZDCZ010000411.1, forward strand.
CACCGTAACAGACGTATCCGGTAAGCCACTCGCGCTCCGCTTTTCAACGCTCAGGTGCCGCGCGGCATGCGCCGCGATCAGAGGAAGATGGGTGATGATGAGCACTTGCCTCGAGACCGCAACCTGCTCCAGTGCTTCGGACACCGTCGCGGCCACCTCTCCACCTATGCCTTGATCTACTTCGTCGAACACCAAGGTTGGTACAGAGTCGTGCTGGGCTAACACCACCTTGAGCGCCAGCATCAGGCGCGAAAGTTCACCGCCACTGGCCACCTGGGCCAACGGCCGCGCTTCCATACCCTGATTGAGCGTGACCAGGAAGTTGACGACATCTTTCCCGGTCGCCATTACACTCTTGGATTGATCGATACCGACTGTGAACTCTCCGTGCGGCATACCAAGCCCAGGCAGTAGTTCGGTGACCGCCTTCTCAATGCGGCGCGCTGCCTTCGTTCGCTTTGTGGAAAGTGCGGCTGCGGCAGCTTCCAATTCGGCATCCGCTTGCTCCCGCTGTTCACTGATCTTTTCGAGATCGATGTCGGCTGTGTCCAACAGACCCAACTCATGACTCGCCTGTTCACCGGTGCGGATAACGTCTTCGACGTCGGGGCCGTATTTCTGCTTGAGACGAAACAGGACGTTCCGGCGTTGCTCCACCTGCGCCAGCCTCTCGGGATCGAGTTCGATCTCCGACGCGTATCTGGCCACTGAACGGGCCAACTCCCCCACGTTTGCCTCGGCGGCGTCCAACAGCTCCTGCCATTCGGCCACACTGTCGTCAACCCGTGCCAGTTGTTGAAGAATCTTGTTAGCCTGCCCCAACAGTCCGAGCGCCGCTGTGTCGCCCTCTTCGAGCAACGCACTGAGTTGCTCCGCCATCCGCGTGAGATCTTCGACGTTCGATAACCTGCGGGCCTCTACGTCCAGATCTTCGTATTCACCTACTTGCGGTTTGGCACCTGCTATCTCGCCTGCCACGTGCCTCAGATAGTCGGCTCGTTTGCGCACGTCGTCCCGCCTGGCCTCCAGCTCTTGCTCCTCCGCTCTCAGCCGCACAGCATGGTCGAACGCAGCTCTAGTGCGCCTCAGCTCCGGATCGGCACCGCCAAAAGCGTCCAAGATCCTTCTCTGAGATTCGGCACGCAGCAGCGACTGCGACTCGTGCTGGCCGTGCAGATCGACCAACCGGCGCCCAATTCTTGATAACGCTGACACGGTGGTGGGGCTGCCGTTCGCCCAAGCGCGGTTACGACCGTCAATGTTGATGTCGCGGCGAACTACAAACCGGTCGTCCTCCAGATCCACTCCCGCACCCTCAGCCAACTCGACGAATCCGGGAATGTGAGCGACATCGAACGCCGCTTCTACGACTCCACGCTCGGCACCCGGACGAACCAAGTCTCCACTGGCGCGTTCACCCAAGAGCAGGGCCAGCGCGTCGACAAGCATTGACTTACCGGCGCCGGTCTCACCGGTCAGGACATTGAGCCCTGACCCGAGATGGATCGTTACGTCTTCTATGACTGCCAGATTACGAACGCGCAGTTCGGTGAGCACTCAGCCTCGCTCTCGGTCGCTCAAGTCACCCCATTGTAACTTCGCACGCATTCGAGAGAAGAACCCTTCTGACGCAAGCCGTACCAATCGAACGGCGGACGGGGACTGCCGAGCCACAAGCCGGTCCTCGCGATCCAAATGAGATCGGACCTGCCCATCGTAGGATACAAGTACTTCATCACCCCAAGGCGGCTCTAGTCGCAGAGAAATTTCCGAAGTCCCTGGCACCACGAGTGGGCGCACCGCTAACGTGTGTGGACAGATAGCAGTAATCACCAGAGCTTCCACCCCGGGCACGACAATTGGACCGCCTGCGCTCAACGAGTAGGCTGTCGACCCGGTCGGCGTGGCAACGATAATTCCATCGGCACTGTACTGCCCCACCTCCTCACCATCAACCATGACCGTCGCCCGGATCACCCTGGCGACCCCAGCCTTGTGAACCACGATGTCGTTGAGAACGGTCGCACCAGAACGCTCTTCGCCGTTCGGTCCCACGATATACGACTCGAGCGTAGTACGCCGCTCGAGTTCAAATTCCCCGCGCGCGAACGCGTCGACCGCTTCCTCCAACGAATCGGGAGTCGCAGTGGTCAAGAATCCGACACGACCGAGATTCACCCCCAAGATCGGGACTTCGCGGGACCCGAGGATGCGCGCGCCGCGTAGTAACGTGCCGTCACCGCCGAATGTCAGCAGGAGATCGAGGTCTTGGGTTGTTGCATCGAGAGTCGCAACCGGTTCGGGCCACAGATCGGTCAGATCCGGTTCGCCCGCCATGGAAAGATTGTGGGCGGAACGTTGGGCAACCAACCTGGCGAGGAGACTGCGGAGATCTTCGTAGCGCGGGTTGCCCACGACACCGATCTTCATGCGGTCGAGAGACTCTCCTTGGCCATCAACGATCGCACGCGCTCGGCGATCCCCTCAGCTGTGAGACCTACCGACGCCAGCTGGTGCTGACGGGAGGCATGCTCGTACGTACGATCGGGCACACCCATTATTGCTACCCGAACGTCCGGGGCCATCTCTTGCAAGGTTGCCGTCATCAGCGCCCCGAAGCCGTTCACAACGGTGCCATCTTCAACCGTAACCAACCACCGGTGCTCGCGCGCTACGCTCTTTAACATGTTGCGATCGAACGGCTTGACGAACCGGCAATTCACAACCGTCACGTCCACCCCATCTGCCGCCAACATGCTGGCGGCCTCCAGAGACGGCTGGCACATAACACCAACAGCGAGGATTGCGCACTCGGAGCCCTCGCGCAGGATCTCCCAGGATCCGTACGGTATTGGAGCCACTTCCGCAGCCGGCGGAGCAGCTGACGGAACGTTGTCGCGCGGGTAACGCGTGCAGAACGGGCCCTCGTCGCGCTCGAGTGCGCAACGCAGCAGTCCGATCAACTCAGCTCCGTCCTTGGGTTGCGTAACCGTCATGTTCGGCACCGCCAGCATGTATGCGATGTCATACAATCCCATGTGCGTCTGGCCGTCTGCTCCCACCATTCCAGCCCGATCCATGCAAAAGATGACCGGAAGTTCTTGAATCGCGACATCGTGAATAACGTTGTCGTACGCACGCTGCAGAAACGTGGAATAGATCGCGACCACCGGACGCAGGCCTTGTGTCGCCAACCCTGCGGCGAACGTCGTGCCGTGCCCTTCGGCGATACCCACGTCGAAGAAACGATCCGGCCATTTTTGCTGGAAAATATTGGTACCGGTGCCCGATGGCATCGCAGCCGTGATCGTCACGAGGCGAGGATACTCCGCGCCAAGCTCGGCGAGCGCCGTGCCGAAAACTTTGGTCCATGTCGGTGGGCCACCGCCCTTCTTGGGCAGTAGCTCTCCGGTAACCGGATCGTATGGATTCCTGGCGTGGAACTTCTCCACGTCCGGTTGGCCGAAGGGGAAGCCCTTGCCCTTCTCAGTGAGCACGTGAACGATGCGGGGCCCTTCGAGCCCTTTGACCATCTCGAACGTCTTGAGCATTGCTGGGATGTCGTGTCCGTCGAGGGGCCCGAAATATCTGAACCCCAATTCTTCGAACAGCATACCGGGGGACCACAGATTCTTGATGCTCTCTTCGACATTGCGAGCCAGGTCGACCACGCGCTGACCACCCACTACCTTCGATGCGCGTTCGATAGCCGCCTTCACATGCTCACGGATTCGGTTCGTGATCGGGCTCGCGATTATGGATCCCAAGTACTTGGACATGGCACCGACGTTCGGGGCGATCGACATTCCGTTGTCGTTGAGGACTACGATCAGGTTCCGGTCGGTGTGGCCCGCGTTGTTGATCCCCTCGTACGGCAGGCCGCCGGTCATGGCACCATCGCCCAAGACGGCCACTACATCGAACGATTCACCTTTGATATCCCTCGCAGTCGCGATCCCAACTGCGGCCGAGATCGCAGTGCCCGCGTGGCCGGCGCCGAAGATGTCATGCTCGCTCTCGGTTCGCCTTAGAAACGGGCCCAAGCCGTCCCGCTGCCGCAGTGTATCCAGCCTGTCGTTGCGACCGGTCAGCACTTTCCACGGATATCCCTGATGGCCCACATCCCACAGGATCTTATCCTTGGGAGATTCAAAGCTGTGGAGTAGAGCGACGGTGAGTTCCACCACCCCCAAACCAGCACCTATATGGCCGCCAGTCTGCGAGACTACGTCTATCAGGCGCTGCCGGACCTCGTCGGCTAGCTGCGGCAGCCGATCGGGCGGCATCCGCCTTACGTCCTCAGGTCCTCTAACAGAATCCAGCAGGCTCATACGCAAGATTTCGCAAGTATAATCAGGAACGGCGGTTATGGACGAATAGCGCCAGTGAGTTCATTAGCCCTGAATCTAGCCCCACCGATACCAAATGGTCTATGGCCCGGTCGATGTGTTCCTCGGCAAATTGGGCTGCGCGGTCGACTCCCATGATCGCGGGGAAGGTAGCCTTTTGCTGCGACTGGTCCTTTCCTGCCGTCTTACCCAGTTCGGTGGAGGTCGAGGTAGCATCCAGTATATCGTCTACCACCTGGAAGGCGAGCCCAAGCTCTAGACCGTAACTCCGGACCGCAGATACCGTCCTGCCGTCCGCGCCCGCGGCAAGGGCACCTAGTACCACGCAGGAGGAGATGAGCGCGCCGGTCTTGGCGCGGTGAATGCGAACGAGTTCCTCCAAGGGCACTGCTATACCCTCAGCCTCCAGATCGAGCACCTGGCCACCTACCATGCCGGCAGCGCCGGCAGCTCGAAACAACTCTCGACCCATTTCCCCCACGACATCGGGCCCCAGTCCGATGGCCTTCGCCCCGGATACCAGAATCCGGGCGGCCAGTGGCACCATATGGAAGGCGGCATCGGATGCCACGGGCACTCCGAATTCCCGATGCGTGGTCGGTCTTCCGCGTCTCAAATCATCGTCGTCCATGCATGGGAGATCGTCGTGCACCAAAGAGTAGGTGTGAACGACCTCCACAGCGGCGGCGATTTCGGTCACGTCGGCCCCACCACCTAATTCCCCATACACGGCAATTAGGAGCGCAGGCCGAAGCCGCTTGCCCGGACCGGACAGACTGTAGGCTATGGCATCGGCGATCTTGGGCTCCATCCCGACACGGACCCGCGAGCACCAGTCGTCCAACACGCGGTTTACCGCATCGCGGGTTTGGGAGAGGAACTCTCTGGGATCAGAGATCGATGTCACTGGTGCCAAGTGTTCCGTCTGCTTCCTCCAACACACGTCGTACGGTGAGTTCCGAGTTCTTGAGCAGTTGTCGCGCCGTCTTGAGTCGCTCGACACCTTCCTGGAACAGATCCAGAGCCTTGTCTAGATCGACGTCTTCATCTTCCAATGACTCGACGATGGCCTCGAGTTTTTCTATCTCGACACGGAAGGATCTTTTGCTATCAGACATTGGGCCGGCCAACCGTTTGCGCACTCACTTCACCATCTGACACTGTCAATCGAAAGTCTGATCCCACAACGAAATCTGCAATCCGCTTGAGAAGCTGTCCATCGGCTGTTCTGGCAACGGCGTACCCCCGGTCCAGCACCTTGAGCGGACTGAGCGCGTCCAATGTACGTGCGAGACGATCGATAGTTCCGCCTCGGCGTTCGATTTGCACCTGCATGGCTGACGCCAGCCGGTCGGAAGTGCGGGCAATTCGCTCTTCGCCGAGCCGTGTGTGGCTGGTCAGCCTTCCCACCAACCTATGCGCAAACCCATTGAGCGACTCGATGACCGCAGTCCTGTTCGGCACCGCCGTTTCAGCTGCCGCCGACGGCGTCGGTGCACGCAAATCAGCGACCAGATCGGTCAGCGAGGAGTCGGTCTCGTGTCCCACCGCAGATATCGTCGGTGCATCGACCGCCGCCAACGCCCGCGCTACCCGCTCGCTGTTGAATGCCCAGAGATCCTCCCGTGACCCTCCACCTCGCGTCAGAATCAGCAGGTCGAGCGACGGAATGCGGTTCGCCAGCTCCAGCGCCTGGCAAATTTCGGCTTCGGCACCGCCACCTTGAACCAGAGTGGGAAGGACAAACACCTCCACACACGGCCACCGACGCGCTACGACCGAACAGAAGTCACGTAGTGCGGCGCCGTCGGCGCTCGTCACAACCGCGATCTTCCGTGGATACTCAGGCAGCGGACGCTTCCGCGACGGATCGAGCAGACCGTCTGCATCCAGCGCTTTCCGAGCCTTCTCCAACTGCAGGCGCCACATGCCTTCGGCGTCCGTGGGAACGAACCGCTTGACTGTCAGGCGGAACTCGCCGCGCTCCTCCCAGATAGTAGGTTGGGCCTCGACGAAAACTTGGCTACCCTCTTGCGGTAAGGCCGGGAGCCGCTCGTTGTCGGTTCGCCACATCACGCAGCGAACCTTCGCGCTGTGATCTCGGAGGGTGAAGTACCAGTGACCGCTTCTGTATTTCTTGAAGTCGGTTATCTCCCCGCGCACCCACAACCGGCTCAACCCCGACTCCACCAAGCAACGTGCGCGCTTCGTCAGGTCCGATACGGTGAGCGCCCCTTCGTCGGAATCGAGGATCGCCGCCGCGAAGAGGTCTAGTCGGCCGCCCACTGCCTTGCTGCCTGCACAGTGTTATAGAGCAGCATCGTGATAGTCATGGGACCTACTCCGCCGGGGACGGGAGTGATGGCCGAGGCTACTTCCTTGGCTTCCTCAAACGCCACATCACCAACCAGACGATACCCCTTCTTGTTGGACGGGTCATCGACTCGGTTCACTCCGACATCGATAACGGTAGCGCCAGGCTTGATCATGTCTGCTGTAACGAACTCCGGCTTGCCCATCGCGACCAGCAAGATATCTCCCTGCCTAGTGATGGAAGGGAGATCGGCCGTACGTGAGTGACACACAGTAACAGTCGCGTTACCGCCTTCACCGCGGTGGAGCAGCAGAGACGCTAGAGGCCGGCCGACGATGTTCGAGCGGCCAACGATTACGGCATGAGCACCAGCGATCTGGATACTGCTTCTGATCAGCATCTGCTGAACGCCATACGGTGTTGCCGGACGAAACGCAGTTGGGTCGCCGGTCGACACCTTGCCGACATTGATCGGATGGAAGCCATCGACGTCTTTCTTGGGACTAATGCGGTTTAGGATCACACCTTCGTCCACCTGCTCGGGCAAGGGTAGCTGCACCAGAAAACCGTGGATCTTGGAGTCGGCGTTCAATCGGTCGATCTCGTTGATCAGCTCCTCTTGCGATGTTTCCTTCGGCAACTTGATGGTTTCGCTATGGATTCCGACTTCCTCACACGCCCGGCCCTTCATCCGCACATACACCTGGCTTGCGGGACTCTCGCCAACCAATACGACGGCCAACCCGGGCTTGACTCCCCGCGACACGAGCGATTCGATTTCTGCTCCAAGATCGGCCCGCATCTCTGCGGCAATTGCTTTTCCGTCGATTATCTTAGCGGGCAAATTCCACCGCCCTCGTCTCTCGTATCACAACCACCTTGATCTGCCCTGGATACTGGAGTTCAGATTCAATGCGCCGCGCAATCTCTTCGGAGAGGGTGGCAGCAGCGTCATCGTCGATTGAGTCGGGCGAAACAACAATTCTGATTTCCCGACCCGCCTGTATGGCAAACGCCTTATCAACGCCCTCAAATTCAGTAGCGATCGCTTCCAAATTTGTCAGACGCTTGACGTAGGTTTCAAAGGACTCGCGCCTGGCTCCCGGTCGGGCTCCGCTTACCGCATCGGCCGCTTGCACGATAACCGAGATCGAAGTCTCGTGCGCTACGTCGTCGTGGTGAGCCGCGATCGCATTGATTATTATGGGATCCTCGCCGTATTTCTTCGCCATCTCGACACCAAGTTCGACGTGCGTGCCCTCGTGTTGATGAGTCAATACCTTCCCCACGTCGTGCAGCAAAGCACCGCGTTTGGCCATGTGCACATCCAACTTTAGTTCTGCGGCGATGATCCCTGCAAGCCACGAAACTTCCTTCGAGTGTTCGAGGATATTCTGGCCATACGAAGTGCGATATTTCATTCGCCCCACGAGCTTAACGAGTTCAGCATGCATACCGTTGATCCCCAGTTCATAGACGGTCTGCTCCCCCGCTTCAATGATCTCGGCATCTAGCTGCTCGCGAACCTTCTGAACCACTTCCTCGATCCTACCGGGATGGATTCTCCCATCTGCAATCAGTTCTTCCAAGGCCCGCCGTCCCGCTTCCCGCCGGACAGGATCGAAGCAAGAGATCACTACAGTGTCGGGGGTATCGTCGATGATCACGTCGACGCCCGTTGCCGTTTCAAACGCACGGATATTGCGGCCCTCACGTCCGATTATTCGCCCTTTCATTTCGTCGCTAGGGAGAGCGACAGCAAACACGGTCGTATTCGCCGTGTGCTCGGGGGCCAGTCGCTGGATCGCCAGCGAGACGATCTTCGTCGCCTCGCGGTCGGCGGTTCGCTTGGCCTCTTCTCTTATATCTCTGATGACGGCGGCAGCTTCGCTCTTTGCAGCATCTGTCATCTCACCGATCAACTGGCTCTTCGCGTCTGCCTCGCTCATGCCCGACAGTTCTTCGAGCCGCTTCCGCCGCTCGCTGATAAGCGTCTCTGCCTCTGACTCCTTGTCCGAGAGATGTTTGTCACGATCTCCCAGAGACTGTTGCTGCCGATCCAACGTGGCCTCCCGATCGTCAAGAGCGTTGAGCTTCCGATCGATAAGGGTCTCTCTTTCTCCCACTCTTTGTTGCTGCCTGTCTAATTCAGTGCGGCGTTGCTTTTCCTCTTGATCCCACGACTCGCGCAGCTTCATGGCCTCTTCTTTGGCACCCAAGACAGCTTGAGTCTTGGCAGCCTCCGCATCGCGACGAGATTCCTTGAGCAGGCGGGCAGCCTGCTGCTCGGCGGTTCTGCCGGCCAGGTCGGCGGTCTTGCGCTCAGCCGACTTGCCGACAAAGAAAGAGGCCGTCCCGGCGATACCTGCTACGCCGAGCACGGCCAAAATGATAGGGATGAGCTGGTCAGAGCCCATATATTTATCTCCAAGGGCGCACCGCTCTGAAATCGACGGCGCCGCCGCTCCTACAGTTTAGAAAACCGACTGGGGCGGACTTCCCCAGCTGGAGTCTGAAAGTTACCCGGCCCCGTCGAAGGAGGCAAACGAACCGGCCTGCGAGGTGCGCTTGGTCGGCGGAAGGAGACGGCTCAAGTCAGAGGCCAACGCGCTGACTCGGCTAGCCGTTTCGTCTGCCGTCTTGCGTTCTTGAAACAGCTCGTCGGTAATTGCCAAGGCGGCGAGAATAGCGGCCCTGCGACCATCGACGATGGCGCCACCGGATTGAACGTCGCTGATAGCCTTATCTACGTGCTCTGCGACCGCACGGGTATACTTGTCCGGGCGGTCGGACTTGAGGGAGTATTCCTCACCTCCGATCATCACACTTACCACCGACTTCTTCGTCATCTGGGTTGCCGCTCCTTCTCAACCTGTTCTTCCAAAAACTTGAGGCGGGTCAAGAGATCCTCCAACCGGCCGCGAGCACCAGTGAGCCGCCCACCTAGTTCAGCATTTTCGCTTTCTAGTTCGTTGATCCGTTCACGTGAGGACACAGCATCATGATCGACCCCCATTGCCGCACGATCCGATTCTGCCTTGAGAGCCCTCTGTCTCCAAGACGCTAACTCGTGGCTCAAGTGTTGGAGCACCCGCTCCAACTCGTCCAAAGCCTTTACTTCAACTCTGTCTTCGCTCGACACCTAGCTGCTCACTCAACTTCTGGATAATCTTGGACACGGCCTTGTCCACCTCCTTGTCCTTTAGTGTCCGATCTGGTGCCCGGAACACCAGACTAAATGCTACGCTCCGTCCACCGAGGTCGTTTGAGGTATACTCGTCGAACACAGTAACCTCTTCCAGCAATCGGCCTGCCGCACCCCGTGTTACCTCGTGCACCTGTCGAGCCGTTACACCGCTCGGCAGCACGAGCGCCAAATCGCGCCGAACCGCCGGCGTAGCCGGGAGCGGCTCGAACATCCGTTGACCACTTTCGCCCACTTCCAAATCGAACTCGAACCCGAAGAGCGGTGCAGCCCACGCTGGTTGCTCGGTCGATAGCGATCCGGCCCAACCGCGCCGCTTGCCATCGGCGTCATTCAAGACCCACCCGTCTTCGCCCCCGATGGCTTCACATCGAGGACCGGCGGCCGCCACCGCACTCTCAAACATATCCTTTATGTCCCACATGTCGTAGGCGGCTGACTTTCCGGACGACGACCAATGCGGCGGCGTGCGTGCACCTGAGACTACGCATGCCATGCGAACTGTCTCGACCGGCAGTTTCCCCGGGCCAACCGCATGGAAGACCGAGCCAATTTCGAACAGCCTTATGTCCCGTTCACTGACCGACCAATTCCGTTGGGCCGACCGCACCAACCCGCCCAAGAGGTCCCACCTCAGGTGGCTTTCGTCCTCGGACAGAGGATTGAGAACGGGCTGAGCGCCAGTGCCATCCGGTTCCCCCGAGACCAGCGACATCGAACGCGCTTCGTTCACTCCCATCGCTGTCATGACCCGCCTGGCCCTGGCCTTAACCACCTCTATCGGATCATCGGGAACCGCACTCGAACGGTACGGTCTCATCTCCACCGGAAACTCTTCGTACCCTCTTAGCCGAGCCACCTCCTCGATCAGATCGACCTCTCGTGTGACGTCCGGCCGCCAGCCCGGCACTTGCACCGCAAGACGGTCGCCCTTGGGCGCAACAACAAACCCCACGGCACTCAGGTAACGCTCTATTTCCTGAGAAGGCAAGGTAACTCCGAGAACGTGCTCGACTCGTTCCTGCCTCAAGAAAATCACGTGGCTCTTGGTTGGGTTGGGATAGACATCAACGGCAGACTGGGGCTCCTGTCCGCCCGCGATCGTTCGGATCAGTGTCACGGCCCTTCTAACTGCATCGGACATGCCATGAATGTCGGTGCCGCGTTCGAAGCGAAACGAGGCATCCGTGTTCATCTTGAGAGCTTTGCGCGTCTTGCGAATTCTCTTGGGATCGAAGTAGGCGCACTCGAGAAGGATGTCGGTCGTGTCTTGGGATACTTCCGAGTCGGAGCCACCCATTACCCCGGCAACAGCGACAGGCCGCTCCGCATCGCAGATCAGCGTCATCTCCGGTGTGACAGCGCGAGCTTCACCATCCAATGTAGTCATCTTTTCGCCGGGCTTGCCGCGACGGACCACGATTTTTGGTCCGCTCAGCTTGGCGAGGTCGAACGCATGCATCGGTTGGTTCAACTCGTACAAGATGTAGTTGGTCGCGTCCACGATATTGTTGATCGGTCTGCCACCTATACTCCGTAAGCGAGTCTCCAGCCAGGCCGGTGATCGTCCGATCTTGATTCCGCGAATCACAGCGGCGACGTAGCGCGGGCACCCCTCATCGTCGTCTATCACCACTTCTACTCCGTCGACCGTTCCACTCACTTCCGCGCGTCTGGGTGTCGATGATTCGGATCTGGCACCGGGAATCGGCTCCAGCTTGACCGTTAGGTCCAGGGCCGCACCCAGCTCGCGAGCGACTCCCTTGTGCCCCAGGAGATCTGGCCTATTGGGAGTAACGTCGAGCACGATCCGCGTATCCGCCAGCCCCAGCGCTTCGACGAAGTTGGTGCCGGCGGGCGCATCGGTGTCGAGTTCGAGTATGCCTTCGTGGCTGCTTCCCAAACCAAGCTCCCGTTCGGATAGCAGCATCCCGTTCGAGACAACTCCGCGAAGCTTGCGCTTCGTTAGCTTGATCCCGCCCGGTAGGACCGACCCAACCGAAGCGTAGGGATATTTCTTTCCCGCAGCAACGTTTGGTGCCCCACAAACGACCTCGATCGTGCTCGAGCCGTCGTTTACCTGGCACACAGTGAGGCGGTCAGCATCGGGATGTTGCTCGACCCGTTCGACCAAGCCAATCACGACATCGTTCAATTCCGCGTTGAGCGGTTCGATCGTGTCCACCGGCGCCGCCTTCATGGCTAGCAAGTGCGCAGCCTCAGCGGGATCTATCGCCGCCCCCAAGAGCTTGGACAACCAGTCGATCGAAAGGTTCACGCTCTCATTCCACGAACTGGTTCAGCATCCGCATGTCGTTCTCGAACAGCTGCCGAATGTCGCGAATGCCGTAGCGTAGCATGGCTATGCGGTGTGGACCCATACCGAAGGCGTAGCCGGTGAACTTCTCCGGATCTACGCCGCAGTTCTCGAACACCGCGGGATCTACCATTCCAGCTCCCATGATCTCGAGGTACCCCGTTTGTTTGCAGGTCGAGCAACCGCTGCCCTTACAGACGTGGCATTCGACGTCTACCTCGGCCGACGGCTCCGTGAAGGGAAAGAACGAAGGTCGGAAGCGAACCTTGGTGTCACGACTGAAAAATTCCTTGACGAAAAAATCGATTGCAGCCTTGAAGTCCACGAAGCTTATGCCTTCGTCGACCGCCAGCCCCTCGATTTGCTCGAACACCGGCGCATGAGAAGGATCGAAAGCGTCACGCCTATATGCTTGGCCTGGCACGACGATCCGAATTGGTGGCTGGTACCGCTCCATCGTCCGCGCTTGCATGGGAGAGGTGTGCGTGCGCAACACGGTGTCCGGCCCCAGGTAGAATGTGTCCGCCATGTCGGCCGCGGGATGATCCAGCGATGTGTTGAGTTTTGTGAAGTTGTACTCTACCGTCTCGACTTCGGGGCCGGTGACCCGCGTGAACCCTATCTGTTTGAAGATGGCACAGATCTCGTCGACCACGGCGGTGATTGGGTGAATCGCTCCGCGCCACACCGCCCGTCCCGGCATCGACCAATCGACGTCCAGCGGTCGTGCGTCAATCTCGCGCAGCGCCCTAGTCCGGCGATCAAAGGCATCCTCGAGCTTCCGTTTGACTGCATTGGATCGCGCGCCAACATCCCGGCGTTGTTCTACAGGAAGCGTCCCCAGCGAACGCAGCACCTCTGTCAACACGCCGGCCTTCCGGCCGAGGAGTTCCGTACGCAGCTCGGCGAGGCGGTCGGCGTCAGCCGCTGCGACTTCGTCTACGGCACGCTCGGCCGCTTCAAGCTGTTGGTCGATGGTCGGTTTCGACATTGGCGCCCCGACCGAACTACTGACTCTGCTTCGCGACCTCCGCGAGTTCGCTGAAAGCAGCCGGATCGCGGATAGCCAAGTCGGCCAGCATCTTGCGGTTGACCTCTATGCCTGCCTTCCTGAGCCCTGCCATGAAGCGATTGTAGGAAAGGTCGTGCAGCCGGGCAGCGGCGTTGATACGCACTATCCAAAGCCGCCGGAAGTCCCTCTTCTTGCGACGCCGGTCGCGATAGGCATAGCGCAGCCCGCGCTCCACAGTCTCTTTGGCGGACTTGTATAGCTTACTGCGGCCGCCACGCGCACCCTTCGCGGCCTGCATGATCTTCTTCTTGCGCTTCAGACGGGCGACAGTACTTCTTACTCTAGGCATCTCTATTCTCCTACGTCTGCAGCAGCCGCTTGATGCGCGACTCGTCCGCCTTCGACATTATCGTTGCCTTACGCAAATTTCTCTTGCGCTTGGGATGTTTTTTTGTGAGAATATGGCTCTTATTGGCCTTGAATCGTTTGACCTTACCCGTGGCGGTCAGACGAAAGCGCTTCTTCGCGCCCGAATTTGTCTTTTGTTTGGGCATGACATCTATCCCTCACTAACAGCCGCCCACCGGACGACCAGAAAAACCTCGTTGCTCTATCGTGGTGCCAACACCATCGTCATGTTGCGGCCCTCTAGCTTCGGATCTGCTTCGATCTTCGCAATGTCCTCGACTTCCGAGTAGGCACGGTTCAACACAGCGCGACCCAACTCGGGGTGTGTCACTTGTCTGCCTCGGAACATCAACGTCAGCTTGACCTTGTTGCCTTCCTCGAGGAACCTCCGGGCATGCCGGGTCTTGAACCCGAAATCATGATCGCTGATGCCCGGCCTGTACTTCACTTCCTTCAAGTGGATGATATGCTGCTTCTTCTTGGCGGCACGCGCCGCCTTGGCTTGTTCGAAACGATACTTGCCGTAGTCCATCACTTTGACTACCGGCGGGCGCGCCATTGCCGCCACCTCTACCAAATCGAGCCCTCGCTCGGTTGCGGCCTGCTGCGCCTCTTCGATCGGTACGATACCGACTTGCTCTCCATCGGCACCGATCAATCGGACTGGACTCATCCGAATCTGCTCGTTGACTCGGACACGCGATGGATCTACGTCACCGCGCATCTTATTGACTGCCAGTGAAGCTGCCTCCCTCCAAAAAGGACAAAAAAAACGGGTCCAGGTTCGCCGGATCCGCTATAGCCGACAACAATTCACCGGCTTACAACCCTTGGACCCTCTACGCACACACATTGACCACGTGGCACGAAGGTGAAGCGCTCTCGCGCTTACTTAGCTTATTGTCGTACTGAAGCTAGACCGGCCCCCCCAAGGTGTCAAGCTCCGTGCAAGTAAACGACTTAGCGTCCCTCGCCACTCGCCCCCGCCGGACCTTAGGGTCGTGCTCGAACACTATGGCCCAGCCCTCAGCCTCGGCCTGGGAAAGAAGCGCTTTCTTACTCTCCAGAGTCACCAGTGGCTCGAGATCGTAGCCCATGATCCAGGGCAGAGGAATGTGCGCTGACGTCGGTATCAGATCTGCCACAAAACACGCCGTCTCACCACCGTCAGAGATCACTACCGACTGATGGTAAGGAACGTGACCCGGGGTGGGAACCAGTTTGATTCCCGGCAATATGTCGACCTCGCCTTCGACCAGTTGCCAACGGCCGGCCTGAGCCACCGGCTCGAAGTTCGGCGCCAAGTAGCTTGCTGACGTTCGCATGTTGATCTTCCGAGCAAACTCCAGTTCCCCCTTTTGCACCACATACGTGGCGTTGGGAAACGCCAATTTTACGGTTTCTCCGTCGGCCTCTAGCGCCGTGTTTCCGCCGGCATGATCGAAGTGAAGGTGCGTATTGATCACATAGCGCACCTCATCGGCCCTCACTCCCGCCTCCGCAAGAGCATCCTCCAGCTGGGTGGGACCAAGCCGGCCTTCGTTCTCAATTCCGTAGATGCCGACAAATTTCTCGGACTCTTTGTTTCCCACACCGGTATCGATCAGCACCGGGCCCGCTTCGTGCTCTACCAACATGCAACGGAGACCCAATGCGATGCGATTACGTTCGTCGGCCGGGATGCGGCGCTCCCACATCGGCTTGGGAACCACACCAAACATCGCACCACCGTCCAACCGCTGTCGCCCTCCCTCGAGCGTGTGGCATACCAGGCCTCCCACCTTAAACCTCGACACCAAAGTCATATTTGCTCCATCGAGCGTGGCAACGCGGTCCTGCGGCGCCGGCTCTTCTTGCGACGCCGCCCCAACTGGATGAGATCGTCCAAGTTCTGCACGCCACGCTCCTCCGCCAGTTCCAGCAGTCGCTGCAGCACTTTCGCCGTGGCCAGCGCGTCTCCCGCAGCCCTGTGCCGATGCGCTATTTCCACGCCGAAATAGGCCGACAGGCTATCCAGACTGCGCGACTTGAGGCCTGGCAAGAGCCTCCGTGCCAGCGCCACCGTACAAACTCGCGGGCCGTCCAACACAACGTCACGGGCGCGTCTGATTTCCTTCCCGACAAATGCCCAGTCGAATTTCACGTTGTGCGCCACAAAAACCCTGCCAGCGAGAGCGGCTAACACATCGTCAGCCACCTCTCCAAAGGTGGGTTGGTCTCGCACCATTGCTTCGGTTATCCGCGTTATGGCAGAAGTAAACCGCGGAACCGGCTGCTCAGGATTCAGGAGCGAATCGTATTTCACTTCGATGACATCGCCCATTACCGCAACAACAGCGATCTCAATGACGCGGTCGCCGCGGGCTGGGCTGGTACCGGTCGTCTCCACATCGACCACTGCGAATGCACAGTCGGCAAGCTTTGGCGTACCGCTGTCAGCCCGGGCTAGCGCCCAACGCCCGTCACATAGGCGCAGAATCCTGGGATCCGAGCCGAGCAAGGCCACAGCCAGCCGATCCGCGACGAGCGATGGCGCACCGTTCAGCCCCATGATTCTCGTCGCAAGTGTGTTGCTGTCGGTGGGTCCAGCCCGCAGATACTCGAGCGCCTTATCCACGAGCGTTCCGGCGGTGCGGATCGTCAGGCCGGCAGTCAACTGAGGTCGTCTCTTCGCAACGGCATCGTCATGCACCGGGGGCCGCCTCCACCCCTAACCAGCTCCGCACCCTCGATAGTAATGATCGCACGCTCGTCGTCGCCCAGTTGTCTCTCCCCAGTCAAGAAATCGACGGACGGGATAACGACAAACCCAGCTTTTTCGAATTCCTCGAGCGTTACCTCGTTGCGAGCGAAGCCCATGACAACCCCGGGCCGGACAGCAAACAGATTGCAACCCGATGCCCACTGCTCGCGCTCCTGTACAGAACGCCGCGTCCCGCCGCAGAGTATAGGCTCTAATGGAAAATCGACTGTCTTCAGTGCCGAGAAGAAATCGGACATCTCGTTGACACTCGCGCGACCTTTCTTGCGATGCAGCACCGCCAATCTCCCTGGTCCCGTAAAATGCGGTGGAAAGATGATACACTGTCCGATATCCACCTGCGTAAAAATCATGTCCATGTGGATCGCCACCCGTTCGTCCGGCATTACGACCACCAGTACGTCGGTCACGGGTGTCTGCTCGAATAAACTCTCACAGAGATCATCGAGGGCGTCGGGGCTGGAGCGCGCGCTAAACCCCAACAGAACCAGATCTCGCCTCAGAGGATGAACGTCTCCGCCTTCCAAACTGTAGGTAGGTCGTCGCTCGGTAGATCCGTCGTACAACAGCCCGGCATTCTCAAACGCGGAGTGGTAACGGAAGAGAAGATTGATCAATAGTTCTTCGCTCCATCTGGCACCATGCCGCATCGAACCGATCGCCACATGATCGCCGATCACAATACCGACATCCCGAGTAAAAAACAGGTTTGGTACGGGCGGGAGTGCATAGCCCACTTCGTTCAGCACCTTACCGATCGGGCCCGCCTCCTGTTCAGCACCCTCGACCAAAAGCGATACCAGCTCTTCGGCCGGCAGATCCGACAGTCGTTCGACTAAGGCGTCGGAAGGAATGATGTCGCGCGTATGCGAGACAAGAAAATCGCGCACGTGGCCATGTTCAAGAACTTCTTGCAGTGATTCCCTGACCTTGAGCACCTCGGCAAACCGTTCGAGCACCGCTACCATTCTGCAGTGTTCACGATGCGCGAATTCCAGGTCGATCAGGTCGTCGTAGAGGTACTCCTCTCGGGTGCTCGGCGTCACCGCCTGGAGTTCCTTCCCTGGAGGGTGTACCAAAACGGCCCTTAACGGGCCGATCTCGGAGGTAACTTGAACCGGAGTCATGCTCGTAATCTAGCTGTTTTTCAGCTGTTCCCCGAATTCCTCGAGGAACCTGAGATAGAGTGACGGTCTGCTGACGGTAGATTCTGCAATGGGTCGCATGATATTGTGAATTTTTTCACAACTTACATGGAGTCGGATGTGTCCGTCAACGACTCAAACGTCCGAAACAGTCTCACGAAGTCCGCCGGCGTGGCGACTTCCGCACGCTGAGTCGGATCAAGCCCCAGATCACAAACCACTGTCTCCACACGCTCACGTGTCTCTCCCGTGACGCTCCGCAGGCTGCGTGTGAGCTGCTTGCGTCGCTGCGAGAACATGGCTGTTACGAATCGGCGGAACCCTTCACGCTCCGATCGATCTACCGACGGATCGATCGATGGGACTATCCGGACGACCGCCGAGTTGACATTGGGCGGAGGTTGAAACGAACCCGGCTTGACTGTAAACAGACGCTCGACCGCAGCGACGGTCTGCACACCCACCGAGAGGGCACCGTACGTCTTGTTTCCCGGCGATGCGGTCAGCCGATCCGCTACCTCTTGTTGCATCAATATCACGATCACCTCAGGTTCGGGCGGGGCAAGCGCCTTGTCTATGAGAGGACTCGTTATGTAGTAGGGAATGTTACCGATGACCTTGAACGGTCCGGCCGGATATTCCAACAAACTATGCCAGTCGATCTCCAGGGCGTCACCCTCGACCACAGTGACGTTCGGGGAAGAGCCCGGTCCCGCTTCCCGCAGCTTCTGAACCAGCGCTGCGTCGGCCTCGATCGCCACGACCTGTCCGACTTTTTCGGCGAGCCGTCGAGTCAAACTTCCCCGCCCAGGTCCGATCTCTATAACCGTGTCCGATATGGCTGGGTCTAGCGCGGCAACGATTCGGTCGAGAATCGCCGGATCAGAGAGAAAATGTTGACCTAGTCTGCGACCCACTCAGGCTCTTAGGATTACGACAGAGCGGTCGTCCGATATTACGCTGGTGAACTCCGTCACAGCGTTCATCACTCCCGCGACCATCTGCTCGGTGGACGATTCACGATTGTGCTCTATGATATCGAGGACACGATCCTCTCCAAACTGTTCACCCGCTTCGTTGACGGCGTCCGCAATTCCGTCAGAAAACAGTACGAGCAGGTCCTCGTCTGCCTTCCACGTGGTTTCGCTAGCGGCGATGTCGGTTTCCTCCGCTAGCCCGAGCGGCGGATTGGTAGCCCCAAGCCGTTCCCTAGCTCCACCGCGCAGCATCTTGAATGCGTGCGGATGTCCGGCATTGGCATATCTAAGGATCTTATTGGCACGATCGGCGACGCCATAGAAGACAGCCAGGTGCATCTCCGTTTCGGCCAGCTCGTTACCAATCGATTCCAGGAGGCCGCGCAACGCGTCATCCGGTGTCATCGCCTCGGCAGCATGGATGCCGGCAGCAGACATCGCGAGAGCCATAATGAGTGCCGACGAGAAGCCGTGGGACGACACATCTCCCAACATGACTCCCAGCCGTCCCTGGGGAAGTCTCACGAAGTTGTAGAAATCGCCCCCAACACTTTCTGCCGGCTGGAAGTGGGCCGCGGCGTCGACCTTAGAGCCTAGAATCGCAGGAGACGGCAACAGCTTGAGCTGGAGATCATGTGCCAGTTCCAGTTCCTGCCCTATGCGTTGCTGCTCGAGATCGCGTGCCACAAGTCTGGCGTTCTCGACAGCGGCTCCAATCTGACTCGCAGCCGCTTGGACCAACCTTCTCTCGCCTCCACTGAACGCGTCGGTCCCAATTCGATCTGTCAGGTTGATGATGCCGACCGGTCTATGTTCACCGTCCTGCCCGGGGTACGTGATCGGTACCGATAGAAACGCGGTCCCCCGGTATTCTCGATCCTCACCGCACTCCGGTTTCTGCGATTCCGGATCGCGCGGGTCATGCATCATGGTACGCCCCTCACGAAATACTCTTGCTGCGATCGAGCATTCGTCGGAAACCGGCAGCGGCGCGAACCGAACCACATCACGTCCCACATAGGCCACCGCCCGAAGACAATCGGTGTCGGGATCGTGAACCAAAATGGAGGCCTGCTGTGCGCCAACCACAGCGCTCACCGCGTTTACGATCTTCTGGGCTGCTTCCTCTAGTCGGATCGTGCGCCCCAAGGTCTCGGTAATTGTGTAGAGTAGTTCGATTTCCTCGTACAGCGAAGCGAGTTGCTTCGACAACCGAAGCGTGTCACGCTCGCGGCCAAGGATATCGGACAACATTGGCCCCAGCTGCTCAGAGGTTTCGGCCGCTTCTCGGGCGGACTCGACGATCTCGTACCAGTAACCTTCCAGGAGGGGAACCGGTACCACGAATCGTGAGAGATCGGAGGGCACGACATTGCCATCTGGATCCACGTCGACTCTCGGTGCCTGCACGCCATTACTGGCCAACACCGGCCTGAGGCGGCCACGCCCGAACCGCCAGACTCGGATGGTACAGCCGAGTAGCGTGCCCAGACCGTGGAGGATCGACTCCAGTTGCTCTAGTCGCGGCGCATTATCATGCAGATGGAGTTACCTCGATCGTTGAATTGAACTTCGTCAACCAACTGCTGGATCAAGAACAGTCCCCGACCATCAGTCAGCGCTATCGCTGCCGGGAGAGTAGGATCCGCTATTGCACTTGGGTCGAAGCCGTCTCCCTCGTCCTGCACGCATAGCGAAAGCGTTTCCCCCTCGGCCTCCACTCGCACGTCAACGTGTTTTTCAGGATCCAGCTGATTCCCATAAACGATCGCGTTCGCCAGAGCCTCGGAGAGCGCTACCCTGAGGTTGAATCGCGCAGTGTGGGGTGACAGGCCGCTGGCGAGACAGTGCCTCGCCACAAGATCCACGGCCTCCTCTACAACGTCCAGGTCCGTCGGCACCCTGAGGGAAATGGTCACGCGTCGACGCGCCGGGGTCGGCATGGAGTCCTCGGTGCGACGGACACAAAGCCTGAGCGGCGCCGTCACAGGCTCAGAATGCTGCCAGGGATTCTTCTGGAGTACTATCGATCGAGAACAGCGTATCTAGCTTTGTCAGCTCAAACAGAGTTCGCAAATCGTCGTTCAAGCCTGCCAACCTGAGCGTACCGTCGGCCTCAGTCACCTTCTTGGAAAGCGACACCAGCGCTCCCAAGCCCGAGGAATCGATATATCCCGTACTCGAGAAATCAATCAGGAACTTCTTCCCTCCATCATCGAGAGCTTCGAGCACCTTTTGCTTCAACTCTTGCCGATTCCCCACGATTAGTTGGCCGTCGACACCCACGATGACCACGCCTTTTTCTTCTTCTTTTCGGACAGTAAAGCTCATTTCTCCCCCCGTGGCACGTTCTGTAGCGACCGCTTGGACTGAAGTACGGCGACCGCAGCGACATCGACGATGTCTTGGGCAGTAGCACCGCGCGATAGATCAGCCATCGGTTTCAACAAGCCCTGAATGACCGGTCCGACGGCGTCCGCACCGGCTAACCTCTGAATCAGTTTGTATGCTATGTTCCCGCTGTCAAGGTCAGGAAAGACCAAGATGTTGGCTCTCCCACCTACCGGCGACCCTGGAGCCTTGCGAATCGCCACATCTGGCACCAGGGCGGCGTCACCCTGAAGCTCTCCGTCGCAGGCCACATCCGGGCACAATTTGCGGAATAATCCGACCGCCTCGCGAACCTTGTCGACCCTGGAGCCGGCAGCGCTTCCCTTGGTGCTGTACGAAAGAAATGCCACGGCCGGCTCATCGCCAACCACCAGACGCCGATCGTGCACAGCCGCGGCGGCGATCTCGGCGAGCTGCTCTGCTGTCGGATCTGGGACAACAGCGGAATCCGTAAACGTGATTACTCGATCTTCGGATTCGGCCCTAGATCCAGAGAAAACACCGAAACGGGGATCGGTAAAAGTCATGTAAAATGCGCTGCTTACTGTTGTGATCCCCTTGGCCGGTCCAATGGCCCATAGGGCCGCCCGGAGGACATCGGCGGTGGGATGCACGGCTCCCGCCACGGCTGCGTCCGCCTGGCCGGTTGCCACGAGGCCTGCCGCGAACAGGAGAGGGTTCCTGATGAGTTCCACTGCATGGGCTCGGTCCCGCACCTTGTCCGGTCGGCGACCCAACAGGAGTTCCACGATATCGTCCGCCCGCGGATCTCGCTCTACTGACCGATCGAGGGTCTCGACCCGCGCCATCTCGGCGGCCTCGATGGTGGTCACGGCGTCCTGAACCCGCTCGTCCCAGCCTTCTGCCAGTACTATGGTAGCGCCGGCCTGAGAAGCTCGGAAACGGAGATCGTTACGGAAACTCAATTACCCAGTTTCGACCTCAGGGCACGATCGACGACCGGATGGACGAACTCACTTACATCGCCACCCAATTGTGCGACCTCACGCACAAGACTGGAACTCAGGAAGGTGAGGTGCACGGATGGAGTCAGGAACAGAGTCTCGAGATCATTGTGCATTTGCCGATTCATCAGAGCCATCTGAAACTCGTACTCGAAATCGCTGACGGCCCGAAGGCCCCGCACCACCAGCGACGCACCGGTCTGCCGCGCGAAGTCGACGAGGAGTCCGTCAAACTGCTCTACCTCGACCTTTGCTTCATCTTCGAATACCTCACGCAGCAGCTCGACTCGCTCCGCGCCGGAAAAGAGAGGTGGCTTAGAGCTGTTACCAGCGACTGCTACGACGATCCGGTCAACGAAGGCCAGGCTTCTCCAAACAATATCTTCGTGACCCCGCGTCACCGGGTCGAACGAGCCAGGATATAGTGCGATTCGCGTCATGATTCGTACAAGAACGTAAGGGCTATGTCGCCATAAAGTCGAGTCTCATCGCCCGACAATTCCAGTGAGCTTCGGTGCTCGATCACGAGCACACGGCAGAAGGCTTGATTTCTAAAGGTAGCTTGCAGCTTCAAGGCCTGGTCGGTCGGAAAAGGTGGATCTGCAAACCCGATGTCGTAGGCAGTCTGTTCCAACCCCGCCGTGAATCTTAGGGCGTCGCCGCGGTTCACCCGAGTGATCGCCTCTACTCCAAGAGTTGCAACATTGCTGTTGATCGTTAGGACCGATGTGCGCGACACCTCAACAAAATCTGCACTCGTCGCTCCACGAGAAAGGGCTTCCAGTCCCAACACACCCGAGCCGGCGAATAAGTCAAGCACGCGTGAACCCTCGATAGAAGGCGCTAGAATACTGAACCAAGCCTCTCGCACCCGTTCTGTCGTCAAGCGCACCCGCCGATCGGGCGGCGACTTGAGCCTCCGACCCTTGAATCGCCCGGCAATAATGCGCATCAGTCAGCAGGCTTCATCTGAACGACGCGGGCCTGAAGCGTACTCGTGCCACGCCATTCATTTCTGTCGAGCTTCAGTGCTACATCTACAGGGTTGCGCCACCACTCCCCTTCCAGACGGTCCCACCACCCGAACCCGATCGCCGGAATGCTTGAGGTACCGTCGTCAAGCGTGAACTTCAGATGACCGGTTCCTACTTCCTTGGGGGACCGTGCAAAGGCCTTCTCGACTCCGAGTACCGGTGCGGGATTGCCTGACCCGCACGGCTCCAGATGACGCATCAAACGCTCCAACCGATCGTCCAGGGCATCGATCGACCCGACTAGATCTACGCGCTGCGTCGGGACGAGGTCGTCAGGTGTCAGTTGCGATCGTGCGACCTCGTTGAAGCAGTCGCTGAATTCGTCGAGCTTGTCGCGGCGCACGCTCAATCCGGCCGCGGCCTTGTGTCCGCCCCAACGCTCGAGATGTTGGCTGCATTTTGCGAGTGCGCCATGGAGGTCGAATGCCGGTATGCTCCTTCCCGATCCGCGCCCCTCTTCACCTTCCAACGCCACGAGGATCGTGGGCCGCGCGTAACGTTCTACCACTCTCGACGCCACTATTCCTATTACACCAGGATGCCAGCCATCGCGCGACAATACCAATCCATATCGTTCCCGCAGGTCTACATGCTGTTCGATATCCTCCAATGCCTCATCGAGGATCCGTTCGTCGATCTCCTTCCTTCGTGCATTCATCGTGTCGAGCGATATCGCCAGTGAGTGCGATTCGCTCGGGTCGTCGGACAGCAGCAATCGTAAACCGTCCATCGCTTCGCCGATGCGGCCGACTGCGTTAAGCCTGGGAGCGAGGACGAAGCCTACCTGACCAGCTCGGATCTCCTGGCCCGACAACCCTGTCACCTCGAGCAGCGCCTTGAGCCCGGGCCATCGAGACGTGGTAATCATCTTCAGGCCGAAACGCACCAGAATTCTGTTCTCACCCGTGAGCGGTACGATGTCGGCTACCGTGGCCAGTGCCACCAGATCCAGAAAATGGAACGGAACGCTCGCAGCGAGTCCTACCTCAGAACATAGACCCTGCGCCAATTTGAAGGCCACGCCGGTTCCACACAGACCTTTGTAGGGATATTCGCAATCGGGGCGCCGCGGATCGACGACGGCGTCCGCGGGCGGTAGCTCCCGCGTGAGATGATGGTCGGTCACGACGACCTCGAGCCCGGCCTCTTTCGCGTTCCGGACCGCCTCCAGTGCTGTCACCCCACAGTCACACGTGATAACCATGCGCGCACCATGCTGTAGCGCGGCCGCGAGTCCAGCCGGTCCAAAATCATAGCCGTCTTTCATTCGATGCGGTACAAACGGCACGACGTCGGCCCCTGCGAGCCTGAGGAAGCGGGTAAGCAGCGCCGCCGAACATTGACCGTCCACATCGTAGTCGCCGTGAACGAGTATCTTGTCGCCGCGCCGGATCGCTGCCGCAACTAGGTCGACAGCCCGGTCCATATCCTTGAGAAGAAAAGGATCGCTGAGATCATCGAGCGTGGGACGGAGGAAATGTCGCGCACCCTCGAGCGATGAAAACCCGCGTTGTATTAGGAGTGCTGCTAGCGCCTCCGGTAGATTCAGAGCATCAGCTAGTGAACGGGCAGCCGCCGGATCGACGGCGGATACAACGTCCCATCGTGCGCTGACACCCGTCATTCGTCAGTGGATTCACTATACAACAGTACTCCACAGGCCTCGCAGTGCTCTACAACACTCCCGTTACGGATCTGCTGGAGCCTATGCTTGGGCACAGAGGTGAAACAGTGGCCGCATGCCCCATCGTGCAGCGCGTAGAGTGCCAGTGGAGCACGTCCACGAAGAGTGCGCCGATAGATCGAGAGCATGTTGGGTTTGACATCCAGCGCCACCTTATCCCGCTCTTCGCACGCGTCAGTCAACTCCGATTCGTACTGCGTTGCGAGTTTGGCGACTTCCTCGCGCAGTGGAGCCTGAGTTTCCTCGGTTTCGCTGAACGCAGCCTCAATCTCGACTACCCGCGCCTCGGCTTCTTTCAGTCTGTCAGCCGACCGAATCCACTCGGCCTCCTCCTTCGCTAGAACACCGCGCGCAAGATCCAGTTCTGCCATAATCGTAGAAGCCTCTTTTGCTCCCTTGACCCATTCGAGCCGCTGCCGTCTACGGTCCTGCATGATTCGGTAGCTCTCGATGCGGCCTTCCGACTCGGCGCGTTTCGCATCAGCCTCTTCGGCTCCCTTACGCGCTAACGCGAGTTGCTCACCCACAGTCTCTAACGCATGATCGAGTTCCTCGACCTTGGGATCAAGTGATTTTAACAGATCTTCACTCGCTTTTACGACCTTGTCTTTTCCCTGCAAACGCAACAACGCCTCCAGATCAACCTTCACTGCCTTTACCTCCTCGACGAATAACGTTCCATTCAAATATACCGAGTTCTCGCGACTCTCTATTGAGAGCCACCTTCTTACGTAGAAGTTCCACCTTTTCCTCTTCTGGTACGACAGTCATTTCACGCTCGACTGCCCGTTTTTTTGCGGCGATCTTGCGACCCTTCAAGCGATCCAACGCGCCGCCCACGATCGCATCCACGTTCATTTCTCCCAATCCCTGCTCGATCAGCTCCGCAAAGAGCACTCGGGCCTCACCTTCGACACCGTTCAGAAGATCGCTGCCCTGAGTGTCCGCGTCCGTCGCGGCTACCATGGCCAATAGCTCTCCCTCGGGTTCCTTCAAACCGACCGTCGGTAACGCTTCCTCGATCCGGTCGCGCCATTCAGGCGCATGTAGCATCACACGGAGTAATTCACGTTCGGGGCTCGCGCGCAGATCTCGATAGCCGTGTTGCCGGTCCTGGTCGCGCGAGACCCGGCTGCGCGTCAAGTCCATCCTCGCGGCACCGCTCTCTGCCTCGCGGCCCACCGATTCGCGCGACACGCCCAGGGCCTCTGCCGTGCGGCTCACGTAGAGATCCCGTGTGACGGGGTCGCTTGCAGCCCTAATGGTAGGCATCAGCCGGTCGAGCGCACGGCGCCTGCCCGAAAGCGTGCCCAGCCAACCTTTGCGCTCCAACAACTGGAGTTCTCGCTCCAGAACATCGATAGCGTCACTCAACAAGGTATCCACGGCATCCGCGCCACCCTCTGCGGCCAGAGTGTCGGGATCTTGCCCCTCCGGAAGAGTGGCAACGGAAACCCTGAGGCCCGCACGCAGCAACTCGTCTGCTGCGCGGAACGTCGCCCGCAAGCCCGCCGCGTCACTGTCATACAACACGATAACGCTAGTCGTATACCGCTTCAGCAACTTCGCCTGATCGGCGGTCAGCGAGGTACCAAGAGGAGCCACTACTCCCTCTACTCCGACCTCTATCAGTCGCAGTACGTCGAAGTAACCCTCCACCACCACCGCTTGCTCCGATTTTCTAATCGCCGGCTTGGCATCGTGCAGATTGTAAAGCAAACGACCCTTGTGAAAGATTTGAGACTCGGGTGAATTGAGATACTTCGGCTCACCGTTGCCAAGAACTCGTCCACCAAACCCTACCGGCCAACCGCGCAGGTCCCTGATTGGAAACAAGACCCGATTCCAGAACCGTGGCCGGATTCCCCCCTCTTCCCGTTCAACTGCGAGCCCGGCTTCTAGGAGAACCTTGTTCTCGATCCCCAACCGCGCCATCGCCTCGATGAACTCGTTGCCTCTGGGCGCGTAACCCAACCCCAACGGCCCGAGTTTCTCCAGGTCAAACCCGCGTTTGGCCAAGTAGCTTCGAGCAGCCCCGGCGTCGTCCGACTCACGCAACCGTTTGGCATACCACTCGCCCGCCACCGACACCGCGGTGAACAGCGGCTCCCGGGGATCGGGGCCACCGCTCTGGCGCTCGGGTATGGAAATGCCATATCTGCCGGCCACCTCGCGAATCGCCGCTGGATACTCGAGACCACTCCTCTTCATGAGGTACGAGAAAACATCGCCGGCTTCATGACATACGAAGCAATAGAACATCTGCTTCTTGGGGATCACGGCGAAGTTGCGGTGTGCACCGCCGTGGAACGGGCACGGTCCGCGATAGTCGGAGCCGGTGCGTTTCAGCTCCACATGCTCGCCTATCACTTCAACGATATCAGCCGCGTCACGAACTCGTTCTATGACGTCTTCTGGAATCCCGCTCACGAATTCAACTCTGCTATTGTTACCCCGCTCCCGCCCTGCTCGGGCGGTGCCAACTTGGATGCCTCAACTCTGCGATCCCCCTTCAAGACCTTTGCCACTCTAGCGCGGAGAGCGCCGGTCCCCTTTCCATGGATAATACGCAGCCAAGGAAGATCCACCGCTATCGCACCGTCCAGCGCTAGAACGAGCGCGCTTTCCGCTTCGTCGCCGGTCATGCCGCGAAGATCGATCTCGGTCGAGGGATCTGGGCATAGGGAGTGGGAGATGGGAGATGACTGAACTTCGGATCGAGTAGACCCTTGGGTCGCCCCCAGTTTCCTACTCCCTTTTATTCTCCACCCCTGAATTTTGCCGAGCTGCTCCAATTTCTCGAGAGCGTCACCCTCGTCGCGCACCCCTTCCTCGACCAGCCGGCGTGCTTCCCTTGCAGTCGCCTCACTCACCGCCGCCCTCGCCAAACCTAACGCATCTTCCACTCTCCGACGTGCCTCGAGCAGGAATCCGCGGGCCCGCTCCCTGCCCTCTTGCTCAAGTGTGCGTTCCCGTGCGACGAGCGCCGCCTCTCGCTCAGCAATCCGCTCGCGATCGTCATCCACTGCTTGCCTGTCTCTATCCACGCGCGCAGCTGCGAGCGACACGTCCTCCTCTCGGCACGAAACTCCTTCCTCTCGCTTCTCCAACTCGGCAAGAATTGCATCAATCGATCGGACTTGTTCGGGCTGAAGCCGTTCGGCCAGGGTCAGTACTTCGCCCGGCAACCCTACGCTGCGTGCGATCTCCAAACCGTACGAGCGTCCGGGCTGATGCTTGATAAATCGAAAAGTTGGAGAGAGAGTTTCCAGATCGAACTGCATCGACGCGTTGACCGCGCCATCCATCCCGGCCACGAGTTCCTTCAACTCGCCGAGATGCGTAGAAGCTACGGTTACACTGTTTCGAGCATTGAGCGACTGCAGAACCGCTCCTGCTAGAGCAGCCCCATCGGCCGGATCGGTACCACCGCCTAATTCGTCGAGCAATATCAGCGCAGTTTCATCTGCGGCCAGCAGGATCTCTTTGAGCGCAGAAACATGAGCGGTGAAGGTCGAAAGATTTTCTGCAATCGACTGGTGGTCTCCGATATCCGCGAAGATCTTTCCAAACACCGGCAATGTAGAGCCCGGCCCAACCGGCGGAACTATACCGGCCTGCGCCAGTGACGACAGTAGCCCCAGAGATTTGAGCAACACCGTTTTGCCACCGGCGTTGGGACCGCTTAGAAGCAACGTCCGCTCGTCGCTCGACAAATGCAACTCGAACGGAACCGGTTTATTGCTCTCCTCAAGGATGAGCGGGTGGAATCCACGCACTATGCTGAGCGTTGCTGGCGCCGGACGCATAGTTGGGGCATGGCCGTCGGTCTCTATCGCGTAGCGCGCCCGCGCATAGAGATCATCTGCCCTTGCACACATTTCCTGCCCGGCTGCCACCAACGTAGAGTATGGCCGTACTTGCTCGGTCAAATCGCGCAGCACCGCCAACACTGCACGAGCCTCGCGCGATTCCCAGCTGTTGAGCTCGTTGCCCAACTCTACGGCGCCCGTCGGCTCGACAAAGAGGCTCGCGCCCGAGCCGGACTCCCCGTGGACGATGCCTGAGATGCGATCGCGGAAATCTTTTCTTACCGGTATGACATAACGATCGCCCCGTATAGTCGGGGCACCGACGTCACCTTCTTGGCCCAAATCTCTCAAACTCTTCTCGAGCATCCGCACGAGACTTGCGCGCGTCTCTCGCACTCGCCTGCGTGCCTTCGCCAGTTCCGGAGATGCCTCGTCGAGCACCGTTCCGTCTGGGTGGATCGCCCTTTCGATCGCCCGCGCGAGTGAGTGTGGGGGAAGCTCGACTATCAACCTCTCAACAAGCGGGGCCTCTCGAGAGATCCTTGCCAACTCGGCTCTGACGATCGCAGTGGAGTTCAGAGTACCCGCCAACGAGTTGAGTTCTGCTGGTTCCAAAACCGTGCCCGCCGTATCCAGTCGATTCAAGATCGCAGTAACGTCGATCACGGACTCAGGGTGGAACGGATCGCCTGAATCGAGCAGGTTCTGGAGCTGAGACACTGCGTTCAGCTCGGTCGTGATGAACTCAAGAGAAGCACTGGGGGTCCGCGCACGCACCAAGTTGCCGCCGGGCAACGACACCGTGTGCCGCGCAACACACTCCAACGCGCTGCCGAACTCCAACTGCTTTAGTGTTTCGGGTGAGGCGGGCTCTGGAAAAGAGGAAGGGGTGCTGGCCACCGTGGCTCCCATCGGGAATCTCAAGCGACTATCCGGGCGGCCACGCCATGGCTCTGCCGCCCAGGACATGGGCGTGGAGATGGAACACCGTCTGGCCACCGTCGGCGTTGGTGTTGAACACTACCCGAAAACCACTCTCAGCCAGGCCTTCCTGATCTGCTACCTGGCGGGCAAAGAGCAACAGCTTACCCAACGCTCCTGCGTCCTGCACTTCGTTGAGCGATCGCACATGCTCCCTGGGGATGGCCAGAACGTGAGTTGGTGCCTGTGGATTGACGTCGACAAACGCCACGTGGTCCTCATCCTGCGCAATTACGGTCGCCGGGATCTCCCCGCTCGCGATCTTACAGAAAAGACATTCTTCTGGAGCGCTAGCCACCGAAAGCCTCTTTCATCTTGTTCCAAACGCGACGCCCCAGACCATCCTCGACGGGTGGCTCGCCCTCCAGCTCGGAAAGCTGCTCGAGTACCTGCTGCAATTCGGGTCCCACCTTGGTCGGAGTCCAAACCTGCACCCGCACATGCAGTGCACCGCGGCGCCCGTCATTCAGGTTCGGTAATCCCTTGCCTCTCAGCGTAAGCACAGTCCCCGACTGGACACCGGCTTGAATCTCGACCGTCTCGTCACCATACGGCGTCGGAACGACAATGTTTGCTCCCAATGCCGCCTCGCTGAACGAGACAGGAACATCGTATACCAGGTCGTCACCGTGTCGTTCAAACCTGGGGTCGTCCGCGATCTTAAGCTCTACTATTAGGTCGCCGGCCGGTCCATTGCGTGGCCCTACCGCCCCCTTGCCACGTAGCGTCAGATAGTTCTCGTGTGAAACTCCCGCTGGCACCTCGATATCTACAACCGATTGCAGCCGAACTCGTCCATCTCCGCGGCACTCCTCACAGGGCTCAGAGATGGTCGTTCCTTGACCACCGCAAGCGGGACACGTCGTTACGGATACAAGCTGGCCGAAGATGGACTGTTGGGCCCTACGTACCTCGCCGCCGCCACCGCAAGTCTCACACGGTGCGGGTGAGCTGCCCGGCTCCGCGCCCGAACCCGTGCAGCGCTTGCAACCGTGAAGTGTCTTGAGCTTGATCTTTCTGGTCGTGCCATGAGCGACATCCTCCAAAGACAGCTCCAATCTGACCCGGATATCCTGCCCCCGCTGCACCTCACGCCTCCCGCGGCCTCCTCCTCCGAAGAACGCGTCAAAACCACCCATGCCACCGAAATCGCGCATGAATATGCTGAGCGCTTCGGACAAATCGAACGGATGAAACCCAAAGCCGCCGCCTCCCGCGCCACCTTTCAGTCCGTCCACGCCAAACCGGTCGTAGGTCGCGCGTTTCTCCGAATCACTGAGAACGTCGTAAGCCTCGCTCAGCTCTTTGAACTGATCTTCGGCCCGCTTATCCCCGTTGTTACGATCCGGGTGATACTGCATGGCGAGCTTGCGATAGGCCTTCTTGAGTTCGTCCGTGCTCACATCACGCGAGACACCGAGCACGTCGTAAAAATCGCGCGCCATCTTACTCCTGTTTGTCTGGCAGGTTTAGTTTCACTGAGCGAACTCGCTCATGAGTCGGCTGGTGTGTCCAACCAGGGCAACTACCTTCTGATACGGCATGCGGGTCGGCCCCATGACTCCAATTATGCCCGATAGCGAGCCGCTCTGATACTGCGCCGTGACCAACGTGAACGCGCTGAGCTTGGGGTCGACATTCTCCCACCCGATGGTCACCCTAATCCCAGGACCATATCGTCCCTCCAGAGCCGTGCGCAGCACGTCACGCCGCTCCGTCAGCTCTAAGAGACTGCGCATCTGGTCGTTTGAGCTGAATTCTGGTTGCTCCGCCAGCATCTGTGCACTGCTCAGCAAGACCGGGCTCGTTCCTTCGTTGGACACATGAAATATTTGGTCGGCCTCTTCCACGAAAACGTTGATCAGTTCATGCGTCTGCGGCTCCACGCTGATGTCCCGCATCCGTTCCGGAAGCGTCTTGCGGATCTGCTCGAGCGTAAGCCCGCCGAGTCGCTCATTGAGTACCATCGTCAGACTTGCCAGCGCCTCCCGCGGTAATTCACTCCTTACCTCAATAAATATCGTCTTTGCAACCCCCTCCTTGAGCAGCAGCACCATCAACACCTTTTCAGCCGACACGTGCATTAGCTCCAGGTGCTCCAACACGGCACGGTCGAGCGACGGTGCCACCGCCACTCCCAGTTCCTGTGTAAGCACCCCCAACACCTGTGCCGCATCCCTGAGGATGTCCTCAATAGGACTGTTATCGTTGTTGAACTGCCGTCGCAGCGTATCCTGCTCTACCAGAGTAGGGTCCGACCTTGCCATGAGCCCATCGACATAGAGTCTGTAGGCCCTGTCGGTGGGGATGCGACCGCCCGAGGTGTGGGTATGGAAGAGATAACCCTTGTCCTCGAGATCGCTCATCACGTTACGGATCGTTGCAGCCGAGACGCCGAGCTTGAACCTCTTGGCAATGGTCCTTGAACCGGCCGGTTCGGCGCTCTCCACATACGAGTGGATTACAGCCTCCAGCACGTTCTGCTGTCGCTCAGTAAGATCGTGAGTTGTCATTATGCAAGTCTATTCTGGACAGCAATTTAGCCACCCTCGGCTAAGGTGGTCAAGTCAGGCGCCAGTTCGTCCAATCGGAGCCACCCCTCGACAGTGAGACTCACATGGTTGCCCTGTCGCAGCATCCAGCCGCTTTCCTCTGCACGGGCACACAAGGCTGCGTCCATCTGTTGCTTCGAATCGGTGACTCCCTCGACCGTGCGCAACCCCAAGTAGACCTGCTCCAGCCGGCGCTGCGACTCAGTCATGTCCTCATGTTGGTCCGTCGCATCACCATCCAGATCGACCCTGGTTTCGTACGCAGACCACTGCCGAACGTTCCAGGACCGGCGTCGTCCGTCAAAAGAATGGGCCGACGGTCCGAGCCCGATATATCGCCGGCCGGTCCAGTAGGCGCCGTTGTGGCGGGCACGGTGTTCTGGCCTGGCGTAATTGGACACCTCGTAGTGTTCGAACCCCGCAGCACTCAGAGTATCGTCGGCCATGAGAAATTCGTGAGCGTACCGACCATCGGCACTTGGCCGCACCGCCCCTCGCGAAATCCAGCGAGAGAGAGCAGTGCGCGGCTCCGCGGTCAGTCCATACACCGAGAGGTGATCGGGACCAAGTTCGACCGCGCGCGCCAGATCATCGCCAAACGCGTGCGATAATTGTTCTGGCAGGGCAAATATCAGATCGATAGAGAGTGAGTCAATTCCTTCAGATCGCAGCAGCCCGATCGCTTCGACTGCCTGGCGCATCGAGTGTGTGCGGTGCATCCAGCGGAGAACTCGATCGTCGAACGATTGCACGCCCAACGAGATGCGGTTCACCCCTGCGTTCATCCACTCGGCTACTGAGCTAGCCGTCACGTCGTCCGGGTTCGCTTCCAACGTTATCTCGAGTTGCGGAAACGAGCCGGATGCCCTAAGGGTTAGGCAACGCACAAGCCGCGCAAGTTCGTTGGACGCCAGAAGAGATGGAGTCCCGCCCCCCAAATACAAGGTCTCCAGAGGTCCGTCGTCTAGTTCACCGCCCTCGATCCGTCGATCCCGCTCCCGCAACACGGCATCGACATACCGTGCTGCAGGTATCGTTTTCCTTACGGCTATTGCGAAATCACAATAGACGCAGCGGCGAGCGCAGAACGGTACGTGAACGTAGAGATGGCGCATTTTCAACTACGGCGGCTGTAGCGATTCAATCACACTCTGGCGGCCAGAATCGGCTGCACGCGACGAAACAGTTTTCCTGGGTCCTGCGTCACGAGCCCTCGGAGTTCGAGCGACGTGAGCACGGCCAGTATCTCGGGGGCAGACTTGCCGGCACGATGGGTCAACTCGTCCACTTGCTCCAGTCCCTCACCTAAGATGTCGAGCAACTTCCGTTCGTCGGTCGTCAGATTGTTGGGCAGTTGCACCGCAGGAGCCTCGCCAATTTGAATTCCGTATTCTTCCAGAACGTCGCGGAGCCCTAAGGCGGGCTTGGCACCGTGTTGTATCAACCGGTTGCACCCGATTGATATCGGGCTCAGGATCGAGCCTGGCACCGCGAGTACCTCGTGTCCTTGAACCAGTGCACAGTCGGCAGTAATCAGAGCGCCCGATCGTTCGCGCGCCTCTATAATGAGAGTTACGCGAGACAGACCACTGATCAATCGATTGCGTCTGGGAAAACTTCCAGCGTTGGGACGTTCGCCAGGTGGGAATTCCGTAAGCAGGCAACCATCCTGTGCGACACGTTCGTAGAGTACGCGATTCGCTGCAGGGTACACCACTCCCAACCCATTGCCCAGCACACCTATAGTATTTCCGCCGTCGTCCAGCGCAGCCGTATGCGCGACCGCGTCGAGCCCGCGCGCCATTCCGCTTGCGACTGTGAGGCCGGCCCTGCTAAGTCCCGTAGCAAACATGCGGCAAGCCCCAGTTCCATATGCAGTGTGCGTCCGGCTGCCGACGATCGCAACACAGTCGGTGTTGAGTAACTCCAACTTACCCTTGGCGAACAGCAAAGTCGGGGCATCGGGGATCTCACGCAGCGCACGAGGGAATTCATCGCATTCGGGAAACAGCACTCTGGCACCCATGTCCGTCGCGCTCCTCACGATCTTTTCACCCATGGCGGGAGTCGCTTCGGAGATTGCGGTCGCCGCGGCTCGTGTCATGCTGACGACGTCAACCAGTTCGCGGTGCGACGCTCCAAGCGCCTGGTCAGCCGATCCGAATGTCGCGAGCAACATGTCCAGCCGCGCCCGGCCGATGCCCGGTACCAATGCGAGTGTCACATATGCAATATCTTTCGTGCTGAACGCCATTACGCTTGCTCGTCCGACGCCGCTGTCACCAGAGCGAGTAGTTTCCAGAATTGTTCCTTTAGTTCGTTGAGTCCGTGGTTCGCCAGCGCCGAGATGCTGACGACACCTTCTGCATCCGGAGCAATCAACGGCGATGGACCGTGGTCGGGCTCCAGCAAGTCGTCCTTTGTGAGAACGACAAGGTGCGGACGTGTGGCGAGCGTCGAGTCGTATTTGCGTGCTTCATCTCGCAACATTTCGTATGCGAGTTGTGGATCGTCGCTGTCTAACGGCACCAGGTAGGCGAGCACGCGGGTTCGCTCGACGTGTTGAAGAAACTTGTCACCTAGGCCCTTTCCGGCGTGCGCTCCCTCTATGATTCCTGGAATATCGGCGATAACAAAAGAACGTCCTTCCGAAAGACCCACGACGCCCAGGTTGGGCTCGAGTGTCGTAAACGGGTAGTTGGCGACCTTGGGACGTGCGGCTGAGAGTACCGACAGCAGCGTACTCTTGCCGGCGTTCGGTTCACCCAACAGACCCACGTCAGCAATGAGTTTGAGTACCAGTTCAATTTCCCGACTCTCGCCCGATTCGCCCGGCTCCCATTTTCGCGGTGCGCGGTTGGTCGAAGTTGCGAATGCCGTGTTGCCGCGGCCTCCCCTCCCCCCCTCGGCCACACAAACCACGTCGGTGTCACCCACCATTTCGGCAATCATGTTCCCGCCCGAGAGATCCCAAATTTCGGTTCCGGGCGGCACTGGTAAATACACGTCATCTCCAGACTTCCCTGTTTTATCGGAGGTTCCGCCATGATTTCCGCTCTCGGCCTTCCAATGCCGTTTGTAGCTATAGTCGAGCAGAGTTGTTAACTGGGGATTCGTCTTCACGTACACGCTGCCTCCGCGTCCGCCGTCGCCGCCGTCCGGGCCCCCCTTGGGCCGGTACTTTTCGCGGCGGAACGAGGCACGTCCAGATCCTCCCGCTCCCGCCGCAACACGGATCCTTGCTCGATCGATAAAAGTCATTTAGCACCCAGCATGGAGTGTATGGATATCGTCCGGTGACGGCACAACCAACTTTGTGCACCTATCATCAATCAAACGCCAGTTCGCCTGCGGCCCGTAATTGACCCACCCGCTCGCCACGTGAGCTTAGGACCGGCAGCTCGGCGAAGCGGCGCAACACTGCCGACGGCGCAGGATCGAGTTTCAGGGCCTCGAGAACCGCGAGGAGCGCGACCATCGCTGCCCTGGGACTACCGTCTTCAACCTTGAGCGCGATGCCGAGCCGTCGCTCCGGAACGGCCGCTACGTAAACGCCCTCGGCCCCCACCTTGGCCAACACGCGCCCTGGATAGGCCCGCATGAGTTCACTGCACAATCGCCCCTTTCCCGCCACGTGGTACGGATGCTCGACCATGGCTGATACGATGGCACGGGGTGCGGGCTCCTCGCTGGTGGCCAGTTTGGCAATCGCGAACGCCAGGCGCGACAAAGGCAGCGCAAGGGCAACGACCGTACATCCGTCGACTCCTTCACCTATCTCATTTTCGTTCATTCCGGCCCAACGGGACAGCTCTCTCTTGACTCGCTGCTGAACAGGGTGATCCGACTGCTGATAGCCCTTGGTGACCCAACCATGGTGGAGGGCCAAGGCGAGCATACCGGTATGCTTGCCCGAACAGTTGCTGGCGAGCGGAGACGGAGGCTCTAGGGCTTCAGAGTCCAGGGGCGGAACGGCAAAGCTTCGGGCCAGCGCACGGTGCGCGCCACAGGCCAGATCGTCCTCGGTGCACCCGATACGTTCCAGAAACGCGGCAACGAGTGCCACCTGGCATTTTTCGGAGTTATGTGACGCGCATGCGAGTGCCAGTTCCTGCGGCGAGATATCGAATCGCTCGCGTACGCCGTCCTGCACAAGCGGCAACGCCTGAAACGGCTTGGCCGCCGAGCGCGAAAAGGTCACGAGGTGGGGATTCCCCGACCGCGCAACTGACTCAAAGTCGTCGGTCACTACTGCAACAGCGACGCGATGCACGGACTCGACGATGCCTCCGCGAACGTTTTCTACGATTAGGGTTTTCATTGGTGGAACAAAGATAGTCGAGCGAGCTACTCCGCTGAGTCGCCACCCTTGCGATGAGACTTGCTGCCCTTGCGGGGCTTGACTAGTACGGCGTCAGGTCTCCGCTTGCGAGACCCATGGTCACGAGGCATCGCCCCGGCTGTTTTGAACGCGCCGACACCCAACAGGGTGAACGCGATGGTGGCAGTAAAGTGTTTGAATAGGGCAAACAGCGCACCCGCCTGAAACGCGGCAACTCGCTCCGGCGGCGTGGTCGCCCTCAGTTCCAACACATCGAGAATGAAGAGCGGCATCACGATCAGCAGGATGGCGGCCGAGACAACGCTCACCGCCGCCAGGATCTGCAGCACGGTTCGGTCTCTGAAGAACGTTGCGGCGAGGGTGGCAATCAGCATCCCCAAGAGCGGTGTATGGAGAAACCCGGATAGCAGCCCTGCGAACCCGTAGCGCCATTGCACATTACCCAATTGCGCCGGCAGAGTGTTGGTAATGAGATCGAAGATCGGAAAAAACAGCAGCAGCCCCGCCACAAAATAGATCCCGGCTACTGCCGGCTTGGAAAACGGTTGGGTGCCTTGGTTCATTGCTTTGGGTAGCCTTGGAAACAATCCGAAGGAATCAACGCGGGCATGATTGCACATCCCCCATCAAAAAGCAAACGAGCCGGTCGCACCGCAGGGTGACCGGCTCGTCAAACGATTGGGGGACCCCTAGTAGCTAGCCCGTGTCGAGCACGCGGAATTTGAGCGCGCCTACGGCCACCGCGAGTAGCCCAGTCATCATGAGAAAGACGGTCTCTGGTTCCGGCACGACAGTGTGCACGAGATACTCCTGCACTCCCCCTATCTGACAGACATGGGTCTCCGCGTAGGCGGCATCGTTGCACTTGTCGCTCACCACGGACCACTCGCTGAAGTTCATGCCGGTTCCCGCATAATTGTTCTGCATGGCTGCATTGGCAAGAGCCACAAATGGGTCCGCGTAAACCCATGCACCGGGCTCGAGGGAGGCGGTCCCGAAGCCTGGCGTGAGCGTCGCCCAGATGGCCGCCTGGATGCCCGACCAAACCGTCGCTTGGTCAGTGAACAAGCCTGTAGATTCAAAGGTGGTGTTGTTCGCGAAATCGGCATATGAATCGTAAAGCGAAGCCAGAAACGCCGCCTTCTTGTACTTGGACACATCACTCATGCGAGTGTTGGTAAAACTTCCGCCGGCCAGATTAGTAATGTTGGCGTTCCAAGTCTGGTCCTTGTGGATGCTGTGCGCGAAATCGACGCAATAGAGTGTGATCTGTGGCTGGGTTGGGTCCGATATCATCATCGATGCGACGACCCCTTGGTAGGGACCTACGTGCACGTTACCCCAACTGGCTTTCACGCCGCTACCGCGGCTGAACAGGAAGGACTCCATCGGCCCGAGCGGCCGCGGCAGGACGTCCTGGGCGGCGGCCGGCTGGACTGCCAACATCAGCGCTGCTGATACTGCAAAAACCGCGGTTCGCTTCATCAAGTTCTCTTCCTGGTCTAGGCTCAAAACGTTGAGGCCATATGAGGTTCTCCCCGGAGGTTGCAAGGTCCGTTCCGCCGATTCCGGCTCGCACCGTCCTGAAACGCAATTGTCTGTACCACATAAACCGTTGCTACTTAGACACTTACGCTTTGTGCCGTTGCAGCGACAAGGCACCTCAGCTATGGGGCTCGGTCCACAGTGTTGCAACTGTGCCGAAGCAGGTGGCACACACCGGTGCGTGCCGAGTCAGTCTCCAGGGTGTTCGAGGGTGCCAAAACGCTCGCTCGGGGCCAGATGTTCGAGCGTTGATAAACGCTCGCTACCATGAGAAGGCCAAGTTGTCAAGTTCGCCGACGTGGCGGCTACGCCTGTGCTCATCGATTGGCTACCATCCGCACTCTGATCGGTGCCCGTTTGCACCGGG
>JAZDCZ010000412.1:0-2178 GCA_036679605.1 Gemmatimonadota bacterium
CCATGTGCTCGAGAGCAAGCCGCATCCCGAGCAGGGCTTTCGCTCGTGCTTAGGGATTATCCGTCTGGCCAAACGTTACACCAACGAACGCGTCGAGAATGCGTGCCGGCGTGCACGCCGAATCGGATCACCGAGTTACAAGAGTGTGAAATCGATCTTGGTCACAGGGCTCGACAGCCAAAACCCGAGCTCAGTCCAACTCGAACTGCCCACGGAGCATGCAAACCTGCGTGGTCCCGACTACTACCAATAGGAGGAACAAGACCCAGTGCTAAACCAAGAGACCTTCCAGAAACTCACCGACATGCGCATGCACGGCTTTGCCCGTGCGTTCAAAGAACAACTCGACGACGACAGCGACGACCTCGGCTTTGACGAACGTGTCGGCCTGCTCATCGATCGTGAGTGGAGTGAACGCGAGAGTCGAAGCCTTATCCGCCGGCTGCAGATCGCGCGGCTTCGCGACAAGTCCGCATGTGTCGAAGACATCGACTACCGCCACCCGCGTGGCCTTGATCGCTCGGTTATGCGACGCCTGGTGGCCGGCGAGTGGATCACCAAACACCAAAACGTGCTGATTACCGGACCCACCGGCTGCGGCAAAACCTATCTGGGCTGTGCGTTGGCCAATAAGGCCTGTCGTGACGGACGCTCGGCCATCTACCGTCGTATGCCGCCTCTGCTACACGAGATCGCAATGGCGCGGGGCGACGGATCCTACACCCGTTTACTCGCGCGTCTGGCCAAAGCCGATCTTTTGGTCCTCGATGACTGGGGCCTCGCACCGCTTGGCGACCAAGAACGCCGCGATGTCCTCGAAGTCCTCGAGGACCGAAACGGAGCCCGCGCAACGCTGGTGGCCAGCCAGCTGCCCGTCAAAGACTGGCACGCCTACATCGGCGAGCCCACGATCGCCGATGCCGTGCTCGACCGGCTCGTCCACAGCGCGCATCATATTAAACTCAAGGGAGAATCGCTTCGAAAGAAACACTCCAGCTTGACCAAGGAGGAACTATCGGACAAGTGAAGATCACAGCGTCGCTGCGCTCCGAGGAAGTGATCGCCTTCGATTGGAACCGGTGATCGGCTTCAATTGGAATCGCTGCTCGGCTTGGCCCGGAACGGCTGTTCGACTTCGCTGGAATCCGCACTTATTTCGATTCTAACTGGAAGCCGCTACTGACGCTTGTGGGCCGCTGGGCGCACATGGTTCAACAGGCCGACTGGGGCCGCGCCAAGCTAAGGACGACCGAGTATGAGAAGGTATGCTTCGATCTCAATGAACGTCACGTTCTGAACCTGGCTATCAAGTACGACGAGGATGATTACTGTTATGCCTATAACAGTGACAACAGCCAGCACGCCGACCTTCGGTTACAGAAACATCTGATACGCTCCCACGTCTTTTACGCGGAGGTGACGATTGGGGCGGTTGGCGTAAACGTGGTCGAGTGTTTTGAGCTTAGTTGCAAAGGCCCCAACTCGACCATTGATATACGACGTGCCAAACGGTCGGAACCCATAGACCTCGGAATCCATGCATCGTAGTATGTGTCGATGGGCCTCAGGAGCGAACGGGTCAAGGCCGCTTTTCATACCTGGCAATTTTGGATTGCTGAAGTTGTTGGGGGCGGAGCGGTGGTGACCGGCTTAAATCTTTGGGTTGGCCCGTGGTTCGCGTTTCTCGGTCTCCTGTTGTCACTTGGCGCTGTCGCCGGTTTCATCGCATTCGCCCCTCTCCTAGCCGGTACGGGAGAGATTACTCCGCAACGGTCGAGCCTGATCGCGTGTGGATTGTTGCTTTTCCTGATTGCGGCGATGGGCGCTGGACGCGAAACGGCGTTGATGCCGAACTCTCCCAACCTCTGCAAGAAACTAGGATATAGCGTGCGTGTAGGTCAATCGATTCGCTCTGGTGTAACGTCAGACGACCCGGCCATGGTGATGTTAAACAAGGAACGGTGGGGCCTCTGGTGGTTCAATACACTGGACTCCCTTATGTATTTGCGCCCCCCATGGGGAAACGAGTTTTTGCATATTCACGAAAAGACGATCCCGGTGGCTGAGGTTACGACCGATCATATAGAATCCGAATTAGCCCTATTGAGCGATTTCATGGATAGGCTGGGTGGGTGTGGTCGAGAAGCCGGTTTACGATGACTGAACACACCGATAAAC
>JAZDCZ010000413.1:0-3495 GCA_036679605.1 Gemmatimonadota bacterium
AGAGTTCTGTCTATGTACCGCGAAGACGGTCCGGATTGCGGCCACATCTTCCTCTGACAATCGTCTGACTTCCTGAACGGGCGCCTGGCAGGCTGTGATCGTCAACGCGATCGCGATGTAGCCGGGCAGCGCATTGTGCGTGCACATCATGGCCTCCTTTGTCTTGTCTGTCTGTCAGCCCAGATTCGCTGTGCGGTCTAACGCCCTGCCGTTCTGCTGCCGCGCCCTATTATCAAACTTCAAGCCTCCTCGCCGCCGCCGGGCGCGGTCTGCAGCAACGGCCAGTTAGGCGCCGTCCACGTTTGGCCCTACCGCAATGAGTCAAAAACGCACTTGGCCCAGACGTCCTTTTTGACCTCAAGATAGACTACAAACGTGTCAGTCCGGGCGACGTTGCCTTCCCAATGATCAAAAACCCATCCGATTCTTGGGACCGCTTCCAGCTCCACAATTCCGCCGACCGGGGCAAACAAAAGTGTGTCCCGTCCTTCCCCAAAAAACCGGTTGCTACTCCTGATCCATCCGACGTTCTGGGGATCGACGGTTAGAGCCACGATCGTGCTCGGAGGTGGAAGCGGTGGTTTGTTATGCACCACGTAATTGTCGGCCAAAAACGTGTGAGGCGCGCGATCGACCTTGAGGTGGTAAACCGTGCCTGAGCCCGATTTTCTTTCAATTCCCACGATAGCATCCTGGTGCATTTTGCCCCCCTGCCAACGCGCGATGTTGTCGCCCGAGCTGAGGTCTCCTATTTGCTCAAAACCAGAGACATCCGTAGACCAGAAAGGGTGGTGTGGGGTTACATTGACACGTCCTCCACTAGCGGTTCGAACGACCAGGTATTCGTCGACCGACACGCTCTCGATAGATTGAACAACAGATATTGAGGAGGTTCCGCTAATCGGATCCACAGAAATAACTGAAGCCCCGACCCCTAGATCTTCGACGCGAACCGGCCCACTGGGCGTCGCGATCTGCGTGCCCGACAGGAAGCATGAAGTCATGTTGTCCTCGCAACCTGCCAAGGGGGTCAGTGACACTGATGCAACCCCAATCGCAAATACTACTAATCTCGTTTTACCAATAGACATCGTGCGCCTAACGTTCTGCCGTTCTGCTGCCGCGCCCTATTATCAATGTTCACTTTTCCTCGCCGCCGCCGGGCGCGGTCAGTAACAACGGCCAGTTAGGTAGCCTTAGTGTCGTCCGCTCAAGCCCGCCGTATCAAGTACATCAAGTACTTCCGCTGTGCACGCGTCAATGACTGCAGTTCGCGCCTCCCTGGTCCGGTTCTGTCCCCCAATGAACCACACAAAGGAGCCATTCTGGAATTCCAAGAACGGTCGCCAAATGGAGACATGAGGATCGTGAAGACCCGTTTCTTGCGCCACCGCTTTTGCCGCCTCTCGATCCACAGACACGCAGCAATTCGAGGCGTTCGCGACGCAATCGGGAAGCTGAAACTCCTCAACAAGATCCCCTTTTCCGTCAATTGTGCCGTCGAACCGGTACTGAGCTCCTTCAGCCTCCGGGAATCGAAGGACCCAATGGGTCTGGTACTCAGAGGTATCATAGGCACCGTGTTGTACTACGGAGAGGAACTCTACGTTACGCTCATAGAACGAGCGGCCAATCCGAGCAATTATGTGTCGTGCTGCCGGCTCAACGAAAGTAGTCCGTTTCCTGGCAATATCGATCAACTTCGGTTCGACGCTAGCGTATCGCCACACCAAGAGATCAAGATCTTCCTGCTGGCTAAGCGGCTCAAGATCATTAGAAAAATCGTAATGTCCTTTAAATCCCGCAAAATAGTCCAACGTGTTGTCACCAGACACTACGTAGAAGGCGCCGCTGCCAAACACAAAGACGCTGGCCACATGCTTCGATTGGAATATCTCCCGAAGTCGCTGAACTCTTTCTGGCTCGTTCTTGTCCCATAACACAAAACGCTGGTGGGGATTCCACCCACCGTACTCTGACTCTATCTCTATTGCGCCAACCTGTTGGTTCCCATGGTACAGCGGGTAAATGAACGTCGGCGCAACGGCACTATCCAAAAGATCTCCTGAAACTGCAAACTTATACAGCTCTCCCTCGCCCATTCGGAATTCGGAGTATGGTTGATCTATTTCCAGCGCTCTGATTTGTCGTCCGCTTTCCGGCACCCAATCTGTGAATCGAACCGCGGCACCACCGTCCAGGCTGGAGGCTAGCCTCTGGATATATAAATCACACAGCAGATTCGCCTTCTCTGTTGGCCAACGGCTCGCCGCACGTGTATGGGATGCAACACCAGCAAGTCTGAACCACACCGGCACCAACACCGCCGCTCGCACCGGGCGGCGGTCTCGCTCGGCCGGCCTGAACTGAAACTCCTTGGCGGCCGCGAGCGCAGCCGACTCAAAAACAGCATCGCTACTCCGAAGTACTCGCGCGCGCTTCACTCGACCATCCGATCCGACCAGGACTTCGACCCCTACCCAGCCTTCGAGTCCCCCCCGCCTCGCCTGCTCCGGGTACTCCGGATCCGTGCGGACAGTCAGCATCGGAGAAACGTCGAAGGGCTCGAACCAGCCATCTCCGGCATGGCGCGGTACGCTGGATCGACTGCACCCCCCGGACAGAACGGAAAACAACAGTGACAGCGCCATGGACGTGATCCACGTGGTCGACTTCGTCATCGTTTACCTCTCTGTCTACCTAACGCCTTGCCGTTCTGCTGCCGCGCCCTATTATCAACGCTCACTTCTCCTCGCCGCCGCCGGGCGCGGTCAGTAGCAACGGCCAGTTAGACGCACTAAGACTATTGCGTCGGACAAGCATAGGAATCTCTCCAGCTTTCCATTACGAGATCCTCCTCCAAGAAACGGCTGACCCAGTCGTCCTCGTCTCCGACGGGAACTTCAAAAACCACGTAAATCGGATGTCTGTCAGATCTTGTGATAGTAAGTTCAGAGTAAGAACCAATGTGGGTTCGTGCTTCCTCAAGCGTCACCCCGACAACGAAGAGTGTAAGAAGAAAGTCCCGCCTACTGTATTTGAGCGTGACACTGGCAATAAGTGGTGATGCAAGGAGTCGGTCACGCACGTCCAGAAGGTCACCTGCCACGACTTCGGC
Organism: Gemmatimonadota bacterium; assembly: GCA_036679605.1. Taxonomy (GTDB): domain Bacteria; phylum Gemmatimonadota; class Gemmatimonadetes; order Gemmatimonadales; family GWC2-71-9; genus JAZDCZ01. Next base: position 3,119 of record JAZDCZ010000413.1, read on the forward strand.
CTCAACGAATGCTTGCCCTCGCATCAAATAGGTGTATGCAAGATTGAAACTCCTAACAACGATATCTACGTCAACGAGCGAAGCCTCCTCATCGAATAGGACTACGACCCTTCCAGGAACGTAGCCACCGCAGGGCGGGACAGTATCGTTGGGCAGAACTATAGTATCGTCGGACTCGGAGCATCCGCAGGCTGTCAAGATCACTACCACGCCAATCGTTATCAGAAACGTGGATTGTGACATCGCTCCACCTCTTGTAGTGCGTCTAACGCCCTGCCGTTCTGCTGCCGCGCCCTACTATCAAAACTCACTTCTCCTCGCCGCCGCCGGGCGCGGTCTGCAGCAACGGCCAGTTAGACGCCAATTAGTCATTGTCA
>JAZDCZ010000414.1:0-4431 GCA_036679605.1 Gemmatimonadota bacterium
GTGAGACATTTCGGGATGTTTTCCGTGAGTGGTCGAAGACGGCGTCCGGCCCCTGCTGCCAGCAGACACGCAGTGGTAATTCGAGCTTCGTCGTCTTGATCCGTGTGTCCCTGGTAGAACTTCACTGTCATGGGGTCCATTTCGTTTGCCACCTCCCCCGGCAAGAGCCTATTTTTCGGATGTTTCGAGATCCGCGGCACGCGGCGCGCCTCGGCTGTCATCGGTCTACCGGCTCGGCCCAGAGGGTGGGACAAGACCAATAACCATGCGGTTTCGGCCAGAGTGACAGACCCTATTTGATTCTCTTGATTTTTCAAATAGTTGGCCAGTGATCGGTCTGTAGCGTAGTGCGTAGTGTGGAAAACCCCGATCCCTGTTGGCGGGACGTGCGCACCAATTCTGTGCGGCCATCTTGCTAGGCCGTCATGTGGCGATCGCCGGGTTGTTGCGTGTCGCTGCAGGCTCAAAGGCTCCGAAAATGCGCCTGAAATTCGGCAGCATGGAGATTGGATTCATGCAGCCCTGTGGGTCTGTCCAAAGATCGTATCGAAGAGCCGTGTCCGCGTGGTTGATGTACTCCGATCCGTTGTCGGCATGGAATCCCTGGATGCGAAAAGGGGACTGCTCGAGCAGTGAGCGCAGAGCTGCGAGCATAAACCGTTCGCTGATGCGCTCGGTGGTAACGACGATTTGTTGGTGGTCACCACGATCGCGCGTTGTTCATACCTGCGGGTGACGACTTCGAAGAGTAGGTCGGCGTAGCGGGCATCGTAGGAAAGGTATCCCACTTCATCGATGACCAACAGGTCGGGATGACAGTATCGGCGCAGTCGGCGGGGCAGTGACGAATCGGTTTCTTGGCTGGCCAGCTCGTGCAACATGTCGCTGGCGGTGGTGAAGCGTACCGTATAGCCGCGCAGCAGTGCCTGGTGAGCCAGGTTCTTTGCGACCATGGACTTGCCGGTGCCGTTGGGGCCGAGCAAGATGACGTTGGCGCCCTCGTCGATGAATTGGAATAAAAAAATGTCGTCGATTGCGGAGCGATCGATCTTACTCGGCCATTTCCAATCGAAGTCGGCCATGGGTTTGAACGCACCGATGAGTGCGTTCTTGATACGCCGCTCCAGGCTACGCCGCGCCCGTTCGGTCTCCTCGTAGCCGAGCACGGTATCGATCCACGGTTACTCTCCAATCTCATCGAAGTGAGCGAGCAGGCCGTACAAGCGCAGTTCGTGGAGCCGGGCACGCAGCGATGTGCTCGAAGAACCGGCGGTTTGCCGGTACGGCGTGATAGAGGCGGTCGATACTACGGTGCTCGCGAGCTTGGCGTTTGTAGGCGACCAAGGCTTCGATATGCGAAGGATTCTCGATCTGTCGTCCGCGATCAAAGCTTCGAACGTGCCTAGCGATGACGTCGTTGCCATCGAGCACGCGCACGGTCTCCAAGGTGGCCGAGACCACCAGTGTGCGGCGTACGTGGATCGGTCTTCCAAGGTCGTTGCTGAGCCATTCAGTGGTGTCACGGACAGACCGGTTGTGTTTGATAGGGCCCACACGAAACCGTCTTGCGCAACTCGCATCAGATGGGATAACGTACTCTGCGTGTCCATCGAGAGTGATATCCTCAAGAGTCGCCTGCTCAGATGGGGGGTGGTCACCGCGGCGATACTCCTCGTGGTCGGCTCGGCCCGGGGCGCGGGACTGACGAAGACTGAACAGCGCTGCGCCAACACCCTGAACAAGAACGGCGCTAAGGTTGCACGTGCTGTCGATAGTGAGGCTCGGCGGTGCTTCAAGGATGGTGGCCGAGGCAAGTTGTCGATGACTGTCGATGCATGTCTAGCGGCGGATCGAAACGGAAAGATCAACAAACGCAAGGCGAGAACGCGTGCCGGCGATGAAGCGAAGTGTGCGACGCAAGCTCCCGCCTTCGCCTACACCGATGCCGGGGCGGCCAATGCAATCGCCGAGAGCGAAGCGCTTGGCTTGGTGGGCGACCTCTTCGGGGCGCCGGTCGATGCCGCGGTTGCTGACTGCAGCGTGACACCCAGCCTGTGCTCATGCCAACAGGCGGTTTTAAAGGCGGCCGTGCGCATCAGCGAGACAAGACTGCGGGTACTGCAAAAGTGTAAGCAAGCCGCTTTGCGTGAGAACAAGCTCCCCTTTGCCCCCGGTGCGGCATCAGCGACCGAACTTGCTCAGTGCGTCGACGATGGCGCACTCACGGGCTCGATTGCTGCCGACAGTAAGGGCAAGATCGCAAAGCGGGTTGCGGGGCTGGCCTCGGTCATCGGCTCGCACTGCCAGATGCCGTTGGATGGAGCCTTCCCCGGCGCTTGTGACGGGCTCAGCGGGGAACCGTTGACATCGTGTATAGACGCGAGATCGAAATGCCGTGTGTGCCAAACTGTCAACGCAGTAGATTCACTCACGGTCGACTGCGACCTATTTGACGACGGCGTTGCCGATACGACCTGTGTGCCTGCCGTGCCGATCGGCGTAGACGCGACACTCGAAGTAGACTGGAGCAGTAGCCGTCCCTACAACCGCGGTGTCTACGGGTTCAATGCCAACATGGCTCGTGGCATTTACGCCCCGCTCGACCCACCGGTGGTTGCGGAAGTGGGGACGCTTACCCCCGAGCTGATACGTTTCCCGGGTGGCATGGTTGCCAACGTCTACCACTGGAACGGACAGCCGGGAAGCTTCGACTTGGCCGAAATGACGAGCACCAACAATGCCACGCTAAACGCTCGCTACCAAGCAATCTACAACGATCTGCAGTTCCGCCGCGGCGGCGTGCTGTCGTTCGACGACTTCGTACAGCTCTGCCAAACCACGGGCGTGACCAGCCCCATCGTGGTGGCCAACCTCTACCGGGGATCGGCGGCCGAGAGTGCCGGCTGGGTCCAGCATGCACAGGACATCGGCTTCCAACCGGTGGGCTGGGAACTGGGCAACGAAGGTTACATAGAGTCATTCTACAATGACCAACAGCTGGCCCCGACCGACTACGCTGGCGCCTACGTGGCCACGGCAACCGCGCACGCTCAGGCCATGCGCGCGGTCAATCCGAACCTGCGGCTCGGCGTTCCCGTGACCGTCAATTCTGTGGCGACGCCGCCGACCGCTTATCACCAGGCCTGGAATCAGGCGCTTGCCTCTGAGAGTTTCTACGATGCCGTCATCCCGCACTACTACGTCGGGCCCGACGATCCAGCGGTATCGTTTGACGACATGGCTCACTGGCTGTTCGAGTACACCTCACCGGGTAGCTTCTTGGATCAGACGATGGACGCGACTGTCGCTCAGTTCGGTGCGTCAACTCCGATCTGGGCCACCGAGTGGAACTACATGGGATTCCAGAATCAGGTTGTCAACCTGACTCAGCTCCAGGCCCTTTATATCACTTCGGCCTGGATGCGGCTGGCGGCCCGACCTCAGGTGGAGCTGGCGGGCTATCAGTTGCTAGTTTCGGCCGGAGCGTGGCCTAGTCTCGTCTATCGTGACGAGGCGGTTGACCCTCCGGCCTCGCTACGGCTGATTGCCTTCTACGCATTCGAACTTATCGGCGAAGCGAGTCTGGGAATGGATCAGGTAATGGACGCCGCCGTTACCGGCAGCAACACAGCGGGAACTCTCAGCTACCAGGGTAATCCTGTCAGCTATGACTATCCCAACCTGGTTGCGCTTGCGCTCAGCGATAGCGGTGGCAGTCGCGTCGGACTTCTGATTGCCAACCGCGAGGGACAAGCACGAACGATAGGCCTTCAGGACGATGCGAGCCTGGCGATTGCGGCGCGCGGAGTAAGCCTGGCCTGCCTCTCGACAGATCAACTCGAGTCGAACGAACACAACGCCGCAACCGAGGCGCAAAATGACTCGGCTTTGCACATCACGCGGGTAAGCAGGGCCGGTGCCGCCATTACCGTTCCGCCATGGTCGGAGTGCGTCGCGGTTCTGGGACCCTGAGACCGGGGAAAGTCGTTTGGCCGAGGGTGCTGCCGGTACGAGTTCGGAATCGGCAATCCGGGGTGAAATCGCGTTGGCGCTTGCAAGACCCTGGTGTTATGCAGTAGGATAATATTTCTAATCAAGTGGTTGCCCTTCCGGCGACCGGCGGCGCACAGCAGGTTCCCTCTATTACGAAGATCGCGCCGCGTTTCTCATAACCCAAACCTGTCTCTGTTGTATAGGTCCGAATCTGCCGGTGGGTACACCGAGAGTGTACGTCCATCGATGAGTGAATTGTTTCTATGAATCGTACTTTTTCTAATAGTGCCGCCGATTTCCGACGGCTTCCTCTCGACTCCGCGATACATCGTGGTGTAGAAGCGGCTGGTTTTGTCCAGCCGCGCCCGGTGCAAGCTGCGGCTATTCCCGCCGTGCTCGAAGGCCGCGACGTTCTGGGTCTAGCGCAGACCGGTACCG
>JAZDCZ010000415.1:0-5653 GCA_036679605.1 Gemmatimonadota bacterium
CCTTCCGTTTGGGTGATCGAATCGCTGCAGGAATCGATGAGCGTTGCCGCATTGGCGAGCCCAGTCGATAGGAGCAGAACCATCGCTGTTGCCGGAATCACAACAAGATCCCTAATTGATAGCTTCATTTGTCTCTTCCTCCTTGTGAACCTTCGCTCACATTGTGGTTAGTTGTTACGCGATCCATTCCTTGTGCCTCCTCAAAACCACATCCGCCGAAAACTAGACAGCGAGTCAGTTCGATCGATGGTGTACACCAGGCATCTCGGGCCACTGATCCCCTCATCCAAAGCCTCGTCACGAGCGTTGTAGTCATCATGGATGAAACGATCGTGACGAGGCTTTGGATGAGGGAATTCGGTCTATTTGTGACAAAGCTGAGGCAGAACGTTCACTTCGAAAGGAGCGATTCCCTGTTAATTCCCTGTTACTTTTGTTCGAACCGCGACCGACTGAACTCTAAGCGGCTATATTCGTTAGAGATTGTTCCCAAAGAGAGCCGCCGGACCGTTGTCCAACCGCAAATTTTCCCTGTATATTCCCGACTATCAGGGAATCGCCGCTCGAGAGACGGCCACGACGGGAGAGACGGGTTCGCTCTCGACTTCATCCACCGCCACTCAGTCAGCTGCTAAATGTTCGGCCGTTTTCCGCGGCTATCATCGTCCCGTTCCCCCCGGGTTTGCGACGGTTCCGCAGGGTACGCATTTCTCTGAGAGACGGGTTCGCTACGGTCATAGCGTCATCGGACCGTTTTTCTCTGCCGCGTTTTTCGCCGGTTCGCTTCGCGCATCTCTCCATCTACAGAGAAACCCAACCAACCCTCGACGGACCTGTGGTGACGGAAACATCGAGCGAATATATCGGTCGTAGACGCCGAAAGAAACTCAGCTGGCCGAGAGGCCGAAGAGCTGACGCTGCTCGTTCCAATCCAGAGGGATGGGACCGCGAAACGGCTCGAGGTTGAGGTCACGGGAGTGCTCGCCCGAAAGAGCGGCCTCAATGATATCGGGAGCAAGGAAAGCAAACCGCAGCATGCTGTGCCTAGTCAAAACCTCATCCGTCGCTGAATTCTTGACCTATCGGCAAACTAAGTGAAGTCTCGGCGCCCGTGCTTAAGCTCCTACTCGGTCTTGTTTGTGACCTGTTTCGCTCTCGCGCTTCTCTGGAGAGCGAGGTCGTCGCGTTGCGCCAGCAGATTGCCCTGCTCCAGCAGCGGCTGGGAAATCGGCGGGTCAAGCTCACGAGCAACGACCGGGTGTTCTGGGTGCTCCTCTCTCGGTTCTGGCCGCAATGGCGTAGCGCGCTCGCGATTGTGCACCCAGACACCGTACTTCGGTGGCACCGCGTTGGTTTTCGTCTCTACTGGCGTCGTATCAGCAAGAACCGCGGTGGTAGACCTAGAGTCGACCAGGAATATCGTGATCTAATCGCCCGCATCGCTCGTGAGAACCCGCTTTGGGGCGCGCCAAGAATCCATGGCGAGCTTCTCATGCTTGCCGTCCGTATCTCCGAGTCGACCGTATCGCGCTACCTTAAGAGACTCCGACCGCACCCTTCTTCGCAGACCTGGCGCACTTTCATTCAAAACCATGTCCACCAATCGATCGCCGTCGATTTCATGGTCGTACCAACGATTCGCTTCTCACTGCTGTACGTCTTCGTCGTTCTCGATCACGGCCGTCGACGTATCCTACACGTCGGCGTGACGGCGCATCCGACCGCTCAATGGACAGCGCAGCAGCTCACCGAGGCGCTGCCCTGGGAGTCGCACGCACGGTTCATCCATCGAGACCAGGACGGAATCTTCGGTCACGAGTTTCAAAGACGCGTTGCCGCCCTTGAGCTTCAGGAGGTCGTTAGCGCCCGAGGCTCGCCATGGCAGAACGGTTACTGCGAACGAGTTATCGGGACCATCCGGCGCGAATGCACCGACCACGTGATCGCGATCAACGAGAATCAACTCCAGCGGGTGATCGACGCGTACGTACACTATTATAATGAGGCGCGCACCCACCTCTCCCTTGCCAAGCAAACGCCAGACGGTCAGCGAACGCCGACCAAGCATCGCGGGCGCGTAGTCGCCAAGGCACAAGTCGGTGGACTGCACCATCGCTACGACAGACTCGCAGCTTAATTCTCAGTGGACGAGGTTCTGAGGAAGGACAACCGATCTTCCCCGTGCTCCAATCTCGCGGTCGATCCATCTTATCGTCGATTCCTCAGGACTCAAAGTACTCGGCCAAGGCGAATGGACAGCTGCGAAGTACGGTCGCCGCTGCATGGGGTGGCGGAAGCTACACCTGGCCGTGGACGAAGAGGGGCACATTGTAGCCGCAGAACTCACGGACAACGACGTGGCCGACGCTACCGTCTTCCCGACCTTGCTTAACATGACCGAAGGGAAGATTGATCGCCTCACAGCCGATGGTGCGTACGACCGACGAGAAGTCTACGACGCGGCCGGTAGACGGGGTGCCTATGTCGTTGTCCCGCCTCAACGCGGCGCTGTCATATCAGGGGATCCGGTTCTTCGGACGAGAGACAGACACATCAGGCGGATCGCTCGTGTTGGTCGACCGCAGTGGCGACGCGAGAAAGGGCAACACCGTCAAGCCCGGGGTATTGTCAACTTCAGCCAGTGATTGGCAGACTGGCTCGATGAACAGCCGAAAGCCTGCGTATCATGGATATCGTTTTCCTCCCGAGATCATCAGTCACGCCGTGTGGCTGTATTATCGATTCGCCCTAAGCTTCCGCGATGTCGAGGATCTTCTGGCACAGCGGGGAATCGTGGTGTCCTACGAAACGATTCGCCAATGGTGTGAAAAGTTCGGTTCGGGCTACGCCGCCAGGCTGAAGAAGCGGGGAGACCGGCTCGGCGATACCTGGCATCTCGATGAGGTCTTCATCACCATTCGCGGCCAGCGGCACTACCTGTGGCGCGCGGTCGATCAGGATGGTGACGTCATCGACATTCTGGTTCAGCGCCGTCGTAATGGGCGAGCGGCAAAGCGCTTCTTCCGTAAGCTATTGAAAGGGCAGGGCTGCGGGCCTCGTCGGCTGGTCACAGACAAGCTGGGAAGCTACCGGGTTGCACATCGGACGGTCATGCCGTCAGTGGTCCACGACACGACGCAGTACGCGAACAACCGAGCGGAAGTCTCGCATCAGCCGACGAGACAACGAGAGCGGCAGATGCGGCGGTTCAAATCCTGGGTTCAAGCGCAGCGGTTCTTGTCAGTGCACGGCGTGATCCAGAATCTGTTTCGTATCGGCCGTCATCTTCTGCATGCTGCCAACGCCCGGCTGCTGAGAGCACGTGCGTTCGGTGATTGGCAGGAGGTGACGTGTGTCTGAAACCGAATGGGCAGCTGTCGGAGTATGGCGCGGGGGCTTGCGCGCCGTCCCGCAACTTGACAGTACCTAATCTGCTCTGCGGGGCGTTGAATCGAATGACAGGATTAGGAATGCCGGAGTCGGTGCGGATCTAGACTCGCCAATAGAGGGCACACCTCTCACCCGGATTTGAATTATGCAACAACGCCCTATGCTGCCGACAAAGTCACGGGAGGAGTCCATCCCATCAGCTCGGCAAAAGCCGAGACAGGCAAGACACATTTTAGGCCATGCAGCCCACTACTCGACTCCGCACATGCAGCACAGCCGATGGCCGCGGGTGAACAGACGCAAGTCTTGAATCCAATTACGTCGACAGGAGTGCACGTCGCCCCGACCCCACAGTCGCCGCCGCAGGTGGGATAGGACCAGCTTCCGGGGCAACCGACGGGCGCGCATAACGTGGTGCCCGGGGGGATGAGGGCGCAGCCAAAGCCGGGTGCACACTCCACGCCGGTGGTACCGCAGTCCCCAGGCGCTCCGCACGTGCAGAAAGAATCGCCACCGAGAGACGGCAAGTCGAAAACGGTCGCACACACTTTTCCGAGTGGACACGTACCGCCGCACACGCCGGGCGTGCCACCGCAAACCGTGGCACCATCGGGGATGCACCCACAGCTCGGCGTTATCGCACTCCCGAAAGACGTGCAGGTCTCTCCGGCCGAGCAGGTGCCGTTACATACCGGGGCAGTACCGCCGCACGAATCGGCCGGGTCCACACACGAGCACACCTGCCCCAGGGGGTCGGTGAGAGCGCACACGGCGCTACCGCTGCAGGTGCCGACGCAGTCCCACGTAACGGCGTTGAACGTACATCTGACTCCCAGGCTGTCATCGCTGCAGTCGGGCAGGTTGCTGGAATCGGCACGCCTGGCCGAGAAGCGGAAGACATCGTCATGACGGACGGTCGACTCGTCAAAGACGACGCAGGTGCGAACATTCCCGCTTACAAGCCGCAGCGCCGCCCACTGAATCGAGCCGGTCGGCAGCAGCCCAGCACCTCGCGAGACGATCTTCAGCCGCTTGCCCTTGGTGAGCCTGACCGCACGCACCGGGGAAATGCCGGCAGGCGCCTGCCGGTTCTGGAACAGCCAGGAGTCCTTCCTGAGATCCCAGCCCGAATCGGGCATGGACAAGGTACCATGGTCGCCACTGCCGCTGAACAGTTCCAAGTCCATCGAGACTGCGCGCGGGTCGTCCACACTGAGAGCTTCGGGAAAACCAACACCGGCATCCTTGATCACAAGGACCAGTTTCTGCTTTCCGTTTTTGCTCTTGATCGAGAGCTTCTTTGCCGACACCGGGTAGTCCACGGCCGAAGTGACACAAGCGTCCAATGCTAGTGCAAATACCGTTACTACAAGTACTACAATGCAGCGCGTCACGGCCACCCCCGTATAAGATACGGCCACGCAACATGATCATAAAACCGTGCTTGATCAACGTCAACTATTTGTTTCACTGGACGGCAACTAAAAGTTTCAGTTAGCCACGGGCTGTGGGACCTACCCAGCTGATAGGATTATCATCGTGAACGGACAATATGTGTACGAGTACTCGACACATCGGCGTGTGACCACCTGTCCCTTATGAAAACCTCGTCCGTGGACATTCGCGGGTCGCGCAGGGCTGACGACAGCGTTATCGCTCGCCGGCCTGCTAAGGACTCCGGTCGGCTCCATTGCCGCGCAGGCGGATCACCCCCACACACGGCTCCACTATGTTCGCAACCTCCGGTTGTAACCCCATCGTCCGTACAAGTGCGAAGGCACTCACACGTATTTCCGGATATGCCTCCGCAACACGGCTTGCCGCTCCGAGCAGCGTGTTTCCTTTCGTCACGAAATCATCAACAAGCGTAATGCCCTGTCCCGATACAAGCTCCGCGTCCGCTTCCATCGTCTCGTATTGCAAACGCGCATCCGGCCGAGACCCGGGCGCTTGGAAGGCCGACTTCGGTACGGGGGCTATTCGGCTCGGGCACGTCGAAAGGTATTGTCAAGTTGAGGCGGTGATTGGCAGACTGGTCCGATGAACAGCCGAAAGCCTGCGTATCACGGATATCGTTTTCCTCCTGAGATCATCAGTCACGCGGTGTGGTTCTACTATCGATTCGCCTTGAGCTTCCGCGATGTAGAGGATCTCCTGGCACAGCGAGGAATCGTGGTTTCATATGAAACGATTCGTCAATGGTGTGAAAAGTTCGGTCCGGGCTACGCTGCTAGGCTGAAGACGCGCCTAAGGAGGTAAGGCA
>JAZDCZ010000416.1:0-8511 GCA_036679605.1 Gemmatimonadota bacterium
CGAGTGGCACTGGCCGGCTTTTAACGTAGCCGATATGGCCATAACCCTCGGCGTGTCGACGCTCGTGGCGATTTCCTTATTTGGCAAAAACGGGCCCGTGAAAACCGAAACCAGGTGAATTCCGCCATCCGAGCGCAGTTCTTGACCCCGGCGTATGCCTGTCGTTACCATTGAACGCCCCTTGAGATTCGGTGCTCGAGGGTGGTGGGGTGTAGTTGACGTGTTGAGTGAGTGCGGCAGGAGGTGGCGGATCGCGATTCCGCTCATGATGTTGGCGGCAGGCTGTGCCACTGGCTCTTCAGGATCACTCGGTATGCCGTCTGCCTCCGGGTCTCCTGGCGCTCGTGAAGCGGCGGTCTCGGCGCCGTCGTCTGGAGATACGGCTTTCGGAAAGTTGCTCGAAAGGCTGGCTGACTCCCCCGACGTAGCCGCTGACTTGCCCCCAGCCGTTTCCCAAGGAAATCGTGATCTGATAGCTGCGCTTCAAGATCAGCGTTTGGCGGCGGTTGAAACCGAAAGGGGTGTGGTTGTTACTTTGCCCGATGTGTTGTTTGAGTTCGGCAGTTCGGATCTGACGTTTGGAGCGAAACGAAAGATCCGGAAGATTGCCGATACAGTGTTGCACTTGGCTGGCGGGCGGCGGATTGCCGTCGAAGGCCATACCGACTCGATTGGCGCTGAACTCTACAATCAAGCGTTGTCGGAAAGACGCGCCGAGGCCGTCGCTCGTCAGTTGCAGGCCGGCGCGGTGCCCGAGGCCCTTCTTAGTTCCAAGGGTTTCGGCGAAGCCTATCCGGTAGCACCCAACGACTATCCCGACGGAGCCGACAACCCGACGGGTCGCGCCAAGAACCGCCGGGTCGAAATCGTTATAGAAAACTGACCGGTCGGGAATCGGTTCGTCAGCGGACCACTGGCCGAAGTTTCAGTTCTTCAGCCGGAATTTCGAAGACCACCGGTGTCTTGCCGTCGGCCGTGACCTCGATCGATTTGGCTCTCTCCTGCGGCAAACGCTCATGCCAGACTCTGAGTTCGTACTTTCCGGCAGGCACGTCGCGGATTACAAACAAGCCACCCGCGTTCGTGGTGGCGAAATAGGGATTGGTCAAGACGCGTACGTAGGCTTGCATGTGTTTGTGCACATCGCAGGCGACGCGAACCACGCCCGTTTCGTCGAGTCGTTTCGAAGTACGCTGTCCGAACAGGGGCATCGCTCGGTTGAACCAGCTTTTCCCGTTTAGAAACGTATGTACGTTGTGTAAGATGCGGTCCGAATTCATGAATTCGATTCGCGCCCCTCGCATCGCCGCGGCCACGTGAGGGACGTATGTTTCCTCTTTTTGATCGACCACGATCGACTGTCCTTCAGGCGTGGGCACTGTCGCAAAATCGTGATTGACGTACACCACTGTGTTGGCGAGAGCACCTTTGTCGGATACGACGAGGCTGTGCCGCGCGCGCGTCGCCTCAGCCTTGCCCAGTCCCAACCCTTCGAGCGACTGCGGGGTTCCTTTTACGATTACCTTACCCAAGATGGTTCCGGCGAAGCCGGCCCCCGATGTCATGGTCACCATCAAGACGGCTATCACGATTATCGATGTATTTTTCATTTATTTACTCCGTGCTCGTATCGCGTCTTAGAAATCAAGGGGTATCGATTGCGACTGCGGCCGCATGAACCGCTGCGACTCCGTACTTTCCCCCCGCGTCTTTGACGTGCGGAATACCGTCACCGTCGGCATCGACCTTCGTGAGGTCTATTTCCCCGGTATCGCCCTCTTCGGAGAGGAGGATTCCGCTACGGTTGAGGGCTTGGACGTGAAATTGTTTGTATCGCTCTATATCCGTCTTGTTTTTCGTCAGCAGGACGACCTCGCGCAATGCTCCGAGTGCGGCCCCGAGGTTCAGGCCGGTGTATATACTCGTCGTAGCGCCAACCTCGGAACGATATACGCCTACTTGCGCACTCCAAAGCACTTCGTTCATAAAAGCGTAGACGCGAAGCGCCGCGCGGCTGTAGCGTTCGTCGTGTAGTTGCTCGTATGCGGCGAGCAGACCGCGGATCGCCATGCCTTGAGCCCGTAATGTCGGCGCATCGAGGAGTGTTGTTTGACGGGCGACGTCATAGCCGACGGCGAACGAGCCGTCTTCGCGTTGGAGTTTCTCGATCAGCAGATCCGCCTGGGATTTGAGCAACCGATCGGCTTTCTCTTTCAGCGACACCGAAGGGGTGGCTCGGTGGTGATAGTTCGCGAGCGCCACCAAAGCCAAGCCCAGATCGTGGGTATAGGCGACAGGTCCGCGGTGTTGCGCGGGCGTCCATTGCGATATCAGCAGGCCGGATTCCGCATCCAAGTGCATGGCCAGCAGGTTTTTCACGATCGTATCGGCCAGACCCTGCGCTAGAAGGCGCCATTTCAATTCCATGATCGAGCCGTCGTACGGCATGTTATTGCCGAATACGCTGTCCCAATTATCGTGGATGTCAGGGTCGGAGTAATACAGGAACTCCGAGACCCCCCAGAGCAACGACGCTTGATCGAAGAGCTGACTGGAGTTGTCGCGTACCCGGTAGCGTTGCGGCCGTGGAGGGATGTCGCCCGCCATGATCAGGTCCGGGTAGATACGGTGAGGGATATAACGAAGGCCCTCGGATGGTTCGTAATCGATTGGGTTGATTCCGACGAGCTTCTTGCCGTCGAAGAACAGTGCGGCTTTGATCAAGAGCATCTTCGACACCTGCATCAGATTGATCATCGCACCGCGGAAGCCGTCCTCCGCGGTGTTCCCCAGCTTTGCGCCGTCGTCGTGATTTTGTGAAAAGAAATATTCGCTCCACAAAACTTGTTTGATCAGCGTTTGCCCCACGCCTCCCATATCGATGGTCTTGTCCATGCGGTCGTGGTCCCAGCGTAGACTCAGGTAGTCATCCTCGAAGTCCATACGGCCGTTGCCGCCTTCGAAGTCGTCGTTCATATCCAGACGACGTGTCAGATGAGGATCACCCGACTCGAATTCGATCACCAACGGAGAGGCGTCTTCGAAGCGTCGTGGAAATCCCGTACGGTCCAGGTACATCGGGATCAGTTGTCCGAGAACGATCTCACGATTTGCCAACTCCTGCTCGCCGCGATCACGATTGGCAAAGACGGTGCCACGTTGTCTGAGCGCCTTCAGGGTAACATAGGGACCGTGGACGACATGGATGCCGAGACGGCTCTTGGCCAGCAGCCACGACAGATTATATCGTGAATACCAGTAAGATTCGTTCGTGGTAATGTTGATGAAATCCGAGTCATCGGCGACGGGTAGGCCTGCCTCGAGCGCCCGTTCCATGAATCCGTTCCCCGACAAGATCTCTTCATTGGCGAGGTACATGGCCCGCTTGGTGATGAAACGGTCGTCGAGCACGCGGGCACGTATGGGTAATGTCAGCCCTTCGTATGAAGGTTGGGTACCCCGTATGCCTTCTTGCAGGCCGAGAACACGGCCGACGTGTTCGGATTGAGAATCGAGCAGAACCGATGGCGGAGCGGCCTCTGCGAGAGCGGGCCACAGCAGGACCGCCAACGGTATACATAGCCAATACGGGTTCGAAATAGGTCTCTTGCGGTTCATCTGTGTTACCTCCGTATCCTGATTCAGAAAGTCGACGTGAAGCCGAGCCGAAAAATCTGACTGGGCCAGGGACCTAACTCGGGATCGTTGAGGCGGAAGCTTGCGCTCAAGGTGAAACGCAAGGGCGGACTCGGCGATATGACGAGGGCGGGGCTGGCGAACACCACTGTGCCGCCTTGGAAGGACGGACGGGGCATGGGTCCCGGTGCGCCGGGGGGAGTAAACAGGCCGGCGTACTCGTCATCTTGCTTCCACATGCCGTTGACACCCATCTCGACGGCTATGAAGTCTCTGTATACCGGCTTCACGAAGGTGCCGAAGAAGCGGACCCGATGGCCCGGGTCTATGCCGTCGTTGGTCTCCAAGAACGTCGCCAGCGTGCCGACGTGAAGCGCACTCGGGAAGCGTATGAACTGTCGAGTGGCGAAGACGCCTGCGTGAGCACCCCAGTGGCCACCCAGTTGCAGGGACGATGGCAAGCGCCCGTCGTCGGAGAACCGCCGAAAAACACCGTCCCCGCCAGCAGGAACGATCATACCAGCGTTGTTGTTGCGTACTGATACTGGAAAATTGAACTTTTTGTCATTGGCCCCCGTCGGAAAACGGACACCGGCCGCTGTCGCGAAATTGAAACCATAGTTGCCCTGATCCCACCATTTCTTTTTCAGAAAGACGGAAACGTCGCCCAAGCCGTTGCTGTCCCCTTCCACGAATGCGTCCAGGAACGGAACCCCTCCAGGATGGACAAAGCCACGCGAAGAAACGAATTTGTAAGGGATGTTCACCCGTACGGTCATGTCGTGATCGAGCCCGTAGAATAGATCGAGGTTGATCGTGCGTAGACTCGCGCGGTGATTTGCGTGGGCAGGATCTGGATCGTGGTTCTTGAAGAAGTCGTCGCTATCGATTTCTAAGAACGAGGTCTGTGCCGCAATCCGTACTACCCGGGGTGGCAGTACATAGGCATGGCCTAGGAAAGCAGGCTGGTACAACGGCGGAATGAAGGTGAGGATCTGGTCTTTCAAGCGGAGGCGTTCCGAGCGGGCGTAGTCTTCGTCGACGCCGAGGTTCAAATACGAGTATTCCTCGGAAGACAGGTCCGGGGTCTGCGCGTCTTGTCCGGCTTCGAACTCGGCGAAGTCGCCCATCAATTCCTGCATGAGTTCGTCGGGCTCAGCGGAGTCGTCGTCGCCGAAGAGGGGTTCGGCCTGCGACAGCGGCTCGGCGACCCTTGTGTCCACGTCGCCCTTGTTGCCTTGAAGTTGGCGTCGGAGCGCTTCGTTCTGGCTTTGCAGGTTCTCGATCGTGGCGCGGAGTTTGTCGACGGTTTGCTGCGAGATCTCGTCGGCATGTGCCGTTACGGCGAACACCACAAAAACCAGCACTGCCAACAATCGAGCGGTTCTTCTTGGTTTGTTCACTGCGTTTTCCCCCAATCGCCTCTGTCGCGTTGTTACGCTATGCGTCAGCACAGGCCATGCCAGAGGTGGGTGAGGATGGACAGGAGCTGTTGCGGCTCCGAGGCGAGGGTCGCCGCGATTCAGATAAACCTGATAGATTCAATACTTACGGGCTCAGTATCGGCATTTATGAGCATCCGTGGATCCGCAGGTGTACTCCCGGCCTCGGCGCAGGAGACAGAACGATACTGACAAAATGTCTCATATGACATGATGGCAGTCCCCAACAGGCTCATGCCGCGAGGATGGCAGTGTGAGCGCGACGCTGTCTTTGCCGCGACTCCTATCGGTCCAGCTTGCGGTAGAGGTTGCGCACGCTGATTCCGAGAACGCGCGCGGCGCGGCTCTTGTTACCGCCTACTTCCTCGAGCACGCGCTCAATGTGGGCGCGCTCGACGGCGGCAAGTGGCGGTAGGGAATCGGCATCGCCGGTAGAGGTGGGAACAACGCCGCGAGACGTCAACGCCAGGTGTTCGCGTCGAATCTCTTCGCCTTGTGCCGCGATGATGGCGCGCTCGATCACGTTGGAGAGTTCGCGGACGTTTCCGGGCCATGCGTAGTCTTGCATCGCCTCCATCGCCCCGGCGGTCATACCCTGGTTGAGTTCACGCAGGCTTCGTCGACGTCGGAGAAAGTGCTCTATCAGAAGTGGAATGTCCGATCGACGTTGACGTAGCGGCGGTAGCTCGATGCGGTAGACGTTCAAGCGGTAGAAAAGATCTTCGCGAAAGCGCCCGGCATTGACTTCGTCATCGATACGTTTGTTGGAGGCCGCTACCACCCGACAATCGACTTTCATCGACCGAGTCGAACCTACGCGGCGCACTTCACCGCTTTCGAGAACACGCAAGAAACGGCTCTGGCTACCCAGGCTCATCTCGCTCACTTCGTCGATGAAAAGGGTTCCGCCATCGGCGACCTCGACCAAGCCGGTTTTCCGCGCCGTGGCTCCGGTGAACGCTCCCCTCTCATGGCCGAACAGATCGCTTTCGAGTAGCGAGTCTGTGAGCGCGGCGCAGTTGAGCACTACGAACGGTTGTTCGCTACGACGGCTACGCCGGTGAATCGCCTGGGCGACGAGTTCTTTGCCCGTCCCGCTCTCCCCCTCGACCAAGACCGAAACGTCACTTGATGCGACTTTCTCGATATGGTCGAAGACGACTCGCATGGGCTTGCTCTGACCGATAATTTCCTGGAATCCTTGCTGGTAGTGCATGCCCGCACGCAGTCGCTGAGCCTCACGGCGTAGACGACTGACCTCGATCGCTTTCGTGAGACTAATCTGCAGTTCTGAAAGCCGTACGGGTTTCGACAAGTAGTCGAGCGCGCCGAGTTTCATTGCTTTGATCGCGGTATCTATGGTGGCGTGTGCCGTCAAGATGACGACTTCGATCGACGTATCGATCTCTTTCAAGACCCCGAGCAGTTCGACGCCATCCATATCCGGCATCTTCAAATCGAGAAGTGCGGCATCGAAATCTTGCTCGCCAGCGGCCTTGATCGCCTCTGTACCGCTTCCTACGCTCACGACGTGATAGCCGCTTTCGGAGAGCTCCTCTTGAACGAGTTCTCGAAAGTCGGCTTCGTCGTCGACGAGCAAGACGCGAGCGATCGTAGGTGGTGTCACGCGACGACCTCCCGTTGCCGTGCATCCTTCGGGAGGATGATGGTGAAGGTCGCTCCCGAACCGGCGGGACTGTCGGCGCGGATCCGACCGCCAAGACGATGTATGATGCGACTGCATATCGAAAGTCCAAGGCCTGTGCCTTTGCCTTCGGGCTTGGTCGTGAAGAAAGGCTCGAAGATCTCCCCATAGGCTTCCGCGGGAATTCCGCACCCGGTGTCTGACACCTCAGCGATTACAGCTTCGTCGTCATCGGTGCGGGTGCTAACGCGTATCGATCCCTTGTAGTCGCACGCGTCCAGAGCGTTGCTCAGCAGGTTGACGAAAACCTGGGTTAGGCCATCTGCGTCGCTGTCGATGATCGGCAGATCGGCGGCGAGAGCGGTGACGACCGTTATGCCGTCGGCCGCCGCGCGTGGCACCACCAATCCTACGGCTTCGTGGATGACGTGGTTGATGTCAGTCGACTCCCAGGACGGCTCTCTGTGTCGGCCAAAACTGAGCAACTTCTCGATGATGCCCTTGCAGCGGTATACATGTCGTTGCATCGTATCCAGATAGCCTTTGTATTTGGCGCGCGTGGCGGCTGGGTCCGCATCCAGGGGTGTACGTTGCATACGTTCAACGCTGGCTGCGATGACAGCGAGCGGATTGTTGATTTCGTGTGCCACGGCCGAGGCGAGTTCACCCACGGCGACCATCTTGCTGGCTTGCAAGAGTTGCTGCTCCATTCGGCGTTCCTCGGTAACGTCCTGAATGAGTTCCACGACCTGAGTGACTTTGCCCTCATGATCGAGAACAGGGGAGGCTGTAATACGGAAGTTACGTCGTTTACCGTCGACGGTTTGAAAAACCGTATCGCACTGTTGGACCTTGCCCGAGTGGACCACTTTCGCGGTCGCACAGCCCTGGCAACGACCGTGGCTAGAGTCGGCAGGTGCATTGCAGGGTAGAGCCGGCAAATTCAGGCTCTGGGTGAACCATTCGTATGCGGTCTGGTTCGCCCACTGGATATTTTGTTGGTCATCCAGGAGCAGGGTTGCAGCGCCGATGCCGCCGACGATTGCTGATAATTTCTGCCGCTCCTCTTCGAGTTCGTGCGTGCGGGTCTCGACTTTTTGCTCGAGGGCTTCTCCCCATTGGCGGAGTTCTTGTCGAGACGCTGCAAGTTGCTCAGTCATATCGTTGAAAGTATGGCCAAGTTCTTCCAGTTCATCGCCCGTATCGATGGAGACCCGCCGCTCGAGGTCTCCCTCGGCGATGCTTCTAGTCACGCCGATGAGTTCTCTGAAGGAACGGTGCATTTTTCGATCGACGGCGATGGCTAGTAACATGCCTGCGAACAATGCCAGCGCGGCCATCCACGCTCCGCGGAAGATGACGTTGCCAACACGGGACCGAATACCGGCCGAGGAGACTCCGAGGCGTAGCGTCGCCACACGCTTACCGTGGTCGAGAATCGGTACGGCTACGTCGTAGACCGACTCATTGTACAAAGCGAGACCCAATTCTTCATCGGGGGGATCCTGAACGATGAGTTCATCGCTGTGTAGAGCGACTTGGGAGATCGGATCGCTCAAGGCCGTACCGTCTACCTCGGGAACGGTGCTCGCCAGCACTTGCCCCCCTTGGTCCTGCATGAGCAAGTACGCGATATCGTCTCCGTGTTGCGCTCGCGCCATCTTCAGCGATTGGTTGGCCATTTGTCGATCTCCGCTAGACAGCACCGATGCCGTCGAGTGGGCTATGCAACTGGCGAAGGTGACCGAAGAGTTCAGAACGAAGTCGCGCATCGATTCATATTCGTTG
>JAZDCZ010000417.1:0-2158 GCA_036679605.1 Gemmatimonadota bacterium
CTTCACGAATTTGCGTCTTGCGTGGCACGCTATCTTGACCAAATGGCACGCTACGCAACAATGTAACGCACATTCCGCACAATGTTTGCGGATTTCCCGGACGTTGCTCGGAAGTGTCATGCGACACCGTAGGGTGTGGGATCTACGCCGAGGAGATCCAGCAGCGTCAGCGCCTCTGTTGGCAGTGGGTCGTAATACGTCCGGTGGACATGGCCGTCGGCGTCGATCAGGCGATGGCGACGATGCTCCGCAAAGAGACTCAGGACCAGATCGGCCGTCGGACGCCGGCAAGGACGCTCCTCGGGATACAGTTGCAACGACGAGATTTCACGGCGTTTCATCTGACGGCGCACCTCACGTTCGATCAATGCATAAACCAGCAGCGAGATGAAATAGACCAACAGCAACGAAGCAACGCGCGCGGGCCGTTTCAGGAAGACCGGAGCCACGTCCAGGACGCTCTTGAGCTGCTCGTTCCGCTTTTCCAGAAAAGGCTGATACTTGTATTTGTTCAATGCCTCGGCAAGGGTCAACGACTTACTGTTGGTGATCAGCGGAAAGAGGCCGTCGGCTAAAGCGTCGGCCGTAATGGCCTCGGCATCTTCGTGGATCACGAAGACGACGGTCCGGATCACCACTCGGCGATAGCGGGTGTCGGGGCCGGGCCGACCCGGTCCAATCTGTTGGTGGCCGTCCTGCTCGCGGGTTTCGACCCTCACCTTCAAGTAACGACCCGCGGCATACTTTTCGAGGATCTCGCCGGCTGCCTGGCGGGCTTTATCCTCGCACCTGAAGGCGTGACGTCCGCTCCGCATCCCCAAGGCGTCGATCTTTCGGCGCGCGGTGGCGATGCGTTCGAAACGTCGACACTGGTCCTGCTGGAGTTTCTGCGAACTTTTGTACCACAGAATACGAAAGCCTTCCTTGGAGTGCTGCGGGCTTTCGAATCCGTGGTAGACAATGTCTTCCCCGCTCCTTTTGCGCGGATCGGGTCCGCGCCGGACTTCTTGCCAATCGATGACGTTGGCGCACAGATATCTCTTGAACCAGCCGTCCTCGGCCCGAGTCCGGGGAAGCACGGTAATAAAGGTTCCGCCTTGGCCGGCGATGAACTTGAGAGTATCGCTCACGCAGAGCTTGGAGTCGGCCACATAACAGAAGTCCGGATGACCCACCAAGTCGCGTAGGACGCTCCAGGTATTGCGATGGGTCTGGTCGTCGGTGACGTTGCCGTCATGGGTCTTGAAGTGCAGGGGCACGGCGCCGTCGGCACTGATGGTCAGTTCGTAGACCAGTTGTTTCAGGTCGGGTCGATGGTCTTTATTGAATCCGAAGGTGATCCAGGGGGCACGGTCACGGTCGGCTTCCTGATGTCGATACGCCCCGCAAAAGGTGACGGTGGTCGAGTCGTTATGCAACTGGGAGAGCTGGACATCGAACTTGTCGATGGCTCGCAATACCAGCGAGGTTACCAAAGACGCCTGTTCGGCCTCGAAGAGCAGGTCGAGCGTTCTGCCCAGGCGATCGTCATTGAAGCAGGAGAGTTGTTCACTGGTCAATCGGAAGTGACCGGGCACGTATCGTCGCAGCCAAGCCGGGATGGCATATAAAGGTCGGCGCGACAGCAGGACATTGGTAACCAGAACGGCCAGCACTCGGGCCGGGGGCACCCGGGCCGGTCTTCCAAGGGTTTTGGGGGCCAGATGCGTATGCAGGATCCGTTCGAGATCCAAGCGTTCGAGGAAGCGGGCGACGATCGGGACGGCCCCGACCTGCAGTGATTGGAGTCTGATGTTTCGGAAATCGGCCATGTGACGCCTCCGCGGATGAGATCTTTTCGTTCCGAGCACCGCGGAGTCATCGCCGATAAGGCTGGAATAAACCAGTCCGAGAAAAGTCGCACAAATAAACAAAATGACGTAAGTCAAGCGTTTCTGGACTTACGCCAAAAGGGCTCGTCGTAACTCGTTACACAACGCGATCGAGCTTATCCACAATTCTGGACTAAAGAGCGAAAACGGCTAAGCTACCATTGCGATCGACAGTATTCGCGAGTCGCTGGCCGCCGAACGTTACGTCTTCGACGTCATGCCGAAACCTGTCCTCGATCACACGCCGAAACAAAAGAAATGCCGAAATCATTCCGCGGAATGTAGGA